>NZ_JAARML010000002.1:1200000-1800000 GCF_011759375.1 Paraflavitalea devenefica | reverse complement strand
CAGACATCAGCCGAAATGACCTGGGTTGTGAAGGCAAAATAAGATTCATTTATTCCGGCAACAATAAATTCCCCTACGATACCAGGGAACAGTGGACGGATAGCTGCAACCTGCTGGCCCTGAAAGAAGGGGTGGTACTGGGCTATGACCGCAATGATAAAACCGTGGAGGCTTTCCGCGAAGCAGGATTTACCATTGTACCCGTGAAGGAATTGCTGGAACAATTTGAGCAGGGCACTGTTGCCCCCGGCGATCTCAAAAATACAGTGATCCTCATGCCATCAGCAGAACTGTCCCGCGCCCGGGGTGGCTTCCATTGTATGAGCATGCCGCTTGTAAGAGAAGAGATGTAGAGAAGAATACAGAAGCCAGCATTCAGCATTCAGAATCCTTAGCACAGCCAGGAAGCTATTGAAAAGCCTTTTAGAATAAAAGAATCCGAAATACTAAAGCCGAAATAATTCATGTCTATTACACCTCATATACTCATGATACGCCCGGTCAACTTTGGCTACAACGCCGAGACCGCGGTCAACAACGCCTTCCAGGTAGCCGGGCAGGATACCCAGGCGCAACAAAAGGCTCAACAGGAGTTTGATGGCTTCGTGCAAATGCTGCACAACAACGGGGTGGATGTCATTGTAATAGATGATACCCCCGAGCCACATACGCCCGACTCCATCTTTCCCAACAACTGGGTCTCCTTTCATGCTGATGGAACCGTTTGCCTCTACCCCATGTTTGCCCACAACCGGCGGCAGGAACGCAAGCCGCATGTATTGGAAAAGCTGCGGGAACGTTTCATCATTGAACGCACATACGACCTCACCCAACATGAAAATGAGCAGCGCTTCCTCGAAGGCACCGGCAGCATGGTATTGGACAGGGACCTGAAGATCGCTTATGCCTGCCTCAGCCCGCGTACTGATAAGACCGTATTGGAAGAATGGTGCCGGGCGCTGGACTATCAGCCGGTTGTATTTGATGCCGTGGATGGCGCCGGCCGGCCGGTATACCATACCAACGTCATCATGTGTGTGGCTGATCGTTACATTGTAATTTGTATGGACTCCTTACCGGATGCAGCAGCACGTGAAGGGGTACACAATACAATCGATCAGTCGGGTAAAGAGCTGATAGACATCACCATGGAGCAGATGAACCGCTTTGCCGGCAACATGCTGCAGGTGGCCAGCATACAGGGTGAAACTTTACTGGTAATGAGTACCCAGGCCTATGAGTCGCTCACCCCGGAACAGGTAAACAGGCTGCGCAGCTACAACAGGATCATCCACGCCCCCCTGTACACGATAGAGACCAATGGCGGCGGCAGCGCCCGCTGTATGATGGCAGAGGTATTTTTGGAAAGGCGGATTGCGGAGTAGCTGCAACGAAAGGAACAGTCATCTTGTCATGTACAAAACCCCCAACATGAAATACCTTATCATATTGATTTTATTTTGTGTCTTTTCCTCCCTGTCATGCAAGAAAGACGCCCGTCCTGCGGTAATAGTTACCATTGCTGAAAAATCTGGTTTTGGCGCCAATCTCTATGCCGCCATTGTTGAAAATCCAGACCCCGCCATCCATAAATTCCTTTGCACGCTTGGGGCAAGTGATCCAAAGCCTATTTATAATTGTACCAATGCAGTGTACATCAATAATCTGCCAGCAGCCCTGGCTGTACCGGGCAAGAAAATAACGTTCTCTAACTATAAAGATAATGGCCAGCCACTCCTGTTCTCTTCCATCAATCATGCCCATGAACTGGCGGTAACGAACCCCACGGAAGCCCCATAGGTACAGTCTAATCCACCAGCAACTCAGGACGGTATTCAAAATGCATCGTATCGTAATGATACCATTTACCGCCCCAGATAAAGCCATGCTTTTCAAAAATGGCTACTATTTCAAAGGGTATCCTGTTAATATAATGAGGTATCTTTTTCTGTTCATCCGTAGTCTTATTATCCCACTGCCAGTAATTGGAATAGCTGGTATTAATATCCATCGTAATCCCAAAGCTATGGGTGCTTAACCGGTTGGTGCCTTTGATCACCCGCCAGGTAAAAGTACCGGCAACCTGTTGCACATACGGCAGCAAATGGGCAGGCAGTTGCTCCAGCTCATCAGAAATAGCCTGCAGCCGCTTATCCACCCCATTGATCCGCGATACCTTCAATGACTGCCTCGCTGTTTTGGGCAACCAGGTAATCGTAGTCAGGTTTTGCTGCACAGCAGCAGGCGTCGCCCCATACATCGTCTTAAAAAATGAATCATTCCTGACCCTGCCGGGATCATCCAGTTCTGCGGGATTAGCTGTTTTGCCTTTTACGTACAGCGCCTTCAGTTGGTCTTCTATATCGGGATGTGCATATAATTCTGTGAGGGTTTTACTTTCCCCGTCATCAAACAATAACCTTGTCCCGTTCTTAAAAACTACATAATTATCTTTAATACCTGCAATACAATCAGGATACGCCTTCACCAGCCTCCGCGCATACGCCTGCACCTGCGCCGTATCCTGCCCCATAACAGCAGAGCCTATCAGTATAAGAAAAAATATATAGCTACAGACTTTCATATTGTTCATGCCTTTTCAAACATCTTCCTCAACCCCTCCGCAAAAGAAAGCGGCTCATACCCCAGTTCTTTCCTGGCCTTTTCAATCACAAAACCTGTTTTGGGCGGACGCCTGCCAGGCTGTGTGAAAGTAGCAGCATCCACTTTTTCTATCCTGCTTTTATCCAGGCCAAACAGGTCGGCCGTTTGGATAGCTATATCATAAGGCGTCAACAGGTCTTTCCCGGAAATATGATAAATGCCGGTAGCCTTTTTTTCAATGATCAGCGCAATGCCTTTTGCCAGGTCTTCCACATACGTAGGCGTGCGCCATTGATCGGCCACTACCTTGATCGCTTTACCTTGCTCCAGGCTGCCCTTTACCCAGGTGATAATATTGTTGCGGGTGCCCTGCAGGGTATTGCCATACACCAGGCAGGTGCGCACAATAGCCCAGGGGATCGTACTGGTTTCGGTGATCGCCTCCGCCTGCATCTTGGTAAATCCATAATAACTTACCGGCTTCAGCTCATCTTCTTCCCTGTAATTCCCCTGCTCGCCATCAAACACAAAGTCAGTGGATACATAAATAAAATGTTGGCTATACACTTCTGCATCTACCAGCACCTGGGAAGTGCCGATCACATTCGTACGTTCACATTGCTCGGAATGGAGTTCGCATTCGTCTACCTGTGTCATCGCAGCAGCATGCACCACGACGGCCGGCTGTACAGCGCTCATCACCCGCTGTACATCCACTGCATCTGTAATATCAAGCGGATGGTATATATAACGATCTCCCCATTCATCCATCCGGATGCGGGCATCTCCCTTGCCGGTAGCGATCACCGTGTATCCCTGCTGTAGTAATAAACGCGTTAAGTGTTGTCCTAACAGACCATTCGCACCAGTGATTAATATCTTCATGAAGCAAATATAGAGAAAGGCAAGTGGTGAATGGCAAGTGGCGAGTGGGCTTTTGATTCGCCACGTTTGTTTTCCACTGGCCACTCGCCACTTACCACTAGCCCTTTATTAAAATCCTTTCTTCTTATCGTTATCTCCCGTATAATTATTCTTAAACTTAGGCACATATCCCATATTCTGGAACATAAAACAATAAATATCCGCAGTACTTTCAATATTCTTGGCCGTATTGCTGGCGCCATGACCCGAATTCGTTTCAATGCGGATCATCACCGGGTTGGCCCCTTTGTGTTTTTCCTGCAGGGTAGCCGCATACTTAAAGGAATGGGCAGGCACCACGCGGTCATCATGATCGGCCGTAGTGATCAGGGTGGCCGGATAATGAACGCCTGCTTTCAGGTTATGCAACGGAGAATAAGCATACAGGTTCTTAAAATCGGCAGCGCTGTCACTGCTGCCATACTCAGCAATCCAGTTCCAGCCAATCGTAAACTTATGGAAGCGCAGCATGTCCATCACCCCTACCTGGGGAATAGCCACCTTAAACAGGTCAGGGCGCTGGTTCATCACAGCGCCTACCAGCAGCCCGCCATTGGAACCACCACGGATAGCGAGGCGTTTATTGGAGGTATACTTATGGGCAATCAGGTATTCACCGGCTGCAATAAAATCATCAAATACATTCTGCTTCTTAAAACGCATACCGGCCTGGTGCCAGGCTTCCCCGTATTCAGCACCGCCTCGCAGGTTGGCCAGTGCATACACACCACCCTGCTCCAGCCAGGGTATCAGGCTGGAGCTGAAGCCGGGCAGGGAACTGATATTAAAACCACCATACGCATACAGCATCGTGGGATTCGTGCCATCCAGCTTCAATCCTTTCTTATGCACAATGAACATAGGTATCCTGGTGCCATCCTTGCTGGGATAAAACACCTGTTTCGTTTCATAATCGTTGGGATTAAAAGAAACCTCCGGCTGACGGAATACCGTGCTCACGCCAGTAGCAATATCATACTTGTAGATCGTAGGCGGGAAAGTAAAAGAGCTGAACGTATAAAAGAAGAATTGGTCATCATGATTACCGCCAAATCCGTTGGCAGTGCCCAGGCCCGGCAGTTTGATCTCCTTCAGCAACTTACCGGTAAAATCATACTCATAGGTCCGTGTAGTAACATCCTTCAGGTAACTTACATACAGGCGGTCGGCAGCCGTACCCGTCCCTTGTATGGGTTCTGGTTTTTCCGGCACAATCGTCGCCCAGTTTTCACGCGCCGGGTTGGCAGGGTCAAATAAAACGATCTTATTATTCTCAGCACCGTCATTGGTGAACAACAGCATCTTATCGCCTGTATTATCCACCACGCTATAGCGGAACTTGCCTACAGCCGCTACGATGGGTTTAAAGGTATTATTGCCGCCTTTACTGTCGCGGTAATACAGGGCATTACCCTGGAAACCCTTGCCACGGTCACTGATCGTAAGATAAGCAAAGCGCTCATCTTCACTCACCGACAGGGTATGAAAACGCTGGGGATTGCCTTTGTCTTCATACACCAGTTCGTCCTGGTCCTGGGAAGTGCCCACCGTATGGTACCATACCTGGTGGTTTTCATTTTTCGAAGAAAGCTCTTTCCCTTTTTCAGGGGCGGGATAACGGCTGTAATAGAAGCCATTGCCCTGCCAGGAAGCGCCGGACACCTTTACCCACAGGATAGAATCTGCCAGGTCCTTGCCGGTCTGCATGTCCCGTACATAATACGTGCGCCAGTCAGAGCCACCCCTCGAAATACCCCATATAGCATACCGCCCATCTTTGGAAAGCGTGAAATTGGTAAGCTGGGTGGTGCCATCCGGCGACAGCTTGTTGGGGTCCATCACCAGTTCGGGCGCGCCATCCAGCCCCTTCTGGCGATACAACAGGGATTGGTTCTGTAAACCATTATTCTTATAAAAATAATAATAGTCGCCTTTACGGTTCGGTGCGGTGTATTTGGGATAATTGGCCACCTCTTCAATCCGTTTTTTCATTTGTCCGCGGTAAGGGATCTTATTCAGGTAATCAAAAGTCACCTTATTCTGCGCTTCTACCCAGGCCTTGGTCCCGGCGCTGTTATCATCTTCCAGCCAGCGGTAAGGATCCTCTACTTTTGTACCCTGATAATCATCTGTATGCATCACTTTTTGGGTAATGGGGTACGAATGCTGCGCATAAGTCGCAGCACCCACTGAAAAAGTCATCGCAACTATAATATAGTATTTAATCATAACAGGTGGGTTTGAACCGACAAGATTACTGATTTTCGGTCATCGCGCCCTGCCGCTCGTGTATCAAACTAAAACCTTATTTTTGGGCCGCATTTTAAAAAAGAGAGGCTGATAATCAATAATTCTTGCATTATTTTGGAGATTTTCTTAAAAAATAACTAACAGAACTAATTCATGGCAAAAAAGGTGACTAAAATCGGTGTTCTGACCTCTGGAGGCGATGCTCCGGGAATGAATGCCGCAGTGCGTGCCGTTGTAAGAACGGGTATTTATTATGGACTGGAAGTATTTGGTATTATGCGTGGTTATACCGGCATGGTGGAAAATGACATCATTCCTATGCATTCCCGTAGTGTGGCCAACATCATTCAACGTGGGGGCACCATTCTCAAAACAGCCCGCTGCAAAGAATTTCTTCAAAAAGAAGGCCGTCAGAAAGCCTATAACAACCTGAAAGCCCTGGGCATCGATGGCCTGGTGATCATTGGCGGCGACGGCTCCTTCCGTGGCGCGGATGTGTTCAGCCGTGAATTCGACATTCCCTGTATCGGCATTCCCGGTACCATTGATAAAGATATTGCCGGCACCGATTTCACCATTGGTTTTGATACGGCCGTTAATACAGCCGTGGAATCCATTGACAAGATCCGTGATACAGCCGATGCCCACGACCGCCTCTTCATCATTGAGGTGATGGGCCGCGACGCCGGTTACATAGCCCTGCACAGTGGTATTGCTACCGGGGCCGAGCACATCCTGATACCGGAGCGCAAAACAGATATGGAAGAGCTTATCCATTCCCTTCAGGAAAAAGAGCGTCGCAAGAAACTGGTAAACATGGTAGTAGTAGCGGAAGGAGACGAATTTGGCGGTGGCGAGCATGTATCAGCCCTCATCAAAGAACGCCTGCCCAACATCGATACCCGTTTGTGCATTTTGGGGCATATCCAGCGCGGTGGCGCCCCTACCTGCCTGGACAGGCTCATTGCCAGCCGCATGGGATACTCTGCCGTGGAATGCCTGCTGGAAGGCCGCCACAACGTAATGGTGGGTATCCTCAACAACCGTATGCAGTACACCCTGCTGGAAAAAGCAGTCAAGTCCAAACAAAAGATCAGTGACGAATGGATGAAGATCGTAAAGATCTTAGCCAGTTAAAGAGTCAATGCTATTGCTTTTGAAAATATGAATTTGTAAATCACGTAATCCCAACAAACATGGCAAGAGATCTGTCGAAGTATTTGCATAATGAAATGGATAAGGAAGCGGGCATTCAGCACATCACGCACCGCACCAAAATTGTAGCGACCGTAGGACCCGCCTGTGATACTTATGATAAATTACTGGAACTGGTAAAAGCCGGGGTGAACATCTTCCGTCTCAACTTCTCCCATGGCACGCATGAAAATAAAGCACAGATCATTTCCTATATCAAGGAAATGAACACCAAAGAGCCTTACAACATTGCCATCCTGGCCGACCTGCAAGGCCCCAAATTACGCGTAGGCGACATTGAAAATGGCGCCCTGCCCATCGAACCCGGAGACATCCTCACCTTTACCTCCAAAGAAAAAGTAGTAGGCAACAAAGAAAGGATCTACGTTTCTTACCCCAACCTGCACGAAGATGTGGAAGTGGGCAACAAAATATTGATTGATGACGGCAAGCTGGAAGTAGTAGTCACAGAGATCACCAAAGCCGGTGATGTAAAAGTAAGAGTGACCTATGGCGGCACCCTGCTCCCCAAGAAAGGTGTGAACCTGCCCGATACCAACATATCCCTGCCGGCCATGACCGAGAAAGACATTGCCGACCTGGAATTCATCATCGGCCAGGAAGTAGAATGGGTGGCCCTCTCCTTTGTACGCAAAGCAGAAGACATCGTAGACCTGAAGAGAAGACTGGCCGAAAAGAAAAGCAAGAGCAAGGTAATTGCCAAAATAGAAATGCCTTCTGCCCTGGTAGACTTGCGCAACATCATCCTGGAATCAGATGGTGTGATGGTAGCGCGTGGCGACCTCGGCGTAGAGCTGCCGGTAGAAAAAGTACCAATGGCACAGCGCGACATCATCCGCAAATGTATTCACCGCGCCAAGCCGGTGATCGTGGCCACCCAGATGATGGAAAGTATGATAGACCGCGTAAAGCCCAACCGCAGTGAGATCACCGATGTGGCCAATGCCGTACTGGAAGGCGCTGACGCCGTGATGTTGAGTGGTGAAACCGCTACCGGCAAACACCCCGCCCTCGTAGTGGAAACCATGCGCAAGATCATCCTCGAAGTGGAAAAAACGGAATACCGTTATAACCGGGAAGAAGACCTGAAGCCGCAACCGCACTCCCCTTCTTTCCTCAGCGATGCTGTTTGTTACAATGCCTGTAAGCTGGCCAATGATACTTCTGCCGATGCATTGATCGGTATGACGCAAAGCGGTTACACAGCTTTCACGCTCAGCAGCTACCGCCCCAAATCATTACTGTACGTATTTACCAAGGAAAAGACATTGGTAAACCAGCTCAGCTTAAGCTGGGGCGTACGCGCCTTCTTCTATGATGAAGAAGAAAGCCTGGATGATATCATCTTTGACCAGATCAACATCCTCAAAGAGCGGGGCTTCATCAAACCAGGTAGTGTGGTGGTAAACACAGGCAGCGTACCAGTACACCTGCACCTGCCCACCAATACCTTAAAGATCACCAAGGTGGAGTAATTCTTCCCTGAACATTGAGTATTAAACACTATAGGATGTCCGCCAGAAGCGGACATCTTTTTTTATGCCCAACCGCAATACGTTATCGGTTTATTAACGTTTGGTACTGTACATTTGGGAACAGTACGCTATGGACATCGCTACTTTTTATCCGCAACATCCAACGCTTCAACAGCACATTGAGTATTACTATTTCCTGAGAGCCGGGTCGCCGGATTTTCAAACCACCTATTATGCTTTTCCCAACATTGCGGTTCCGGTCAGTCTGCACAGGTCGGCCCTATATGAGATCAATGAACAGCACACCAGGGTACAGGCCGTTAAGCACGGAACACCGGCGGCTTTAATACAAAGAAGCTTCCAGACGCCCTTACTGGTCAAATTACAAGGCCCCATTGACAAGATCACTATTTGCTTTAAACCAGCCGGCATTAGCTACTTTCTTACCCAGCCTTTTTGTGAAATAGCGCCGGCCGATTCTCAGGCATTCACCGGTTGGACACAACTACCCGCTTACCATCGTCTGCTCAACAGCTTTTTTGCCACAGACGATAACCAGGAAAGAGTATCCCTGCTGGAAGATTTCCTGGCAGCCATTTATACATCCACGCCCGAACATACATTGACAGAACAGGCCGTTAACTGGTTAATGGATTTTACAGAGGACCTGTCTATTGAAGAGATCGCCAACAGGCTAAACCTCTCTACCCGTTCGCTCAACCGGTTATTCCAAAAACACCTAAGTATTTCGCCGGTGGCCTGGAAGAAAATTGCCCGTTTCAGGCATTCCCTTAAAAACAAACTCTTCAATGCACAGTTTAAAAAGCTCACAGAAATAGGTTATGCCAGTAATTTCTATGACCAGGCCTACTTCATCAAAGTATACAACAAGCTCACCGGCTCCAATCCCACTGCGTTCTTTAATTCAGTGGAAAAATTAGCCGATGACAACCTCATCTTCCGATTTGTTAAAGAATAGTGTTTGTCCGAAAAGTACAATTTTAACGCCCCCTCCTGCTTTTACTTCGTATACCAAATCAGCATAACATGAAGTATTACAGCATGATCGTGGCATTGTTATTATGGGTTCATGGCAAGCCGGTGATGGCGCAAACGAGTCCTTCTTTTAACCAGCTTTTAGCCGATTCTCTCAACAAAATGAAAGAGGTTGACCAGATCGCGATGAAGCCACCTGTTGGCAAATACAAAGAAATGACACCCGAAGCATGGCAACAATTTAGAGACAGCGTAGTAGGCACCCACCAACAAATACTGGAAAACATATTCAGCCGCTATGGTTATCCTGGTTATAACCTCGTAGGAAAAGAAGGGGAACACAGCTTCTGGCTCATGGTGCAGCATTGTGACAAATGGGTGGCTTTTCAGGAAAAGATACTGACAGCCATGAAACCGGAGGTAAAAAAAGGCAATGCTCATCCTGGGAACTACGCGTACCTGACAGACAGAGTGCTGATCAATACCGGCCGCAAGCAGGTGTATGGTACACAGGTCACATACAATGTAGACAGTTGTCAGGCGCTGCCCAAGCCTTTGCAGGACAGTTTAACGGTTAATGCCCGTAGAAAAGAAATGGGAATGGAGCCCATTGAAGAGTACCTGAATGTGGCGGGAACTTTCCATTTTGAAATGAACAAAGACATGTACGAGAAGAAGGGCATTACAAAACCTAAGCTGTACCCTATCAACAATAACCAGTAACAGTACCACTGATAACTAGTACAGCAGGCGGCTCATTCACTGGCCGCCTTTACCTTTTGTGCATTGGCCAGCAGTTGACGCAGCTCTTCTTCATTGGCAATAACTACATCCCCGCTGTCCAAGATGGCCGGGTTTTGATACGTAACAAGATCGGGGACGGTGATCCTGGCAGAGGTATGGTATTCTGTAGCGCCTGTTTCTTTGATGAGCTTTTCAATATTGGAAGCACGGATACCGGCGCCCGGCATGATAATGATACGTCCATTGGCCTGCTGTACCAGCCTGGCCAGCATTTCGGTGGCATCGGGCGCAGCACTTCGCTGTCCGCTGGTCAATACACGCTCACAACCACAGCCAATGATTTCTTCCAAAGCCTTGAAAGGATCAGGTGTGCGGTCAAATACCCGGTGACAGGTAACGCCCATTGGGTAAGCCCATTCTACCATGCGCTTCATCCGTTCTGTATCTATTTCACCATTCTGCAACTGCGCACCGGTAGAAATACCATCGCAGCCCAACTCTTTACACAGCAGAATATCTTTTTTCATAATGGCAAACTCATCCTCATCATACCAGCTATTGCCAGTACGCGGACGAATAATAGGATACAGCTCAATATTGATCCTTTCCCGGGTACGTTGAATAGCGCCATGCGAAGGTGTAGTGCCACCTTCCACCGGGTTATCGCACAATTCTACCCTCGCCGCCCCTACCTTCTCCGCAATGATACAGGACTGAATATTAAAAGCACATACTTCAAGAATGATCTCAGGCATAAATAAATTTTAATAAATACTCTTCGCCTTATAAATAGTCTCTTCCTTCCCGCTCTTCACCGAATAAGTAAACCCAGGTTGCAATGCATAAGCACCATACTCTCCTTTCTTATTGAGCGCCAGGAAACCCACCTGTATCTTTTTGGCTTTCTCCGGACTGCGGCTGATAATACGTTCCACCGCTTTCTTACACGCAGTTTCAGGTTTATATCCCTGCCGCATCAGTTCTACTACCAGGTGTGAACCTACAATACGGATCACCTCTTCACCCACACCGGTAGAAGTAGCAGCGCCGATCTCATTGTCTACATACAGCCCGGCCCCGATAATAGGAGAATCACCTACCCGGCCATGCATCTTATAAGCCATGCCGCTGGTAGTACAGGCGCCGCTCAGGTGTCCGTTGGTATCCATGGCCACCATACCAATCGTATCATGGTTATTGATGCCGCCGGGCATAGGATCATTTTCTTTCTTATACAGCTTATTCTCAATATTCATTACCGGCTCATACTTCGAGGTCTTCAGCCATTCTTTCCAGGCTTTTTCTGAGGAGGGCGTCAGCAGGTTTTCCTTCTTAAATCCATTGGCCAGGGCAAATTGCAAAGCGCCATCTCCCACCAGTACTACGTGTGGCGTTTTTTCCATCACCAGCCGGGCTACGGATATGGCATGTACAATATGCTCCAGGCACATCACAGAGCCGCAATTATATAGCTCATCCATAATACAGGCATCCAGTGTTACCCGTCCGTCACGGTCGGGCAGGCCGCCATAACCGACACTCTGGTTACTTTCATCCGCTTCCGGCACCCGCACGCCTGCTTCCACTGCATCCAGCGCGCGGCCGCCGGCCGATAAAACCTTCCAGGCTTCTGCATTGGCCGCCTTCCCAAAATCCCAGGTAGAGATCACAACCGGGTTACCTTTGGTAACGGGATAAGGGATTTCATCCGTACCCAACAAAGACTTACCAGCCAGTACAGCAGCCGACCCCACTAAAGATGATTGTATAAACTTTCTCCTTGTAGACATAGATATAGTAGTTTTCTCTCTTTTTATATTAAGTAGCCATTGCCTTCTTCAAACTGGCCCTGGCCCTCTTCCGCACCTTATTGATCACAAAACCACTCCACCCCAGCAACAGCCCCTTAACCCCCAAAGCCTGCCGGCTCCACCTCCATAAGTCAAAATCATCCATATGTTCAATGATCAATCCCTCATGGAATTTAAAATGCGCTTTCACATGATTGGTGACCTTCCTGCCGGTAGCGGAAAAAGTATAGTGGGCCGTCCATTCACAACTGCCATATTCATCACCAGCTTCCACCTTACTATAAGTAAGGGAAAAATCCCTGGCATTCCTGCATAACATCGTCCACATCGCTCCCGCTTCTTTACCGGTAAGGTTCTCAAAAACAGGATCATAAAAACATACTTCCCCGTGATAACAACTGATCATGCCGGCAGCATCCAGTTTATTAAAAGAAGTATAAAACTTTTCTATCAGTTGTTGATGTGGGTGCATAAATGGCAACTATGGGTTGAACAACATTCCTTACTTTAGAACTTTAAAATTAATGGTTACCATGAGAAAACTACTCCTTTTCCTGGCGAATTGCCTTTTTATTTTCACCACCCAGGCCCAGCTAAGCTTCCAAACCGCACAGGATTCTGCCTGGGTACGGGACAATTACATCAAAAAGGAATATTCCATTCCCATGCGCGACGGTGTGAAACTATTCACTTCCGTTTACCTGCCCAAAGACAATACAGAAAAGCATCCGGTCCTGATGACGCGCACTCCCTACTCCTGCTTCCCTTATGGAGAACAGAACTTCCGCGCCAGTTTATGGGTAGGCCATTTCCGTTATTATACCCGCGAGAACTATATCATTGTTAACCAGGATGTACGCGGCCGCTGGATGAGTGAAGGCGAATTTGTGGACGTACGTCCTTTCAATCCCGATAAAAAGACCAGCCAGGATATTGATGAAGCCAGCGATACCTATGATGCTATTGACTGGTTGATCAAAAACCTGCCCAATAACAATGGCAATGTAGGCGTGATGGGTATCTCCTATCCCGGTTTCTACTCCACCATGGCGGCGCTAAGTGGTCACCCTGCGCTGAAAGCAGTAAGTCCCCAGGCCCCGGTAACAGACTGGTTTATGGGCGACGACTTTCACCACAACGGCGCTTTCTTCCTCCTTGATGGCTTCTCTTTCTATGCAGGTGGTTTTGGCTATCCACGCCCTGCTCCTACCACAGTAGGGCCAAAAACCAGCTTACAACTCCCCCAAAATGACAACTATGAAACTTACCTGCGCATCGGCGCTTTAAAGAACTTTATGCAGCTTACCGGTGATAGCCTGAAATTCTGGAAAGACCTCTACGCCCATCCCAACCTCGACAACTGGTGGAAAGCGCGCAATCCCCGCAACTTTGTCAACAACATCAAGCCGGCCATGCTTACCGTAGGTGGCTTATTTGATGCAGAAGATTGCTTTGGCGCCTGGCGTTTATATGAAGCCATTGAGAAAAAGAATGCAGCGGCTGCCTTCAATAAAATAGTCATGGGCCCCTGGTTCCATGGACAATGGGCCTCTCTCGATGGCAGCAAATTGGGCCATGTACAATTTGGCGCCAATACCTCCCACTGGTACCAGAACAACATTGAAGTGCCTTTCTTCAATTACTTCCTCAAAGGCAAAGGAGACATCGCCAAACTGGCAGAAGCCACCATCTTCTTCAGTGGCGCCAATAAATGGAAACAATACCCCCAATGGCCTCCTGCCGGTAAAACAGACAAAGCCCTGTACCTGCAACCCAATGGTAAACTGGGCTGGGATAAGCCCACTGGCAAAACCAGCTTCAGTGAATACATCAGTGACCCTGCCAAACCGGTACCCTATACAGAAGATGTGCATTGGTCACGCACCAGGGAGTATATGACCGATGACCAGCGCTTTGCTGCCCGCCGTACCGATGTACTCACTTTCCAGACAGATCTATTGACAGAAGAAGTGACGCTTGGTGGCACCCTGGTAGCCGACCTGCTCACCAGTATTACCGGCACAGATGCCGACTTTGTAGTCAAGCTCATTGATGTATTCCCGGATGATTTCAGCTACCCCGGCACGCCATCAGCAGCCGGACGTGACGCCGGTGGCCCCTACCCCATGGGTGGTTACCAGATGCTGGTACGTGGTGAAGTAATGCGTGGACGTTTCCGCAACAGTTTTGAAGTGCCCGAAGCCTTTAAACCCAATAAAACAGAACGGGTGAAATTTGAGCTGCCCGATGTAGCCCATACCTTCAAAAAAGGCCACCGCATTATGATACAGGTCCAAAGCAGTTGGTTCCCGCTGGTAGACCGCAACCCGCAAAAGTTTGTAAATATCTATGAAGCAAACGATAGTGATTTCCAGAAAGCCACCATCCGCATCTTCCATGATGCCGCCAACAGCAGCAACATCCTTTTGCCGGTGTTAAAATGATTTCAGGCTATCGGTTGCATAAAATAATTTCATAATTCTTCGTTACATTGGGCCGTGAAACAACACCATTTGTAAAAACGGATTCCATGCGTACATCATTTGTTCTTGCACTGCTTTTTGCTACTCATTGTGCCCTGGCACAGGTAAACATCATTCCCCGGCCGGCGGAGGTAAAAATGCCTAAACTGGCCGGCCAGTTTGTGATCACCAAAAACACCCCTATTGTGTTAGATGGTTCCGGACTGGAAAATGCTGCCGGCTTCTTAAATGATTACCTGCAGCAGATCTATGGTTTTACCCTGAAAGTGACCAGCAAAAATGCGCCGGGCGCCATTCACCTCAACTACGAGAAAATGGAATACCCCATAGCCGGCGCCTATATCATGCAGGTAAAGAAAGACCAGGTTTACATCGCCGGCGATAATGAAACAGGCGCCTTTTATGGTGTACAGTCTTTATTGCAGTTACTGCCGGTACAAAAAAGCGCGTCCTTAAAAATACCTTTCGTCGGCATCAAAGACTATCCCCGTTTTCAATACCGCGGCCTTCACCTCGATGTAGGTCGTCATTTTTTCCCGGTAGACTTTATCAAAAAATACATTGATTACATTGCCCTGCACAAAATGAACTACTTCCACTGGCATTTAACAGAAGACCAGGGCTGGCGCATTGAGATCAAAAAATATCCCAAGCTTACAGAAATTGGTGGTTACCGCAACGGTACCATCATCGGCCGTTATCCCGGCAAAGGCAATGACAGCATCCACTATGGCGGTTTCTATACACAGGAGGAAGTAAAAGACATTGTAGCTTATGCCGCCAAACGCTATGTGACCATTATACCGGAAATTGAAATGCCGGGCCATGCTTCTGCAGCACTGGCAGCCTACCCTTACCTTGGATGTACCGGCGGCCCTTATAAGGTACAGGAAACCTGGGGCGTGTTCAACGACGTATTCTGCGCCGGCAATGATACGGTATTCAATTTTCTGCAGGATGTACTGGATGAAGTAATACCCTTATTCCCCGCCCAATACGTACATGTGGGGGGCGATGAATGTCCCAAGGAAAGCTGGAAGCATTGTCCCAAATGCCAAAAGCGTATCAAAGACCTGGGGCTGAAAGATGAGCATGAACTGCAAAGCTATTTCATACAACGGATGGAGAAATACATCAATGGCAAAGGCAAAACACTCATTGGCTGGGACGAAATACTGGAAGGTGGCCTGGCGCCCAATGCAGTGGTGATGAGTTGGCGCGGTGAAAAGGGAGGCATAGAGGCCGCCAAACAAAACCACGATGTGATCATGACGCCCGGCAGCCATGTATACCTCGACCATTCACAAACAAAAAATGAAGATTCTGTTACCATTGGCGGCTATACCACGGTACAAAAGATCTACAGCTACGAGCCGGTGCCCAAAGAATTAACTGCAGCAGAAGCGAAGCATGTACTCGGCGCACAGGGCAATGTGTGGACAGAATATATGAAGAACACGAAGAAAGTGGAATACATGATCTTCCCCCGCGCCAGTGCACTCAGTGAAGTATTGTGGAGTCCGAAGGAAAAGCGTAACTGGACTGATTTTGAAAAACGCCTGCAAACACAATTCAAAAGATATGATCTGTGGGGCGCCAATTACAGCAAAGCTTTTTTTGACCTGAAGGCGAGCATACTACCGGCAAAAGACAACAAGGGTGTTCAGTGGGCATTACAAAGCACTTCTACGGAAGGCAAAGTTAGTTACACGCCTTCTAAAGTCAGTTCATTACTATTGCCCTATTCAAAACCTTTCTTAATTACAAAGGATACAGAAATGGGGGCTACGCTGGTTAAAGGCGGACATCCCACCAGTTGGGTATGGCAGAAATTCACCATTACCAAAGCTACCGGCAAAAAACTCTCCATCACTACACCACCTGCGGAGAGCCGCGCTGGTAATGGTGGCAGCTTTGGATTGATCAATGGAGCTAAGGCCGACAAAGTTGGTATTGGCTCAGAAGAGTGGCTGGGCTGGCAGGGACCCGATATGGAAGCCGTGATTGATTTAGGCAAAGCACAATCCATATCGTCTGTCAACCTGCACATACTGGACCAGCAGCCCAGTTGGGTGTATCCGCCACAGTACGTGGAAGCATTCGCTTCTGCTGATGGCAGTAACTGGCGCCCGCTCGGCAAAACCAGTGAAGCGGTAAAAGAAGAGAACAATGCCGCGACCATCACCCTTCCTTTCACCGCCACTTCGGCACGCTACATAAAAGTATTCGCTAAAAACTATGGTACCATCGCCGCCGGCAATCCTGGCGCCGGCAGCAAAGCCTGGTTATTTGTAGACGAGATCGGGGTCAACTAAATAAAGAAGTTAAATAAGGAAAGAGGATGTCTTCTTCGCCGGAAGACATCCTCTTTTTATTAAGGCGTTACAAATACCGGCGATATATTAAACCCTGCCTCTTTCGTAAGGGCTGTTTGCGACTGCCCATTGGCCTTCATGACATAAAGATCAGAAGTAGCATCACCATTCCTGTTGGAAGCAAATAAAATATACTGCCCATCCTTCGACCAGGAAGGACTGCTATTAAATTTACCGGTATTGGTGAGACGTCTGTCGTTCGTTCCATCGCTGTTGATCACATAAATTTCACTCCGGTTTGTAACACTTGATACATAAGCGATCTTTTTACCATCAGGCGACCATGCCGGGCTGCCATTGGACTCTCCCCCCATATCATTTTCAGTAAAATGATCGACACCAGCAGCGAGATTCTTTGGATTCGACCCATCTGCGTTCATTACAAAAATTTTCGTGGGCCTTTCCCACAAAGTCTCAGTGGCAACAATCTTATCACCTGAGGGAGAAACAAACAGCGCATTAAAAAAATTATTGCCAGATAATAGCAGCTTCCTGTCACTTCCGTCAGCCTGCATGGAATAAATACCTCTATTATTGCCTACTATCGATACATAAGCAATCATTTTACCATCCGGAAACCACCTTGGACACGCACTCCAGTTATCTGGAGTCAATCGTTTTTCATTTTTTCCGTCACTATCCACCATATAAATAGTCAGTTCCGCAGGATCGTCGCTTTTCATAAATACCAACTTACGATCATCCGGTGACCAGTCTGGCTGGCCGCAGTAATTGACGCCACTGCCCAGCAAAACCGGCGTCCCTCCTGCTTTATCTGTTACATATAACCGGTGAGCACCATTTTCATGAGCAGTCCAGGCTATTTTCTTTCCATCATGAGAAACGGTAAACTCTCCCGGCGATTTGTAAACACCCGCAATCGCGCGCCGGTTACCACCATCACCCTGCATGAGTTCTAATTTCCAGTCACCGGAGGAAGTGGGCCTTGAGACAAAAACGATTTCAGTAGCAGCATCTAACCGGATAGGCGGGTTATGGTCTTTGCGGCAAGCCACCACAACAACCAGCAGAATAAGTGCGAGCTTGTTCATGTACAGGGTTTAGCATGTACTGACCTTGCTGTTTTGCAAAACGTTGCACGAAAAAGCCCCCTTCAAAAGAAGAGGGCTTATTTGTACCTCGATAACGACTACGTATAACACTTAAAATACTTACATTATTCAATGCGGGTCACTGAACTACCAGCAACCAGCAACCAGTTACGGCTTATCCCACCACAACCGGGTACCGATATTATCAGTGCCACCCAGCTTTTGCACAGCACCCTGGTAACCTATCTGGTTGGTTTCTTTCTCACTGATGGCAAAATTGATACGCTTGATAAACTGGCCCGCAGGTATTACCCCGCCACTGTTATTAACCACCACCGGGAACAGTTTGGGGTAACCGGTACGGCGGAATTCAGACCAGGCTTCCTGTGATTCAGGGAACAAAGCAATCCATTTTTGGGTAATGATCTGTTCCAGTTTCTGCTCAGTACTGCCGGCATCATTCCATTTAGGACTTACGGTGCTTAAATAAGGAGAACCGGTCAATACACTGTTGGCAGCATTGAAAGGATCAACATATTGGGCAGGCTGGGCGGTACTGTTCTTATAAGTATCAAACTGAGACTCCACGCCCCACTGCGCCAGCGATTGCTGAATGCCTTTTTCATAAGCCTCCTGCACGGTAGCTACACCCGGTACAGCCCAGCCCCTCAGCTTAGCTTCGGCTTTCAGGAACCATACCTCGCCTGAAGTCAGCATCGGCATCTTTGTTCCCAAAGGAGCCAGGGTGGAAAATTTACGGTACAACTGGTTATTGGGCAGATCAATACCATTGCGGATCCCCTTATATTGTCCTGCAACGGCAGGATCGGTAGCTGCCACAAAATATTTGGACAAACGCGGATCACTGTACCCGGTAAGATAAGACTCAATAGGCGCACCCATACGGATATCGCCCCAACTGTCAGAGATCACACTCAGTGGATTATTGAGTGTTTTGCTGTTAATGATAAAATCATTCTCTGAACTCTCAATAACACCGTAACTATTGGATAATGCTTTTTCAGCTTCTGTTTTGGCTTTTGCCGCATCTGCTTTCACAATCCTGATCGCCAGCCGCAAACGCAGGGAATTGATCAGCTTCATCCATTTCGTATAACTGCCGCCATAAGAAAGATCAAAATTCTTAAATATCTGGGCAGCATCTGCGTCATCAGCATAAGCCTTCAGTTTGGCCTGTGCATCATCCAGGTCTTTAAAAAAGGCTGTATAAGCTTCCTGCTGGGAATCATACGTTACACTGCCATCGGCATTGATCTTTCCGAAATTGGTATACACTACCGGACCAAAAATATCACTTACACGATGCATGGCCAGCACTTTCAGTACCATCGCCCATGCCTCAAAATTGGCATACTTCTCTTTTTTTGCTCTGTCAATCACCGCCTGGGCAGGAGACATCACATTGTCATACGCGATGGTCCAGATGAAATTATTCCAGCCATCCACCATGAAATAGTTACTGTTATTCACATTATTCGCAAAAGGCGTAGGCGTCATCAGGTAGCCCGAATAAATGTCGGCATTCAGGTTTTGCTGCAACTGGTATTGCCATTCGGGAGCAAACAAATGCACACCCAACTGCATCTGGTTAAAAGGCGCCCCATAAAGGGCAAAATCTCCCTTCAGGCTATTTTCGTCCAGACCATAAGGGTCGGTATTGATCGACTCAAACCTTTTGGTACATCCTCCTGCCATAACGCAGAAGAATAACGCTGCACAAAAAAACCGGCTGAAAATATATTTACGTTTCATACAATACATGCGTTTAAAGATTAGAAGGCAACTTTTACATTAATACCGAGGCTGCGGGTAGCTGGCAGGCCAAATACATCCACGCCCTGCAATCCGTTATCCGTGCTCATAGATATTTCAGGATCAAATGGCGCCTCGCGCTTAATGAAAAAGAGGTTACGGCCGATCAGGGATACATTCAGGCTGCGTACGCCTTTCCATTTCAATGGAACGGTGTAGCCCAGTGATAATTCACGTAAGCGGACCGCTGTAGCGTCATACAGATAGAATTCACCAATACCGGCACGGCCACCGATTGCTGTATAATAATCTTTGGCATCTACTTTACCGGTAAAGGGAGTACCATTTTTAGTGCCTGCAACCTGTACACCACCATTTTCCCTGGCAGCGGCGCTGGCTTCACTGAAACCACGTACATCCAGCTCAGCTTGAGTAATACTCATCACCTCACCACCAAAACGACCATCAAACAGGAAGCTCAGGTCAAAACCTTTGTAACGGACACTGTTGCTCCAGCCTGCCGTAAAATCAGGGTTAGGATTGCCGATCACTTTCCTGTCGGCGGCCCGCTTGGGCGTACCATTGTCATTCAGGACCATATTGCCCTTATCATCGCGGTCGGCTACGAAAGAGAGGATATCCCCAAAACTGCCGCCTTCGCGTACAATAGAACCGTAGGTATTATCAAAGCCGGTTAAGAAGAACTGCGCGTTGGCATCGGTCACACCATCTTCGCTCAGGTTTACCACCTTATTATCATTGGCTGCAAAATTCAGGGCGGTATTCCATTCCAGGTCCTTGGTCTTTACCGGTACCAGGCTCAACATCACTTCCACACCTGTATTGCGTATCTGGCCCAGGTTCAGGTAATAAGTATTGAAGCCACTGCTGCTGGGCGCAGGCGTCTCAAAATATTGATTGTAATTATCGTTCTTATACCAGGTAACATCTACACCCACACGGTTATTCAGCAGGCGCCACTCTGTACCAATTTCAAAAGAACGGTTATCTTCCGGCTTCAGCGGCCTGTTGGGATAAGAGGCCTTTATATTCTTCACCAGCCCACCTGTGGAAGGATTTACCGTATACAACGGAGGATTGGTGACAAACGCCTTTACACTATTGCCCACCCTGGCGAAGGATACACGCAGTTTGGCAAGGTCTACAGCCTCCGGCAGCTTTACCATCTCGCTCAGCACGCCGGTAGCGCCTGCAGAATAATACAGGAAACTTTGATTGGGTGTATACGACAAAGTAGATGACCAGTCATTTCTGGCTGTCAGGTCCAGGTACACCATCTCTTTATAACCAAGGGAAGCACTGCCCAATACTGATTGTGTCTGGTAGCGGATCACCGATTGTTGTTTGGCGGCATTGCGGGCCAGGATATTCTGCACACTGAATACATTGGCAATACCCAGTCCCTGCTTCACGCCATCTGCATTTACAGCGCCATACGAATCAATAAAAGTACGGTCATTCACCCGGGCATCATTGACAGAAGCGCCCAGGGTAGCATTCAGGGAAAGATCAGGACTGATATTCTTATTCAGGAAAAACAGTACATCGCCATAAGCTACACTGTTCTTACTACGTTCCCAGGTATAGCGTCCATTATAATCTGCTATTACAGGATGCGTGCCTGCATACATTTTGGAATCATAATCATCCACCGAAAAATCGTAACTGCCACGCGCCTGTACCGACAACCAGGGCAATAACTCATACCGCAACGTCAATGAACTGAAAGCACGGTCACGGCTGTCACTACGTTGGTTGCGATGCAGTATCCAATAGGGGTTCTGGGAATATTCATTGCCAAAATTGCCATTATCATAGTCAATATTCCACCAGTTCTGTACATTCAATGCACGTTGCGGAGAATTAACTTCATAGGCATTTTTATATACACCAAAATCAAGATTACGCGGAAAGAAATAAAGGCCCATCTGCGGATTGTTGTACAATCCGGATGAAGGACGATTGGTAGCTTTTTGCCTGGTCAGTGTTACCAGTCCATCCACCGTCAGCTTATCATTAAAGAACTTAGCGTTCTCACGGAAAGTAAACGTATGACGGTTGAATTTGGCAGTAGGAATAACCCCTTTATTATCTGTATTGGCATAGGAGAAATAACTTTGCGCCTTGTCACCGCCAGCCATCAGGCTGATGCTGTTGATCCAGGTAACGCCTGTCTGATAGAAGTCATCCGTATAATCGCCTTTCCCGTTTTTGGTGCCCCAGCCATTCTCATTGTTCGCGCCATCCTGTCCATAAGCAAACTGTGCTTCGGGCTTCAGCATCACACGGTCAAGCGTAAGACTGCTGGCCACTGTAACACGTGTAGCACCTGCTTTTCCTTTTTTGGTAGTCACCAGTATAGCTCCGTTGGCTGCCTGGCTGCCATACAAAGCTGCGGCAGACGCCCCCTTCAACACCTGCATGCTTTCAATATCTTCCGGGTTCAGGTTAGAGATCGCATCCCCACCATCACGGCCTGCACTGGCAACACCGGATGACTGGCCAAACAGGTTCTCTGGCTGTGCCACAGAACTGTTGTACATGGGAATACCGTCAATCACATACAGGGGCGAATTATTCTGTGTACTCTTGTTACCACGCATCACCACCCTTACAGAACCACCGGCGCCGGAAGCGCTTCTGTTAACCGTTAAGCCGGCGATCTTGCCATTCAGGCTATTCACCAGGTTGGGGTCTTTCACCGCAGTCAGTTCTTCACCACTTATCTTTTGTGTGGCATAAGTAATACTTTTTGATCTTCTGCTAATACCCAGCGCCGTCACCACTACTTCAGTCATTTGCCCGGAGGCAGTTGCCAGCAATACATTAACCGTATTGCGGTCACCCACCACCACTTCCTGGGTAGTATATCCTACGGCAGAGAAAATCAGTGTTTCTCCTCTATTTACTTCAATAGAAAACACGCCGGCAGCATTGGTAGTAGTACCACGCTGTGTTCCTTTCACCGATACACTCACGCCCGCCACGCCTTCGCCGGTAGCATCTGTTATCTTGCCGGTTACCGGATCGTCCGGGCGGTTAGCGGCCACCTGTCCATTGTCATCGCCAAACGTAACAGTAGTTGTATTGGCCTTTACCGATTCCTTAGCTACCACGATCACGAAAGTCTTGTCATTGACCTTCTTATATTTCAGTCCTGTATTCTCCAGCACCTGGTTCAGGATCTTCTCGATATCAACATGATCTTTCTTTACAGGATTCACCAGCCTTTCGCCCAGCGATTCATCGGAGAACAGGAAAGAAACACCTTTCGTCTTATTCAGTTCCTTTAATACCTTAAAGAGGCTTTGTTTATTGCTGGTATCTTCCGGCTTCCTGTTGGGATCAGCCTGCTGGCGGGGAGCATTTTGTTTACCAGTAGCATAGGCATATACATCCTGTGCACCTGCCGGAGAAAAAGAGAACAACTGCAATCCCAGTAAACAGCCAAGCAGTTTGGGTTTTATGTGAACGACTCTCATAATGCAACCTTTTAGTTAATAGCAGTTTGTGATTGTTTTGTGATGCCAATAGGACCATGCATAAAACGTCACCCTGCTTTCCGGAGCAGCAGGAAAACATCTCATTTGTTTTTCTAAAAAGCATTCCTTTAGCGAATGCTTTCAGACTATACAATGACCCGTA
Organism: Paraflavitalea devenefica; assembly: GCF_011759375.1. Classification (NCBI taxonomy): domain Bacteria; kingdom Pseudomonadati; phylum Bacteroidota; class Chitinophagia; order Chitinophagales; family Chitinophagaceae; genus Paraflavitalea; species Paraflavitalea devenefica. The sequence goes on along the minus strand of NZ_JAARML010000002.1, from coordinate 1,776,632 downwards.
TTCAACAATTATTCTGTAATTAGTATCTCGTCATGTTTATGTACTACATGGAAATCAGTGGCAACTTCCACGGCCTGTAACAAATCATCCAGGTTATCATTCGACATAATGCCGGTGAGCGTCTTATCAGCTACTGTTTTATTGGCCAACCTGATCTTTACACCATACAGTTCTTCTATCTTTTGTACGGCAACAGAGAGGGGTGTTTTCTCAAAATATAGTTTCTTATCCTTCCAGGCCAGAACATTCTCTTCCTTGCCTGTTTTTATTTCCGGCTGCAGATCTGTAACCTCTACAAAATCGCCGGGCTTCATATAAATTTCTTTTCCTTCACGGGTTTTCAACGTCACACTACCCTCAGTAAGCATTAAATTGGTCTTTCCGGCGCGGCTCATCACATTGAACTGTGTACCTGTTACCACTACATCAAACCGCTCAGTATGGACAATAAAGCGGGATTTGGAAGGTGTTTTAGTCACATGGAAAAACGCTTCTCCCTTCAACCATATTTCCCGGCTGGAACCTTCCTTCCAACCTTCATGAAAGCTGATCTCACTATTGGCATTCAGGGTTACCGTAGAACCATCAGGCAACTGCTGCTGCCGGATCTCTCCATAAGCAGTTTGCATCAGGGCCAGTGAGGAAGATCTGTTCCACAATACAAAAGTGCTGATCCCGATCAACAGTACAGCGGCAGCAGCCCACCACCAGCGGTTATTACGGCGTTGCAGGGAGATCACCGGTGTTGCAGGCTTAATGGCCAGCGAAGCCATCAGCCGCTGCTCTGCAGCAGTTACCTGGCCCACAGATACTTCCCGCTCCTGCACGGTAAGTGCAATCATGTACTCCCGGGCTTCCGCCACCAATACAGCCATAGCAGGATGGGTTTCCATCCGGCTTTCCCAGGCCTGTACAGCAGCCTTATCCACGGCTGCATACCAGGCCTGAAAACCCTCATCTGCTATAATATCCTCCACTGTTGAAAACATATTTTCCATAGATCAGCTTATTTCCTGTTATAAGTGACTGGTTTGAATACTTTGTAATGCCAATTTTAAAAATATTTTTACTACCTGTTGATTTTCTTCATATTTACTGGTAGTTTACGATCGCGAGCTATCAACGAGCATGCTGCACGACCCGATTGACCATAAACAAGATATTGACTGCTGGCTGGCCTTTATACAGGGCAACAGGGATGCTTTGGGCTTACTGTTCCGCCGTCATTATGCCGATCTCTTCCGGTATGGCAATAAAATATGCGCCGATACAGAGATATTGGAAGATTGTATCCAGGAACTCTTCATAGAACTATGGCAAAGTAAAAATGCGCCGCCTTCCATTTCGGTAAAAGCTTACCTGCTCAAAGCCATCAAATACAAATTACTAAAAGCTCTCCATAAAAGGTCCAATACCCGCCTGCAGGCCACCCTCCCCGAAGATATCATCTTTGAGATCAGCTACGAAACCTTTATCATTGATAAACAGGAACATGCCGAAAGGACCTCCAGCGTTCTCAGGGCCTTGGAACAACTTTCTGCCCGCCAGAAAGAGATCATCTACCTCAAGTTTTACCAGAACCTTAGTTATGAAGAGGTTAGTGATATCATGAACATCAACTACCAGGTAGCCCGCAACCTCTTGTCCCAGGCTATCAAGACCATGAAAAAGATACTGCAGAAACTCCCTCTTTTGTTGTTCGCCTAAATGGGCATGCCCCTGTATTCCCTCGTTGCCAGTTTATAAGGACTGCCGTCCTACTTAAAACACCCCCTGCGCAACCGGTTGCAAAAGCCTGCATCAAAGAGTTATTCATTTTTTCATTGCATAGTATGGAAATAGCGCTTACCTTCGTGCGCTCAAATAATTCAGCACCAAACAAAGTTTTTATGAGCATGGTTGATTCGTTTGAGAAGATCCCCGTCAATATCTACTCCGATCTTAAACAAGGTTCCAAATCAGTAGCCCTCGAAATTGCCGATCTGATCCGTAGCAAACAGGCCAAATGGGAAAAATGTATTTTAGGTCTCGCTACCGGCTCCACTCCCAAATCACTCTATGCAGAACTGGTACGCCTGCACAAAGAAGAAGGGCTTAGCTTTAAAAATGTGATCACCTTCAACCTCGATGAATACTACCCCATCGAAGGAGATGCCCTGCAAAGTTACAATCGCTTCATGCATGTGAACCTCTTTGATCACGTGGATATAGATCCTGAAAACATCCATATCCCGAATGGAGAGATCACCAAAGAAAACATCAAGGCCCATTGTGTACAATACGAACAACTCATTGAGCAGGCAGGTGGTATTGACCTGCAGGTACTGGGCATCGGTAACAACGGGCATATCGGCTTCAACGAACCCGGCTCCAGCATCTATTCCCGTACAAGACTGGTAACACTGGACAACTCTACACGCATTGCCAATGCTTACGAGTTTGCCAACATATCACAGGTACCCCGCCTGGCCATCACCATGGGCATCAGCACCATCATGAAGGCAAAACGCATCATTCTCATGGCCTGGGGACCAGCCAAAGCACCCGTAGTACAGAAATCAGTGGAAGGGCATGTAGACGAACAGATACCGGCCTCCCTGCTGCAACAGCACAACGACTGCACCTTTGTGCTGGATGAGCTGGCGGCAGCAGAACTCACCCGCTTCAAATCGCCCTGGCTTACCGGTGAAACAGAATGGACACCGGCCATGATCCGCAAGGCTGTAGTCAACATGGCGCTTAAAGTAAACAAACCGATCCTTAGCTTAACCAATAGTGATTACCGTGATAATGGCATCAGCGACCTGCTGGTAGAAAAAGGCGATGCTTACGAGATCAACCTGCAGGTATACTATATGATGCGTGATACCATCACCGGATGGCCCGGCGGCAAGCCCAATGCAAGCCTGCCCAATCATCCGGAGCGCAGTGAGCCTTATCCCAAGCGCTGCATCATCTTCTCCCCCCACCCCGATGATGACATCATCTCCATGGGCGGCACCTTTCAGCGCCTGCACGACCAGGGACATGATGTGCATGTAGCCTATCAAACCTCCGGCAACATTGCGGTTACGGATGAATTTGTTACCCGCTTCATGGACTTTGCAGTAGGGTTTGAAGACATGTTTGGCATTGACAGCAGCAAAAGCAAAGAAATACTGGAACAGGCAAGGGCTTATCTCAAAAAGAAAAAATCAAACCAGATAGATACCGCAGAGATCCGCGCCATCAAAGGACTTATCCGCCGCTGTGAGGCCAAAGCCACCTGCCGGTATGTAGGCATCAGTGATAACAACTATCATTTCCAGAACCTGCCTTTCTATGAAACAGGCACCATCGAAAAGAACCCGATGGGCGAGGCAGACGTACAGCTCACCATTGATCTGCTGCGCAAAATAAAACCACACCAGGTATTCTGCGCCGGCGACCTGGCCGATCCGCATGGCACCCATAAAGTATGTCTGGATGTCGTATTTGAAGCATTGCGCCGCATCAAAAACGATGGCGATGAGTGGGTAAAAGACTGCTGGATGTGGTTGTACAAAGGCGCCTGGCAGGAATGGGATATCAGTGAAATTGAAATGGCTATCCCCATGAGCCCCGACCAGGTAATGAAAAAAAGGTACGGCATCTTCATCCACCAGTCACAAAAAGACATGGTACCCTTCCAGGGTAGTGATGCCCGTGAATTCTGGCAACGCGCCGAAGACCGCAATGCAAACACCGCTAACCTCTATGCGCAATTGGGATTGACCAAATACGCAGCGATGGAAGCCTTTGTAAGATGGCATTATTAATGACGTGTTCCGGGTTTAGCGTTTCGGGTTGCTGAAATACTAAACCCCATAATTAAATAATAAAAGCCGGAGGATTAAGCGTCTGCTCAACCCTCCGGCTTTCTATTTAAGTTTACAACGAGCTAACATTTTATTAGCCAGCTACACCCGCAGAACCCGAAACCCAAAACTCAAAACCCGAAACTTCTTGCGATACCCAGTTCCAATCCTCTCAACTCCGCCAGTCCTCTCAGCCTTCCAATGGCCGAATAACCGGGATTGGTTTTCTTCTTCAGATCGTCCAGCATCTGGTGGCCATGATCGGGCCGCATGGGAAGGGAAACATTGCGTTTACGCATCACCTGTACGATTTCCTTTACCACACTATACATATCTACATCTCCTTCGAGGTGATTGGCTTCATAAAAATTACCGGCCGCATCACGCTGTGTACTGCGCAGGTGAATAAAATTAATACGGTCACCCAGCCGCTTTACCATGCCGGGCAGGTCATTATCAGCACGCACGCCAAAAGAACCGGTACAAAAGCACAGGCCATTGGCTTTGGAAGGCACCGCTTCAAACAAAGCACGCACATCAGCTTCTGTACTTACTACGCGCGGCAAACCAAAGATCGCATAAGGAGGATCATCCGGGTGAATGGCCAGTACCACGCCCGCTTCTTCTGCCACCGGCGTTATCTGTTGTAAGAAATAGATCAGGTGTTGCTGCAGCTTCCCGGCATCAATCCCTTCATAAGTATCCAGGGCCGCCTGGAACTGCTGCAGCGTAAAGCTCTCTTCTGAGCCCGGCAATCCGGCAATAATATTGCGTTGCAACAGGGTCTTCTCTGCATCGGTCATTGCCTGCAGGCGTTGTGCTGCTTGTTGCAACTCCTGCTCACTATATTCCGTTTTGGCGCCTTTACGCTGCAATAGCAGTGCATCAAAGGCCACCAGGGCCGCCCTTTCAAAGCGCAGGGCTTTGGAACCATCCTCAACGGTATAGGCAAGGTCTGTCCTCGTCCAGTCAAGTACAGGCATAAAATTATAAGTAACAATATGGATACCGCATTGTGCCAGGTTGCGGATGCTCGTCTTATAATTCTCTATATACAGTTTATAGGCGCCTTGCTGGGTTTTGATATGTTCATGCACAGGTATGCTCTCCACCACATTCCAGCGCAACCCTACGGCTTCTATCACTGCTTTGCGTTGCATAATCTCTTCTACCGGCCATACTTCACCATTGGGAATATGATGCAAAGCGGTAACGATACCCGTAGCTCCTGCCTGCCTGATATCCCATAAACTAACCGGATCATTAGGGCCAAACCAGCGGAATGACTGTTCCATGAAGGGCGCTTGCTGTTGATTGCTCATTGAATAGAAAAATTAATAAATGAATAATTGCGCTGCGAAGATAAAATACGAAGCCCGAAGTCTGAAGTCTGAAGCCGGAATATTACGCAGCTTCAGACCTCAGGCTCCGGACCTCAGACTTCCGACTCTACAAACTCACCCCTCTTCGCCAGGGAATAAAATCATCCTGCCCCAACTGCACAGCTTTGGGCTGGATATTGCCGCTCGCCACCTCAATCACATACTCCATAATCTCTTCTGCCAGTTGTGGAATGGTCGCTTTGCCCTCGATAACAGTACCGCAATTAATATCGATAATATCGGGCATCTTCGAAAACGTTTTCGTATTGGTCGAGAGCTTGACTACAGGTGCTATCGGGTTGCCGGTAGGTGTACCCAGACCGGTGGTAAAAAGTACGATATTAGCGCCGGAGCCTACTTCAGCCGTCGTACTCTCCACATCGTTACCGGGCGTACAGAGTAAATTCAAACCGGGTTTCGTCACCCGCTCAGGATAATCCAACACATCTGCTACCGGAGATGTGCCGCCTTTTTTGGCAGCACCGGCCGATTTAATGGCATCGGTGATCAGCCCATCGCGGATATTACCAGGAGAAGGATTCGCATAAAAACCGGAGCCATCCGCCTCTGCCCGCGCATTATAATTACGCATCAGGTCCATAAAACGCAAGGCTGTCGCTTCATCTACACACCGGTCACTCAACTCCTGCTCTACCCCGCATAACTCAGGAAACTCAGAAAGGATCACAGATCCACCCAGGGCCACCAGCATGTCGGAAACATAGCCTACAGCAGGATTGGCTGAAATACCGGAAAAGCCATCCGAACCTCCGCACTCAAGACCGATACAAAGCCTGGACAACGGCGCCGGTTTACGGGTAATGCTGTTAGCCTTCATCAACCCGGCAAAAGTTTGCTTGATCGCCTTCTTCAGCAACTGTTGCTCTGTTCCTTCCTTCTGTTGCTCCAGCACTACCAGTGGCTTGCTGAAAGCAGGATCACGTTTCATGATCTCCTGCTTCAGTATAGAAGCCTGTGCGTGTTGACAACCGAGGCTTAACACGGTAGCGCCGGCCACATTAGGATGCGTAATATATCCTGCCAGCAACCCGCACAGGGCATTGGCGTCAAGGCGTGTGCCCCCGCATCCCATATCATGGTTCAGGAACTTAATGCCATCTACATGAGGGAATACCCGTTGTGACTGTTGCTCTGTAAATACCTCTTCCAGCGGAGCGTTCAGGATATCTGCTTCCGCTGAACCGCTTTGGTACAATTGCACCAGGTTGGCCACATCGGCCTGAAAAGCCTTTACCTTGCTATAACCCAGCTTATCCACCAGCGCCTCCTTCAGTACTTCCACATTGCGGTTCTCGCAAAATACCAGTGGTATCACCACCCAGTAATTAGCCGTACCTACTGAACCGTCGGCACGATGGTAGCCCATAAAAGTTTTTTGCTTCCACTTCGATACATCCGGTGGTTCCCATTGCAACCTGCGTTCGCCCAGGCTGAAATCTTCTGCTGCATGGTGAATATTCCGGGTAGTAATAGCGCCACCCTGCGGTATAGCAGCATCGGCTTTACCCACCAATACACCGTACATATAAATACTGTCACCGGGATTTAAAGGTTGCAACGTGAATTTGTGCTTGCCTGCCACGGGGTCTGTCAGCGGAAAAGTGTGGTTATTCAGTTCAATCAAAGTTCCTTTCGGGAGATCCTGTAAAGCCACCAGAACATTATCACCAGGGTGTATCTGGAGGTATTTGTGTGTATGCTGCATATCATCATTTAATTATCAAAATTCCATAATACAAATAAAGAAATGCAGACAGTTTCAAAATTTTATACAGTTGTCATAATACTAAGCTGAATTAGCATGCCGATACCCCAAAACAGCCATTGCCAGCCTGATCCTAAAGAGCTTAGAGGCATTTTGCCCCCCAGTTGGCTTACGAAAACAGGTATCCTGAACTGTCCTGATTTTCGAAAACGTTTGCATAAAAAAAGTAGGCAACAAATGATTGCCTATGAGAAAAAAAAACCAATTTGTACCTGATTACTGAATTTGCTATATCAGATCATCTAAATTGCTTGCCATGGCATACTACCAATGTCAGGTTGCTTCTACACTTATGTTCCGGCAACAACGGTTACTTATACCGGCCGTCCATGCCACCTGCAGTTTTATCCCCGGCAAGCAAGTTAATGTTCCCTTTTTGATCAGTCCATTGAAGGGACCTCCTGGCCCATAGTTTCGGTCCGTTTTCGGATATAGTCACCCATTATCCGCAAACAGGCGCCTTTTCAGCCTGGCCCGTCCCGTCCAACATCCTGCTAAATCAAATCCAGAGAACACAAAACAAACACTTGCATGCGTCCCCAACTACTCAAAGTATCTACCGGCCCCCGTCACTCATTCAGTGTACGCCGGGACCTGGTTCCTTACATCAACAACCGCTGGCATTACCATCCCGAAATTGAGCTCATCCATTTCAAAAAGGGAGAAGGCACCCAGTTCATTGGTGATAGTATCAAAAGGTTCAAATCAGGCGACATTGTGCTGGTGGGCGCCCACCTGCCCCACTACTGGCGTTTTGACGACCTGTACTTTGAAGAAGATACCCGTGTGCAGGCCGATATCCGGGTAGCCCATTTTGGGGAGAACTTCTGGGGGGAACAGTTCCTGCACCTGCCCGAAAACATCAACATCAAAACAGTGCTGGAAAAAGCACGCCGTGGCCTGCAGATCACCGGCAAAACACGGCAGCAGGTAGCCGACCTGCTGGAAAGGCTGCTGAAGACCGATGGCTCGGAACGTATCATCCTGCTCATGGAAGCCCTGGTGACCATTGCAGAGTGCAAACAGCTCACCACCCTTTCCTCCATTGGCTTTAAACATGATATGGTAGACGCGGAAAATGAACGCGTGAACGCCATCTACGAATACTCATTGAAAAACTACAAGCGCAAGATCCAGCTGGAAGAAATTGCGGCAGTGGCCAATATCAGCCCCAATTCTTTCTGCCGCTATTTCAAATCCAGGACCCGCAAAACCTATTCACAGTTCCTGATAGAAATACGGGTAGGACAAGCCTGCAAGCTGCTCATCGAAAACAACCTCAGCATCAAACAGCTTTGCTACGAAAGCGGTTTCAACAACTTTACCAGCTTTCACAAATACTTTAAAATGATCACCGGCAAAAGCCCCCTCAGTTACCAGAAGGAGTTTATTGCTTAATGATTGAAAGATCCGCGATTCCTGCACCTTAATAAAACATCAATTTTCCATTTCTCAGCAGCGTCTCCCAAAGGAGACGCTGCGTTTTTTTAATCAACTTCCCGGCATCGCCTGCCGAAGCTTTTGCGTAGGCAGGCCAAAATAATTGAATAACTGGCTAACCAACACATCATTACAGGTGTACAGATAGCATTTATTTGCAGGCACATCAATCACCATCCCATGCTCACCAGGTTAACTGTTGCCTTTGCCTTCTCCTGCCTGTCGTGCCACCTCTTTGCCCAGGCTCAACAAATCATTATAGAAACCAGCCAATCGGCCCTGGTACTTACCGTAGGCGGTAACCAGCGCGTATTACAGTCTTACCTCGGCCGGAAATTAGCGCCGGCAGCCTATGCGGCACTCACCGGCGGACGTGAGGTATACCTGACTGCCGGCATGGACAACCAGTTTGAACCGGCCATCCGCCTGGTACACAATGATGGTAATCCCTCACTCGAACTCAAATACGTTTCCCATAAAACAACCCGGGAGCATGACCTCACCCAAACAGACATTGTATTAAAAGACCCTGTATACCCCGTGGAGGTTACCCTGCACTATACTGCTTATCAAAACAGTGGTGTGATCAAAAGCTGGGCCGACATTCTACACCGGGAAAAGAAGCCGGTCATGCTCACCCAATATGCGTCCGCCCTGCTGCATTTTAACAGCGAAGAATACTGGCTGACCCAATTTCATGGCGACTGGGCACGGGAAGTGAATATGGTGGAAGAAAAGCTCACCAACGGCATCAAAACCCTGGAAAGCAAACTGGGCACCCGCACCAATTTTTACCAGACACAAGCCTTCTTTCTTTCCTTAAATGGCAAATCTTCCGAAACAGCAGGAGAACTGATAGCCGGCACCCTGGCCTGGACAGGCAACTTCCAATACACCTTTGAAGTGGACCAGCGCAATGGCCTGCGGGTACGTTCGGGCATCAATGCCTATGCATCGGAATATTACCTGGCGCCGGGCGAAACCTTTACCACACCGGCATTTATCTTTACCTGGACCGACCAGGGCAAAGGACAGGCCAGCCGTAACCTGCATACCTGGGCCCGTAATTTCGGCGTGCTGGATGGCAAAGGTCCGCGTCTTACCCTGCTCAATAACTGGGAAGCCACCCATACCAGCTTCAATGAAACCAGGCTCACAGAGCTCTTTGACGAGGGTAAAAAGCTCGGCATTGACCTCTTCCTGCTCGATGATGGCTGGTTTGGCAATGCCTTCCCCAGGAATGATGATAAAGCAGGCCTGGGCGACTGGCAGGAAGACAAAAAGAAACTCCCCTCTGGCCTCGGCTACCTCGTAAAGGAAGCCGAAAAGAAAAGCATTAAATTCGGTATCTGGCTCGAACCGGAAATGGTCAATCCTAAAAGTGAGTTGTATCAAAAGCATCCTGAGTGGATATTGAAACTACCCAACCGGGAGGAAAACTATGGCCGCAATCAACTGGTGCTGGACCTGGTCAATCCGCAGGTGCAGGATTTTGTATTCGCAGTAGTGGATGATATGATGACCAAAAATCCCGGCATCGCTTTCATCAAATGGGACTGTAACCGCAGCATGACCAATGCCTATTCCCCTTACCTCAAAGAAAAGCAATCGCACCTCTACATCGCTTATACGCAGGGATTATACAAGGTAATGGAGCGCATCAGGGCTAAATATCCGCACCTGCCCATCATGCTGTGTGCGGGTGGTGGTGGTCGTACCGACTATGGCGCTATGAAATACTTCACCGAATTCTGGCCCAGTGACAATACCGATGGCCTGGAACGGATCTTCATTCAATGGGGCTATTCCTACTTCTTCCCATCCAATACTATCTCGGCCCATGTGACCAGTATGGGCAAACTGCAGTCCCTGAAATTCAGGACAGATGTGGCCATGATGGGGAAAATGGGCTATGATATCCGGGTCAATAACTTCACGCCACAGGAATTACAATTCAGCCAGGAAGCGGTCAAAACCTATAAGCGCATCAGCGAAACCGTTTGGTTTGGCAACCTTTACCGGCTCATCTCACCCTATGAGGAAAGCAGGGCGGTGCTCATGTATGTATCGGAAAACAAAAGCAAGGCCATCCTGTTCAATTACCAGCTACATACCCGCCGTAAGGACCTCTTTGGCCGGGTACAACTGCAGGGACTTGATCCGCAGAAAAAATACCGGTTCCGGGAGATCAACCTCTTCCCCGATACCAAATCCATCAATCCCGATAACAACAAAGTGCTCACCGGAGAATACCTGATGAATATTGGCCTCAATCTGGCGCCCGGCAGGATTGCCCCGCTCAGCAGCAATATCTTTGAGCTAACAGAAGAATAAGTATCTTCAGGCACCAACAAGAAAACCAGCCAATATGAAAAAGACCTTAGCATCCTTTCTGATCATTGCAGCCATCAGCACACAGGCGCAAACCCATTCTCTCGAAAAACTATGGGAAACCGACTCCATCATAGCCGTACCGGAATCGGTACTGGCCGATAAACAAAAGAATATCCTCTTTGTGGCCCTCATCAATGGCGCTCCCTGGGAAGCCGATGGCATTGGCGGTATTGGCAAACTAAGTCCGGATGGTAAAAAGTATGACTCTAGCTGGATCACCGGATTGAACTGTCCCAAAGGAATGGGCATCTTCAAAAACCGGCTGTATGTAGCCGACTTCAATGCGGTAGTGGTGATAGACATCAAGGCAGGAAAAGTAGAGAAAAGGATCACCCATGACAGCACCAGATCATTAAATGATATTACTGTATCCGATAAAGGAGAGGTGTACGTGTCCGACTCCAAAACATTCAAAATATGGAAGCTCGAGAATGACCAGCTAACGCTTTACCTCGAAGGCATGACTGGCGCAAATGGCCTCAAAGCAGTAGGCAATGAGCTGATCATTGGTTCCGGTAAATCATTTGTAAAGGCCGATGCACAAAAGAACATCTCTAAAATAGCCGATCTGCCAGCGGGTGCGGATGGTATTGAACCCGTAGGCAATGGCGATTACATTGTTACGGCCTGGGCAGGTTACATCTTCTATGTTCATGCCGATGGCAAAGTAGAAACCCTGCTCGATACCCACCTCGAAAAAAGAAATACAGCCGATATAGGCTATGATCCTGAAAAGAAGATCATATACGTGCCTACTTTCTTTGCCAAAACCGTTGCAGCTTACCAGCTTAAATAATTTCCTGTAACCGCTGCTACTTTTATACTCCCGCAGGTTAACACAAAAAGGCCTCCGGTCAAAACCGAAGACCTTTTGCTCCTAATAGAACTATACAGGACACATGAGAATATCTTACAAAAAAATGTCATACGCAACTTATCTGATTTGAACCCCACCGCCAAGACAAATAACATTTCAATAACATTTGAATAACATTCGGCCGGAGATTAAAAATAGCCGGCAATAATGGTTGGAATAGATGTTCAAACACAGGACAGTTGTATAATATAATTCATTCAGGTTACATTCCCACCTCCAATAACAATTGATTAACATACGAATAACATATGTTAATTAACAAATATAGTTGCAGAATTTTAGCAGCATCCAAGGTATTCCGCCTGTCCATAAGAGAAATAGAGATTCCCGGATACTACTAATCACTACTCATCCATCCCACTACCTTCTCCTAAGATATCCGGCCCCGAAGCATCCGGCCTTCTCTACAACAACATATTCTACCCATCAAATTGAAATGACATGAGAAAAATTTCATTACTCTCAGTAGTGGTGCTATTGTCTATCATGGCATTAGCACAAAACAAGGTACTTACGGGCAGGGTTACTGATGACAAAGGCGATCCTGTTCCCTTTGCTACCGTAAAGATCAGCGGCACACAAATAGGTGTAGCTGCCGATGACAATGGCTTCTTCCGGATTTCAGCACCAGAGAATGCGCTATTGGAGGTGAGTGCTTCAGGCTTTATAACCAGGACATTCGCCACCACCGGGCAAGGTACTTCACTCACCATTGCCCTCACCAAAAGCGATGTAGAACTGGCTGCTGTAATCGTTACCACTTCTTTAGGCATAAAAAGGCAGGCGAAAGAATTGGGCTATGCAGCCACTTCCCTCAACAGCCGCACCATTGTACAGGGTAAAGCTGTCAATGTACAGCAGGCATTAAACGGGAAAGTGTCTGGTGTATCCGTTGCCACGGTCAACAGTGGCGTATTTGAAAATGCCAAAGTTAACATCCGGGGTATCCGTTCCCTCACAGGTAATAATCAACCCATGTTGGTGGTTGATGGCGCTCCTACTCCTTTAGGTTACCTGTCATCGATCCCACCGGATGATATACAGGACCTCACCATTCTGAAAAGTGCAGCCTCTGCCGCCATTTATGGTCCCGATGCCGTGAATGGCGTTATACTTGTCACTACTAAAAAAGGAGCCAGCAAAACAATAAGTGTCACACTTAACTCATCTATCCAACTAACACGGGTAGCCTATTTCCCCAAGCTGCAGAAAGAATTTGGGGCAGGCGCTGGTGAGATCGTTGACCAATATGGCAACTATGGTTATGTACCCTACGAAAACCAGCAATATGGTCCCCGCTTTGACGGTTCCCTGCAGGATATAGGCATTGAACTGGAAGATGGCTCCATACAAACAGGTCCTTATTCCAACAGCTATTTCAAGGAAAAAAAGAAATTCTGGAATACAGGGCTTACCTACCAGAACTCCATATCGCTGGCCGGAGACGACTTTTATATAAGCGTACAGGATGCTAAAATAAAAGGGGTAATGCCGGAAGATGAGAACAGAAGGACCAGTATACGCTTTAATGGAGGCAAGAAATATGGTAAACTCACAGTAAACTATGGCCTCAACTATGTACTGCAAAATTATGACGTGGTGAATGAAGCGGGTATGGCAGGATTACTGCCAGCCTATAATGGCAGTATCTTTTTCCTGGTGCTGCAAACACCCAGCAATGTGCCGCTTACCGCCTACAAGGACTGGCGGAACAATAAGTTTGCCCAGTACTCCAACTATTACAATGAATTTGCAATAAATCCTTACTGGATCATTGGCAACCTGCGCCAGCGTGGCCGGGAAGATGACCTCATTGGTAATATTGATGTCAGCTACCAATTTTGGCCCTGGCTCAAAGGAACCGTGCGGGCCAGCACCAACCTTGCCTTTACCAACTTTAAGAACAGTAATGCTCCCATTGAAGTAACCGACTGGGCACATGATCACCGCAATCCTACCCAATACACCAACCGTCCCGGCAGTGTATTTGACGACCAGGCTACCACTACGACCCTCAACCTGGACTACTTTGTGAACGGTGACCACGATATCAACAAAGACTTCAACGTTAAATACCTCGCAGGCGGTATGGTACGTCAGAACCGCACCAAAGATGTAGCCGTAGGCGGTAATAACCTCGTAGTCCCCTACCTGTTCAATGTAGCCGTGCGCAGTGGCGATGCCAATGTGCCGCTCTTTCCCAACAACGTCAATACCGAAAGCAGGCTGCTTTCCGCTTATGGAAGCGTGGGACTCAGCTTCAGAGAGTGGGCCTTCATAGAATTTACAGGCCGTAATGACTGGGATAGCCGCCTGCTGCCGGAAAACAGGTCATTCTTTTATCCCGGCGCCAATGCCGCCGTCATACTTTCCGATGCGGTGCCCGGCATCAAGAACAGTGAGCTGATCTCCTTTGCCAAAGTAAGGGCTGCCTACTCCAAATCCGGTAACGTGAATGTGGGCGTTTATTCCTTACAAGCTACCTACTCACAGCCTGCCGGCTTTCCTTTTGGCAGTACAGCAGGCTTCACGGCCAATCAAACCATTCCCAATCCCAGCCTGAAACCAGAGTTCATCAAAACCTTTGAAATAGGTGCAGAACTGGGATTCTTAAAGAACAGGATCAATGCAGAAGCCACCTACTTCCACCAGCAATCGGATAACCAGATATTACAGGTATCACAATCCTCCACCACCGGTTATACAATAGGATTGGCCAATGCCGCCAGTTTCAAAAACTATGGTGTGGAAATGGACCTGGGGTTAAATCCGGTAGTCCATATCGGTAAAGGGCGGATTGATCTCAAGATCAATGCTACCTACAATGACAACGAGGTGACCAGTACCCTCAACAACATCCCCGTAGTGATCGGTGGCAATTCAGGGTTCATTCAAAACTCCGTTAGCTCACCTACTGCCAATAATATAGCCGTGGTAGGCAAACCAGCTTTTGCTTTCCAGCTTACTGATTACTTCCGGGATTCACTCGGAAGGGTGATCGTAGATCCGGTTACCGGCTATCCTTCACAGGCATCCGAACTGGTGGTTAAAGGTCGCTCCTTACCACTTTGGGTAATAGGTATCTCACCCTCTTACTCCATTGGTAATTTTTCTGTAAGTATGACCTGGGACTATAAAGGTGGCCACTACTTCTATGCAGGTATGGGCAGTGATGCCGACTTTGCCGGCATTTCCAAACGCAGTGCAGAATACGGCCGTCAACGCTTTGTATTCCCCAACTCCGTTTACTGGGATGGTTCCAAATATGTGCCCAATACTGATATACAGACACAGGATGGCAACTACGCTTTCTGGACAGGAGCAGCCCTTAACAATGGCATTGGCACCAATTATTTTGCCAGTGCAGCCGCCTGGCGCTTACGGGAAGTGAACATTTCCTATACGCTTCCCCAACGGTGGTTCGCCAATGTAAAAGCGATCAAGAAACTAACGGTAAGTGCAGTGGGCAGGAACCTGCTGCTGTTTGCACCCGAATCCAATCAATGGGGCGATCCGGAATTCAACTATACATCCACCGGCAACACATTTGGCCTGAGCAGCTCATTCCAATCACCGGCTTCCAGGCTATTTGGCGGATCTGTATCAGTACAATTCTAATCCATCTAAAACTGATTACAATGAAACTCTTACATAATAAATTACTCATTCTCCTGCTATCGGCTATCGCTTTCGCGGGGTGTAAAAAGAGTTACCTGGATGTAAACAAAGACCCCAACCGCGTAACGGACGATAACATTACACCGGAACTGATCTTCCCGCAGGCGGCGCATGCCACCGGGGCCAGGCAGGCCAGCGGCAATTTCCGGTTTCTTGAAAACTGGTTGGGTTACTGGGCAGCGCCCGGCGACTTTGCCATCCAGCAGGATGAAACTACCTACAATGTTGATTTTACTTTCGGCGACCCGCTGTGGCAAAATCACTACAACGTGCTCTTTGACCTGAACCGCGTAAAAGTAAAAGCGCAGGCAAAAGGGGATCCTGTACTGGCAGGCGCCGCCATGATACTATCAGCCAGGTTATTCCAGGACCTAGTAGATATTTTTGGCAATATACCTTACTCCCAGGCATTCCTGAACGACCAGTATACACAACCAGCTTATGACAATGCCGCTGATGTCTATGCCGCATTGCAACAAAGCCTGGATTCGGCTATCATTTACCTCAATGAAACGCCTACGTCTTCCTTCACGGCTGTAGACATCGTCAATGGGGGCGACACAGAACTATGGATCAAATTTGCCAATACATTAAAGCTGCGGATGCAGATCAGGCAGTCACAGATGTCGGGCTTTAATCCTGCCACAGAGATCACGAAAATTATCAATGCAGGTGGTGTGCTCCATGCCGGAGAATCCATTGATGTGAACCCGGGCTATGTAAATTCGACCAACAAACAATCGCCCTTCTATGCCAACTACGGTCTTACTCCTACCGGAGCAGATGCCAGCACCAGCACCCGCGCCAACGATTATTTCGTAAGCCTGCTTACGGCCACCACCGACCCACGGCTCTCCCGGTACTTCAAACCACCCGCAGCAGGCGGACCCATTACGGGTGCTGTATACGGCCTGGTAACCGGGAACCCCTTTGGCGCCAATAGCTCGGCTATGGGTCCCGGGCTGGCAGGAAGCTCTGCGCAGGACCAATGGATACTCCCATCCTTTGTAAGTATGTTCCTGGAAGCGGAAGCGATCGCCCGCGGCTGGATGCCCGGCGATGCAAAAGCTGCGTATGAAGCTGCTGTGAGGGAATCTTTTACCTGGCTGGGTGTTCCCAACGCCGTTAGTGCAGCCAATACCTATATGGACAATGCCACCATTGCCGACTGGAACAATGCAGGAGGCACAGCCGCCACCAGGGCAAAATTCATAACCTACCAGAAATACATTGCACTGGCTGGTATTGATCCCCTGGAAGCCTGGAGCGATCTGCGCAGACTGAACATGATCCCCAATACAGGATATATCTCTGTGAATCCCGGCAGACTGTCCAACGCCCTTCCGGTACGGTTGCTGTATCCGCAAACCGAATACACGACCAACAGCACGAACGTAAACGCCCAGGGAGCACAGAACCAGTTTACCTCCAAACTATTCTGGCAACCATAATCACACTTACCCAAAAAAAACTATTATGAAACGATCAATAAAATTAACATACCTGCTGGCGCTACTCCTCTCACTGGGCATGGTGAGTTGCCTGAAGGACGAGGAATTTGATGATGGCCGGATACAGTCTGTTCGCAATAGCAGCCAGCCCAAAATGGTGGAAGTAGCGTTATCGACCAGTTCAGCCAACCAGTTCCTTGTCTTATCTTTCGATAACAGCAACCTTGATACTACCTTCAACCTCATCCCGGTCAACTTGTCTACGGCCGGCCCGGCTACGGAAGACCTCCAGGTGACCCTGACACAGAAGAACTCCCTGGTCACCGATTACAATACAGCCAATGGCACCGATTACAAGGTTCCCACTGCTGCCATGTTCACAGTAGTCAATGCCAGCGGCATGGTAACCATACCAAGAGGCTCCAACACGGCCTACCTGCAGGTGAAAATCAAACCCTCCGCATTCCTGGGCGACACCTGGGCGCTGGGCTATGAGATCAGCGCGGTGGACAAATCAGGTTACACCATCAGCGGCAACCTGAAATCAGGCATCGTAGCTATTGGTGTGAAAAACGAATTTGAAGGCAATTACTATGCTACCGGCTATTTTCAACACCCCACAGTTCCCCGGGATATTGACCATGAAGATTATCTAAGCACCGCTGGGCCCACCAGTGTATCGAAAACATTAGGAGACTTATCCGGTGTCAATATAGTCCTTACCATCAATGCCGATAATACAGTAAGCATTGTACCCGGATCAGGCACTTCAGGTACTACAGCTACAGTAGCTGCCATGGGTGGAGACGCTACTTACAATAACACGTATGACCCCGCCACAAAAACCTTCTGGTTAAAATATGGCTATCCCCAACCGGGACCAACACGGATCATTACGGAAAAAGTAGTAAAACTATAAAACCAAAGGCCGGTCCCGCTATAGAGGACCGGCCTTCCTGTTTCAGCTTAAATAATTATACTTTGGCTGTAGCCAGCGCCTCTTTAAAAGCAGCGACCAGGCTGCTATTATCGCGCGCCAGCAATGTTTCATTCACGAATAACTTGACAGTATCGCTGCCCGGCCGGCGCCACACATGGATATTATGCTTTTTGTCCAGCGTTTCCCACAGTTTATTGGCATCAATGCCTTTGGCAGTCTGTAAATAAAAAATATTACTGCCGTTCTTTACCGGTGTAACGGTACAGCCGGGCAACTGGTTCAAGGCAGCAAAGAGGTCTGCCGATTTTTTAGCCATCGTCTTCAGCCGCTCATCAAGACCATTGAGGTGATGCAAGGCCATCGCTGCATTGATCCAATTCTGGTACACCGCGCCGCCATGCACCTTGATCAGGTGCCGCATTTTATCTATTACTACCTTATCGCCGCACAGCATAGCGCCACCCAGGGCGCCTAAATACTTGTAGAGGGATATATATACCGTATCGAAATGTTTGGCATATTCTGCAACGGAAGTCCCTGTAAAGGCCGCCGCCATATGCAGGCGGGCGCCATCCAGGTGCAGCTTATACCCCTTCTCCCGGCAGTAAGCCGATATCTTACGGATCTCTTCTATAGGCATACAGGCGCCATCCCCACGGCGCACCGGGTTCTCAATAGACACCGCGCCGATACCACTTTTAAACACCTCTCCCTCATCATGGTACTTAATAGCCGCCTGTAACGTCTCCAGTGTAAAAACCGCTTCATTGGGCGCCAAAGGGATCAGCCTTTTGTTATGTATCGATTGCGCCGCATCTGCCTCATCCCGGTATACATGGCTCGTTTCCTGTACAAACACCTTGGTATTTTCGCCACTCAATACAGCAATGGCCAGTTGGTTGGCCATTGTACCCGAAGGCATATAAATAGCTGCCTGCTTGCCCGTAGCTGTTATAAATTGCTTTTCCAGGGCCTCCACTACCCCGCCTTCCCCATAGAAGTCAGGTTCTATGGCAGCAGCGTTGTTAAGCTGTTGCAACTTGTTCAAATACCCGGCAGTGTCATACTTAATACCATCAAAATAAAAATAAACAGGCGTCTGCTTATCTGTGCGACCGTTCACAGCGGCTGCCCCGCCGAAAGGAAAGGTGGTAGCTAAAGTGGGTAAGGCCGCAATACCGGATGTTTTCAGAAAATTCCTTCTGTGCATAGCTTACAGTTTCAGTTTTATACAAAATAAACTGTTTAAAGCTAACGGATTTTACCGGGATACAGAAGTCTGAAGCCGGAAGTACGAAGTCTGAGGTCTGACCATCAATTCCAGCTTCAGACTTCGGACCTCAGAGTATTACAGTAAGCGTAGCTCCTTCCCTGATAGTATACTTCTTCGTCTTCCCCTCGTTACTGATCACAACATCCAGCTTGCCATTGGCAGCCCGCAACACTTCCAGGTCAAATACATGGCCGAAAGCATACACCTTGCGCAGGGCCATCTTATTCCAGCCTGCCGGCAGGTGCGGCGTACAGTCAAAGCTGTTCAACCCGGTAGGACGCATGCCAAACATACCCTCTGTATAAATACGGCAGTAAAGACCGCTTTCTGCCGACAGGTGGCGTTGGTTACCCTCCGGGTAGGCCTCCACGGCATAAGGTACATGCTCGCCCAGCAACCGGCGGCGTGAATAATATTGCAGGTAGTCAAAAGCCTTCTGGGTTTCACCGGCCGCAAATACACCACGCAGGGCATACAGGGTAGAACGGTCCCAGAAAGTCTTATTACCAGCCAGGGATGCCAGCCCGTCTTCTGTCCACAGGCGTGGAGAGAACAAAGCAGCAATCGTCCCTTCCTTACGGTCAAAAATATCCACGATCAGCGGGGAACATATCCAGGCGCGCAACGTATCATTCCCCTCATAATAACGATAAGTTTTAAACCCTTCCACAGTAGCGCCAAAGTATTGATCAATATTAGCACGTAGTACGGTAGCCTCCTGCTGGTACTTCGTCAGTTGCGCTTTCGGTACCGCCAACTGTTTGCCCAGCATCACGGCCGAACGCAACGCATCATAATACAAAATACTGGTATTTAGGTTAGCCTTACCCGCCGGGAAACGGCCTTCCAGTTCATCACTGTTGGACTTAACCACGCCCTGTTCATTCACCTGCCGGCGCAGGTATTCCAGGCACCATTCTATCAATGGCCACAATACTTTGGCCGAATCCGTATTCCCATAAGCCAATGCATACCGACCGGCCCCATAAGCGATCATCGCCATATCGCCCCGGTCTTTGGCGCCATGCCAGGTACCATCGCCTTCGGCAATAATGGAACTGGGAATAGGTTTATAATCCGGGTTCATATAGCGGGCAAACCAGCGGTAAGCATTCATGGCCGATTTATTGCCTACCTCATCACCCAGGAAAGCAAAGAAAGGATTAATATATTCAGCCTGGTCATTGGCCCAGATAGCCGCATAATAACGCAGTCCGCCCGGACCATGCAGGTAACCACCTTTGGTAAGATAAATACTTTCCGTAGCCCTGATCTTGGCAAAGGCAAAAGCAGTGTTCAGCATCTCATCCGGTGTTTCCAGTTGCAGCTTCGACAGGATATCGGTTACGCGTTGCCGCCTACCCTGCTCTTCGGCCGGCACATTGGCCACTGCGGGAACAGCATCTTTCCGTACAGCCTGGTAGCTAAGAGCAAACGTTACCGAGTCGCCGGGCGCTACCGTTTTCAATCCTTCACCAATCGTAGATACCACAAAACTGTGTTGTGCAGGCGTGGTGCGTTCAGCAGCAGGCTTCACCACGCGTTGCAGGTATTCCATCTCAATCTTCACAGCTTGCTTACCGGTATTCACAAACACCCATTTTTCCAGGGCTACCGGTTTTTCTACAGAAGGGAATAAAGTCCGTTTCAGTAAAACATCTTTATTTCTTCCGATCGTACTGATCACCTCCATAATCCCTTTATGACGTATACTGATCACCTGCTCCGGCATATCTTCCGCCACCGCGGCATTATATACACCGGCTTTCAGTAACCGGTCATTGATCAGGAAACGCGGCAGATAGTAATCAGTCACATTATACGTCATACTGGCAATCGTGCGTTGTGGCAACAACCGGAAAGTGGGGAATACCATCGTGCGGTTAAGGGATAACTTGCCACTGGTGTCTACCCCGTATTGTACCCACAGGGAAACCTTCTCCCCGCTCATCTCAATATGATCACGGTGTGGCAACCGGCCGTTCACCGTCCACAGGATACTGCCGTCCGGCTGGATCGCCCAGCGGTCCTGTTGGGCCGGTGATTGCGCCATCAGGCCATGTGTTAATAGCAAAGCAACGCCTGTCAAAAAACGTTTACAACAAACCATCTTATTCATATAGCAATGTACAGTTTAAACAATTCTTGTTACGACTCACGCGCACCGGTTCGTGTCCTCACGAACCGGAACATCGTTATTGCTCCAGCTTCATAATATACCCACCCCCGCTTTGCAAGGGTAAGATGATCGCATCACCCTGCTTATACATTTCCTGTTGCATAATAACAGCAGCAGGATTACCGGGATCGTCCAGCGCTACCAATGCCTTATAATTACCCTTGCCCAAAAAGCTGAGCGATATCTTCAGCGACCTTTCACTCACCCCATTCATCACCGCTACAAACCAGGTATTGCCTTTACGACGTGCAAAAGCTGCCAGCTCACCAATGGCCGATCCGGGCAACACAATCGTTTCATCCCAAACAGAGGGTATGCTTTTAATGATCTCCACCGCCGGGTTGGCCAATATATTCTCCGGATGAGCCGCATAGGTTAGCAGTGGTGAACTTACAATAGCCGCACTGGCAATCTGGTGCGCCCAGGTGGTATTCTTCCGCCGCTCACCAAAATGCAGCACCGTATATTCAGCCGGCCCTGCCAGCAAACGGGTGAAAGGGATCGTCGTTTCATGCGTGGCCCTGTCTAACAGTCTGCTTGATTCCATTCCTTTCACAGATTCGAGGGTCAACTCATTGGGCCAGGTACGCAATTGTCCGGTAGGCTTATTGGCGCCATGAAAATCCAACAGGATCTTATATTGTGCAGCTTCTTTTAAAATAGCCTGGTACAGGTCAATCACCTCTTTGGCTTCATGATCAAAGAAATCTATCTTGGCGCCCGCCACGCCGAGGTCATGACACCTGCGGAAAAAAGAATCTCTTGCTTTAGGGTCACGCAGACTTTTGGAATGTTTCCAGAACCAGATGCCCACACCTTTCTGGCGGGAATAATTAACCAGGTCCCGTATATCGGCATCGCTCCACCTTGACCAGAAACCTTCCAAAATATTGTGCTCAAAGCCCAATGCGGCGGCCCCATCCGTAAACTTTTTCATTACTTCCGGTGTGCCATCGCCACCGCCATCCAGGTATTTCCATACCGCACGTCCCGGCTTTACCCAGGATGTTTTAAATCCTTGCGGAAACAAAGCAGCATCAGGAGGCGGACAAAGATTGTGCACCATATCATTATTCACCATCGCACCCAAATCAGCGCCCATCATCACCACACGCCAGGGAGTGGTAATAGTGCCCGTAACAGCAGCAGGTTGCTTCAACCGGGCAGTATCCTCCGCACTATACCGCAAACGATAGGGATAAGAAGTAGGCTGGTGCTGTGGCAGGCGGATCATCAAACCATTTTTCCCATCAGCCTGTAACGACATACCGGCATAATTGCGCAGGTCGGCTTCTGTAATAGAAGCATAACCGCCCCAGGGCAGTTTAAAAGTAGCAGGGGGAGCCGCCCACTCACCGGCCTGCACCTGTGCAATATCTTTTTTGGCATGCACACTTTCATAATGTATTTCCATATCATGGTACCACAGCGTGCTACCGGCAGGTATGGCAAAAACGGTAGCTTCATCCGGTACCCGGTGTTGCTCCGGCTTACCGGGAATAATCGTCCTGAAGGCTACCCCATTATTGAATACCCGCACCTCAATAGTATAAGCAGCAACAGCATGTTGTACAGGAATAGTGACCCCGTTGCAATGGTTAACAGCCGTCGCATGAACACCCAGCCAGGGGTAACGTTCGTTGATCGTGTAGGTTTTTATACTACCCGTTGTAATATCACGGGTCAGGGTTTTACCATCCAGGGATACCACCACCGGTGTATTATCCAATACCGGCTGGTTGCGAAAACTGGCATGGCAATACAGTTGATGGTTCTCCACAAACAGGCGGAAACTGATTTGTCCGTCAGGACTTAACACAGTAGCGATATCCGCAGCGATAACAGGCGTCGTAAACAACAACCCGCAAAGCAGGACGTACAATAACGATTTTATATTCATATGGCAAGGTGTTGAAAACTGCAATAGACTAATAAATAACTAGCCTCTTTTTGATATTATTGGCAAAGCATTCAACTATTCTGTCATCCCCTTCCTAATACCCGGATTTTGTAGGAATATTGGGTAGCTTATTGAACATTATCCAATTCATCAATTAACAGATCATGCTTGCATTGCTGAAACGAAAACATCTTCCCTTAATAGCCGTTCCCCTGTTATCTGTAATGGCCTTTACGGTTACCCGCAGTATACAATGGGAGTCAAGATTCGTACAAGCCGGTAAAAACGGCAGCCTCACCTATACGCCCGATGAAAAAGGCAATATCATTCCCGACTTTAGCCGGGTAGGTTACTACCAGGGCGATAAAGCCATTCCCACTATTCCCGTGGCCATCACCATTACACCATCAGCAGAGGCGGCACAGCAGATCCAGGCAGCCATTGATGCACTATCGGCCAAAGCCCCTGATAAGAACGGTTTCCGGGGAACCATCCTTTTAAAAAAGGGCACCTATCAGCTCCCTGCTACACTGGAGATCAAAACAGGCGGCATTGTATTACGGGGTGAAGGCGATACAGAAAACGGTACCAAACTGGTAGCTACAGCCAATACACAAAAGCCATTGATCGCCATCACCGGCAGCGGCAATCTGCAGCCTGCAGGCGACCGGATAAAGATCACCGATCCTTACGTACCCGTAGGCAGCTTTTCCTTCCATATAAGCGACGCTAAAGGCTTACAGGTAGGTGATGCCATCATATTGAACAGACCGGGTACCGAGAAGTGGATCCAGGACACCAAAATGGACCAGATAGAAGAACGCGGCGGCACCAAACAATGGAAGGCAGGAGAATACAACCTGGAATTTGAAAGGGTGATCACTAAAATAGAAGGCAACAAAATATTTATTGACAATCCGGTCATGCTGGCCCTGGATGCACAGTATGGCGGCGGCGAGATCTATAAATACACCTTCACCGGCCGCATCCGCGAGGTAGGCGTTGAAAACCTCTACCTGGAATCGGTATACAGCAGTGATACGGCAGAGAACCATGCCTGGGATGCCATTGCTATCAACAAAGCAGAGCATGGCTGGGTAAGGAATGTCACTTCGCGCTACTTTGGCTACTCTTGTGTAAACCTCGGTGGCAATGCCCGGTACATTACTGTTAAGGACAGCAAATGCCTGGATGCCAAATCAAAGATCACCGGCGGCAGGCGTTATTCTTTCGCCAACAATGGCCAGTGCAACCTGTTTATGAACTGCCACACTACCGAAGGCAGGCATGATTATGTGACCGGTTCCAAAACCCTTGGCCCCAATGTATTTTACAACTGTATGGCTAAAAACACCCATGCAGATATTGGTCCGCACCACCGCTGGGCAGTAGGCACCTTGTATGATAACATCATTACCGATGGTGAGATCAATGTACAGGACAGGGGCAACTGGGGCAGTGGTCATGGCTGGGCTGGCGTTACCCAGGTATTGTGGAATTGCACGGTAAAGAGAGCTGCCGTACAAAGTCCCTGGGCATCCGGCAAAAACTATAACATTGGCATGAAAGGCGAAAAATTTGATGGCCGCCTCAAAGGCCGGCCCGACGGAGAATGGGAAGGACAAAATAAAGATGGTTTACAACCAACTTCCCTGTACATGGCACAACTAAAAGCAAGACAGCAGAAATAATTTATATGAAAAAGTACCTCCTCCTTTTACTACTCGCATCATCGCTATACACACAAGCAGCAGATGTCAACGTAAAAGACTACGGCGCTACCGGCGACGGTACCACCCTCGACTCCAAAGCTATTCAGCAGGCCATTGATGCCTGTACACAAAAGGGCGGTGGCAAAGTCATCTTTCCTGCCGGCAAATACCTGTCGGGTACCATTGTGATCAAAAACAATGTGACTCTGCTGCTGCAAAAAGATGCCCTCATACTGGGCAGCACCAATATTGAACATTATGACAACATTGATCCTTTTACCGATGGCCTCGGTATTGATGTAGGCTGGGCCTTGCTGGTAGCAGTAGATGTGCAGCATATCGGCATTGAAGGGGAAGGTGCTATTGACGGCCAGGGGGCCAAACTGAAAGCGCAGCATATCTTAACTGATAACCGCGGCGAATCCAAAATATGGGGCCGTCGTCCTTTCCTGCTGCGCATTGTACGTTGTACAGATGTTACCGTACGCGGCGTTTCCCTGTATTATGCAGCCGCCTGGACCTCCCACTACTTCCAAAGCAAACAGATATTGATAGAAAACGTAAAAATTGTAAGCCATGGCGTGGCGCACAATGATGGTATGGACATTGATGGCTGCCAGCAGGTACAGATCCGCGATTGTGATGTGGTAAGTGGTGATGACGCCCTTTGTTTTAAAACCACTTCCAGTACCATGGCCTGTAAAAACATTACGGTTACCCGCCTGAAGCTGAAAAGCAACCAGGCTGCTATTAAAATGGGTACAGAATCCATGGCGCCCTTTGAAGAGATCAACATCTCTCACTGCGATATCTATGATACGCGCAATGGCGGTATTAAACTGCTTACGGTTGACGGCGCTCACCTGCGCAACATTACCATATCGGATATCACCATGAAAAACGTGCGCACGCCTATGCTGCTGCGCCTCGGCTCCCGGCTCAATGTATTCCGCAAAGGGAAAGATACCCAACAGCCTACCGGCACGTTTGATAATGTAGTCATCCGCAATGTAAAAGCAGAGGCGGCCGCCGATGCTCAACTAAAACCACCTTCTGGCATCCTCATCACCGGGGTGCCCGGTCATTACATCAGCAATGTAACGCTGGAAAACATTGAGATCAGCCTGGCAGGTGGCGGTACGGCAGAAAATGCCCGCCATGCAGTACCGGAGGCGATTGATCAATACCCGGAAGTAAAAACATTTGGTCCGCTCATCCCTGCCTGGGGTATCTGGGCCCGTCATGTGAAGGGACTGAAACTAAAGAACATCAAACTCACCCTGGCATCCGATGATCTCCGGCCGGCCTTTATTGCAGAAGATGGACAAGACATTGAGCTCACCGGCTGGACCCTTCCTGCTGCCGCAGGCGCAGCATCAATAGTACGGCTGGAAAATGTGCAGGGCGCTAAAGTAGACGATTTCACCGTCACAGGCCGCGCCGCCACTTTCGTTAAAATAGAAGGCAAAGACAGTAAGGGAGTAAAGACGGGTAAAGTAAAATACGTTACTCCGGTAGCGAAAGCACTGTAACTATACTTTCGTTGAATTCCGCGGCATCAGCGTAGACTTCAGCACCACCGTTTCGCTCATAAAGCCAGACCGGCTCTTTTCCAGCCTGCGAAACAATACCGAGGCGGCTTTCTTGCCAATGTCAAAAGCGGGCTGTGTAATGGTGGTCAGCGAAGGGTTTAACAGGGAGGCGGTTTCCAGGTTCGAGAAACTGATCACTTTAATATCGTCCGGTATAGCGATCTTCAGCTCATCACATACATGATAGCTGGCAATGGCCAGCTTTTCTACAGAAGCAAAAATACCATCCGGCCGTTTCTTGCCGGATAACAGCTTACGCAGCAAGGGGTAGCTCTGCCCGTTATCGCTGCTGCATTGTATTACCAGCTTACGGTCGGGCTTAATATTATAATGCTCCAGCGCTTCGAGGTAACCGCGCATCCGTTTATTGGTAATGGATAAGTGTTGGGAGAACGACAGGTAGGCAATATGCTTACACCCGCTCTGTATCAGGTGCTCGGTGGCCTTGAAGCCACTGTCATAATCATCCGTGGTGATCCGGGAAGTATCAATGGCATCGCTCACCCTGTCAAAAAAGATAATAGGTATTCCCTTATTATGCAGTTCTACTATATGATTACTGTCTTCCGTATTGGCCGATAAAGACATCAAAATACCATCCACCCGCCCGCTTTGCAGGTGGCGCGTGATAGACACCTCTTTCTGGTAATCTTCATGGGTGAGGTAGATCAATACGTGGTATCCTTTCTCCTGGGCAATGGATTCAATGCCATTAATGGCCAGGGAGAAGAAATTATTGGCCACCTCAGGGATCACCACCGCTATCGTCCGGCTTTTCTGCTTGCGCAGGCTGCTGGCATAGGGATTGGGCTCGTAATTCAGCTTTTGCGCCAGTTCAAACACCCGTTTCTTGGTCTCCGGACTGATATCATAACTATCCCGCAGGGCGCGGGATACCGTGGAAATGGCGAGATTGAGCTCTTTGGCCAGCCTTTTCAGGTTAACAGGTTCCATATGACAACAGGTATTTCAGGCGGGGCTAAAGATACGCAACCATTCCGTAAAAGCGACAAGTAGTGAAGGACGCGGGAATACCCTGGCCGGATAATACATTCAATTCAAACAGCATTCCCCTCAATTCATACAGCAGCATTAGGTATAGCCGTAACAGCCTGTTATTTTAGCCTGTCCTTTCAGCACTTATGAAATTGGCATACTATACCAAGAAGGACTGGTTGATCATTGGCTTGTTATTACCGCCGGGCATCATACTGGTTAATTATTGTATTTTCGGAAAACGATACTTTTCCGGAGCAGCTATCTTTGGGTGGACCACCCTCCTATCCGCCAGCATTGGCCTTGTTTCCTGGTACCTGCAGATCATCATTGCCCTGGTCATGAATGCCCGGTATCCGAGATACAACCAAACCATCAAACGGGTATTGCTGTCCATGGCCCTATACGTGATCATTACGGTCATCACGGTAGTCCTGGCCTGCCTGCTATATGACCGTTTACATTTCTTTCAATACCAGCTCAACCTGTGGCATATGTTCCTGGGCGCTGTTTCAGGAGCGGGCACAACCGTGCTGGCTGCCAGTTTCCATGAAGGGGTGGCATTTTATGAAAAGTGGAAAAAAGTGACAGACGAAGCGGAACAACTCAAAAAGGAAAACCTGCAAACCCAACTGGAGAGCCTTAAAGCCCAGGTAAACCCGCACTTCCTGTTCAACAGCCTCAACTCCCTCTCCTCCCTCATCAGTGAAGATCCCGCCAAGGCGGAGAAGTTCCTGGATGAGATGTGCAAAGTATACCGCTACCTGCTGCGCAACAATGAAGAAGACCTGGCGCCCTTATGGGTGGAAATGCAGTTCATTCAGTCTTATTATCACCTCCTCAAAACGCGTTATGGCGACAGCCTGTTCCTGGAAGTAGACATTCCGGATGAGTTGGTATGGCACCGTATTCCCTCCCTTACCCTGCAGATGCTGGTAGAGAATGCGGTGAAGCATAATGTGATGATGAAAGACCGCCCCCTGCAGATCCTGATCACTACCATTGCTGGTCCTCGGTTACTGGTCTCCAACAACCTGCAACGCAAAAAACGTATCTCTTCGAATAAAGTAGGACTCAACAACATCGTGAAGAAATACAAGTTGCTGAAACAGGAAGACATCATCGTTCAGGAAGACGAGAAAACATTTGCGGTGGTGCTGCCGCTGATACAGGTGGAAGAGTGATATATCTACGCCAACTGGTGCAATTGAGCATATTGTAATAACATAATTGTCTTGGCGTCTTTAATCTCACCGGTGCTTATCATCTCCAGGGCTTTGCTGAAAGGCAGTTCCAGCACCTCAATATTCTCCTGTTCATGTTCAATGCCTCCACCTTCATGCACTTTCATTTCTTTTGTATATTCTGCTACAAAGAAATACAGGATCTCCGTCACCGACCCCGGCGACATATAAGCTTCAAATACCTTGCGTACATGGGAAACTTTATAGCCTGTCTCTTCTTCTGTTTCGCGCCGGATGCAATCTTCGGGGTTATCTTTATCCAGCAGTCCGGCACAGGCTTCAATCAGCATACCGCTTTCATTGCCATTCAGGAAAGTCGGCATCCGGAACTGGCGGGTCAGGATCACGGTTTTAGAAGTTGTATTATACAACAGGATGGTAGCACCATTGCCCCGGTCATAAGCCTCCCGGCTTTGCGTTTCCCGGCTGCCATCGGGCTTCAGGTATTCGTACGTGATCTTCCGAAGGGTGTACCAGTTATTGGAGAGTACTTCTGTTTGCAGTATCTTGATCGTGTTATTTGTCATACCCTGCTAAGATACTAACAATTCTATGTTTCAATCCTTTAAAGACATCTCCATATCGGAATCAGGTTGTAGTCTGCTAATCCCACCAATAAGTATGCTTCCAATATAGCACGCCGCCATGATGTGAGCAAGCGCCTCGCCCGGTTGCATGGCTATCCCATCCGTCCCAGCATTTACAACCTGATCTTTTCCTGGTAGCGCAGGTAAAACAACCAGCTAACAGTAAAGCTATAACTAAGTAAATAATGCAAGATGGTTTAGAGGTGGCGCTCATGCAGGAGAAAGTTTCTCAGTGATCCATAGCAGCATCATTCGAATGTTATCTCTGACCGCTTATAGTCAATGGATATCTTACCAAAATTCTCTAACGCAGATTGTCCCATCAAAAGAGGAGCGATAGAATTGTCAACCACAGAAGCTTGTACATTATAAATAGTTCTATTTCCTATCGTAATTTCCTTTAAACTAATAATTGTACCTACTGAAATATCTCCGTTGGCATCAATAAAATTAGCCGTTCCGATAACATCATCCTTCGTCAATTTACCCTGTTTATAGAGATAAGATGCCTCTACATTGGAAATAGAGATCAAACCAGCTCCGGTATCAAAGATAAATTCCATGCTCACACCATTTACGGTGACCGGTATTTTATAGACGCCATTATCCTTTACCATTTTAACAATAGTTCTGCCGGAAAACTTCCTACTTCCTGTGTTGGTTCCGGGAGACACTATGTCTCCGTCACTCTTTTTAATTCTGCCCGACTTTGAACAACCCGAACAACCGGGAAGCAAGAGGACAACAGTTATAATATAGAAGATTATTCTGCTCATTTGAAGTCACCGATTTTAGGAAATATCTGAATAAGGAAACGTTGATTATCTTCTTCTTTTTCCAGCCGTCCTACCCCACCCCAGCCATTACCGGATATCTGAAGATCAATCAATCCTTTATACTCCGGCGCCTCAAAATCAATCCCCTTTGAATGCCAATAATCACGCAAGCTCAAGGCACGTTTATAGCTAAGTTCATAATTATGATACTTTTCCCCGGTCTTAGAGGCATAACCGGCAATAGCTAAAATATAAGAAACATTTTTCAGTTTGGGATCAGCTTCCTTGGCCTGTTTCAGGTTATCAATAATGGATTTCAGTTGAGCGCCGGCCCTGTCAATTTTCATGACTGTTGTTCCGTAATTTTCCAGTTTGCTGTAGCTGATCTGGAATTGATCCACTTCAAACTTTACATCGAAAGAAAGCTTAAACCGTTTAAACTCTTCTTCGTAGGTAAACAACGTTGAGTCGCTTTTCAAAGGCTTCAGGTTTTCTTCAACCGTTTCAATAATGGCCAGCTTTTCCTTCTGAAGCTTGATCGTTGTATTAAGCCGCACATAAGTTAACACATACAATACCAGCATAACAAAGAACAGACTCGTCATTAAGTCAGTATAACTGGGCCAAAAGGAATTTTCTCTTGCTCCTTTCACTGCGATATTTTAGAATATTTAAACATCTTTAATAACCCAACTAAAAAAACAATAAATAGAAATAAAAAAACCAGGAATATTTTTATAAAAGAACGATTTAAAGACAAAACCTTGTATGTAAACCAAATATATTCAACAAAATATACAAGAAACAAAGCAGCACTTAACACAAGCAATAGAATATAAAAAGATACTTTTACATCATTGGTATATAATTTCATCTCTTTAAATCTTTGCAACAAATAGAAGAACATTAAATAGCCACAAGTAAACAGTAGGAAATAAAGAAAAACAAGTACAATAGATGAAGTGGGTGGCAAAACTTCTTTAAACATTATCGGTATTTTTATTCTCTTACCGATAAAATTACCATACACTTCCATATAATACTCACCACAAATCTTATCGCCATGAGGGAATTCCAGGACCAGGGGGATGTCCGGGTAAACAGGAACTTTCATAGGCCTGCTAAGTTTAGCTAAATAATTATATTCCGTCGCTCTAAGATAAACACTCTCATCTGGCATATAAATATCCTGCTCTTT
Source organism: Paraflavitalea devenefica (assembly GCF_011759375.1). NCBI lineage: Bacteria > Pseudomonadati > Bacteroidota > Chitinophagia > Chitinophagales > Chitinophagaceae > Paraflavitalea > Paraflavitalea devenefica. The sequence goes on along the minus strand of NZ_JAARML010000002.1, from coordinate 1,745,391 downwards.
GACACCAATATATAAATCTAACGGCTTTGCAATACTATCAAACATCACCTTTGTAACAGAATTGCTATTAAATCCTCCTTGCTTACAAGGATAATAGAAAATTATAGAGGATAAGGTATCTTCAACCACAGGATATGTTACTGATCTTATAAACTCAAAAGGATTTTCTGATTTAATATACAAATCGTCTAATTCATAATAATTGGTCTTATCAGACAATTGCCTAAATCTGTTAATAGTAGGATCTGCTTCAGTCATATTAACGGCAAAACCATTAACTTTTACAATATTTAGCTGATAAACATGCTTTTCGTTTAACCTATCAATAGAATAACCAAGTTCAGATAAAGTTTTTCTTGAAGCTGCAACTTCATGCTTAAAGTCACTCACAATAGTCACCATATGACTTCTTGCAGGATCCAGAATATTCTTCTTCATCATTCGACTACATATAGAAGTAAAATCACTGCTCTCAGATTTTTTATTGATTTTCGGCTTTTTTGTACAATAAAGTCCTAAAAACTTGGAAAATGTTAATGTATCAGTTTTCAATTCCTCATCAGTCAAGGAAACAGTTGAATCTTTCCCCAAATAAAAATCAATTGTAAAAGATTTTGGATATTGGTTCGGAGCATGATATAATGACAAAACTAAGCTGACTAAAATACAATCTTCAATCTCCAGATTGTTAAAACAAACATCATTTTTAGGTGAGAATTTATTATTTTTTATAGAGTCCAACAAAATCTCTTTTAAGCTGGCAAACTTTTTAACACTAACACTATCCAGAGCCATAGACCCGCTTTTATCAACAACAAAATAATAATGACCAATAAGCGTATTATCATACTTCGCTGATACCGGCAAGTGACTTTCTGGCGAAAACTGACTTGCGATCGTTAATTGATCAAAAGGAAACCTAATTACATCAAATGAATTAAACCAATCATATCCAGAATCGATTTCCCTGCTATTAAATATATCATAAGAAGAAAACACAGAAGAATGAATACCAAATACAAAACAAATGACCGCGAATATAAGCAACATAATAGCAGCCAATCGACGAACAAAATATTCCCCACACAGAATAAAAAAGTTCTTATACGATATACAAAGAAGCACCAAAACTCCAAAAGGCACTAACAACTGGCTATATTTGAAAATTAACAACCCCATAATAAGTTAAATCATCTTGATTAATTAAACCCAAATACCTTTTTCGTCTTCCCCCACACACGGGTTATTATATTCCAACGCCCATTTCTACTTGCATTATCAATACTTTCATTTAACACTTGTAACCTATTATTTATAGATTCAAGTTCAAGCGCAATACTTCCCACCTGAGCTGCACTACTCATCTTTATATCAGACAAGTTCTTATTTAATGTTTCCAAATGGATCAGGTTATCCAGTTTCTTCCACTTCTCAGGATACTGCTCCTGCATCAGGTTTATTTCGCTTAGGGTGATCTTCTGTACCTCATTGATCCGCTCCTGCGTAAACTCTTTCAGTTTCACAAGCGTTTCATCCAGCGTATTACCTACCCCATTAACAGCCTGAGTGATTAATTGATGACTTTGATCCAAAGAACTGTAATGACTTTGCAAGAACTTCGCTAAAGCCTGGTTTTCTTCAAATACCGACACAATCCCCTTACCAAGTGCATTCAGATTGTCCGTACGCTTAATAACATCATTCAACTGACTGGTAAAATCCTTCGTACCATTGACCAATTCATTGACCTGCGCCAGATAGACATTAAATTGGGAGAACTTATCCGTAGCCGCCTGTAGCTCTTTCAATACTACGACGTTTGCTTTTGCTATAGCTCCAATATCCTTTTTTTCCAAAGCATCCAAAATCCTTTCCTGCGCAAGGATAGTGTCATGGTTTTTTCGCATGGCAAGATTTAACTTATCCACGTTTTCCTTAAATTCTTCATTAAACTTGTGCAGGTTACTCTGCAGCGAGAACAAGGTCGAGTTGATATTCTGATTAAGAAGGGGCAACAGGTCAATCTGAATGAAAGTATAAAAGTCATTCTTTTTTTCCTCCACCAGCACTTTGGCTCCCTTAAAGGAATAACCACTATTAATAACAGTAAAAAGCAACCCGGTAAAACTGGCTATCATGGCGATCTTAACGCCATCCAACAATAGAGAAATAGCGCTGTCTAAAGCGGTTGGGTCTGCGGCAAAATCCACACCCGATATCTGAAACAAACCAAATACGATTCCCAGAAAAGTGCCCAGCAACCCCAGGTACAAAGGCAATGAAATAGACTGATTAATATCATCCTCTACAGCATCAGTATTCCGCTCTACCACGTCTTTTATCAAGTGAAAATCAGACGCTACACCGCGGTTTCTGATAAGATAAGTATTCAATGCATACACAATCTTGTCCGTAACATGATTTCCCCCTTCCATTCTATAGATTAGTTCAACCAAGATGCGCTTGTCTGGCTCATATATCTCCGGCCTCAGAACCAGTCCTCCTTCGCTGACAATTTCTGTTTGAACAATCTTAGGTTCACTCTCCCCTATATACTTATTCAGGTTTTCCAGCAATTCTCTTGGATGCAGATCAAAATGCTCTTTTAAGAACCCAGGCCTGATGATCCTAAAATTGTCAGCATCGGGAAATACAGACTTATAAACCGAAATCCGGTTTCTTGTCCTGATGAAAATAAGCAGTTGAAAGCCTATGATCACACAAACACCAATAAGTTCTCCCAACTGAAAATTATTCATACCGTATAATAGCTTTGGTTTTGATCATCCATCTGTCTCCTTCAAGGAAAGCTACCCCCTTTGTTTTTGTAACAATATTCCGTACGGTGTCACCTGGCAGGTTCTCCTCATCGCAGGCTGGCCGGATATAGCTTTCTACCATACTCAGTATTTCATGAACAGGGGCGCCTGAAGTATGCAACTCATAAATAGCCTCGTATTTATTGCTCTTAATCGTAAACTTGTACACTGTATTCTCCCTGGTAGCAGACTTTGCAGAAAGCGGGAAATAGTGATTCACAGGGCCGGCCATATAAAATACTTCTTCCTTACTGCCTTCACGCGTTCCGGCTGTTGACTGTACCGGAGCAGAGGTGACAACACCTGAACTATCCTTTTTCTCCAACATGCTTTTAATAACATTAACATCATCAACCAATGATTGAACTGCGGTGCTGTTCAATACAGCATTTTCCACGTCTCGTATACTAAGCGTTCCAGTGGAGTTCTTATGCCAGGTTTCTTTGCCGCTTGCAGCCATTTTGTTAAACGCCGCTGTGTCATTATCAATCGCAAGTTTACGCAACTTTTCATGCAGGAATTTTATCTCCCGCATACAATAAACGAACGCCCCTGTGATCGCCAGAAAAAGCAACACTATCCATATAGACAAATGATCATTGCTAAAAAAGCCGGCCTTTTGTGGCATAACAAACACTGTATCCTTCTTATTTCCCTCACTGCCTCGCCCATTTTGTTTTTCATTACCGGGATCACCCGTTTGCCCCAGGAAATTAACAATAGCCATTATCAGAAAGTCCCGCTTTTCCTGCAGAAAATCATACTCTTTCTTATAACTCTCAGAAAGAATGGCAAAAGCATCATCAACTATCTTACCGGCGGCTTTCTCATTCTCCAGGTCAGTAAGCATACTTATATCTATACCATTAATAGGGTCAACCAATTGCCCTATGGTCCTAGTAAACTTACCGGTAAGCACTTTCTTAAGCACTGTCGCATCCTTGGCGCTTGACACGTGCTCAATCTGTAAATCGGATTTTATTGACTCAAATTCACCTTTCTTACTCTTATCTCTTTCAACATAAGCCTCCAGAAACAAATAAGTGATCTTTCCATTCACATAATCCCTTGCCTTCTCAAGCTTACCTTTATCTATATCCTTCCCCAACATCCTTACCGGCATAGCGGCACTCAAAACGACCAATCCTGCTATTAAAAATCCCTTCATGGCTTCCCGCATTTATTTATTGTCATTGTGAATTTTATAAGCCAGCCTGTTAAGAGCACCGGAAAGCGGATAAAAGAACAATGTTTCCTCGATATTAATATCCACATTATCATGCGTTTCCTTGATCTTCTCTTTGATACCACTGATCAGATCTACTTTGATCTTGCTTGTCAACAATTCCTCGTATTCATGGAATTTTTTAGGACTAATCCCGAAATTCTGGTAGTAATTGAACTTTGTATTCCAGCTAAAGAATTTCTTAATAAAAGCAGACACATTGGTGCATACCGCATCAATAATATCCGGCCCCTCAATCTGTGTATAATGTAAGGACTGCCGTTTGGTAGTACGAGTATTATCAGACCCTACCAGCACATCCGTAATATCACGCTCAAGCATTTCAAACTGGTCAAAATTGCTGCACTCCAGCCCGCCCTTACAGGTTATTTCTTTAGGGCTCTTAAAAAAACGGAACTCTATAGGAGGTGATTTCTCTGTTTCATACACATCTTCGAAAATGATCTTTGTATACGTCAATAAAGAGGAGATATCCGTTCCCCCACCCGCGATCTTTATTACTTTAGACCCGTTTCCGCTAAACGTAATGTATTCGGGAATGGCCAGTCCATTCGCCCTCATCAAGGTGGCTATGTGATATATAATGGAAGCATAAAAGAGAACAAATACAAGTTTAAGCTCATTATCCTCCGCCAATAGCTGTGAAAAAGACAAGGGGATCCGGCTATCCCTGACAGATTTATTATCTTCTAATGAGAAGAAAAACTCGATCAGTTCAATGGAATTAGAATTCTTTTGCTTTAGCGAATCATATATTAAAACTAACTTTTGAACGGAAGCCCCTCCTCCCAATGCCTCCTTCACTTTGCCCTCATACCGTTGTACAAATCCATTAAAAGTGGAAGTACTTCCATACCCGTCCCCGAATATGGAGTTGGCAGCATACCTGAATGAAGTAAGCAATACAGGGTTCTCGCTTTTATAAATTACAATATCTGTAGTACCACCACCAATATCAATGCTGACTGCGGGCCGGTCGTGCGGCCTTACATTCTCCTTATGGTAATAGTAATAAAAAGGAGCAAAAGACTCAGACATCCTGTTCAGGTTCTTAGCCTCAGGAAAATACCGTTGAAAATAGGTTTGCCAGGAAGTCCGCAAAAAGTCGCGCCTGAACTTAGGCATACTGGAAGGGTAGAACCATACGATTTCAGTTGTTGCCAGGTCTCCACCATTTAATAACACCTTATTCCTGATCATCAGCAAAAGCTGCTTGAGAAACCCCCGGGCCCTCCTTTCAAATCGCTTGTCATTTTTAAAATCCACCCATTTCAGGTTAGGTGTTATTTCACCATTCCCTTCCAGTCTTTCTTTATTATACCAAAATGGGATATTGAAGTCAGCCAGGGCAAAGTTCGGCTCATGAGGGTTAAAATTCCCATTGTCATACACTACTGTACGTTGCGGAAATTTATATTGGCTTTGTGTACTAATAGAAAAAGGGGCAAACTCCTCCTTAATAAAATCAACCAGCTTTATCGCACCAAACTTAGGGATAAGGTACTCCCGCGTTTTGTCATCCGGGCTATGCAGCGTAGCCATCTGCAAGTCCTTTTCAGTTATATCAAAAGGGCGGCTCTCTTCGTTCCCTGCCTTATACTCTACATGGGTATTGGTAGTACCAAAGTCAATAGCGAACTTAAAGGTTTTGGAAACAGCCGGCTGTTGTTTAAAAATGGGTATCAGAATGCCTGTACTATTATTATTTTTCACCTCTATAATATCAAAATTCTCTTCAATAACATCATAAGTAGTAGTCACCCCCTGTACCTGGTGCTTATTGCTCCTCATCTTTGGTGCAGCAAGCTTCAATGCCTCCAAAGGATGCTGTTCCTTATAAAAACTGAGTGAATAATTATAATGCTTTGTCAATGCATGTACATCCCTGTCTACAAACATTACCCTGTAATGGGGATTGACGGGCTGTGACAACTTCAGGAAAGGGTAAATAGCCAGTGTAAATTGATTCTCTGCCACTATACCAAAGTTTTCCTTCTCATCCGCCTTTTGTACTTTATCCTGGAACTGATTGGTGTGATATAACCTCGAAAACTGTATGTACCTGTTCTTCTTGATGGGTATTCTAAGAATAGCCTTCACGCCCCCGGGCATCTGGACCAATTCAAACATCTTTTTCCCATCCGACACAGTACCCATGAGGTCGGTAATAGAGAAATACTCAAAAAAACTCTTTTTGATAGGCAATACAAAGCCGTGGTCCTTCTCCCCGGTCCTGAATTCATAATTTCCGGTAAAAAACTTATCGGCATCTACAGGATAAGGCAGTTTTATCAGATAGGGCTCTAAAAAGTCACTCACCGTAAGATAGGGATACTTAATATGCGTTTGATTGGGAAGCGTCCGGTCTTTCAAAGGCCTTTCATCAAAAAACGGCACATTTTCATGATAACTCTTTTGCCATACGCCTCCCCCATACTTTAACGATTCATTAAATGGTTCATTGGGCAATACGCAAGGCGGCAGCCCTGCTGCATACCTGGGCGACTCAATAATAAAATCGTTATCATCACCGGTGGGCACCTCTCCATAATTCTTGGCACGGAGATAAAGGCCCAATATTTCAGCATTATTGCCTGCTGCATTAACAGGTATCTTATTATAATCCGCTTCGTAAATAGTATTATCAAGATTCCTGATCGTATTTTTCAGCCCATCATCCAACAATTGAAAACACAGATCGAGATAAGTATTCACATCCGGGAACGACTCAGAGAAACCACTAAAAGCAGCCCGCAAGGAATAGATATATTTTATAAATTCTCTCCCCCTTTTGTGCAAAGGGCAAAACTTATCGTCAAATACCCTGTCATTACCAAAAGTAATATCAACAAAGGACAGATCATTGGCCGATGAGAAGAACAAAGTGGCAGGAGATGTACCTCCGATAATATTAATAATTTCAGGCCCTTGCTTATAATTAAGCAAATAACAATGCTTTAATCCTGAAAAATTAAATGCTTTCCTATCCTGGAATAAATACATCTTTAGTGTTTCCCCCAGCAACCGGTGTTTGGCATTACCCGAATGAAGCAGCTTTCCCAGATCGCTGGCAGGCTCTATATCCAATTCCCCTCCGTTAACAATTATTCCGGCATTCCATTCCAGTATTTCGATTTTATCTGTCAACGCCTCACTATTAAAAAAGATCTCTGCAACGTCCAAACAATCTGAAACCATCCGGTGATAGATCGTATTCCCTTCAAGCGCCTTTTTACCGGTTACATAACGAAATGCTGTTCTTACCAGGTCCATCCTGGCAAATGGAGAAGGGATAGAAGTAATCTGGGTATGTGCATTAGAGCCTGAAGGGTCCTCGATGGAATTAATAAAATTATCCGACAGATGGCCGGGGATTTCCTGCCAATGAGCGATATTTTCTCCTGCCCCTGTATGCAAACGGAATATTTTACTCATGCTGCAAACAATTATATTAGAGTTTAATCTCCTTGTTAACAATTTCTGTTGTAGCGTTATAGAAAAGCGCTGTAAGCTTTTGTGTGCTTCTTAAATGATCATAATTAGGTTCCATTTTGGAAAGTAGTCCCAGGTAATGATCAAGCCCCTTGGATTCAAATACACTTTTTAAAAAACCTTTCTTATTAGGTCTTCCATTGACAAGATTGTATATATCCTTACCAGATTTCTGATGATCAAGTCCATTAAAAGCCACATTTGACAAAGACATTTCACTAAGCCAGTCATTGTAATGCCTGTTAAACTGGTTAATGGACGATCTGAAACGTGCATCAAGCGCTTCCATCGTCAGTTTATTGTTTCCATTAATAGCCCAAGCCTCCCCTTTTGCCTTTGAATATTCCTCATAATGATGCTCCATAAAACTTTTGAATAATCCATAACGGGTCAATGGCTTGGCGATCAATTCATAGGTCGCTTTCTCCAGGTCCTCAAAAACAATGGACGCCGATTCCTGCCTTAACCCAAATTCAAAGAACTTGGGATTGGCCGCATGCCCGTCAACTACAGTCAGCTCTTCATCTTCCAGGCTCATAAAATCAACAATACTCAGGGCTGCCGCCAATTCTATAAAATGGGCCTTGTTCTTCTGTTCGGTAGCACCATCGGCTCCTTTTTGATCATTGGTTACATTGTCGCCAATATAATAGAGTGCGTTAACAGACTTATTACCGCTCACATTCCTGGCATAATAGGATAACGCGGCCTTGGTCTTTGAAATAAAAGAGTTACTATCAACAGTAGTTTGTTCATTTTTATCAACGCCAAAATAAGGAAGCACAGTTACAGCGCCGATCCTGGCATTCTGCAGGAAATGATGGTGAGGAGTAGGATGTTTCGCATCCCGTATATTTTTCAGGATCAGTGGGAAACCAGCCGCGCCGGTGCCTCCAAAAATGGAGCTGATTATAAATACACGGTCGTCCTGCTCAAAATTAGCGGCAAACCGTTTGAAGAAATCCGATTGTTTGAATTTATTCAACACTACACTTCCGATATTGGGATTTCCTTTAAATCCAACTTCCATATCGGCATTCAGGTTGGATTTCGAGAACAGCAAGGAAGCAAAAGCCCTGTTATTCTTGTCCAGTTCGCTGTACCCGATAAATTCTTTAAACAGTTGTTCTTTAACGCCGTCAATATCAAATTTAAAATTGTCCGACACAAAACCTCCGTCACCCAATTCATCCAGGGAGGATATCTTGGTATTAAAGAAACCAGCTTGGCCGGAAACAGACTTTTTCCTGATCTCTTTGTATATCGTTAAGATATCTACCGTCCTGGTCAGGTCGCCATTAGCGCTGTCGGGGTCAATAATAATAGGCACAATCGTTTCCGTATTCTTTATTTCAACGCCCGAAGCCAGCAGCATGGTAAGCGCCTTTACCACTCTTGAACCCGTTCCGCCTATAGCGAATAAAAATAATTTTGCCATAAATTAAAAGGGGACTTTTCTGTTAACACTACTCTTCCATTTGATCAAAAATGTTAAGACCAGGCACCATACAAATGAAAAAATAGCCGAAGTGAAGGCGAAGCCCATACAATCTGATGTATTCATTTGAAGGTCCTTGCAATAATTGCCGGTAGAAAGATCATTATTGGGGATAATGAAGGCTATTACAAACACAATAACCGAACCTGCCAGGCAATTGATGAACCACCACCACCAGCGATTAAACGGACGCCTGTTGAAGAGGCCATAATAATAATTCAGCATAATAAGGGTATTGATACCAAACAGGCAAATAAAAACTATATTATAAATAGATTGCCGCGTGTAATCATTACATTCCACATCAAGCCCCTGCAGGTATTCACCCAATCCGTTTTGCGCAGAGTATAACCCCAGCGCTTCAAAAAGACCAACCAAAAAATCCATAACTATTTTTTATTTTTAATCCAGATAATTATTACCACCAATACCAGGAAGCCAAGAATGATCCACCAAATAGCCCCATACGACTTCCTTTCCGTAACGTAATTATTCTTACTCACTTTTATCATGATGGAGAATTGCTCCTGACCATTATACCGGTTGCTATACGCTTCTGAAATACCACTCACCAGGTAACTAAACCCAAAAGTCTGACCTTGTTGTATCGAATCTAATGGGTTAGTATCATTAATAGTAGACGATGCTCCCACCCACGCCGGCAATTTCGATTTCAGCTTAATCGCCACATCCTGCTTTTGCTTGAGATCGGAAGTCTTCACCGTAAATACATGCGTGTACCCTTTTAAAGATTCATTGGTCTCATCCGTATTACGCGCTATGGATACGATCGTATAATTTTCAGGCACTTCATAGTTCGCCCGATCATCTAAAAAGGATTTATCCATTTTAACCATGCCAAGATCCGCAGCCACTGAAAATTGGAAGACATCAGGATCAGCATTCCGTCCGCCGGCCTGTGCGTTATTAATGACCAATTTGGAGGAAGGTTGTTCTATTTCAAAATCGCCAATCTTATTATTCCTTATTACTTTGGCTTTGGGTCTGGCGCCCTCAGGCGTTAACAGGTAATAACTATTCTCGAATCCTTTGTAATCAGCAAAGTGGATCTTAGAAAGGAAATCTCCCAACGCCTGCTGTTTCCCGAAGACCATAATATAATAAGGGCGCCTGATACCCTTATCTGATAAATTAACTGTAAGTGGTCGTTGGCTTTCTACATAGTATACACCATTGAACTGAGAGTTCAGCTTTAATATAATGGTTGAGAAATCACGTTGCTTTAGCTCATGCGACAAATAAAGCTCCAGTGTATTTTGGGCGGCATCAAGATATTTGGGAGAAGCGCCCTGGCTATCAGAAAATATAAAATCAGAAATAAGGATATTAACATCATCAGTATGCGTACTGATAGCTTTCTGTATGATCTCCGGGATAAAAGAAGAGCTGGTGCCACACCCGGATGCTTTAAAACTGGCGGGATTCAGGTTACGGAAAAAATATTGGATATCGCTGGGCTGTGAGTTGACTTGCTGGGGACAAAGCTGGTTATTAATATAATAAATGTTTACAACATCGGTGATGTCCTTTGATTTCAGGTCAGTAATTAAACTAAGTACAGAAGTTTTAAAATCGGATTCCATAGCCACATAGCCATTCATACTTCCTGAATTCTCAATCAGAATATTGTACGGCGGCCTGAGTGAGGCTGTAGGCGGCGGCGTTGCAACACTGTCTTTAACAGTCTTCCCTATATTTCTACGGCCGCTTCCGGATTGCTCCTTACAACCAACCAGCACAAATAATATTACCGTCAACAGACCAGCAAACTGTTTAATCATACTATTAAATAACATTTACACAAAAGGGGTTTGATGCAATACATGCTTACCACAATTGCACTGGCTACTAAGCAATAGAAGAAACGTGGGTATGCTCAGCAATTAAACTGAATAAACCCTTAGGATACTTTGCTACTAATCTTTAAAGCGGAAGCTTGTTTAGGAACTATTTCGCGTACTTGGTGCTACCAGCGAAACAAACAGGATACAATCTTTATATAGAAATGGACCATATCGGTAACTCACTAATTTAAATGCAATAACTGAAACGGACAAGCCTTTTACAGATGGCAAATAAAAAATTGACAAAAGTTAAGACTAAGAGAACGCTGCTTCCTCTTCAACCCCAACAAACAGGTGTTTTAACCCTTTTCCATATCCCAGGAAATATGTATCCACTACATAAATCAACTTATAAAACGAACGACACATTGATTTAACCACCCGAAGCAATTGCTATTTTATCCATCATACACTTTACACCAACAATTACCTTTTGCAAAGAGCATGATCACAGCATCGCCGCCAAGTTATTATTTGATTACAACCCATTTTGTCCCCCTTTCAGGGACATTCGCCCACTTTTCTGGAATAGCACTACCCGCTCTGCAAAAAAGACTGTAAAGCCAATTCTGTCACAATACTACCCACCTGTAAAGTTTTTTCAGTACAAGACAAAAGGCTATAGCACCCACCTGACTCCATAGCAGTCCCATAGAAGCTCCATAGTAGCTCCATAGTCCTCCCATAGTAGAAGTAAGGGACAAGTAAGCCAGTAGTAAGGCAATAGTAAGGGAATAGTAAGAAAACAGGAGTCAAATGCAGGCAGGATGCGGGTTTATATTGTTTCCGATTGGCAAACCCACTACCAGTAAGGCTTTGATCGGATCAGGCATATTAAAATGTTTATTCCCAATCATGGAATGGAGTATAAAAACTGACTTATTCAATTTACTTAAAAAGCCACCATTTACCAACAAAAAACACAAAAAAGGAGGCCGCCTTACAGGCATGCCTCCTCTTCAAGACTGGCATCAGTGAGTCCTACTCACTGTCGTGATTATTGTTGTGGTCGTTGTTGCTATTGCCGTTATTGCTCCCGTTATCCGCCGGCTTTGGCGCAGCCGAACGCTTGTAATAATAGTCCCTCCGGGCCTGTGTAATGGCTTTGTCGCGGTCTATCTTCAACCCCGCTATCGTTTGCCTTTTCTCACGACGGGTCATTTCGCCCATCCTGACCGATTTGATCCTATCGGCATAATCCGTTTTAATATCCTGGATGGTCAGGTCAAGCCTGGATGGCCTGTACCCGTAATTATATCCATAAGGAGGATAATACCAGGGCGAATACAACCCGTAGGGAGAATAGAAAGGAGAATATCCCCAACCCAATCCCAGGCCAACCGATACGCGGGGTCTCACATAGTGATACCCGCCGCCACGAACAACAACCCTTTTTTGTGCTGAAGCACCCAACGCCAGTCCGATTGTTATCATTATCATCAGTATCTTTTTCATAACTAACTATTTGCCTATAAGACTGCAATAAACAGGCAAAAGTTAAATGCCCTAAGCCCGAATAACGATTCAATAACGAAGGGCAGCCAAATTGACTGCCCTTGTTAACAATTTTAACCAATCACCACCTATCGCAGCAGCGCTGTGGCGCACCACAATACCGGCGCCTGGCCATGCATATCGCCAATATTGCGCTTACGGTCGAGGTAATATTGACGTTCGTTCTTTTTATTGGTGCCTTCACACACTTCCCGGATATCGCCCTTCTCATCAATATAGGTGATCAAGGAGAGCCAGGCTTTACGCACGGCAGGCTCATAAGTCTTTTTATCCAGCCAGCCTTCTTTCACCCCCGTGATCATCGCAAAGGTGAACATGCCCGTGCAGGATGTTTCCGGCCATGATTCCGGGTCATCTATCAATTGACGCCACATACCGGTTTCTGCCTGGTATTTCAGCAAAGAAGACATCATCAGTTTATACCCCTGCATGATCCGTGCACGGTTGGGGTTGTTTTTGGGCAGTGAACGCAACAATTCACTCATGCCCACCGCCATCCAGCCATCACCCCGGCCCCAGAAGAAAGGCACATCGGGCGCATGATAAAAAAGACCATTGGGCTTCTGCAGGGAATCAAGGTATACCACCATTTCCTTCGCAGCGCGCTCAATGTATTTCTTGTCGCCGGTAGCCCGGTAAGCCTGCGCCTGTACCGCCGTGATCATAAACATATCATCAATCCACATACGCGTCATCCAGGTAAGTCCCTTGTTATAATAATCGTGGCTTTCCGGTTTTACACGCGGCCCTTCGGGCGGTCCCCATTGCTTATCGGCAATGCCTTTGCCCATATCCAGGTACTTCTGTTCTTTGGTTTGCATGTACAGCTCCAGCGGAACAGAACCAAATACCGCATAATCCACATGGTCCGGCACAGGCACCATGCTGGCTTCTGTACTGAACAGCGGTTCAAAACGGTCGGCCAGTTGCTTGAGCAAGGCTTTGTCCTTCGTTACTTTGGCAAAAGTAAGCGACCCATACCAGGTACATACTTCCGGATAGGTGATCACCTTGGGAGGCGTAGGCCTGCCAAAATTGGGGTGTGGCACTTCCACAAAACGGGCTGCCACCTTCTTACCAACTTCCTGCGGCGATGCCCCCTTGGGCCAGTTCTTTAAGCCGCCTGCATCCTTAGATTGCGCATAACCGGTAATACCGGTAAAAGAAAAAACACCTGTTGCCAGCAACAGGCATTTGAACGTTGTATTCATAGACATCAATTGTTTGCATCAGCAATGTACCACTAACCCACAGCAACAGCAACTTTGTTTATAGAGAAAGTAAAGGTGAGCAGCCTGTGATTACTAATTGCTAATTGCTTGCGTATGTCATTTGTAAACCTGCTATATTGCGGCGCCCACCTTTACTAACTCCTGCAAGAGACATATAAAATCTTAATATTGGAACGGTAGTGTTTACTTCTTATTCAACTATTTTAGCACACACAACATGGTGTTATCGTTGCAGATCGCCATTTTCTTCTTTTCCTTTTTCATCCAGTACCTGTATACAGGAAGAAGGCCCGAGGTCGGGGTTCTTCCATTGGTGCAGGGCCCATACTACTTTCTTATCCGGGGTCACTTCAATGATCTGTACCACTTTGTCCCAATCTTCCTTGCGCAGAAAGCCACCCCAGTTACAGATCACCGTATTGCCATTGGCCAGCCTGCTCACCTGGTGCACGGTATAGAGCGGAAAACCAGGCAGATCGTCCTTATTCACTTCCCACACAATAGCACCGGCAGGATTTACTTCCCGCACATAAGCATGCTGGTTACCACTGATGAGCGTATTACCATTCTTTAACCGTACAGCCGCCCAGGCCGACGGTGCAGCTACAGACCAGATTGGCTGCCATTTGGCATCGTACTCTACGACTTTTCCCATATTCAGGTGAGCCAGCAAGTAAGTGCCTGCTTTGGTACGCCGTATGTGGCGAAACTGTCCATGCACACTTTTGGGATCAGTTGGACGGGCAGTCTCCACCTCCTGTTCCATTTCTACTTTACCGGTCTTTTTATTGATGAGCATTACTTTGGCCGGTGTACCATTCTGGCAAAGAAATACTTTGTCAGTGCCTACCGGCTGTGCTGAATGGCATTCCGTACCGGCCGGACATTGATAGCTCCATACTATTTTCTTAGCAGGCGTTATTTCTGCTGCACCGGTTTTAAAAGCATATAACAAGTTACCGTTTGACAGCAGATGAATATCACTAAACTCACTCAATACACCCTGTGCGTCCTTATTGGGGATGGCATACTGCCATACTACCCTGCCCTTCCGCACCAGTGATACCGTTTGAGAGTCCTTGCGGGTATCCCACTGGCCGGTATATAAAAAATCATGCTGCGCCAGGCCCTTACCCGGTAATACAGCCGGTACAGGGGCGCGGGCAGCAGGCCGGGGAGCCGGCGGAGCCTTTACTTTGACAGAATCCTCACGGATCTCTATTTTCCGGTAATAGATCTCCGCGCCTTCCGATTGTATTAATAGCTTACCACTGCGTAAGCTGGCGTCTGTTCCCTCATTCACCACCTCTCCATTCATGATATGCACACAATGGCCATCGCGTGCAATGATCTCCAGCCGGTTCCATTCGCCTGTTGGTTTTTCATTGTCTTTTTTCTTGATGGCGCGCGTATTCTTGGTGGAAGCTGTCCTTACACCATCTATCACTACCGTAACGCTGTCTATCAGCCAGAAATCGCCGCAGTCGCCCTCCTGTATCTGGCATTCAATAGAACGGGGCCACACTTTATCATCCTGCACTACATAGTACAAAATGCCATTGTCGCGCACCCTGTTTTCGCGGGGCGGATATTTCTTCTCGCCCCATTTGAATTCCATTACAAGGTGAAAGTTGGTATAGGACTGCTCGGTAACAATGTACCCAAACTCTTTGCCGCTGATGCGCAACCATCCATTGGTTACAGAAAACACCGTGTCGGGATCATTATCCTTTCCTTTTGTTTTCAGGAAGGAATGCCAGCCCTTCAGGTCCCTGCCGTTGAACAGGGGTTTGAAATCCTGCGCCAGGAGGGAGCCTGAAAGTGCCAGCATGATTGCTAATGAAAAGAAGCGACTTTTATTTACTTGCATGTAATTAATCGTATTTATAACCAATCAGCCACTCACTCACAACTCACCACTCACTACTCACTTCCTAATTCCAGTCGGCGAAATAAAGATCATTGTTATACGGTTCTCCGGTGGTTACCCGGTTCAACTGGTTCAGCGGAATAGGGCGCAGGATGTGTTTGGGCTGAATATTGGGCCCCGCATCACCATTGTATAATTTAACCCTTTCCAGCAACTTTCCTGTCCTTACGAGGTCCCACCACCTTACGTTCTCACCTACTAATTCCCTGGTACGTTCATCGAGGATGAAATCAATACCCCCGGTAGTCAGGGTAGCCTCCGTTATCTTCATGGCGGCGGCACTACCGGTAGGATAAGCCGCTCTTTCACGCACGGCATTGATGTAAGTGACTGCTTCTGCTGCACGATTAGTCATCAATGCCGCCTCTGCTGCGAGGAGGTAGGTCTCTGCAAAACGGTATACAATTACCGGCCGTATAGAAGGATCATTCAACCCTGCTTTCTTTGCATCGAAGTACTTCATCAGCGTAGGTGCGATCATTGAACTGTAGTTCCGCGGAGGGATCAGCAGGTAGGGAGCAATCGCCACTTCATGATCGGTTTTATCAACACCGGGCATATAGATGGCTGTATCGCCTATCTTTTTGATCTTCGGTTGTCCGGCAACAGCGCCGGGAGGAGCGCCGGGCGGCAATGGGTCAGGCCATTTGTTGTTCTCAATATCTGCCTTGGCAGTTGAGTTGGCGATCCAAAGTACCTGGAATGTTTTGGCGTACCGGGTATCATTCACTCTTTCTGCAAAAGCAGTTTCCGTGGTCCAGCGGGTAGGAACGCAACGGATATAGGGACGGCCATATTCTTTGCTTCTCTTCAGGCCCAGCTTATCATACTGGCCAATATACATATGGTTCAGTACATTGTCTGCACCACCACTGTTGTTGGGACCATTGTACGCCAGGTTGGAAGTATGCTGCACGGTCCAGATGATCTCGGAATTGTTCTCATTGCCCTCTCTGTACACGTCTTTAAAATCGGGCAGCAGGCTCAGGCCATAAGTACCCTTCTTGTCAATGAGGTCTTTGGCAGTTGTATAAGCCTGCTCATAATCATCGGCTGCCTTGGCAGGAGAGCCTGCTTTTGCGAGGTATACTTTTGCCAGTAAGTGACGTGCAGCAGCGGAGCTTGTGCGGCCAAACTGTACGTTACTGCTTCTGGGTCCGGCCGGCAGGTCGGCGGCTGCCTCCGTCAGGTCTTTAATGATCAGTGCATACACATCTGCCAGCGGATCGCGCTTGGCGGCTGTTAAAGGCTGATCGAGGAAGTCGGTATAGATCGTTACATCCCGGAAGAATTGCACCAGCACAAAATAGTATTGCGCCCGGAGGAATTTGGCTTCCGCCATCCTTACTTTCTTCACAGCGGCATCCATTTCCGCTTCCGGCCCATATTTTAACACACCATTACAGGCATTGATGTACTTGTAGCAATTGGCCCAGATATTATTGCCTTGGCCATTCCCGTTGGTATAGCTGCTGGCATAATTATTCACGTCTGTATTCCCGTCCACACCACGCTGAAATTCATCGGTGCCGATAACGGTGAGGGTAAACAGGTCCTGGTTGCCCCATAATAAACGGTTGCCTGCATAGGCAGCGTCCACGCCGGCATGCACCCCTTTTTCTGTACCCAGGAACTCCGGGGTAAGAATTGATTTTACTTCTTCCTCCAGTAATTTATTGCAGCCGGCGCCAGCCAGTGCTGCTATGATACTACCGTATATGATTAACTTTTTCATGATTAACTGTTTTGTGTCGCTTACAATGAAACGTTGATGCCAAATAATATTTGCCTGGTCGGTGGTGTATCCACGGCGAGGTTGGTACCTGTAGTGGGACTTGATGCGTTGCCACCTGATTCAGGGTCCAATCCGCCAAACTCATGATTGCGGAAAGGAGAGAACAGGATGAACGGGTCTTCTGCTGTAGCATAGAACCGGATGCTCCGGGCGCCAAGCTTCTTCAGGAAAGCCGGGGGCACTGTATAGCCCAATGTGATGGTCCTGATCTTTAAAAAACTGCCCTCAAAGTATCCCAGCAGCGCCAGGTTAGTGGGGTTCTGCCGGCCAAAGTTGGGTTTGGGATATACCTTCTCT
Source organism: Paraflavitalea devenefica (assembly GCF_011759375.1). NCBI lineage: Bacteria > Pseudomonadati > Bacteroidota > Chitinophagia > Chitinophagales > Chitinophagaceae > Paraflavitalea > Paraflavitalea devenefica. The sequence continues at coordinate 1,727,702 of NZ_JAARML010000002.1, read as the reverse complement.
CCATTCTCAGGCGTCCAGTAACGGGTTTTAATATTATTATAAGTACCCTGGAAAGTATTTAAGAAACCACCACCATGCAGGGAACTATTCATCGTAGCGCCCCACCGGGCAAAAGCAACCACTGTTAAATCGAAACCGCCATAAGAGAAACGGTTGGTCATACCACCAATCCAGTCAGGCTGTGTAGTACCAACGATCTCACGGTCGGCATCCGTGATCTTTCCGTCATTGTTCAGGTCGGCGACACGGATATCGCCGATCACAGAGCTTGAACCAGTGGTAGTTAATCCCAAACGCTTAGCTTCTGCCGTATCAGCTTTGGTATTCTGCCAGATGCCTACTTTTCTGTAATTATAAAATACGCCGATGGGCTGTCCTACAAACCAGGTGTTGCCAATATCTTCTTTAACGCCATCGGCAAGCTGGGTGATCATACCCCGGTTGATGGAGAAGTTAAGATCGGTGGTCCAGCCAAAACTATTGCGGCCCTGGGGCACAATGATCGCGGCGCTCACCTGCAGCTCAATACCCTTGTTCTCTGTTTTACCCACATTCGTCAACACTGCATCTTCAATACCATTGGTAGGCGGCAGGTTCTTAGGCAGCAATAATTTGTCGGTCCATGCTTTGTACACATTGATGTTACCTGCAATGCGGTTATTGAGTAATCCGAAATCAAGGCCCAGTTCAGCCGTGGAAGTATACTCCCAGGTAAGGGTATTGTTACCCACCGTGGTCTGGTAAAAACCACGCACCAATGATTCGCCATAATTATACACAACGCCGCCGAGCCGGGGCACCGTACCATAAGGACTGATAGAAGCATTCCCTACTCTTCCGTAACTGGCGCGCAAGCGCAGGCTGTTGATCGCATCTACTTTGAAGAAAGATTCATTATGGATATTCCAGGCTACGGCCGCAGAGGGGAACATCTCCCATTTATTGCCTTTGGCCAGGCGGGAAGAACCATCAGAACGCAGGGTAAGTGTGAGCATGTAACGATCATCGTACACATAGTTCAACCGGCCCATATAAGAAACAAGGCCCCACTCATTGTAACTACCATCACCGGTCAGGTTATAACCATACTCGGGATTATAATATTCGAGGTAATCAGCCACCAGGTCTTTGTTGCTGAACGAACTGTTGTTCGATTTGTCCTGTTGTGCACTGAACAGCCCCGTGAAGTTGATCTTGTGTTTATCGAAGAAAGTGTTGTCGTAGGTCAACAGGTTTTCCAGCGTCCAGTTGGTACCGTTGCTGGTCCTGTTTTCGGCAGATGACTGACCACCCATGTTGTTGGTGGTTTTGCTGGCATAGAAGTTACCATAGTTTTCCGACCTGATCTCCGTACCTGCATTGAGACGGTATTTGAGGCCTTTTACCCACTGGCCTAAGTTAGCCTCGAGATAAGCCGTTGTAAAAGTGCCCAGTCTTCTTCTCCGTTCTGATTTGGCGCCTGGCAGGAAATCAGCCAGCGGATTCCATACCTGGCTTTGGCTGCCCGGCACAAAGTCATTGCGTAGTTTTCCATCCGCATCATAAGGACCTACGAGCGGAGAGGCGCGCATGGCCTGCGCCATGGGATTAAACCCTTCACCCAGTGTCGTGGAGAAATTATTTAATGAGCTCAATCCTACTTTGAACATTTTGCTTAGTTGCTGATCAACGCTCAGTTTAACGGAGAAGCGCTCAAACTGCTGACCAGGGAAGATGCCAGTCTCTTTGAAGTAACCACCGGAAATAGCATACTGGGTTTGCTCTGTACCACCGGATACGCCCAACTGGTGGTTGGTCACAAAGCCAGTCTTATACACCAGCTTCTGCCAGTTCGTGCCGGCGCCTTTCAACCCTTCCTGTTCCTCACTGGAGAAGGCTTCTGAGATCAGCAGGGGATCATTGGGCCCTGAATATTTTTGCACCGGGGGGGTGGATGTTGTCCATACGCCTATGTACCGCGCCCACTTCTTGAGCTCGCCAAACTCCTGTGCATTCATGAGTTTGTATTCACCAATGGGCCTGCTGGTACCTGCATACCCGCTATACGTGATAATGGCTTTGCCGGTTTTACCACGGCGGGTACTGACGAGCAATACGCCATTAGCTCCACGCGAACCATAGATAGCGGTGGAAGAAGCATCTTTTAATATCTCTACCGATGTAATATCGTCCTGGTTGAGGTCATTGAAGTTGCCGCCAAAGGGAATACCATCTACAATGATCAGTGGCGCATTGCTGGCACGTACGGAACGGGCCCCGCGGATGAGGATGGATACGCCTGCTCCCGGTTTACTGTTACCCCCTGTTTTCTGGATGTCCACACCGGCTGCACGTCCCTGCAATGCAGAAGCCAGACTTTGCGTAGGGATATCTTTAATGGATTGTTCATTGACAGAAACAACAGAACCTGTCAACTCCGATTTCCGGCGGGTACCATATCCCACTACCACCACTTCATCCATATCTATTTTACCGGCACGCAGTGTTAGTGCTACATCCAACAGGTCATCCTCACGGGTGGTGATCTCCTGGTTGGCATAGCCCACGTGCGAAATAACCAGCGTACTATTGGCAGGCACTGTTAAGGAGAAAGCACCATCCGCCTGCGTAACAGTGGCCTTGTCATTTCCTTTGGTCACAATACTTACGCCGGAGAGCGGTACGCCATTCGGGCCTTTAATAGTTCCTTTTACCGTGATCAGTTTACCGCCCGACTGGGCGATAGCAGGTTCCATCAGCAATAGAACACACGCCAGCATACATACCAGCCTGGTACATATACCCGTGTGAACAGGTTGTATCCGCCAGCGGGATAACGACCTGATTGTACACGCAAGTTTCATAATAGCAGTTTTATTTGTGAATAGAAAACAATACAATCCTGCATCCCTTCAGGGCATGAAAAATCCAGTACGCTGCACAAGGCAGCCTACTACAGTAATAGCAACGGTACAGACTTTAGGAGGAGGATTATTTAATACCGGCAGTAGCATTGATGCCTGACAACCGGAATTTTAGTTGCGCTTCAAACAATGACCGCGGGTATACCATGGCGCCCTGTAATTGATTGATACCGGCATTCTCAAAATCAACTTTCTTATCCGACTGAAAGCCTACCAGTATGGGTTGCGCAATGGTATAGTTCCTGCGGCGTTCCATATCCCAGAAATTATAATGTTGTTCTTTGGCCGAACGGTGCTGAAAGTTCCACAAGGTCAGTTGCTTCCCATGGTGCGGATGCCCCGGCTCAGGGCCGCCCAGGTTATAGAATACGCCGCCGGCTATATCATCATACAAAGTGGCAAAGGGCTGACCGGAATGGATATCAAAGTTTTGATCGGTACCCAGATCACATTGTGTGATCACGGTACCCGAAGCACCATAACCGGTACCTGCGCCATGATGCTGTGCACCATTAAAATGACAGTTCTTGATCAGCACACCATAACCGGTACGGGCATGTACGGAAGCATGGCCCTTCTTGCCTTTAAAAGTCAGGTCCAGCACGCTTACCTGGTAGCCGGCGCGCAGGAAAACGCCTTCATTCCAATCCTGGAAAACACAATTGCGTACCCAGCTATTTTTTACATACTCCATGCCCAATGCTTCATAGGCATAGTCATGGATCTCATTCTTATGATGGATAAATTCTTCGGGATATGTTTTCCAGTTGCTGGAGAACAGGATGTCTTCCACCCCACATTCTTCCAGGCTGTTATAAGCGAGTAAGTCAAAGGGCACAGCGCTCAATAATTTCACCTCTATGTGCAGTGGATTTTTGAACTTTACCCGCTTGCCTTCTATTTGCTCAATGGTGTGGATCTCACTGATGTTCATGCCGCCTTTTTCGCCAAACAACCTTGTCCATACCGGCTTCAGCGGCAGGGGTGAAAAGTACCAGCGTGTATAGGCTTCGCTCTGGTGGCGCAGTATTACATCCTGTCCGGGCTTTAGCATAGAAGCGTCGGCCACTTCTATCCAGAAGCTTTCCCGTGCTGCTTCCTGGGTTACGGTGGTGAGCTTTCTGTTGTCTGTTTTCTCCGGCTTAAAGAAGAACTGCCGGTTATTCAGGCGCATATTGGCCTGGTATATTTCTGTGCCGCCTGCTCCGCTCCCACTGCCCTTCAGGATGATATGGCTTTTGCTTACCCTGATCTGTTTGCTGGTGCTGGTATCGGGTGCTATTAAGTATTTTCCGGGCGGAAAGAATACGACGCCTCCATTGTTCTTTTCAGCCGCCTGAATAGCGGCCTGTATCCCTTCATCATCAAATTGATCATCATTGGGCAAGGCCCCATAATCTTTTACATTGAATTGTTTCCTGCCAGAAATATCCGGTATGGGTTTCTCAGAGAAATGATAACCGGCATAGGAGTAATCCGGCAATACAGGCGTAGTACCGGCCTTCCTGGCAGTAATATAATCATTCCATAACGGCGCTACGGATTGAGACTTAACGCTGCTACCCACGAGGGTGATACAGATAATAGATGCGAGCCTTTTCATACGCAATTGTTAACCTTAAATTCTACAGACTACCCTTCAGTTCCACTTTGATCACCGAAGCGATTTTATCAGCGGGTGCTGCAGGCAGCGTTAAGCTGAGCACATCACCGGCAGTGCTGGTCTTAACAGCATTGCCATTGCTCAGCAGTTTTGCGCTGACCACTTTGTTCTTAATACCAGGTACGGTTAACTGACCATTGGCGGGCCAATTAAATACAGACAGGTAGAGAATGGTATTACCACCGTTTTCCTTTTTGGTGCAACGGCCCCAGTCCAATGGTTTCAGCGGACTGCCCTTGGTGCCATAGATGGATTCACCATTTACTTTCATCCACTGGCCTACTTCTTTCAGGCGGTCAATACTTTCCTGCGGAACAGTACCATCAGCTTTGGGCCCTATGTTCAGGAGGTAGTTGCCTCCTTTGGAAGCAATGTCAATTAAATTCTGTACCAGCGTGGTTGTGCTCTTCCAATTGTCGTCATAGCTTTTGTATCCCCAGGTACCATTCATTGTCATGCAGGTTTCCCAATCCTTACCCTCTATCTCCCCTACTTTGGGAATGCGCTGTTCGGGCGTCAGGTAATCGCCGGGGAAGTTGGGGCGCTTCAGGCGGTCATTGGTAATGATATGCGGCTGTAATTTCAGTGGTGCATTTAATTTTTCGGCAAACTCATCGGTCATATCTGTAGGCGTATCCCACCAGAGCACCGCTACATCACCGTAGTTGGAGAGCAACTCTTTTACCTGTGGCACCGCTATTTCATCTATGTACTGCGCCATGGTTTTGGAAGTTTGTGCGGGATCCCAGTGACCACTGTTTGCCGCCGTATACGCATCAATACGGGCCGAATCGGGGTTGGCCCATCCTTCGGTAGTTGCCCTGCGGGAAGCAGCGCCGCCGGGATGGCACCAGTCCTGCGCCTGGGAATAATAGAAGCCGAGCTTAACACCATATTTTCGGCAGGCTTCTGCCAGTGGCTTCAGCAGGTCTTTTCCATAGGGAGAAGCATCAACGATATCCCATTTGGTAGCCTTGCTGTCGAACAGGGCAAAACCATCATGGTGCTTGGCCGTGATCACAATGTATTTCATACCCGCGTCTTTTGCCATGCGTACCCATGCATCCGGATCGTATTTAACGGGATTGAATTCCTTTGCAAATTGCTGGTAATCGGCTACCGGTATCTTACCCCGGTTCATGATCCATTCGCCAATGCGGTTAATCTTTTGTCCTTTATACGTACCTGCCGGAACGGCATATACACCCCAGTGGATAAACATACCAAAGCGGGCCTCGCGCCACCATTCCATACGCTCGTCTTTTTCTTTGGTGGCCGCAGGAGATGGCTGTGCCATGCCTGCCTGCATCAGGATACAGGAGGCAGATAACAGGCAAAAAAATCGTTTCTTCATTGCAAGGATCAATTAAAGGATATAGCAATCGTAATAAACAGCAAATTAGTTAGATATAGGCTAACTGATATTCACCAATTGGCATACTATTCAATTTTATTAGCAAAAAGGCAGGACAGTTCAGGACGGCCTTTTACGGCGAAAAAAGCCCCCCGCGGAAGCGGAGGGCTGCTGCTTTATGGAGCTGTGTAACCTGCTCACTCAGGGAACCAGTTTTGATTCCCAGGCAGTATAAAAGGTATCAATAGCCGCCTTAACAGGCAGGTATAAAGTCCTGTACTCAAACGAAAGCCCTTTTTTAAGCGCCGGCAGTTTGGTTTGCTTTTCAGCACTGGCCACCCAGGCCGAACGCATTACACCGCCCGTATCGGCATACCTGATCTGCGAGCCCACACATTGCGCCGAAGCGCCCGACCAATCCAGCCGGGCCGTATCGGCACTGAAGGCAATTGTTTTTAATGGGCGGTTAAATAAGGAGCCTGCATAATGATCACCATACACGATACCAATGGTATCCACTTTTACAGAAGAGTGACCAAGGTCATCGTAGGTATAGATATCAAACGTGTATGTCTTTTCCGCCATATTGGTGAGCATAATGCGCACCGTGTCCACCCCTTCTGTTCGCTGCACAGGTATGGTCACAGAGTCGGTCCCATCATTCCAGAATATTTTGCACCGGGTAATACGGGGATCGGATAGTAACAACCAGGATAAACCGATGCGGTTCCTGCCCGGCTGTAATTTCAGGGAATCGGCCCTACCCGTATACACAATCTCCCCGTTTTTGGTAAACTCATTGTAGGAATCTTCCATCTTACTGCAGGCATAGCAGCATGCCGCCACAATAAGCAGGAGTAAATATTTTAAATATCGATACATGATCGTTGATTATTAATTAATAATTATTAATTATTGCCTGCTCTTCGCACACTCACTACTCACCACTCACTGCCGCTGTCCCCAGATCTTCATCTCGGTCAGGTGAAAGTGTCCTTTTTCACCGCCGATATTCGCCCAGCTATCAATGTTTTTCCAGGCCACATAACGTACCGCAGGCGCTGTTACAAGAAAATCATATTCCTGCCCTTCCGCAGCCACATCCGCATCCTGGGAGGTCTGTGCAACAGGCGCATCGCCCCCCGAAGGCTTGAGCATGAGGTAGGAACCCAGCAATACCCAGCTACTGGTATCGGTGGGTGTATTGGTTCCCCACAGTTCCCAGCGGTGCGGGTTACCATGGTCATAGATGTAGCCGGCCTGGCGCTGCCATATTTTAAACCGGCTCAGCTTGGTCGTTTGTCCCAGGTCGAAAGGAAGCCATATTGGTTGATCCAGGCGTTCATTGGTATGGAACCCGTCGCCGGAAGAGATGACATCGTTGAACATTTCATCAAACGGCCAACTACCCAGGTTAGCAGGCGTTACCATCGGCAGCCCGGAAGCAGGCAATGGCTGCCGCTGCGGGATGGGCCAGGCATTCCTGCGATAGGTAGGCGCTGAGAGCAACTCTTCCGGTACCGGTGTTTTTTTGGTTACCAGTGTATCGGAGTGATTGTTCCACCTGTCCCTGACAAAGATGCCGAACGTACGCTCTACCGGCGGCATGCCGCGCACGGAGAAATCGCCTGCTTCCAGTTCTGTATACTCTGCATCGAGGGACAGCCACTCGCCGGCTGAGTCGAGCAATACTTCTATTACCACCTTGGCCTTGTGTATGTTTTTATATGCCACATTGATACCGCCAAAGGTGTTGATCACCACCAGCGAGTTAAAGATGTCTTCAATGGCAGGCGGCAATGGCTTTACTCTGACCGACACCGGCTGCGATTCTTTTTCATTACGGCTTACGGCATACAACACCACATCGCGCTCACGGGTATCTCCAAAACCCTGTACGGTAAGGTTATTGTTGAAATAAGAAGCCCGCTCTTCCATTTTTGTGCCATTGATATCGTAAACGGCTTTTACGTACAGGAGGTTGGGATCTTTAGGCAAGGTGTAGGTGATCTTAGCCGCACCAGGCAGGCTGGTTACCTGTGGATTACTGATGGCGCCCGGCGCATTCCCATCACCCGCAGGGCCCAGTATTTCTTCTTTGCAGGCAAGCATGAGAAGAAACGTTATAGCAAGGAGTATGTGTATTCGTTTCATGTTTTTGTTTTTTTTCTACCATCCCTGGTTCTGCACCAGGTTACGGTTCACGAGTAATTCATTAATGGATATAGGCCAGAAGTATTCCCGCATCCTGAATGATTGATTGAACAACAGCACTTCCTTGTAATAGGAAGCCAGATCAGGCTGCTCAATATCCCATCCCTTGATGGGGCGGTTCAATACGAGGTGTGCTTCTTTCCAGCGCCGCAGGTCCCAGAAGCGGTGTCCTTCAAAGGCCAGCTCTATCAGACGCTCCTGATGGATGATATCGCGCAGGCCGGTTTTGGTCGTGTACCTGGCATTTTCGCGCGCCCAGTTTGACCAGGAATCTTCCACTGATTGCAAACCGGCCCTTGTCCGCACCTTGTTGATCCATTCCAATGCACCACCACCAGGTCCATCTGCTTCATTCAAGGCTTCTGCATACAACAGGTATAGATCGGCCAGGCGCATTTCCGGCCAGGGATATTGCACCGTGGTCATAGCGCCATCTGTTGCGCAGGCAGTGGTAATGTTGACGAGCTTTTTGACCCAGTAACCGGTGATGGAGAAGTTACTGATACCCTGGCGGGCCGCCGTTTCTCCTTTCCTGGCCCGTATGACTGCCAGGCCGGTGGAATCATAATTGTTGATCCAGTTGCCGTACCATATACCCCGGTCAAAGCCGAGGTTGGCATAAAAGCGTGGCTCCCTGTCGAAATGCAATTGCACGGTCTCTTCATTGGGTTTGATGTAGAAGCGCTCGGCATTGGTGGCTTTCCGCAGGGCATACCGGTTGCCATAATCCCAGGCGATATCCTGCTCAATAGGCACGCCATGATTGGTATAGAACAGTTCGGCCATTTTAATAGGCGGCGCGATGATGCCTTTAGGGCCACTGCCCGATGTACCCGCATTGATGAGGGGCATACACCAACGTTGTATATCGCCGGCGCGACTTATCGTATTGTGCCAGATCACTTCTGAATTGAATTCCTTATCGGTTACAGCACCGCGTATGTCCAGTTGCAATTTGGTTTCCGGCACCAGCTTATAGCCTTGCCCGGTAAACTGGTACAATGAATAGCCATTGGTATGACAAAATTCAATGGCCTGGCGGCAGGCATTTGCCGCCCTTACCCATTTTTGCGGATCGTGGGTCGTATTAAACAGCGGCTTACCACCCTTGGGATCATTCATGGCTGAATAATCGGCATTGCCATTGAACAGCGGACTGGCAGCCGTTGCCAATACCCTGGCCCTGAAGGCAGTGACAATGCATTTGGTGATCCTGCCCAACTCAGTCGCTTCTGTACCTACTATCTTATCGGGCAACTGGTCATTTTCCATCAAGGGGTCCAGCAGGCTTACAATGTAATTGAAGCAGGTATCCACATGTTCCCGGTATACTTTCACCTCGTCTGGCTTACTGCCTACCAGCAGATTGGTCCTGATCAATGGAATGGGACCATACATCCGCAACAGATAAAAGTGATAATAGGCTTTGAGAAAGGTCACTTCAGCACTCCACCGCTCCTTTTCAAACCTGTCCATATCCGGCACCTTGTGGATGTTTTCGAGGAAGATATTGCAATCGCGGATACCGGTAAACAAAGCCCTGCCGCTATTGGTGCCCTCCCAGAAATTACCCAATGGGTTGGAAGCGTTTTGTCCGCCCCGGGCAATGTTCCAGAAGTTGGTATTGATATCCTTGGAAGGATACATGTACCACAACTCATCGCCCGCATTCATAGCCGGGTTGTCGTTATAATGGCCGTTCCTCGGCATGTAGGAATAACAGGTAAATAAGTACCGCTCTGCTGAAGCGCGCAGGGTGAACGCATTTTCAATGGTAGCCACATTATCCGGCACCACATCGAGGTATTTTTTACAGGCGCCTGTACTCAGGAGTATGACCAGGGCCAGGTATAGCTTATATGATTTCATGATGATTTTTTTAGCTCAACACATGGTTCCTTAAAATCCCAGTTGCACACCCAGGTTAATAACACGCTGTACAGGATATCCCAGTCCGTTACCAGCCATTTCTATATCCCATAGTTTAAACCGGCTGAAGGCAAGCAGGTTGGTAGCATTGGCATATATCCTGCAGTTGTCCATCTTCAGCCTTTGCAACAGCTTACGCGGGAAGGTATAACCCGCTTCCACCTGTTTCAGCCGCAGGAAAGCGCCATTGCGCATGAACCAGGTACTTGTTTTTACATTGTTGCTGTGCACTACGGGGCTCAGCCTGGGCCACAAAGCATATAGGTTCCGGTTGTCTTCCGACCAGTGGTTGTCGGCATAAGCTTTCAATAACTGGTTCTGGGATTTTACAGCCGGGGCACCATCATTGTCCACAAACGGAGAAGTAGCCTCCACATCAATCCAGAAAGAAGAGCGGGCCGATCCCTGGAAGAAGACAGACAGGTCAAAGCCTTTGTATTTGGAAGAAACGCCAAAACCATAGGTGATCTCCGGCGTGGTAGGATGGCCGATAAATACCTGGTCGAGTGTGGTGATCTCGCCATCACCATTCACATCCCGGAATTTGATGTCACCCCCTCTTGTATTGGCATCCTGGAATGGGGAGCTTCTTACTTCTTCATCATCCACAAAGAGACGTTCTGCGATGTACCCCTTTTGCTGGGATATCTTCTTGCCTACATACGATAAATAATCATCGTCATATTTCGGCTCTTCATACACATCAAACTTGCTGGTGGAATAGGTAAAGTTAGCGCGGGCATTCACGAACCAGTCATCACCAAAGCGGTCCGAATAATCAAAAGAAATGTCTATACCCTCTGCGCGCGCCTCCCCTACATTGGCTTTTGGCGCAGCGCCCTGTAAACCGAGGGTCCTGGGAATGGTGCGGTTCATCAGGATGTTGTAGCGATGCTCCCACCAGTATTCTGCAATGATCTCGATCTTGTTAAAAAAACCGATCTCTGCAGCGAGGTTCCCTTTCTCAGAGGTTTCCCAGGTGACGAAGGGGTTGTCATACCGGCTAACAGAAATGCCCGGCCTGGTATAACCGCCATCCGTACCAAAGCTGGCGCCCATGCCGGCATTATTCATGTTAATGTTCGACAGGTAAAAGAAGCGGTCATCTTTATCGCCGATGGCATCATTGCCCACCAGGCCATAGGTAGTTCTTAGTTTCAGCTTGGTAATGGGCAGGCGTATCCTGTCGAACCAGGGTTCATTGGATACATACCAGGCCAGGCCCGCTGAAGGAAAGAAACCAAAACGTTCAGCTTCATGAAAACGTTCTGATCCGTTATACCCGAAGTTGAATTCCGCGAAATATTTATTATCATACCCATAGGTAGCCCTTCCGGATAAGCCCAGGTTACGGCTGGGCAGGGAGTTCTGCAGTGAACTGGCATTGCCTTCCAGTTGGTTTTGCGCCAGGAATACCAGCAGCCCGCTCACCTGGTGTTTGTCATGAAAAAGCCGGCTGTAGTTCATCATCGCCTGGAAGTTAAAGAGCGACAATACATTCTTTTCCCCTTCACTGTAATCGAGGAAGTCAGTACCCTGGTCGGGGTTGATGTTGTAGATCTTATAGGTATTATTGAACTTGTCGTAAGTGCCTATATTGTAATAAAAAGGCCTGTACGCGCGGGCCACATCAAAATTGGAGCGGCGGTTGGTATTCATGGTAGCCCGGAAGGTGAGCCCCTGCGTGATGAATGCCAGGTTCTGGTTCATTTCCACCTGGGCCATCATGAGTGAGTTGGACTCATCTTTATAGCCTCTTACCAGATCAGCATACGGGTTGAGGTAATCGCCCCGGTCATAGTTGCCAAAGAGGATGTGGTTGGTGGTTTTATGGTCTTCATCTACCGGATAAAAAGCGGGGAAGAGCACAGGATTACTGCGCATTACTTTTTCATAGAGCCCCGTACCACCGTCTATGGGGCCTTTGTAATCATCAAAGCGTCCGTACAGGCGTACCCAGGCGTCGGTTGTTTTGGTGATCTTCATGTTTACATTCGAGCGCAGGGTATAAGTACGGAGGTCAATATTGTTATTGAAGTTATTGCGTTTGTCTACTTTCAATACGCCATTGTCTTTGTTGAAAGAGGCTGATACAAAATAGGTAGCTACCTGCCCGCCGCCACTCACGCTGAAGTTGGCGCGCTGATTCATGGTATAGTCTTTGAACAACATTTTCCTCCAGTCGGTAGAAGGGAATACGACCGGGTTTTTACCGGCCGCCGTGTTCTCAATTTTAGCCTGTGTATAAGGCAGTATGAGGTTGTCCCTGGTGGCATTGGCCTCATTCTCCAGCTTCATGTAGGTAACCGGATCGGCCAGCTCCACATTCTGGGTAGGGGCCGATACAGAGTTCTCCACCCGCAGGGAGATCTTTGCCTTCCCCTGTTTACCTTCCTTGGTGGTAATGAGGATAACGCCATTGGCGCCACGCGCTCCATAGAGGGCCGTAGCAGTGGCATCTTTCATGATGGAAAAGCTGGCAATATCATCCGGCTGCAGCCGCGCCAGGTCATTGGTAGTATACTCTACGTTATCAATCAGGATGAGCGGGTCTCTTTTGTAACCAAAAGTAGTTACACCGCGGATGAAGAATTCCGCATTGTCGCGCCCCGGCTCACCCGACCGCTGGTAAGCGATCATGCCTGCCACACGGCCTGCCAGTGCATTGGTAAGGTTGCTGGAAGGTATTTTCAATTCACCCGGCGTGATGGAAGTAACCGAACCTACCACTTCCCGTTTTTTCTGCTTACCAAATGCTACCACCACCACATCATTCATGGAATTGGCAGCACGCTTCAGTATTACATTGATCACTTCCTTCCCACGCACCGGCATTTCGAGGTTATCATACCCCACCATGGTAAATACCAGTACGGCATTGTCATCAGGTACACTTAAAATGTATTTACCACTCAGATCGGTAGTGGTACCCATATTGTCTTTCCCTTTCACAAAAACAGACACACCGGCCAGCGGGCCTGCGGAGTCGGTTACCAGTCCCCTTACTTCTTTTACCAGTGGCGGAGGGATATTCTCTTTGATGATGGCCTGTTCTATGACAGGTGCGATCATTTCAGGTGCAGCGCGTTGAGCGGCTGTTTGCTGCGCCCGGAGGCTTCCGGCGCACAGCAATAAGCACCCCATTGTGTGTAGTAATTTTCTGACCATAAGCGATTTGTTTGGGTATGTTAGGTTGAGAGAATGCAGGAATAATATATCGGGGTCGATATGGCATAAAGCAGGTATAGATATAGCAATCGTTGAATAAGCAAATTATACAGATAGCCTGTATGCTTTCATCTGCCAATTAGCATACTATTCAATGTTATTAGCATAAAGCAAGACAGTGTAGTGTGTACGCTCTCCTTGGCCGCAGAGTCCCCTTCGGGAGACTCTGCGGGGAAAAAAGCAAGACAGTGTAGTATGTACGCTTCCCTTTAATATTTTACAATGATGCGTACGGCTTTTTCCACTCCATCTGTCACGTGCAGGAAGTAGAGCCCGTTCAGCGCATTGCTGATATTGAAGTTCACTTCGTTGGCGGTGATGGTGAGGCGGTAATAAGTATATAAGGTAGCATTGCTGTCAATAGTATATGTCTTGGTGAGGAAACGGGAAGCAAAGCTTTGGTTCACCTGGCTGTCGAGGATAGCCCAGTTCACGCCATCATTGGAGCCCGCCAGTTTCCAGTTCTTAGGGTCACGCTCCGGCACATCATTGGCCGATGTAATGGTGTACCGGGTAACAATAGCGGGTACAGCAGATTGAATTTCCACACCACTGTTATTGATGCGAACCGGTAATATTGGATTTGAATACATCACCACCGCCATAGGCGTTTTCCAATGCGTCTACCACCGGTATATCGAGGGTAAGTGTATTGCCCTGTACAGCTATGATCTTCCGCTCATAGGTATTCCTGTAACCGGAAACCGTCCATCCATACTGGCGCATATCCAGCGTATCAATCCATGCTTCATTGGGTGTTCTTTGGATAACGATATTGTTGCCTACCTGGAAGGTATGTCCGGCCGCTACGTCTACTGTAGTGGCGCCGGTAGGCAGGTAGGGGGTGGTGATCTTTGCACGGCTGCCGCTTACTTCGGCATAGCCACTGCCTGTACCTTGTAGTGTGATGAGGTTATGCTGTTCTTTTTTGGTGGCGATGAGTACGGTGCTATTCAGGCCTGTTCCTTCTCCACGCAATACGACACCGCCGGTACGGATAAAGAGCGTGCCCTCTACAGAGTACACACCTGCTTTCAGTAACACAGCGCCCCGGAAGCCATTGGCATCAGGCGTGCCTGCGCTCACCTCATCAATAGCCGCCTGTATCAGTGCACGGCAATCGCCGGTTACCGCCTCTACTGTTTTCATGACCGGCAGCACCGGCAAGGCTACACCACCGCCCTTGTAACCGGCATGGGAGAAATCGGGCACCCGGTTCACGGCATTTTGCTGCCGTTCATTGGCATAGTGGTTATACACCAGACGTCCATTCTGCAAAGACACCAGTGGCGCCTGTGCGAGAGCGGATAGTTGTATAAGAAAAAGAATAAAAACAGGGAGTATAAGACGCACAGACCGTGCATTACCGTAGGTAAAGTTTATTTTCATAGTGGCTTTTAACCAAGCTAGTCCATTCTACTTTACCCCTGTTGATCACGGTTTGCTTTGTATTCAGTGATTTTGGCAGCAGCATTACAAGCTACTTTCTTTCTTCCTTATTATTTAGGTGCTTCTTTTTGGGTAAATAATTGCTGGCTGATATAACCTTCTTCCCTGTCTTGGCTTCAAGATCACGCCTTGCATTACCAGCCACTGCTCCACCTTGTTTAGCTGCTTTTTTGTTTTCAATAAACCCTTTTGGATTTTTTGTTTTCACAATTTCAGTTGTTGATGCCTCCCCAAGCATTGAGAATATCAGCTCAAGATCTGTCATGTGATCACGCAGGTTTTGGCTTTTTAGTCCCTTAACTTTCTTGTATTCTGAGGGCGTCAAATCAAAAGTAGCCTTTTATATTTCTGCTGTAAGTATTGCATACTCTGTTTCTCCCTTTACACCCCGGGTTTTCCATTCTTCAGTTAATTCTTCCCGAATAGCAATGCTACGCATACGTTTTTCGATCCAGTCATCAGGATACCCCTTCAACTTATATAGTTCTCTTGCTCGCTGTGTTGCCAACTCAGGGTTTTCAATTTCATCCAATCTGTCAGATCCAACCTGGGCCAGCCAAAGCTTGAACGGCTCAGCTTTAGGCGAGGGAATGGATTGAATGATTCGCAATAGTCCTTGAGCATTAGCACAATTTAATTTCTGTTTACCTCCAGCCGTATCTACCAAGAGGGGGGTGACAATTTGTCCCCACCCTTTAGAAAGCATGTCATCCCGCTTTCTCATCTTTTTTATATAATCTCCCGGATTAGGCGTATCAGTCAATACCTGTACCACGTCCGCTATCACGAAATACCATTTATGATCAGCATTGTTCCAAACTGTTCTTATTTGCTTACTTTCAAACAATTTAACATTACTCATATATCAAATTTAGTCATAAAACAAGTAGTCGATAACAATCGTTTTGCCGGGATGCTTAATAATCAATCAGCACACTGACCGTCACCTTTACACTGGCATCGGGTTGGGAGGCGCCGCCAAAATATTCGTCCAGCAAGCTGTTAAAGGTAGTTTTGCTATCCGTAAAACCGCAACCTGTATAACTATTACCCACTAAAACACATCCCTGCAGGTTGACGCCGGTTTTGATCGGGTAATCGCCCGCATGGATCTGCACCTGCTCACGTGATACCGTTTTCATTCTCCAGCTCTTGCCCACTTTCTCATACACATGCGGATAGATGTTTTGCAGCTCAATGACCCAACGGCTTTTACCCGATGAGTACCTTAGTTTGGCCCTGTAATTACCTACCGGGATGGAGCTGGAATCCTTTTTGGCATTATCGAACCGCAGCTCCAGTGTTTTACTGAATGACTTGCCATTAACTGTTACCTCACCCTGTGTACAGCCTGCATATTTTTGTGAGCGGGTTACTACAATATGTACATCGGGCAGCGGATCGCGCGTGAGGGTGCCATAAGCGAGCGCAGTTCCCCCGGCATCAATTTCTTCCCAGTTCATGGTAGTGGGGCTGGTAAGTGAAAAGCGGACGCTCATGCCCGGCATACATTTGGTGACACCATAGGAAAGCGCTTCCCTGAAGATGAAAGCATTGCCTTCTTTGCCTGTATAGGCAAGGGCTCCGCCGCAACCGAGGGAAGGGAAATCTACCGTACTGCCTTGTTTACTTAGTTTCATGGCTACTGTCCAATTGCTGATGTTGGCGCCGGGCTGCGTAGCGCTTCCTTTCCAGGTGCCATAATAGTTTTGGGCCACGAGCGTACTGCTAATGAGCGCCAATAAAAGCATAATACCGGAGCGGATAATTGTGGAGGGATAGTCTTTCATATTATTGTTTTATGGGTGTAAACAACCGTTGCCTGGTATAAATCATTTTATACCAGGAGCATCAACAATCCCCACAAAACTGTATGAAAGGATAAAGAAAGGAGCAGGTAGAAAAAGCGGGTGGGTACTTATACTTTATAAATATACAAATTCAGCGGCTTTTCCTGAACTGTAATAGTTCTTCCTTATCCGGATTGCCCACATAACGGGAAAGGGTGAGTATGGAATCCTTTAGCACAATATCAAAATCAGTAAAAGTCCTGAACCTGAACAGGCGGCCTTTTTCGAAGGCCATGCTCAGTTTATAGACATCCCCATCTTTGTGTAGCTTCCACGCGCCGATGGCGTCCCAGGTGAGGCCGCCCTTATTGGCAGCATCCATACAATCGGGTAAACGGGCTTTAAAAGCGGAATCAGGCTGCAGGATAATGTAAATGGAATCGCGGCGATAGTTTTTATTGGCCAGCATGGTATAGGTCTCTGCCGTGGCTTGCCAGGTACCGGCCATCTCATCCAGGTATTTCTTATCCGTAACCGGAAAGGTATCTGTCATTTTGTAGGTCATCCCCGAGTGACAGCCTGCCGCCAGTACTACGATATTGATTGCCCATAACCAGGTACGCATAATGTGCTTTATAGCATGTAAATGTATGCCTGGCATGGGAAATGAGGGCTGTTTTGTGTTAAAAACCGCTGCTTTTCGTGAAATGGGCAAACTATAGCTTAGGTATAGCGTTGGTATAGCTTAGGTATAGAGTTCCCATAGTCCAGGTATAGAGTATCTATAGCGTATCTTTAGCTGACCTATTGGTGATCCCTACCCTTGCTCCCTTATTCCGATACTATGTTTCAATTTTCCTGGCTCCTTTTTTTGTCCGTTTTCGTTTGTCTGTTCACTTCTCCCTGTAAAGTAGTTAATCCTGCAGCGATTCCCAATACGGATGATGATAGATGCAAAAAATGATTACAAATGATAAAAATGCTTGTACGCAGATTACACAGCGTAAACCACCTAACAGCATTTTGTCGCAAAGCACCCTTTAAATGGTCTTGTCCGCACCGCATTCAAGCTACTTAAGGCATGTAGCTTTGCAGTATCAACAAGTAAATAGATATGCCATGAAAAAGATTATTGTTTCCACGTTTATAAGTATGGACGGCGTGCTACACGCGCCAGGCGGACCGGAGGAAGATCGCTCCCATCAATTCAAATGGGGCGGCTGGGTGTTTCCTTACTGGGATGATCTGATGGATAATGCTATGGGCAAGATCATGTCTAAACCCTTTGACCTGCTGCTTGGCAGGCGTACGTATGAAATATTTGCCGCCCACTGGCCCTACCAGGAAAATGATCCGATCGGCGACACCTTCAACCGTATTCAAAAGTATGTAGTAGCTACGACGCCGGTTGACCTTTCCTGGCAAAACTCCACGTTGATCAAAGGCGATGTCGTGGCTGAGCTGAAAAAACTAAAAGCACAGGACGGTCCGGACCTATTGGTACACGGCAGTAGCCGGTTGGTACAAACCCTGCTTTCCCACCACCTGATCGATGAGTTGCATCCCTGGACCTTCCCCTTGACACTTGGCAACGGGAAGAAGCTCTTTGAAGAAGGTACCCAGGCACTTGAATGGAAGTTGACTGATAGCAAAATATCCACCACAGGTGTCATTATCGCCAGCTATGTTCCGGATGGGAAGGTTAAAACAGGTTCCTTTGTGCCGGATAAGGTCAGTAAAGCGGAGATCGCACGGCGGGAGAAATGGGCGAAAGAGGAGCAGGGGAAATGAGTTTATCTTTGTAGTATGATCCAACTCATACAAGGAGATATTACCAAAATGGAAGTAGACGCTATTGTCAATGCCGCCAACACTTCCTTACTGGGTGGTGGCGGCGTTGACGGCGCCATACACAGAGCCGGCGGCCCGGCCATACTGGAGGAATGCCAGCAAATCCGGGCCAAACAAGGTGGCTGTAAAGTGGGAGAAGCTGTTATCACAACAGCGGGGAAACTTCCCGCCAAGTATGTTATCCATACTGTAGGACCTGTGTGGAATGATGGTCAGCATGATGAAGAAACCTTATTAGCCTCTGCTTATACGAACAGTCTGCGGCTTGCTATAGCGCATCAGGTTAAAACCATCGCCTTCCCTAATATTAGTACAGGTATTTATCATTTTCCCAAAGGCAGGGCTGCTGAAATTGCCATTAATACAGTAAGAGATTTTTTAGCCAGGAATAGTGAGCTGGAGAAAGTAGTTTTTGTTTGTTATGATAGGGAGAATTACGAACTATACAACAAGCTTTTGAACTAGTAGAAGTGGTTTATCCGGGTTCTCTTCCCATTTAAGACTGGTCGCTCCCGAATATCCTCAACAGGTCGGTTCCCATTCCGGGAATCCGGGCAGCCTTTATAAGGAGGTTGTTTGGGTTTGACAGGGGTTTCCTTCGTACCATCTTCGCTCCCCGCCCTTATAAGTGCGCTTTAACCCCGAAGCATTCCCGAAGCAAACCCAGCTCAAAGGCGAGGCGGAACATCGCCAGGACAAAGTGCGCCTTTACCTTAGAGGACAGTCGGAAGACAGCCGGAGGATAGTCAGATCTCAGCAATCCTTCTCCCATCCTTGTACCAGGCATGTGGCGAGTGCGCTTTAACCTACCAGGATGACACAAGGATGATACATGGTTTACACAACCCTGCCATTTTACCCACTTCACGGTATTGTTATGACAGCCAACATTTATTAATTTTAAGCAGTATATGTTATGGATTAAATGGCTAAATACACCGGCATACCACCTTTAACGGGAACCATTGGTCCCATCTGCATCTACAAGATGTATGGCCAATATTATATCCGTACCCGTAGCTCACTCACGGGTAAAAGGGTGAAGAAAGACCCTGCTTTCCGCAAGACCATGCAATATGCCGCCCTGTTGGGCAAAGCTTCCCGCATTGGATCGGCAGTGTATGCCGCCCTGCCGGAACACCGGAAACAGCATGCCCTGTACCGCAAGTTCACCGGCGAAGCCATGACCTGGCTGAAGTACCAATGGACAGAAGAAGATATAGTAACTTACCTGATCAAACAATATACCGGTCAGGAAGTAGTGCTACCCGAGCCTGAAGTGGTGCAACTGAGAGAACCCTTTCGCCGTAAGACACAGCGATTAAAAGGGAAACAGCGCAGACAACATACCGAAGTACCGGAAGAAAAACTACCTTACCATCTCTATGCTTACAGGTATAACGAACGAAAATTCCGGCAGCAACGTAATAAAGAACTAACTACTTATCCATGGGCTGAATGTATTTTGAATCCTTTCTTGAAAATCCATGCAATTAAGGGATAAATCAGATTGGGCTGATCTCATAATTTCTTCCTTTTTCTGTTTTTGTATGCCTGCTTTGTTCTTGTTGTCAACTCATCAAACGAAAGCCCTTTTACTTTACCAGTTTCAAATTCAGCAGTTCTACGATCTAATTCAGCAATAAAGTCTTTATTTTCCCATAAATCGTCGTCGTGCTGTTTTTCAGCAATAGCCCTGGCAACCGACAAAACGGTCTTTTTTTCCGATATATTCAGATGGCCCCAAACATGGGCTATTTCCTTATCTAATAATTTACCAGTTCCCAACCCCGGATATGCAGGGCATTGCTCCTGATGGCGGTTAAATACTGGTGCAGAGGGATGACTCGCTTTTGGAATAGCTCCAACTGTCTGGCTATTACCCAGATTAGTAGAAGGCAGGTCCGGCAGGTACTGTCCTGCTTAATGTTTTTTGATTACTGTACGGCAATATCGCCATTCACCTTATTTGGATAGTAATTACCAATAATTAAATTTGTAAAAAGAACTGATGGGGAAGATTAAACTCATAGACCAGGAGATCATTCAATACCTGCCTCGCCTGAATATCAGACAAAAGCAAGTGGTGTTAAGGATTATAAAAACATTTGCAGCACAGCAGCAAGACTGGTGCGATGAAATCAGTGAGGAGCAACAAAAAGCCATTGACCAATCACTTGCAGCAATGAAGGCCGGTAAACTTACTCCTCATGGCCAAATAATAAAAAATACAGAAAATGGCAAAAGAAATAATTAAAGCAACACATTGGACTAATCCCGCCAAGAGAGCGCCCAAAAAACTTATCTCCAAAAAGAAGAATGTACATACCAATCTCGATGAAGCCGTTGATTTTGTGAACAAGTACAAGAAAGGAAGCACAAAAGCCAAAACCATCAACCAATTACTGGATGAACTTTAAGATTTTCACGCCCCTATTCACTTCCACACATACAACCGGAAACATGCTTCCAGCATATCTTTGCTTTTACTGTAACAAATCGTTTTGCGGGATAGTCTTTTCAAATGGGTACGCAGC
Organism: Paraflavitalea devenefica; assembly: GCF_011759375.1. Lineage (NCBI taxonomy): Bacteria > Pseudomonadati > Bacteroidota > Chitinophagia > Chitinophagales > Chitinophagaceae > Paraflavitalea > Paraflavitalea devenefica. Next base: position 1,706,784 of record NZ_JAARML010000002.1, on the reverse strand, counting down.
GTAAGGTTCTTCCTTTCTATATGGTTCGTCCGGTATTGAAAGGTGCGGTGAAGGAAATCCGGTATTACAGAACCAAAGACATTCAGCTTATCGGTATATATCCTTTGGGGTGACAAGCCTAATAAGGTGTTTATTAGCCTGCTTATATTCTCCCTGCTCCTGGCTCCGCACACAAAATCTATTACCTGCTTCGTCTTCCGGTTGATCGCATACATAATATAACAGGGATTGCTTTTCCTGCCTATATACGTATATAGTTCATCCACCTCATATACCTGTCCGGTTTCGGTAAATACCGGCTTCGGCTTATCTTTTTTCATCCGTTCTATCCTTCTTTGAACAGATGCTCTGGGAATGGACAATATCCTGCTGATGGAACTGATACCTACACCTTCTTTATTCAATACGGCGATTTGTTCATCAAAGGTTGTACAGTACTTCCTGTTCCGGTAAACCTGCCGCTGATGCCGGCCACACACCTTACATTGATATCTTTGAGTAGTCTTATAGAAGCCTTTCTTAATACATGCTCCCTTGCAGTTGTTACAGTTCATAGGTCCAGGTGCTAATCGGTACACATTAGATTTTACAACGCAATATAGACGCCATTTTCCAGCCAACCACTGCTTTTCCAACCATTCTATACACTACTTTCCCATCCCCAAAAAATAAAAGAGCTGACTGAATGTCAACCCTTTTACATATTTTATTTTTACGCAAGCACCAATCGGTACATTACCCACTACCCTAACTAAGTACTTTCAAATATTTTTTAGCGGTGCTACGGTCAAAAGAAGTATTTATCATTTGAAGATATATTCTTTTATAATTTTCGTCTTTCAGATTATAATAATCTTCTACTTTCAAATTATTCAACAGAAGAAAGTGCATAGTAGTTCTTATTTCTACATTACGCATATCATATAGTTCCAGCATTTCCAAATATCGAACTTCTTCATATTCACATTCTTCTCCTCCTTCATTGAAGTGCCGCTTTCTCCATCCACTAACGGTTGACCAATCAACAGCTTTTTGCAAAGAAACAATTTGATTAGTGTCTTTAAATACAGGAATAGGATCATCGGACACTTTAATCGCACCAACAAGCTTCCATGCCCCTTTTCCTTTTACATTAATATGCTTATTTAGAGGAACTGGCCCAAATAAAACTTTTGATTTTGTAAGCTCCTCTGTCGTGGGTAATTCATCAATGGTTTTCATATATATATTTAGCACATATACCAAAGCTCCATCAAACGAAGCTACGTCTGTATAATCCATAAACTTACATAGAGCAAATCCCTGTTCAAAATTTAGAGGGAAGGCATACACCTTCCCCGAATTTGATTTTTTCATTATTGAAATTTGAAAAGTGTTTCCCAATTTTTTACATTTTGATTAAGCCATCTTCTTGCTACCACTTTGTAAATTTCATTTACTGTAGCTGCATTTTTGTTCGAAAGAACAGTTGTTCCCCTGCCAACCCAGCCATTTAATTCCATTACCAACTGCTCGACACCCTTTGCAACTCCATTATTTGGAATTTTTCCTGATAATCCTTGCAAAGCCCTAACTCCTGCCGGAGCAATTTTGCCTGCATATCTTTGCGCTATTGTATATCCGGTTTTACCTATATATAATACACCATCCTTAAATCCGGAATATACAGTATATTTTCCGTTCTTAAACAGGCCAGGGGCAATTCGTCTTAATCGAGCAAGGTTTCCAAGGCCCTTTAACAACTGCCTTTCCCCTCCAGCTTCTTTTACTCCTGGATAATAAGTCGTTAAGATGCCTCCTGAAATTAAATATCCATCCTCACCTACTGCATAACCATTCCAATTTCGTACAACTTTTCCATTAATTATCCTCTCTTGATTTACTCCATTAAATGCACTTGTTAATGCATTCCCCTCATATTTGGGTAAAACCTGACCATGCTCCCAGTCCTGCGTAATGTATCCATATTCTTCTTTGGAATACCAATCTGCTTTAGCTTCTCTATTAAGGTGTCCTGAGTACCAATACCAAGTTTTTGTCTTTTTGATCCCCTCAGATTCAGGACAGTTACAATCTGATGGAGCATATACAGTTTCTCCCTCGGTTGTTTTTACGTCACCCTCCTTTGCACCAGGTTTCCCTGGCTTAGGTGGTTCAATGCCCTCTAAGCCATCTAAATCAATTAACGCAATAGGATTATTATGTCCAAACTGATATGGAGTTAATCCAGAGAACTCCCCAGCTATCGGATCCACACTCAAAAACCTCCCCACTCTCGGGTCATAAATCCGCATGCCATAATCCTGCTGGTTCTGCCTGCTCTTCACTTCACTATCCGCCTCCTTACCATTAAACCCAAACCTATACTTATCAGCAGTCTGGAAAGTCCGGCTCAGCATGCCAAAGGGATAATAATCATTGGCGGCTACCATATCAGGATTATAATAATCCACTACCGGTATAACAGCCCCACTGGGTAATGTCAAAGAGCCACCCGAAGATACGCCAAAGTTGCGATCACTAATGACGGTGAGTACATTGCCCAGGTGGTTCGTCAGCTCATACTGGCGGTAGCCACGGTTGTAATTGTCACCATTATAATAAGGATTGATCCAGGGGCCGGTACTGTTGCCATTGTCCACCGCATTCGTGCCCCGCGCCAGCATGCCCAGCCGGCTGCTGCCGTACACATACACATCGGCCTGTGTTAAAAACAGCGTTTGCAGGTTGGCAGGCTCTACCGGCGTGCTGTTGTTGGCTGTATACGTGCTCATCAGGTTGCCCTGCGCATCCCGAACATACCAGGTATGATCCTGCCGGCCATTGCCCTGGTAGGAGGTTTTACCGATGCGGTTACCCTGCGCATCATAGCTATACGCCACCTTGGTATAAGGATTGGCGGTAGTAGCCGTACGGTTCACTTCCGTGATCTTACCATACACATTCCATTGAATGCCGGTAACGTTTTCCTGTTTGTCCTGGATCAGGTTGCCGATCTCATCGTATACATAGTTGCTCGTGTCCGCCTGGTCGTCCAGGTCGTAGATCAGGTCCCAGCTATTGGAACCATACTTATTGGCAACGATATGATCATTGACCTGCCGTAATTTGTTAGTACCGGGATAATACTTGTACGTCAGTCCATCCATTTTGGAACCTGCCCCAATGGCATAGCGGTTATAGTGCTGAATATTACCATTGGGATCGTAGGATATATCCTCATGGAAGGTACTGTCGGGCGCCCAGTTACTGCCATAACTATTCGTCGAAGCATTGAAGCTGAAGAAGAAGGCGTCCTGCTTCACAAGGCGGTTGAGCTGGTCATACCGGTAGTTGTAGAAGATGGGTACATGGCCCAGCTCATCAAACTTGCGGATATGGGTGGCCATGCTGCTGATATTGCCATTGTACAGCGGACGGTACACACTATCGGGCAGACTTCCCCCGGCAAGGCGGTAAGACGGGAAGGGATTTACCCCCGGATTGATCGTCTTGTAATCGCCGTCAAAATAGTTCAGGTTAAAGCCCAACGCATCCCGGGCTATGTACTGGTTGATGCCGCCTGCTTTGGCATCACCACCCATATCATGCGGTATGGTGGCGCCGGTACTGTTCACCCCTTTCAGCCAGCCCTGGATGGTGTAGGCATAATCTATACCCTGTACCTGCTGCTGACCAAGGATAGTACGTGCCAGCGGACCATGCAGATAATACTCATATTTCGCTTCCCGCTCCCAGGTATAGCCATCCGTACTGGTCTCTACCTCTGTGAGCCTGTTCTCCGCATCGTAGTAATACCGGTGTGTCCACTGATCACTGAAACGCGGCTGGTACATGACTTTATTCACCTTGCCGCTGATGAGGTCATACTCATACACCAGCTTCTTCCAGCGGTTGCCATTTTTGTTCATGATATTGGGCACTACGCCACTTTGTCCATAGTCCTGCAACAGCGTATCCACATTACCATGTATGTCATAGCTGTAAAAGCTGCCATGGTTGTAAGAACTGGTCATGTCTGGCTTATCCGTGTAGGTTACATAGCTCACCCGGTTGCGCACGTTTTGCTGGGCGGTGACCAACGTAGGATCTGCCTCTACAAAACCAATATAGGGGATATCATATATCGTATTGGTGACCTGTTCCCGGTTCTTCTGCAGGCTGGCATACCAGTCGGTTAACGCTGTTTCATTACGGGTAAAGGTATCGGTGATCGCCTGGTTCAGCGTGTCCCTCAATTGCCCTACCTCGGTAATACGTCCCAGCGTATCGTACCTGGTATAACTGAAGTAATTGTTATTGGCACTGCTCATCGCCAACTGGCGGGCATTGCGGCTCAGCGCCAGGCGGCCCAGCCGGTCGTACCAATACTCCGTTTTACCGCCGTCGGGGCTCTTCTGTGCCGTCACCTGGTTCAGGGTATTGTACCGGTATTGGGTAGGCAGGGCATGTGCCGGCAATTTGATACCTCCGGCCAGCCGGGCTGTTTGCACACTGTCCAGCCATAGGGAATCATAGTTGGGCTGTACCCCCGCCGGCGGTATGGTCTTTACCAGGTTACCGGCCTGGTCACCGCCTCCCCCGGCCTCCCGCGGAGCGGGACAAGCTCTCCGGTGGAGGGGAGGCAGGTAGCTTCCTGCGTAGTTGCCACTTGCTGCTATCGCAGGTGCTTATAGGGTACCGGGGCTGTAGTACTACCATTAAGCGTTCGTTGCGTCGCACTCTTGTACGATTGTATCGCTATTCAGCTTGCAGCATACCTTTTGCATGCCCTTTTGGATAGTCCGGTGCAAAAAGCTAAATTTGTGTAACAGCCCTCGTTTATAATTGATATATGGAACAACTTATCTTAAATATTAAAAACAAAAGCAAAATCCCTTTTTTAAAGGAACTGCTTAAACGCCTTGAATTCGTTGAGGTCGTGGAGCCTAAGAAACTTTCTTCCAAAGAGAAAAAAATTCTTGCCGACTTAGAAGAAGCCGTTGATTTTGTGAACAAATACAAAAAAGGAAGCACAAAAGCCAAAACCATCAACCAATTGCTGGATGAGCTTTAAAATTATTCCAACTCCGCCATTTGAACGGGAGCTTAAACAATTGGTCAAAAAATATCCGGCTGTTAAAAAAGATATGGCGGCACTTGCCCAGCAACTTCTTCAACATCCGCAACTGGGCGTACCACTTGGACATAATTGCTACAAAATACGTATGGCTATTGCCGGCAAAGGAAGGGGAAAATCCGGCGGGGCTCGCATCATTACTTATGTACAAGTAACCAAAGAAAACATATTTCTGCTGGCTATTTATGATAAAGCCAAAATGGGCAATATTACAGATAACGAATTAATAGACCGGTTAAAGAACATAAAATAGGCCTTTAAGCTTTTCCGGTCAATACCGCTTTCCTTATTTTCGCAAAAAAGTACAAGTAATGCGCTTCCTTACCTTTGTAAAACAAAATGCTAACCAGGAAGACCCCGCCCTGAAAAGCTTTGCCCGTTTCTTTATCAACACACAGCCGCCTCAACTTTCTTCTGATCCCCGGATTCTGGCTGTTTATCTTTATGGCAGACTAAACCCACAGCAAACAAAGGGATTCCAGGTATTCATGATCTTATACAGGCAGGAAGGTAAAAACCAGCTCGCACCAGACCTGAAAAACGATGATCAGGCCTTCCTGGAAGCTATTAATAGAATTGTTTATTTTCAGCAGCATGACCCATTAAAACGGACTGTTTAACTTTTCATACGCTGGTTCAATTCCTGGCATTATTTAAATGACTACTTCTACCGACCTCCTTGCCTTCAGGCCAAAGTATTCCTACCATCCTTATTTCCTATTAGCCTTTCACCTCAATATCCTGCCGGATCATCTGCTGCTGCGTATCCCTAAATCCACCCGTCACGACTGGAAGCAAAAGAACACCCAACTACTTTTCGGGTACGACTGGTATTTGCAGCATCAGTCCTCATTTACCATTATGCAACAGGTATTCACCAATGAAAAACTCTTACAGATCAATAAAGCTTTGCTTCGGGTGATTGCACTGACCCGCTTCCTGAAGAAATATTCTACAAGAATAAAAGAACATATAGGCAATGCAGGCGGGGTAGTTTTAGGCAATATCAACAAGAACAAGAAAGTGTTGCCGCTACAGGTTATCTTAAAATACCTACAGCTCCCCTACCCGGCCTACCTGCAATTAAAGCGTCAGGCATGCAGGCAATCCTTACTCAACCTTTGCCGTCTCAAACATCCGGCACAACTTTTATCTAAAGAAGTAGCCATTATCAAATCTTATTGTACCGATGCCTGCTGGCTGCACTGGCCCTTATCCTCCGTATATCACCAGCTCATCCGGGATAAAGCCGCCGCCTTCACCATCAGCACTTTTTACAAATACGTCAGCCTGCTCAAACTGCAAAGGGTCCAGGTACCTCACCGCCGTAAAAACCATCATACCGGCATCAGGGCGGCGGCGCCCTTACAGATCATTCATGCCGATGCTACCATATACAGAACATTGGACAATGCAAAGAATTACATTTACCTCGTGCAGGACAATTACTCACGCGCTATTCTTGGCCACCGGGTGGCTCAGTCCTGTAAGGCGCAATATGTTTTTGAGAACCTGGCCGCTGTAAAAGAGCAATACCTGCAACCTGCCGGCATGGCATCCTGCCAGCTTATCACAGATGATGGTTCAGAAAACCAGGGGGCTGTTCATTTCCTCACATCCACCCATGAACCTCCCTTCATTGAACACCTCATTGCCCAGCAGGATATTGAGTTTTCCAACTCCATGATCGAAGCGGCCAACAAGCAACTCAAGTACCGCTTTCTTTATCACCGGTCCATCCCTGACTTTGCCGCCCTGCAGAAATTTATAGCACAGGCCATTGAGGATTACAACAACCGGCCGCAGGCAGTCCTGAATGGATTAACGCCACTGGAAGTGCTCAATGGTAAGCGGTATGATAAAGAGACGTACCGCCAACAGATCTATGCCGCAAAAGCCAACCGTATGGCCCATAATAAAAGAACATCCTGCTGTAGTTATTCCTTTTAAAAAAGCAGGTAAGAGAAAGTTGTACCCCTGCTGGGTTAACCTGCTTACTTCAGCGCTTGCTCATTTAAAAGTACCGGCCCACCCTTTTTCCCCGCTGCTCTTTTAAAATCAATGGCTCCTAAGCCGCTTTCTATCCCCATCCGGATATCCGGACGCTTTATTATCAAAAGGTTGTAGAGGTTGCACAGGTGTTCATACCATATCAGTTTGATGCATAAAAGTAAAGGAGTTGACTGAACGTCAACTCCTTTACATATTTCATTTTTACACAGGTGCAAATCGGTACACTACCGACCATCCCTACCAATACACTAAGAGCAGTTTATAAAACTCAATATATTTATCTCCACCAGCCTTTTCAGCGCTCTGTTGTACATAATTAAATGTAAATAACTTATCTACAGTCAAGTCATCGCTTTTAAGCACATGTGAGAAATATTCAGCACAAATCAAAATTGCGTCCAGAAAAGACTCTCCATTGACTGCACAATTAAATATAACATGATTTAAATCTAAGTAGTCTAAGACCTGAACCTCAAGAGTAATTTTATTAATTGCTAATAGATCAGCCTCTACTTGGCCTATTAAATAATAATCATCTGTTTCATCAATTTCGCCAGAGAAAGTAAGAACCCCTATCACAACATTTGTACAGTCATAATAATTTAACAGACTTACTACTTCGCTATTTACAAACAGATTAATTAAAGGTTGCTTCCTAAGAACACATACATGGTTTCTTATTTCCTTATCAATTAATTCTTCTGAAATATGAAGTTTTTCAAGATCACCTCTTGAGAGATTATATTTCTTTAATTCAATTACAAACTCATCTTTTTTCATACTTTATAATATTTTATCAGGATCGTAACTCTTTACAACACGATTACCATTTTGATCATATTGCCATGTTTCAATTCGTGTACTAATTTTATCAACTCCTCTATAAGTTTTGGTATCCTCGTCATAAATGTACCCAGAGTATAATGTACCCGTAACAATCCGCTTAGATAAGTACTGTTTTGGGTTGCCATTTTTATCCAATACCGGCTTACCATTTTTCATAACGGGAGCATATTCAAATGAAACTCCATTAATCTCTACATAAACACCACTTTGAAAGTCCTTTTTAATCTTGTAAATATAATCTTCTGGTTGTTCCCCACCGCTAAAACCATTTATCCAAGCATCAGGATTTTTAGTATTAAACATTGAAGCAGTTCCTAAAAAGCCTAAGAAACTCATCAAGCCACCTGTCATCCCCTTAATACTACCACCACGAGTCATGCCTTTTACCTTATTTTTTAAGTACGCATGTAAATCACTAAACTTTTCACGATTTAATCCAGAAGGAATTAATACTGCTTTTTCTTGTCCATCAATGTGGTGATGAAGTAACCCCTGCTTCATATATCCTGCATGATTAGGATTATGTTTAACCCATTGCTCATCTACTATTGGCATACGTCCCAGTTTAACATTCTGTAGATTTGCATCGCTAAACATTTCTGGCTTTTGCGCAATTTGCTGTTTAACCATCCAAATACCATTTCTTGGAATGCCTGCTGCATTATGACTTGTTGCTGAAGAAGCTTTAGTCATATCAATTTTAGGTTGATTCTCCCAATATTTTTCAATTGAGTTATCCCCCTCTTCAGCTCCATCTAAATCTATAAATTTAATTGGCTTATTACCTGCATATTGGTATGGAGTATACCAAGGATATTCTTGGGTCAACGGATCCACACTCAAAAACCTTCCCACCCTCGGGTCATAAATCCGCATGCCATAATCCTGCTGATTCTGCCATCCTTTTACTTCGTAATCATTTTCCTTACCATTAAAGCCATACTTGTAATACACATTATTGGAGGAAACAGCCAGGCGGCTCAGCATACCAAAGGGATAGTAGTCATTGGCGGCTACCATGTGGGGGTCGTAGTAATCCACTACCGGGATCGTAGCACCATTAGGCAATGTCAAAGAGCCGCCCGAAGATACGCCAAAGTTCCGGTCGCTGATGGTGGTGAGCACATTGCCCAGGTGGTTCGACAATTCATATTGCCGCCAGCCACGGGCATAGGTGTTGCCATTGTAAAACGGATTGATCCAGGGGCCATTATCCACATTACTGGACACGATCGGGTATACGCCCAGCCGGCTGCTGCCATAGATCATCAGGTCAGTCTGGTTCAGCGCCAGGTTCTGCAGGTTTTCGGGCGCCACCATACTACCCGTCCAGGCTGTATAGGTACTCATCAGGTTGCCCTGTGCATCCCGCACGTACCAGGTATGGTCCTGCCGCCCGGTACCCTGGTTCGTGGTCTTGCCTATACGGTTGCCCTGCGCATCATAGCTGTATACAATCTTAGTATAAGGGTTGAAGGATGAGGCCGTGCGGTTGATCTCCGTGATCTTGCCATACACATTCCACTTAATGCTGGTGATGCCTTCCGCTTTATCCTGGATAATATTGCCGATCTCGTCATACACATAGTTGCTGGTGTCGGGCTGATTGTCTATATCAAGGTTCAGCGCCGATGTACCAAAGGCGCCGGCGCCGATACTATCCCTTACCTGCCGTAATTTGTTGCTGGCCGCATAATACTTATACGTCAGGCTATCCATCACATTGCCATTGGCCGCATTTCGCAGGTAATTGGTAATGTTTCCATTGGCATCATAGTACACCCGCTCACGGAACAAGGTCGATGCTGCCAGCGCAGCATAGCTGTTGGTAGACCGGTTAAAGCCAGTAAACACGTCCTGCGCCTTCAACCGGTTGAGCTGATCATATTTGTAGTTGTAGAAATAGGGCGTATTGGAAAACAGCCGGATGGTGCTGGCCATGCTGCTGATGTTGCCATTGTACAGCGGGCGGTAGTTGCTGTCAGCCAGCACTTTCAGCCGGGCGATATGATCGGGGAAGGGAGTTACTGTTGGATTGATGGCTTTGTAATCCCCGCCAAAGTAGTTCAGGTTAAAGCCCAAAGCATCACGGGCTACATACTGGTTCAAACTACCAGCCTTACCATCACCGCCTATATCATGCGTGTGCATAGCGCCGGTACTGTTCATCCCCTTCAGCCAGCCTTGCAGCGTATAAGCAAAGTCAATGCCTTGTACTTGCTGCTGACCAATAACAGTACGCGCCAGCGGGCCATGCAGGTAGTATTCATATTTAGCCTCCTTCTCCCAGGTATAACCATCCGTGCTGGTCTCTACCTCCGTCAGCCTGTTCTCCGCATCATAGTAATACCGGTGCGTCCACTGATCACTGAAACGCGGCTGGTACATGACTTTATTCACCTTGCCGCTGATGAGGTCATATTCATAGACCAGCTTTTTCCAACGATTCTCATTTTTGTTCATGATGTTGGGTCTGCTGTCCTTACGCCCATAGTCCTGCAACAAAGTATCCACATTGCCATGGATATCATAACTGTAGAAGCTACCATGATTGTAAGCGCTGGTCACGCCCGGTGTATCTGTATAGGTTACATAGCTCACCCTGTTGCGTACGTTTTGCTGGGCTGTTACCAACGTGGGGTCAATGCCGGTAAATCCATCATAGGGGATATCGTAGATCGTGGCGGTTACCTGCTCCCGGTTCCTCAACAAGCTGGTATGCCAACCGGTCAGGGCCGTTTCATTACGGGTAAAGGTATCGGTGATCGCCTGGTTCAGCGTGTCCCTCAATTGCCCTACCTCGGTAATACGTCCCAGCGTATCGTACCTGGTATAACTGAAGTAATGGTTATTGGCACTGCTCATCGCCAACTGACGGGCATTGCGGCTCAGAGCCAGGCGGCCCAGCCGGTCGTACCAGAAGTCCGTTTTACCACCATCCGGACTCTTCTGGGCAGTCACCTGGTTCAGGGTATTGTACCGGTATTGGGTAGGCAGGGCATGTGCCGGCAATTTGGTACCACCGGCCAGCCGGGCTGTTTGCACGCTGTCCAGCCACAGCGAATCATAGTTGGGCTGAACGCCTGCCGGCGGTATGGTCTTTACCAGGTTACCGGCCTGGTCGTAGTAATACAGCGTATAATGGTATTCGCTCACGGTATGGCGTACGGTGAAGCGCTCATATTTATAGGCTTGCAGACATTTAGCGCGATAGCTGCTGTCGAACCGGCCTTTTACCGAATCCGCATAACGGCTGTACAGGTCCTGCGCCTTGCTCTGAATAATGAAGGTAGAATCGCTGCAATTGTCAATGGCTTCCAGCAAGGTGGGCGGGAAGGCCGGTTCGGTGCGGCCGCAGAGGGTGAGGTCAGGTTTGGCGCAGGCATCCAGCGTGATACCGGCCTGGGCATATAAACCGGCGATCTCATTATAAGTGAGGTTAATGCCCGTTCGCCTGTAGTAATACCGCGCATAGTCTACTTCACAACCACCGCATTTCAGCGACCGGTCGGGAATGGCCAGGTTATAAGGATCATTGAATTCTTCGTTGTATAGTAAACGGCCGTTGATGTCCCTTATCCGGTAGAAATCTATTTTGGCCTTTTGGGACATGGGGTTAACAGCCATTACCTCCAGAATGGTAAAAGGTGCATCCAACGTACGTTCACCCATCAAGCTGTTATCAATATACATTCTGAACCTCGTTCCCCGGAATTCAAATTTCACGATTCGCCAGTCGTTGAATGACTGGATCGGCACTGGTTCTTCCGCGCATACTTTTGCAGGGTGGTTCTGATGGGTGCAGATTGCCGCGCCATTACCTTCATACTTGAATGTACCCAGCATGCTTCCACTAGGGTGCAGATCTGCCAGAATCCAGAACCAGAACTTGTCTTTAATCCAGTTAGGTATTACCAGACTATCCGGCAATTTCACGCGAAATTCTATATCAAACCCGGCGGGGTCCATGCACAGCGTATCGTAATAGTCAAAATCAATGTCATCGTATCTTGTATCATCGGGCAGGGTATCCGTATAATAATCCGGTAAAGAAAGCACGCCGTCCTTGATTATTTCAGCCAATGGCACGCCCAATCCATATTTATAACCATTGAAATTCGGTCGCCAGCGTGTAGTATCAGCGCCGCTGGCATCCAGGTGCGGAATACCGCCATACTTCTTATAATCGTTCAGCCAACTGATCAGGGTATCATAAACCGGTGCAGTATTGCTGGCACAGGCATACGGCAATTTGCCGCAGGTAGCTGTATACAGGGAATCAATCTGGCTGCTGGTATAGCTGTTGCCGGTACGCTGGTTGAAATAGCCTACAAAAGATGACTGGCAATCGGGTACTGTGCCGGCGGGACATACAGCCGCCGGATCAAATAAAGAAAGGTTATCCGGATCTGAAAAATCCTCAAAGTAACGCAATTGCTCGTTACCATCATACATCTTCCACCAGTCAATAGACATATAACGTCCGCCAGACCCAAAACCACTCGGACCAATGTTCAGAATGGGTAAGGTGGAGTCTCGGGGGATATCAATCACCAGGTTGCCATCAAAATAAAGACGATAATGCGCGGGGGTAATTTGCGCCTTAATAATATGCGGGTTCAATGCATTGGTATCCGCACTTACCTGCACTACATTAAAGCCATTCCCGCCAAATATGTATCCCTGGTATATATTATAAGGTTCATCAGTAAAACCATGCAGGTAAATGCCCGGAGGCCCCCAGCTACTTGTTGTCTTGATCAGGGCGATGTTGCATCCAAAATGGCCAAGGTTCGCATAGTAGCTTCCCCCTGTGCCAAGGTAGCGGTATCTTACTTCATTGGCATACCCACCGCTGCCACAAAAACTTCCTGCCTTCATAAATAGTCTCACACTACTGCTCCCGCCCGGCTTACGCGCTGTATCCGGCAACTGAAAAGAACCATTCTGTATGAGCTCATATTGATCTCTATGGAATACGTTATCTTCTGTCAATATCTCAAATCTCACCCCATACTGCTGCCTGTTCACCCGGAAGCTGTCCACAATATCCTGCAGGCTGTCACAGGCTGCACTCACCCCCCCATCACATTGTGCCTTAAACTGCAGGTAATCATCCGCTGTTTTTACAAAGCCCAGCCGGTAGTTCATGAACTGCTCATACAACCGGTTCCATTTGTATTGGGTAGAGTCTGTGGTAACTGAATAGGAGATTGCAGGATTTACTGAAGGGAATTTCTGTTTGAACTCCGCATGCAGTGTGGCAAATGTTGAGCAGTCTACGCAAATATCCCCCGTATTACACTGGAATACCGGTGGCAGGAAGATGGCCTTGGATATAAAATCACAATCAGCCGCCGGGAAATCCGCATGGCCGCAAAGGCTCAGCAGCGTATTGAGGGTGGAATCGGCAATATCCGTCTGGTACACACGGTTGAGGTAATTGGAGAAGCTGCCATACAAGGTTTGCTTAGGCTTGTATTGACCATACAACCGGCTGATGGTAGAGCACTCACAGGTATCCGGCTTTGTGTACAGGGGCTTATTGCCATGCACCACCTGCTGATCATACGGCTGCGGCGCTTTGATGAGGTAGGCATTACAGTCCTGGTTATTGCTGATGCCATGTGTGCTGTTATAATATTCGAGATAGGCCTCAAAGCTGCGATGTGTAGCAGGAGCAGTACTTGATGGTTTTACCGAGCTGGAACCATAAGGATGCTTCAGATCAGATCCTTCCTTACAGATGTTGATCAGGGCAGGGATGATGATGTTGTTCAGGCTGGCCTCATCATACAAGGTACAGGGCGCCAGGTCCTGCAGCCACTGGTGCGCATACGCCTTGCAATTGTCTTCATAATATTGTTGCTGCAAAGCTTCTCCCTCTGCTTTGGTAGTGGGCTTATTAATAGCCGGCTGCAGCGCCAGCAGTTCGGCCGCATCACTGAAATGCGGCTGGTGGCCTGTGGCCACAATTTTGGCAGCGGTAAGGCTACTGTTGCAATACTCCTTGATCCGTTTATTGACCAGGCTGCGTTTTATATCGAGGTAAAGCTGCCGGAAGGAGCGCCAGGCCATGTCCAGCTCACCTGCACACATAGCAGTTGTATTGAAGGCATTGCTATTGGGCTGGTCGTTCGGAAAAGAACCGGTATTCAGGTACGGGGTGTAACAACCAGCGCTGCTTCCTTCCGGGCACATAACGGTAATAGATGCCAATCCCCAGAGGCTGAGACGCTTGCCCGCTACCGTCCGGAAATGAAGCAGGGAGTCCATGAGCTTGGACTTGAACCAGGTAGTGTCGGATAAAGGATCTCCACCATCAGGGCCAAACAAGGTTTCGATAGTGCCGGTTTCACCCAAGGGGTTCAAATACCCCTTCGCTTTGGCTTCCGCATAGGTATCTGTTCCCTCAAACAGCCGGTCCCACTCATGGCTTGCCTGCCACTGCTCATACCTTTGCAGTTTGCAATATTCCGGATGCCGGTGCAGCAGGGCTTCGGCCCAACTGGGTTTGAAACGCTGGGCAAATACTTCGGGCGAGAGGTCCTGCGGCGGTACGAGTTTACCCGCTGATTCATCAAACACCAGGTCGGGATTACCATCTGCATCGAGGTAACCGCTCACCAATGAGTAGACCGGGAAGGTATCTTTGATCCGGTTGTCGTCCGAAGAATCTATATGACTGAAGAAGATAGAATAACGGTCCTGTTCATTGTCAATATTGGCATATTGACCAGAGGACGGCGTCATGTCCATCAGCATGGTCTTGCGGATGCCGGTGAGGTCGCTGAGCTTGTTGCACAATTCATCACATGCCTGTTTGGCTTCTGCATAGGACTGCAGCGCCATGTTTTCGTATACCGCTGCATCCACATCATCTATGCCGTTGGCCTGCCGGAAGCGCTGCCAGTATTGGCTCCAGCTTCCGAGGCTGTCTGTACAGGCCTGGCAGGAAGGTTTACAGGACTGCTGCGCCTGCACGATGGCCCGCTGCTCAACGATAAAACTATCCAGCGTTTTACAGGTATTGGCAGCCATGAATATGCTGTCGCGGTAATACTCCATCCCGTACCGGCTTACCGACAACTGCTTGGTGATCTCATAGTTGCCTTCAGACAACCATTTGGTAAAGCTGACCGAGAACCCCTGGCCATTACTGCATACCGTATCTATGGCCTCCAGTGAAAAATTACTGATCAGCGTATCGAAAGGTGCGCCGCCCAGTTTCTGGTTGTTGCAGTCGTCGGTGATGGTGATCCGCAGGTCGTACAGGCAGTCGTAACATACGGAGTCCATGTTACAACCTTCTTCCTTCAGCAAGAGCGGGTTTAAGACATAATTGAAGTCATGATTGCCGGCAGTGGTCACGGCCAGGCTTTTCTTGTGCTCCATCACCAGGTCCTTGATCACGGCCGAATAAGGATCGGCCAGCACTTCTGTACGGGTAGCGGGGTTGTTAGCAGCCAGCCTCTCCAGTTTGGAGGCGGTATCCGGCGTACCGGCCAGCGCCGTGGCAATGGTACGGCCATGCATATCCACATAACTGATGCTGTACTGGCCATTGGCATCGCGCACGAGGTTTTTAAAGTAATGCGATTTGTCGCCTACTTCCGTACCAAACAAGGCGTCCAGTTCACCCTGGTCGGGGGTGGCATAGATGTACCTGGTCTCATGACCACTGCCCAGGCGGAAGTCCTTGCCTACTCCACCCTGGCGACTGATGCGCCCTGTATTGTCCTGCGTATATTCTACTTCTGTAAACGGAAAGCCTTCTGCACGGGGCACATATTTGTGTACGCCCGAATCTTTGAAAGCACTTGATCCTGAATAGTATTGCGAAGCGCCCGATGCGGAGTCCATGGGGGCTGCCTGCAGAGTACAATACAAGTCTGGTGACGGCAAGGTATCAAACAGGCTTTTATCGTATTCCGGATGGTTAAAGCCACGGTTGAAATTGGGCGTGTAGCCGATCAGGGTGTTTAAGGTAGGGGCAGGCAGCACCTGTACCACCGGGCGGCCCTGGTAATCATAAAAGCTTTCTGCTACAATGGTACGTTGGGTCGTATTGTCTTTGGTAACGGTTTGCCGGCCACGCAGGCTGCCGTCATAGTATTGTACCACGCTCTTGCGCTTGCCTTCTTCGGCAAAGGTGGTAGTAGCCTGCCAGTTCAACGTACGTTCATGTCCATTAAAGTCAAAGCGGCCATGACCAACGGTATTGAAAGCAGTCCACATGGCTTCATAGCGGACGCCGCTACTTTGCTGCTGCACCGCCCGCACGCGGTAAAACAAATGTCCCTTGCTGTCATAAATGATCGGGATGCGATAAGCGGTACCTGTAATAGATACGCGGGTGGCATTTTGATCAAAGATCAGTGCAGGGTTGGGATTGTTGGGATCAGGGCCATAACGTTTGGCAGCCAGGGCTGCGGAATCTATATAAGCCCATTCCAGGTCATACTCATCGGCCCCGATGGAGGGCTGCCACCATACCGGCAGTTCATCTTTATCCGCACCGGCTGTCCAGGCAGAGTCACTGACCTGTGTAACCGCATTGCCTGTATAACTGAATTTATATTGTGGAAATGCCTGCAACTGGTTCACTACTTTGAGGGCCTTCCAGCTATCCCAGGCCACGTTGCTGCGTACACTCATCACCTTCACCTGCACGCGGTAACCACCGGTAAATACAAAAGTGTTGCGATGCTTATAGGCGCCGGTTGTATTATAGTCGAGCACCCAGGTTTTGTATTCAGTCATAGTAGAATTATCGGCCTTCGTATAGATGACCTGTAATTCGATAGTATCTGAGAAAGCGCCTTGTATATACACAGGTATTCCTTCATTGAACTCAAAGGATACTACATTCTGCACCAGGTAGGGCCTGATGAGATTGGTATTGTTGACGTCGAAGAACTTGGCATCTTCCACCACGATCAACGAATCCTGTTTCAACTGGCCTAAACTACCATCCAACACTTTGATGACCGGCGGGTCAACACCAGCCTGGGCCGGCATCCAGAACAGGAATAACAATGCAGTAGCTATGAACCATCGTATGGACAAAAACTTTCTCATAAATATTTTATTGAAAAAGAACACAGAATTCAGAACACAGAATTCAGAACACAGAATTCAGAACACAGAATCCAGAATACAGAATTCAGAATACAGTAGCGGCGGGCCCTATCCAACCCATCATCCTCCCTGCGCTGCGGCAGCAACCTGGAACCTCAAACCTGAAACCTCACAGTCCCGTGCTTCCCAAAAACACTTTATACTTTTCATAGGGCACTACCGTGACCCAGGTGTCGCCCTCTTTTTTTGCATACCTGCCCGGGGCGAATATGCTTTCCTCATAAGCACCCTGCCGGAAGTTGCTGTACAGGGTTTCCACCACCACATAAGAAGATGCAGCATCCGTAACCTGTGCGCGTACAGAAGGATCATACAACTGGTCTGATCTTACCAGGCTGGTCATTTTGTCGAGGTAACCGGTCTTCCGGTTCACCTGCCAGGTGATCTGTTTGTAAGGTCCTGTTCCGGGCAACGATAGCGTGATCAGTTCCTCTCCGGGTGTTGCTGTATAGAAACATTGACTGCCTTTGTTGTGCAGCAGGAAAGTATCGATCATGGCCACGGGATTGGCGGCCCCTCCTTGTGCTCCCGGCATTGAAGCGGCTGCTGGTTTGGCCAGGTAGATGATGCTGTCTTCTTTAAACAACATGACCAGCAACTGACCATCGTATACCGATTCAGTATTGTCCAATGCCGACCAATAGCGGTTGCCATGGACCTTGCATTGCCCGCGCAGCGAATCCAGGTACTCACCTGGCTTGCCTTCAGCAGCATACCGGTATAATACATCAAAGCTTAGCAAGCGGGCCTGCTGGTATTTTTCCGCCAGCCGGCGCATGGCGGCGGCGGCTTTAGAGGTTGCCTCCTCCTGCGCCTGTCCTTGCCCCTGCCCCCAACCCCTAAAGGGGAGCCAAAGCGTTATTATCAAAGTCGTCAACAATATTCTTGTCATATCACTTGTATTATGCTGGATTCTGAATTCTGGATTCTATAATTCTTAATTTTCTTTCACCAACGCACTCCTCGTTTCCTTGATCGTTTTCACGCCGCGCTGTGTTTCTTTCTTCAGCCTGATCAACGTACCCTCATCATCATATTCATAGAGAGTAGCATAATTGTTTTCATCCAGTTCCGCCATCAGCCGCAGGTTTACTGGATGGAAGGCGAAGGATTTCATATTGGCGTTGAAGGGATGAATACGCAGGTCGTCGAAATACACTGCATTGGCGCCAATAGATTGCAGACTAATGGTAATCATCGTAGCATTGGCGCCTATTGTAAACACACCCTCATAGCGTTGCCAGCCTTCAATGATGCTGCCCGAAGGATAGAAAGTGAGGGCTGTGCTTCCATCGGTGATCACGATCTTATTTTTAGTATAGGTATTTCTCAGCGTGGTATCGCCTGTTTCCTTTACCCAGGCACTGATGACCATGCGCTTGCCCGGTACCGGTGAGAAAACCGGCAGCAGTATCTTACCAGAAGTTTTGATATTGTTCAGTACAGTACCTATACAATTATCCTGTTTCAGGGCGAAGTTCAATTTCGGCATCACACTATCCTGCGTAGTGTTCTTCACTTCAAATGACAATCCAATATCGGCCCCGTTGCTGCCCTGCACTTTCAGGCTGCGCAATCCCGTATGCCGTTGGGTGGTATCTATATGGGAACGCCAGCCCGAATAGTCAATATGCCGGGTAGCAGGACAGGCAGTATCACAAAGCTGGGTAGCAAAGACATAGTCTTCAAACCCTTCATAAGCACTTTCCCGGTAGCGGCTGTTTTGCACTACAGCAACAGGCATGGTAAGGTTATAACCATATAAGCCTGCATTGTAGCGCCCCAGCGGATCGCGGTTCTCGATCTCAAAACCTTTGCGGTTGAACAGGGTCAGCTCGCTGTTCCACACCCAGCGGTTGGTATCGGGCGCAGCCGCTAACCGGTTGTCCTGGAAAGCCCAGAATACACTGAAGTCTTTGAAGGTGCCGTCCCTGCGGATATTGGTGACAGTGGTGGGGTCCTGCTCGGTACGCCGGGCATAGTAGGTATAACTCTTGTTGGCCCGCCAGTTGCCCAGTACCCCGGTCACATAGGGATTGAAGACCGTATCCGCGATAATACTCTTGCAGATGGTACCGGTAATAGTGTCGCAGGGTGCTTGAGCATTGACTTGTGTCATGGCCAGCAACACCATGCCGCTCAACAGGTATATATGCTTAGTCAGTTTCATATTAAATCCTTTAACGTTATTCACTTTATCTGCTTTATTTTACTCAATCCCTCCACCACCGCTACAGGTAAACCCGTAAGTACCTGGCACAATAAAGTCCCATTGCCGGATATAGGGAGCCTGATTAGTAGAAGTCTGATAAATTTTGTCACGTATAATGAACTTAGAAGTTCCATTACAAACCACCTGAGCATTAGTACTGCTAATGAAATTCCCCTCCTCCGAATAATCAATCCGGTATACAAGGGCAAAATTGGTCACCGAAACAGGTACCGTACGCCCTGTATCAGAATAGAAATAGACCCTTATATCTGCAGTTGTGGCCATTTCCGTATGATCTTCGTTATAAAGATTCTGGGCATTCTCATATACAATCTTTGCATAAACGCATTGGCCCATTGAACAAACAGTAGTGTCATAAACAGAAACCCAACGATACATATTGGCGCTATCGCTACAGGCTTCTATATTCTGCTGTCGCCTGGCCCTATACCCTGTATTATTACCATTAGCATCTTTGGTACAGGTATCGCCACTTACAAACTGCCAGTTTTTAGACTTTTTACAACTATCGCAATTTGATCCATATTGTACCCACTTTATCACGCTGGCACTATCGCTGCAAGACTCCATATTCTGTTGTGGCTTTAACCGTACGCCCGTTATCACGCCATTGATCTTTTGGCAGCTATCACCTGCTATTGGCTGCCAGTTGGCAGGCTTCTTGCAACTATCGCAGTTCTGCCCCAGGAGCACCCAGCGCGTTGCATAGCCGCTGTCGCTGCAACCCTGTACGTTCACTTCCTTACGCTGCAGGTAGCCGGTATTGTTGCCATTGGCGTCTTTGGCGCAAATAATGCTATCGGGTATGGGGATCCATTCATCCGGTTTGGGACACATTATACAATTAGCTGTATCAGTTACCCACCGTATAGCGCCCGGATTACTGCTGCAGGATTCTACATTTGTTTGCTTTCTTTTTATAAAACCAGTGTTGATACCATTGGCATCTTTTTCACAACTATCGCCGGTGGTGAACTGCCATACAGCCGGTTTGGGACAAAGCGCGCAATTGGGTCCGGCAACTATCTGCCAACGGTACTGTCCATAAGTAGCGCTGCAGGAGGCAGTATCTATTTCTCCACGGTACTGGAATCCGAGATTATTACCCACACTATCGGTAGCACAACGGAAAGTATCAGCCAGTATCCATTGGGCCGGGCGTGAACATTCATAGCAATTCTGTATTACTACCAGGCTGGTATCATTATAAGTAGGGCTATTGGGATTCACATCTGTATGGCTGATCTCCTGGTAACCGGTATTCACCCCGCCGCTTTGCAGACACCGCACAATGCCATTGGGCTGCCAGTTGGGAATACAACTGATGGTGGGTTGCTTGCGCAATACATCATCCGTTTTCCAGAACTGGCGGAACTCACCGGCCGAGGCGGCAATGATCTTTGAATTGGCATTGATGACCAGCTCATAATTGCCGGAAGCGTTTTTCTTTACCAGGCTGTCCAGGCTGGTCACGCTGCCCACCGCCCCCAATATATTCCTGCGACCGGAGCGGATGATCCGGAGCGATAGTTTATAACCTGTATAAGCTTTACCCCAGCGGTCAATGAAATAAATAGCGCGCGGACCGCCATACAATACACTACTGTCTACTGCCCAGCATTTATCATAGTCCGGGAAGGTAGCCACCGAATCATCGCAGGACGCCGGTACATCGGTGGTTTGCTGTTTGCCGGCAATGAGCAGCTCATCACCGCTGCTGAATAGTTTTTCTATGGTGGGCGACATTTCTTTCATACGGCCGTCCACAATGTTTACATCGCGCAGCACCACATCAATGTTCTTATAGGCCAGGCCCATGCCATCATAAGCCCAGTGGGAAGGATAGTTAAAATTGTATATAGGATCATTGAATTCATTCTGTGTCCGGGTCAGCAGCACATCCCCTGTTTCACTATCATAGAGTACATCTTTTGTGGAGATACGGCTTCCTTTGTCTATCTGGATAGCGCTATCGAGGATACCATAGCGTTGTATGACCTTGGTAGTAGCCACCGACCGGTAGGTATTTTCTTCCCGCTGCGCCAGGTTGAGCATGGTAGGCAGTAAAAAGTAAGGCGGTGTAAAGGGTACGGTAAACCAATCTGTATTGAGCGGCACGTTATAGCCGTTGGTAATAGACATTTGCTCACGCATATCTACCATCAGCTCCACATCCTTACCAATAAGCGCCGCACTGTCAATCGTACCGTCGGGCTTCATGACCATTACCGTATTTGACAACCGTTTATGGTCGAGGCTGGCATTGTCTGTACGGTAAAACTGTTCACTATACGAGATGGGACGGACAGGATCCGTTTCAGCATAGGAAGCCGTAGAGCGCATTTTACCATGCATATCGTTCAGCTCTACTTTAAACCCTTGCGAGAGGACGATCTTATGAATGGCATTCACCCGCAGCAGGTTGGCCAGGGCGGGTTTATACCGTTTTTTGGTTTCGCCATCCAGGAAAGTCCTGTCTACATAGGTAGGATAATCATACGCTGTATAGAACCTGGTTTCCTCAAAACCATTGGCCGATTTTTTATTCTTGTAGTTGATGGTACGTACCCGCACGCGGCTATATCCTATATTGGCAGCAGGGAAGAACGATTCACCCAGCGGCTCTTCAGAATAACCGAGGGTTACCGGCCCCAGCGGCGCAATCTTTTCCACATATTCCACCGGCACATGGAAGGGATTCTCTTCCCCGCCAATACCTGGCTCGTAACTGGCCACGCCGCTACTGATGAGCAGGGAATCCTTATCCAATTGCTGCACCGTAGTATACTGGTATTCCTGGCCATAGATAGCCGGACGTACAAGTTGATAACCAGGTTTGCTGGCCATCTTATCCCAGTTATCATATACGGTAATACGCTTCACCCGGTGGCCGCCCCCCATTCTTTTCAGGAAGGGATTGTTGAGCCGTACAAAGCTGCGCAGGGTATCAAACTGTGATGCCCAAAGGCGGTTGCGCGCTATACGGTCAAAAGATTTGAAGGCCGTGGTGATATTGGTGGTAAGGGAAGCCAGCATTTTCACGGCATCCTCCAGGTCCATATCATCACCAGTTTCTGAACCGGGATATGCCTTGGAGGGCAGGTTGAGGCGCAGGAATTGTGTGGCCGCTTTCACCAGCGGACTGTAACTACCGCCTCCATCACCCTGCAGGGAAATGCCCGCCAGCTTTACCCAGATCACTTCAGGGTTGACGACACCATAGCTGTTGACTGGTTCCAGGTCGGCATAGCAGGGAATATTTTCATAACCACTGCCATAGTTATCATTATCCGGCATGCGTACCGACAGTTTGAAGTATAGTTTCTTTATACCAGCCAGGTATTTATGATAAAGCTCCTGTACGTTGCTCACCGGCCGGGGCACACGGATGAATATATACCGGTGGTCATCAAAATCCACCAGGCTCTTGGAATAAAGCAGCAATGACCTGTCCGAAAAGTTGGAAGTCCTTCCTGCACCAATGACCCGGAACATATTCATGGCCCGCTTGTCCTGCACATAAGCATAATCATCGCTTTCATATTGCACTTTCAGGGAGCCGCCGGAAGGCAGGTAAATGGAATCCAGCGCCCAGGCGGCGGCATTCTGCGCAGCCATTATACTATCCTGCAAAGCATAGGAATAGTCGGCATTGGTGATCACATTGTTTGCCGAAGAACCGGGATTTTGCAGCGGATCTTTGTAATTGCCCCAGCGGTCATTGGACTTGAGGTTGTAAGCGGGATTATTACTGTTGTAGTTGAACTTATAAGGATTTTGCTGGCCTTTTTTGTTATTGTTGTAGGTAAACCACACTTTTTTCAGGGTAAGTTTTCCTCTCGCCGTATCGCCATAAGCACCCTTACACAGTTCATAGGTGTATTCAAAATGAATGGTCTTGACAGGTTTGGCATTGGTACGGCTGACGGCAAAATCAGACTTGCTGTAGAGGTTGATCTCCTTCAATCTTTTGGTAGCATAATAATTTACCCGTTGTCCGCCTTCATCGATCGCCGGCAGGTCATCCCGGTCTTCCAGCACGAAGGTGGCCACCATTGTCTTTGATTCAATAGAATGCAGGTACCACAATTCTTTCTCACCATAGATATAACTCCCTTTATCATCCCGGTAATCGGTTTTTAACCCTTCATTATAGGTTACACTATCCGGAACAGCCGGCGCCCGCCATTGGTAGGGATTGGCAATGCCTGCTACTTTGGTGTAATTGAATTTTACGGCGTCGCCGATATCATCGTCTGTGATGCCATTGCCGGTAATGTCTGAATAGTCGGCCGATAAGATTCCGGTCAGCAGGAAGGAATGCGCATAGGCCGGTACTTCTTCACTGGTAAAGTACCAGTCCTTGCCCAGCCTGTTATCTGTAGTATTATCAACCCCATGATTGTAACGGGCGAGGCCGGTCAGTTTGTTCCCCTGGTTGGTTTTTCCATCTACCGAGAAGGTAGTCTCCCGTTGTTTCAGGTTGTATACCGGTATGCCATATATGTAACGCCGCCCGTCGTTGTTGAGCACATCAATCTCTGAGATATGGTTGGCTTTGCGGAAGCGGTTCACGCGCTGTTCCCGTACAATGTTGTTGTGTTCAAAGGTATCTTTGGCAGAAGGTGGGAATAAAAAGGCCTGTGGTATGAGTGCCCGGTTTTGCTGGGCCGGATGGTCCCATTCCAGCCGTATATAGGCAAGGCCTCCCTCGTCATAATGCTCCAGCCTGATATTATACATTTTGCCCGCTACAAGATTCACCTGCCCTTTGAGCGGGCCATGTTTTTTCATACGGGGCTTCCAATGATCAATGATCAGGGTATCATTGATCCACAACATCACTCCGTCGTCGCTCGTCGTATAGAAGTGATAAGTGCCTGTTTGGGGCGCCTTGATCCTGCCTGTCCAGCGCACGGAGAACTTATCATTGATAAAGCCAGCCTCGTGGAAGGGCACTTCCCGGCCCCAATCAAAGTCTATCACGGGAGCCACTTTTGTAAATGCCAGCGTTCCCCCCGGTCGCTTTGATTTAAAATATTGCCCGATGAGTCCGCTGCCCATAGCAGGGTCTATCCCAAACGACGGTTCCACACAGGAGGCGGAATCAAAAGCATTGAGCCGGTGGTACTCAATGTACTTTGCCAATCCCACCGCCTGCGCTTCCTGCGCCGACAGATAGGTGATGACCTGTGTACGCTTATCGCGCTGCGCTTTTACGGCATTCTGCGCATTCAGTAACTGCACGCCATTCAAGCGGCCATTTTTATAACGTCGCAGGTAATTGGTGGCATTGATGACGCTGACATTGGGCATCTGGTCCAGGCCCACCGTTACCACATCATCGCCGCCAAGTGTTTCATAGAACTGCCGGTCATTGATGGATTTCTCCCCGGGATTGCGGAAGTACACCGCCTGGAAACCGGCCGAGTCCTTTCTGAACTTAATGGCTTCCTTTATTACATTCTGGTTGAGCCAGGGGCCATTCTGTGTGATAACCCGGTTGATGTTGAGGTCAATTCCTCCGTGTACCTGGTCGCCCGTGCCAATATCCACACTGGCCCGGTCCGACGCATCTTTGGTACGGATGAAATGATCATGAATAAACCCAATATCGGCCCGGTAAGCGCGGAACATACCGCCGGTACCCTCACCTGTAATAGAAAAAGCATCATAGGTGTAGCTGGGGATGGCAATGTGCGGCACTGCAGGTTTTTCCCTGTATGGCAATTCTTTTTCACGGTTAAAGTCCAGCAGGGAAGCCCTGTTCTGCGCACCCGCCTGGTAATGCAGGTAACCATAAGAAGGCAGGTACAACTGGGTATCGGCAGCGGCAATGTACTGTTTGGCAACATACCCACTGAGAAAGTAACTGGGGTGTATCACCTTTATTTCTGTACCGACTTTACCGGTAAAGGAAAATTGCCGGCTGGTATAGGGCATACTGATCGTAGGCGTGTAGCCGGGAGAGTTGAAAGAAAGATAAGAAGTAAAGGTTGATCCGTAACCATGGTTACTTGTTTTTTGATTCTTGATATCTCCATTAGACCTTCGTGTGCCCAACCCCAGTTGCAAGGCTTTTAAGCCCGACCGGGTATTGTATGGCTGGGTAATAGAAAAACTGTGTGTTGTAGTTGCATCTTCACTGGCATTGTATTTACTGATGCTTATCGAAAGAGAAGGCGCCAGGGATAACCCATCCATAGAGCTATTGGTAATAGAAAGCCCGGCTGTGAGCGCTCCCTTACCAAATTTAGCGGCATTGATGCTGGCATTGATACCATGCTCAAGGCCCCAGCCACGGTAGTTGTTATGCACTACCCCCAGGCTGGCACCGACGCTTCCCATAGAAGCTGTATCAGTGCCTCCGTCTTTATTTTTTGGGAACCCGGCAATCTCTACATCCGCCCCACCGGTTACCCCGATGGTTTTGTTCTCTTTTATAGACATCACTTTGCGCACTGAGTCATACTGACCATTAAAATCATCCGGCAGGCCGCGCATGTTCCGGGTGATCGTGCCGGGGTTGATATTCCACCCGAGCCCCACCCAGCTCGCCTCCTGGTCCATAGACACGCCGGCGCGGTAAGCCAGGTTCACCGGGTAACCACCCACATCCAATAAAGGAATGTTGTAAGAGAAATCACCGCTGAACAGGTCCACCATATTGGCGCTGCTCACAGAAGTAAAGGCCGCCATCTCCGGCTGTCCGGGTCCGCCTCCATCTGCAGCACTGCCTCCTGCCCCCAATGGGGAGCCTGCCAGGGGAACCATCGTTCCGCGTAATGCAGTGGCCTTGTCAGCCAATGGTGTGAACGCTCCGGGATTATTTCGCCCTGTTGACCAACTGACCTTGCCCGACAGATAAGGTACATCCAGTCCATACGACCTTGCTGATCTAAACGGCATAGCCATCCTGCCTTCTCCCCTTCCTGCCACCGGTACCAATACCAGCTCCAGGTAAAACAATCCCACAAAAAACCAGGCAATGCTCTTGTGATAACGCGCCAGAGAAACTAACATGCAATATTATTTTACGTGATTCGTCAATTAGTCGAAAGTGAACTATCAATCGTGAATAGCTAGTGGCTAGTAGTAAATGGCCAGTGGGCTTCAAGTGTAACTGGCTAACTGTTTTGCCCACTCGCTACTCGCTATTTACCACTCGCCACCCTCCTTTACTCCCTGTACTCAAACTTCAGGTACCGCTTTTCCCCTCTTGCATTCTCCACCTCCAGCAGGTATAGGTGTTTATTAATCATCCCACCGGTTTCCCGCAGGTCTACCTGCACAAAGTTTTGTCCCAGGCGTACGGACTGGTCTGTACTGTCCAGCGTGATCTGTTTGCGCATGGCCGTGCTGATATCGAACAACCGCAGGTTGACCGCAGCACTGTTCAGCTCATTGAGGTATTCAAAACGTAAGACACCCGTGCAGATCGTAAAGGCCGCTCCTTCCTCCCGGTACAGCTTCGCAAAATAACCGGTGCCTGTAGCCGCAATGGTATCCAGCCCGTACCGACGTACCCGGAAACTCCATACTTCACTGTTGGCAATGGGGCTCATGTTATTTTTGGCCGTGATGCGCCAGGCATATAGCTTGCTGCTGTCCAGCTCAGGAGCAGACAGCGGGTATTGCAGGTTGGTAAAGGAGATATTTTGCCTGGTGAGCACCGGCACATTCTGCTGGATGGCATCAGCCGGACTTTGGGTAGCCTGTACTTCCACCAGCACCCAATCGAACAGCAGGCTGTTGAGGGTGTTGAAAGGAGAAGGTGGTATCCAGGCAAAGAAAGGACGGGTGATATCCACCTGCTCTTCATCCAACGGCATCATGAGCTGGGGCGGACTGATGGGTTCTACCTCAATGGTCTCACACTCCTCCCCCAGCCTGTCCACCTCATCACTCTGCACCCGGATCACGGTATAGCAGATGTTGAACAGGCCAATGGGTAGAAAACCTTCGGGCGAAGGATCTACCGCATAACCCGGACTGCCGGGATTGTAAGTAATGGGCATCACATCACTCAACTGCAGTTGTTTTACGCCTCTTGGCAGCAGAATAAGCTTAGACGTGCCCGTTAACACCCGCTGGTTGTTGGACACATCGGTCATCACCATTTCAACACGTACGGACAGGTCCTGCGCTGAAGTATTGACCAGCGACAGGTTCCAGAGCTGTGGCTTAATAGTAAGGCCCAGCGGCGGCAACTGCAGGTTCAGCACCACCTGTGCGTGGGCGTGCCATCCCACGAATAACAGTACAATGAATAGAAATATCTTTTTCATATTGTTTGTTTCATGCATCAAATCTATTTCGGGTTCCGGGTTTGGGGTTTCGGGTTCTTCTGTGTAACTGCCTGATAAATGATCAGCAGGTTGTTGCCACAGAAGTCAGTTGAATATTGCCAGGAAGTTCAACAGGCGGCAGCAACACGAAACGCGAAACTCAAAACCCGAAACTCTTTACAAACTGCACGGTGCCCATTTCATTTCTTATAAGCCCTTTGTTAAAGCCCGGCAGGTATCCCCGCTCATAGCTCAGCGTGATCACATCCTGTTTATACACCCGCACACCGGCATTGACATAACCGCCTGTTTTGATCACCTGATCATTCAGGCTGTTGATCTTGACTCCAAAACCCACCGAGCCCAGTTTGGTCAGGTTCAGTTGAATGCCTTCATCCAGCACCGTCAGCCGGTAACCGGAATTCTGCGTCCAGGACACCGCTACCTGGGCCGTAAAAGCCTTGAAAAAGAATTGCTGCGCCCAGAATACATTGGTGGCATTGTAGTACACAAAACCGGTATCACTGTTGGTATTGTAAAATTTGTTGAGTACCACGGTAGAGGCCGTGCGCAGGTTATTGATCTTATAGATATGATAAGCGCTGGCATTGAGTACCTGGAAACGGTTCTCCACCACCTGGCTGTCTAATGCCGTGAGCTGGCTCATGGGTTGATAACCCACCGTAATGACCGGCCACTTGCGCATTTTAAACGTAGCCGTCAGGCTTTTGAACACCGTATTGCTTTTATAGTCCTGTGGCAGGAAGGGATTGGTAAACTCATTTTTGCGCACTGCGGCAGAGAGCCGCAATTTGCGTTTGAAGAAGTCCTGCCCTGCTTTGACACTCCAGCTCTCCAGGGCAGCATTGGTCTGGAAGCTGCTGAAGGATTGAAAATTGGCGCCGGTCTGTTTGTAATAGCCTTCCAGCCGGGTACGGGTAGCAGGAATATAGGAATACAACTTCAGCGCATAGGCCTGGTTGCTGTGATCAGACAAACTGAACTTGGTATTGCCCCGCGAAGGATTGTTTCTAAAATCAGGGGCGAGTGATTTGGCTACTTCTGCTGTGAGGTGGGTTGTACGGTTCACCTGCATTTTGGCTTCGGCACTGAAGCCGGTAACGGTGATGGAGGAGAGCCGCGCGCCGTTGGAGGGGAATAGTTGCTTCTCCCCCCGGAAAGCGGAGAGAATGAAGTAGTTCTTTTCCAGCCGGCCAATACCGGCCCGGACCAGGTAGAGGTACTGGGGTTTCTTATTGGCGCCATTGACCACAAAATCACGGTAGCGGTAATCCACCACGCCGGCGGCTACCGCCAGGTAATACCAGGAGTTGTATTCGAAGTTCAGGCCATTGACACTGGTATTTTTCACGGTGAGCTCACTGTAGTTGGTCACACTGCGGCCTACACTGAACTGTCTTAAGCCAAGCAGCCAGCGATATTTAGCCGGCACTTCCACATTACTCATACCGTATTGCTGCAGTTTGTCCTTCCAGCTCCGCGAAGCGATCAGGTCATCCCATTTGCCGGTCACCAGTTGTTTGAACTGCCGCACCTTCTGCTGGTTCTGTTCATACTTCTTTTTAAGGGAGTCTACCTGTTTTTCCAGCCGGTCCACTTCGCCTTTGGTTTTGGCATACAGGTCGAGAAAAAGAGTCGCCGCTTTTTTCAGGGAGTCTTCCCGGCGGCTGTTCACACTGTCGGCCACCCCGGGCTGCCAGGTGATGCGCGGCACCCGCAGGGTCTCATTGGCCTCTACCAGGCTTTGCGGCGAAAAAGAACCCAGCAGTTGGTCTTTCAGGCCACCCAGTTGGAGTTTCTTGAGGTTGTATAACTTTTCGGTGAGGGAGTCCTGTAAGGAAGGCGCCAGGGCCAGCAGGCGCTGGCGCAGCGAAGCCTGCAACTGCTGCTGAAAGGCAGCCCCGTCAAAGGAGGCCTGCACATCGGTGATATCCCGGAATACCCGCGAATTGCTTTGCCGCGACCACCAGGTCACCCGCAGGGGCAGGTGGCCCGCTACAGTAAAATACAGGTTACCCGTAATATTATGCTGGGCAATGTCTTTTTCCACATAAGGCGTATCAATGGCCGAGCGGTAGTTGAACTGGTAGCTGATGTAACCACCGGTCATTCTTAACAGTGGTTTTGTATGCAGCAGGTTTTTGAAGGGGTGATTACTATCAAGGGATAAGGAATCTTTGGGCAGCAGTGATTGCTTGCCGGGCAAGAGTCCTTTGAGTAAGGAGCGTTTGGACTTATAAGTTCCTTTAACTCCATCCAGTAGTTTATCCTGCTGGTAGCCTGCCAGTGTTTTTACCGCTTTAAGGGTGGTATCGGTGAGTGTACGGGAAGTTTTGTTAACTGGCTGAGTGGTATCACCGGCAGCAGTCTGTGCACTGACAGAAGCCGTAGCAAGGAGGAAAGCCGCCACTACGGTAAAAAGATAAGGAGTTATGTACGGATATGGGATGCCCATATTCGCAGTCAGGTTTGGGTTCAACAATAAAGGGGTTTAACAACGAGTTCCTGCAGGATAAGGAAATCAGGTTCTGTTGGTATTATCAGGTGCAAATTAAGGCTCTACAACATACGACCGGATAGAAATGCATAAGTGTGCCGTTTAAACCGATAACCGTGTCGAAATCGTCCATAACTGTGCAACCGTATATGCCTTTTCCGTTCCTGTAATCCCGTCAACTACACGCGCCATTTAATTGATTCTGCAAACTAAAGCGTTTTATTATCGTGGTATGTTACCAAATCATGAGTTTTTATTCACATATTTTTCAGGTTACCATTACCGTAATTTTACGGTGGGCATCATTTCCGGCTGCGCGTATAGATAAATATTTTCGTTGTACCAAAATAAAAAAAAGGAATTGATGCTTATCAATTCCCTTTTGTATAGCTTAATAATCAGCTTAACTTATTTCTTCTTCCTACCCCGCAACAACGCTTCGAGGTAATAGTAATCTGCATAGTTCAATGGCACATCTACTTCACTGTTAGCAGGTTTGGAGCCGGTACTGTGCAGGAGAAGGAAGCCATAGTTTTCCCCAATAGGCGAACGATAGGATTGGGTAAGGCTGGTCATGATCTTATCAGCAGCATTGCGATACAGTTTGGCGTTTTTGCTATAGCTGCTCAACTCATACAATCCGGAAGCAATGACGGCTGCTGCAGAAGCATCGCGTGGCGCATTGGGAATATCCGGACCATCAAAGTCATAATAAGGTACCCCATCTTTCGGCAAGCGGGGATGGTTGAGGATGAAAGCTGCAATATGCTCTGCCTGCCGTAAGTACGCCGGATTCTTTGTATAACGGTAACACATGGTGTAACCATACAGTCCCCAGGCCTGCCCTCTTGACCAGGCCGACTCATGGCTGTATCCCTGGTGTGTATTTTTTTTCACCACAGCGCCGGTTACGGTATCATAATCAATAACGTGGTAAGAACTATAATCCGGGCGGAAATGGTTTTTCATGGTTGTATTGGCATGTGATACCGCGATCTTATAGAAAGAAGAATCACCGGAGAACCTGGTGGCTTCAAACAAGAGTTCCAGGTTCATCATGTTGTCAATGATCACCGGGAAGCCCCACACCTCTTTGTGATGGTCCCAGGAACGGATACAACCGATGGTGGGATTAAACCGCGTGGAGAGTGTTTTGGCCGATTGGATGATGATGTCTTTATAGGTGGCATTATGGGTGAGGCGGTAACCCGTACCAAAACTGCAAAAGATCTTAAAGCCCATGTCGTGGGTACCTGCATTGGTTTTCTCCCTTTCAATATTGGCCGTATAGGCTTTGGCCTGTATAAGCCATTCCTGCTTCCCAGTATATTGATACAGCAACCAGAGTACACCGGGAAAGAAACCGCTGGTCCAGTCGCGGGAAGCTACCAGCTTCAGCTTGCCATTCTCAATGGTGCGGGGTGATACGAGATCGGTCTTATCCCCTTTGGCTGCAGGTACAGCCTGCAACATTACCTGTGTTTGCTTTTCTGCATCGGCCCATACAGTTGGCAATTTCACTTGCTGCGCCTGTATAGTTCCATTCAATAAAACACCTATTGCTAAACTACCAATTAATCGCATGGTTTGTATTTATGGTATTTGAATCAATTGTATTTCCAACAGCTTCATTAATTCTTTTCCGGTGATGGCAACCGGTTTAATGTTCACCGCCTGTGTACCGGCGGGTATGCTCACCTCACCCAACGCCTGCGTTACTACCTCCGTGTCATTCTTCGCCTTGCTCACGGCATATTCTTTTTTCACACCGTTTATATCAATAACATACGTACCACCGGCATCTGCGCCTGCCAGGTATTTGATCACCAGTTGGTATTTCGCCGGTGCGGCCGTACGGATATGCCAACTCAGCCACTGCTCTTTCGATACCCATCCGTCTACATAGAAACGGCCGGTCTTTCCATCTCCATATCCCAAACCTTTACCTGTTTGGGCGGCATCAAATGCCAGTAAACGCGTCTGTGGAATATTGGGCGCCATATAGCTCACGGTATCCGCTTTCATAGCGCCTTTCAGTTCCAGTACGATGACTGTATTAGCAGTGTCCCGCGCTTTGGCAGGCAGTTGTATGACCAGCTCATTTTTACCATTGCTTTTAACAGGCAATGTTTTTTTTGAGGCATCTGTTAAAAAGAATGCTTTATTTACTGCTGTTTGCAAACCACCTACATAAAGCTTACCATCCTTCGGCCATTCAAATACATGGAGGTAGAGTTTATTGCCTTTCAACGTAGATACGCCCCAGTTCTGTAAGGGCAATCCCGAAGCACCGGCACTACCAATGCTTTCACTGTTCTTATCTACCCACCGGCCAATACCCTGTAATATGGTTACATCCCTGGTATCAAAAGTGCCATCCCCTTTAGGGCCAATATTCATGAGCAGGTTACCACCACGGGAAGCTGCTTTAGCCATGAGTTGAATAAAGTGGGCTACCGGTTTATGACTGCTGTCGTATTTGCTGTAGCCGTAAGATTCATTGGTGGTAGGGATCGCTTCCCAGTCGCCGGTAACCGGATAGAACTCTGCCGGTCGGTCTGCCGTATTCTTGTAATCACCGAAGCTGATCGCAGCGTTCCTGGCCAAACGGCCATTCACCACTACAGTTGCATCCACTTCACGGATGGCCTGCAATATGTGGATGTTCTCTGAAAGCGGCAATTTACTGGGTGTATCGAACCACAGAATATCCGGGTGGTATTTTGCAATGAGTTCTTTGATCTGTGGGATGGCTTTCTCTGCCACATATTTCTGCGCCTTCGGCAATAGTTCCGGATGCACTGCATACCAGTTGATGCCGCCATGCAGTTGTTTATCACCTCCGGGATTGTTGTATTCCCAATCATTCCCCGGTGCATCAGGATGTTCCCAATCAAAAGCATGCGAATAATAGAAACCAAAACGTACACCGTGCTTTTTACAGGCTGCTGCCAGTTCGGCCATGGGATCACGCTTAAAAGGCGTTTGGGCTATGATGTTAAAGTCGGATACTTTGGAATCATACATGGCAAAACCATCATGGTGCTTGGCCGTGATGATAAAGTATTTCATGCCGGCCTGCTTGGCCTGCAATATCCATTCTTCTGCATTGAAGTTAACCGGGTTGAACTGATGCGCCAGCTCCAGGTATTCCTGGCGGGGAATTTTCTCTTTGCGCATGAGGTGTTCGGCATAGCCACCCACTTTCTTCCCCTTCCATTCCCCGCCGGGCAATGAATAAACACCCCAGTGCACAAACATGCCAAACCTGGCTTCGCGCCACCATTGGATGCGTTGCTCATGGGTTTTCATGGATTCGGTCCACCATCCTTTTACGGCTGCATCAATGGCCTGCTGGTCGCGCGCTTTGGAGCGGTTGAACATTTCCTTGTCTTCATCACCGCTTTGGGAGAAAGCGTGGAGGCATAGGGAAAGGCCTATGCTGGTGGTGTAGAATATTTTTTTGGCAATGGTCATCGTTGTTTGTTTTTTTACAGCGGGTAGCCCCTACGGGGCTGTTTACCATATCAACGGATTTCGCACGGGCAGGTTACGTATCACTTCTTCTACTACCGGTGCGTGGTCCAGTTTTGTCCAAGTATCCAGCCAGGTTTTGTTGCCATAGGCTTCCGCGCCAAATACGAGGCAAGGAGGGGCCACCGGCCAGTCGTTCCAATACATCACGTCCTGCTTAAAAGGCCACTTGCTTTTATCAGCCACATAAGGATACAGGAATTCAATACCCTTTTTTATTGACCTGCCATCGGGCGTTTGAAAAGCCCAGAGGTTATTTTCTTTAGTCGAGAGGATACGGCAAACCGTTGTCATGGCATCGAGGTTAAAGAGAGAATAACCATAAGGTTTTGTTCTTCTTAACTCCTGCGGGAAAGAACCATCCGCCGCCAGTTGGTTGGGCAGCAGCACGGTTTTATAACGGTCGCTGCAAAAGTCGAGCAAGGCCTGGTTGCCGGTAAATTTCGCAAAGGCCGCTACCTGCATTACCCAGCAGGTGCCATGATTGTTGGCCGCATTCATTTCATCTTTACCATACTGATGCGTGGTAAGCCAGGTGAGGTATTGGGCAAACCAATCCTTAATGGCCATCAGCGACTGTTTATCCATGTTGCGGGCATGCTGCATGGCCATTAATGCCTGTACTACTTCCATGAAGTGAATGGTATCAATGATGCCGATACCGCGCCCTGTTGCCCTGCCTTTGATCGCCTGCGCATACAAGAGGTTAGGGTTCATCCGGGTGGCCGTATCTATAAACCAGGCACGGCAATGCTTCAATGCCTGTAATATATATTTTTGATCGCCGGTAATCTTATACGCGGAAGCCAGGGCGCCCATGATGCGGCTGAAGCGGATCATGGCCAGGCGGTGTGCTACAAAGTTGTCGGGATTCGTCATCCCGTCTTTCTGAATGTAAGGACTGTCTGCCGATTGCGGGTTGGGCCACCAGTAATCGCCTTCGGAATAGAAGTCATGCTTACCTCCGGCGCTGCGGGGAGAAGTGCTGGCAGTAACCGTTACCGGCTCCTGCTGCATGGCCCAGGCGGCATCTTTCAATACCTGCTTACGCAGCGTTTGTGTGATGGCTTTGGTGTAATCAGCCTGCGCCTGTGCTTGTAGAGCGCCTGTCCATATTAGTAACAGCCACACGCAGCGTCCCCTTCGGGAGACACTACTGGGAATGAATCCGCAGAGTCCCCTACGGGAGACTCTGCGGAGAAAAAGTTCAGATGATTTAAGCTGTAGCATTTTCAAGTTATTTCGTCATCATGGTAAAGGTCACTTTTCCTATGGTATTCGGCTTTCCGGTTACCGGTGCACTGATATTGCCTTTCAACTGTCCATTGGCATCTTTCGACACGGTGATGGTACGCCAGCTATAAGCTCCTTTTTCATAGTTGAAGGTCTCCCCATCATCATCATACAATTTATACAGGCCCGGCTTTTCGCCATAGTAGCGGACCTCCAGGTCTACCTGCTCACCGGCCTTGGGTGCATGCAGCATGGCCGGCATCATGGGTATGATACCACCATCCTTTACGTACACCGGTATTTTATCCAGGCCCGGCGTTACGGTGATGATTTCCCCATCACCGGCATAGGCGCCGGTATAGAAATCGTACCATTTGCCTTTGGGCAGGATCACTTTGCGGGTGGTTTGTCCCGTGAATAAAGGCGCTACCAGTAAGTATTCACCGGCCATGTATTGATCTTTGATCTCTTTGGAAGCTGCCTCTGCATAAGGGTTCTGCTCCAGGTTCTCATTGACGGCTTCTTTTTTTACTTCCTGCCGGAAGCCTGCTTCGAGGTTCATGGCACGGAAAGGCGGAATACCCTCGTAATGATACCGCGCAAATTCTGTGTACCAGTAAGGCATCATCTGCATGCGCAGCAGGGCCAGTTGCTTTACCTGCTCCGCCACTTCGGGATAACTCCAGGGTTTGGTGCCGCTGCTCCAGGCATTGATCATGGCCATGGGCGAAAAGATCACCGTTTGAAAACGGCGCAGCCATTCTTCGCCTGTTTTGGAGGCGCGCACTTCCGGCGTCCACAATACACCGGCAAAACCGCTGTTGATGAGCGCCGTGATAAAATCTTCATGGTTGTAGTAATCATTGTAGATCACATAGGGAAAGGAAGCGGCGCCGCCATTGGAGGCGCGCACCAGGCCAAAGGTCCTGGAATTCTGCTGGCGGTATAAGTCTGTACTATAACGTTGCGCCAGCACTCCATAGGTTTGCCTCAACTGTTCGGCACTGTTACCCGAAGGGAAGGTAGCCACATCGGGCCAGAGGTAATGATCATAACCATCCACTTCATCAATTTTATAACCACTTATCCCAATACTTACCTGGTCTTTCTTTAACTGATCGAAAAACAACTTACGGGCCTGTGGCATGGTGAAATCAGGTACAGCGCCTACCCATACGGTATGGGAACCTGTATAAGGCAAAATAGGTTTATAGATAGATGCCTCCGGCGATACGTAAGGATTGAGCCAGAGGTTCAGGCGGATGCCTTTATCCAGCATCTCTTTTACAAACTGCTGTGGTTGCGGGAAACGTGTTTTGTCCCACTCAAAAGTGCAGGGATAGGATTTGCTTTGCCATCCGGGCTCCAGTCCGATGTAATCCAGCGGATAACCTTTTTGC
The DNA here is from genome assembly GCF_011759375.1 of Paraflavitalea devenefica. NCBI lineage: Bacteria > Pseudomonadati > Bacteroidota > Chitinophagia > Chitinophagales > Chitinophagaceae > Paraflavitalea > Paraflavitalea devenefica. Next base: position 1,670,459 of record NZ_JAARML010000002.1, on the reverse strand, counting down.
TCAAAGTCATTGGCCTCTTTTTTCACATCACCGGCATTGTACAAACGCTGCACCCGTTGGGTAAAACCCAGTCCCCAGCGCGGAGGCAGGCAGCCACCACCACTGAACAGGTTGAAACGGCGCACCGCATCCAATGGTGTAGGTCCGGCAAACACATATACTTCCACCCCTCCCGCCGGCACGAGTATTTCTACCGCATCGGAATAAGGACGGGCAGCCCATGATTTATCGGTATTGCGGTCTTTAGCCACCGGTGGATTTTTGCTGTCCTTCCGCACGCCGGCACCTGCATATACAGTGATGTAACGGGCAGCATTGATGAATACGCCATAGCCCAGTGAGGATACATAAAAGGGCGTAGGTGCATGGTTACGGCCATTGTCTTTGCCGCCAAAGTGGTCTACATGCAATTGCAATATCTTGCCACGCTGGTGTACCGTTTGGAAGTTGAGGCCAAAGCCATATACCTGCTCTTCTTTCTGTAAAGGGAAACGCAGGGAGGTTTTACCATCCTGTGTACGGGCGGCAATATCGGCTTTGGAGAAAGGGAAACCGGCTTTGGTAATAGCCCCCAGTGCTTCTTTATTGGGTATACTGCCTGCTGCCTTGAGCAAGTCAAAAGCTTCGGGCTTGCCAATGGTGGCTTTCCATACACCGGGCGCGACTTCCGTCCAGGTGGGAGATTGAGCTATTACGCTGATGGAAATGCTCACCAGGAGCAAGAGAACACCTATATGTTTGAAATGCCTCATTGGAATGTTTATAGTTTGATGTTATTGACTATTCACTACCGTATATGTCTTCCCCTTCACGGTGGGGAATTCTATTACATATTCGCCTTCCTTATTGATGGATTGCAGGGGGGCCTGCGCGTTCTTTTCGTATACCAGTTTTCCATATGCAATATTCAACGGATTGGCATTGCCGCCTTGCGCCGGATTGGCTTTTACTTCCACTATTTTAACCGGTGTGGTAGTTTTGATACGGCAAATGCCGCCCGCCCCTGAAAGGATGGTTGCTTTCACCAGCTTTCCCGCCGCCCATTGAATGGCTACCGTAAAGTTGCCTCTAGCCTTAATGCCTTTGATGCTGCCCTCACTCCAGACGCCGGGTAATGCCGGCAGGAAACTCAGGTAACCTGCATGGCTTTGCAGCAACATTTCTGTGATGCCTGCTGTAGCACCGAAGTTGCCATCAATCTGGAAAGGCGGATGCGCATCGAAGAGATTGGGATACGTGCCGCCGCCACCCATGGTTTCGCGGGCCTGTGTGGGATCAATATAGGTAAAGGCATCACTTAGTATTTTATAGGCATGGTCACCATCCTGCAACCTGGCCCACCAGTTGATCTTCCAGGCCATAGACCAGCCGGTACTTACATCACCGCGGTGGATCAGTGATTGTTTGGCCGCCGCCGCCAGTTCAGGCGTTTGCTGTACGGTGATCTGGCTGCCAGGATACAAACCAAATAAATGAGAGAGGTGACGGTGCTTGTCTTTCGGATCATCCCAATCGCCATACCATTCCTGCAATTGTCCGTACTGACCAATATGGTAAGGATAGAGCTTATCAAGCGCCTGCTGTACCTGGACCCGGAAGGCGGCATCTGTATTCAGTAAAGTACTGGTGTTGATCACGGCCTTAAACAACTCCCGCAGTAAGGACATATCCATGGTACTGGCCAATGCTACCTGGTATTCCTTTCCTTTCAGCTTGATGGTATTCTCTGGTGAAGTAGAAGGATTGGTGACTAAGTACGGTGTCGTGCTGTCTTTGATTAGCCAGTGCAGCATGAACTGCGTAGCACCCTTCATCAGGGGATACGCCGTTGATTGCAGCCATTTTTTATCACCGGTAAAGAGATAATGCTCCCACAGGTGGGTGCTGAACCATACGCCGGCCATCGGCCAGCAACTCCAGCGTGGCATGCCCCGCGGGTCCCACTCGTAACCACCGGGTGGGGAGGTTTTGGCCCACAGGTCGGAGTTATGGTGTGTTACCCATCCTTCCGGGATGTTGTAATTTACTTTGGCGGTGACCGCTCCATTCACGGCCAGCTCTTTCATGAAGTCGAACAAAGGCTGGTGGCATTCGGAAAGGTTGGTATTCTCCGCCAGCCAGTAATTCATTTCTGTATTGATGTTGGTGGTGTAATTGCTGCCCCAGGGTGGCTGGATATGATCATTCCAGATGCCTTGCAGGTTGGCCGGCCTGGAACCGGGACGTGAACTGGCAATGAGCAGGTAGCGGCCAAACTGGTAATAGAGCGTTTGTAACGGGTTATCATTTTGTGTGCCGGCATAACGGCGCAGCCTTTCATCTGTAGGCAATTTTACCGCTTCGGCATTGGCGCCCAGGTTGAGTTTTACCCGGTTAAACAGCGACTGGTAATCGGTAATATGGCGTTGCTTCAACTGGTCCCAGGAGAAAGCAAGCACTTTCTTAAGGTTAGCGCCGGCTTCTATAGCAGGATTTTTTCCTTCCTTGCCGGGCGATCTATTAAAGCCATTAAAGCTGGTCGCTTCAGTAAGGTAGATGGTCACTGCATTGGCGCCGGTTACGGTGAGTTGATCACCTGCTTGTTTTACGGTACCACCTTCTGTTTTAATATAGAGATGAATCTCAAAGTTCATCCCCTCTCCTTTCGCGTCTTCATCATATACGACCTGCTGTGGTTCCGATTCGCGATTGGCTACAAACTTCGGCGCCTTGCCTGTCAGGATTAACTGGTTATTGGCAGTGGCCTTCACACTGTAGCGCAACTTACTGGTGAGGGCAGCCGTAAAGCTGACCGAAGCGCTTTTATTGGCGGTAAGCCTTATCATCATTACTTTATCGGGAAAGCTGGTGAATGCCTGCCGCTGGTACTGTACGCCACCGGTAGTATAGCGTACGGTAGCAGTAGCATTGTTCAGGTCAAGGTCACGATAGTATTGCGTGCCGATGGTATCGGTAGCGGGGAAATGCAGCAGCAGGTCGCCGAGCGGAAGATAACGGGCGGAGTATGGCCCCTGCATTTTTTTCCACAGGTCAGCAGCTTTGGTATAGTCACCCTCAAATACAGCCTGGCGTACCTGTGGCAATACGGTGGGCCCGTTGGGATTGTTGCCCGGATCGGGGAAGCCGCTCCAAAGCGTATTGTCATTCAACTGGTAACGTTCCGATTTTACTTTACCAAAGACCATGGCGCCGGTTTTTCCGTTGCCCAGCGGCAGCGCTTCTTCCCAGGCTTTGGCGGGTTTATTGTACCATAACCGGAGATTGGGATCATTTTGCCCACTTACTACAAAGCCGGCAAAGCATACAGCAACGAGAAAAGCAATACGTTTCAATGGTATTTGTATTTATTGGTTTACTTTTTCGAACAAGCCGGAGGCTTGTAAATAGCCTCACTCGCCGGAGGCGAGCGAGTGTAGAAGCGACCCACCCTTAATTATCTAACTCAATCGTCACTGTTTTCATGCCGGCACTTTGCACGCTCACTACATTCATGCCTTTATTGGTTTGCAGGTTGATGGTGGCCCTGCCATTGTACGTTTGTACATACCGGCTTCCGGACGAAGTACCTTGATTATCTATCAGTTTACCATCACCGGCCAGGCCAAAACGTACCCAGTTGGTGGCATCCAGGCAGGGAATACCTTTTTCATCCAGCAGCCTTATCTGTACCGTGGCGATGCCATTCTCTTCTTTTATTTTCTGCAGGTCCAGCTTTGCCGGTTTACCCCAGGTGTCCGTCTGGTACTGGAAGCTGATGGCATCCCGTACAAACTCTTTTCCTTTACGGGCTATTACGTTGATCGTATTCAGTCCTTTGTTAAAACGCAGGTTCCAGCGCAGGCCTGCGGCCGGGAAGTCCTGCGAACTGCGTTTCTTAACCCCATAGCTTTTGCCATTGAGGAATAATTCTGCTTCATCGCAATTGGAATAGACTTTCACCATTTTCTCTTCTTCTGCCCCGCCCCAACGTACCGGCCAGCTATGGCCATAGATGTGCGCCATGGGTTTACTGGTCCAGTAAGATTGAAATACATGGTAGGCTTCTTTTTTGGTCAGGTCGCGCTCCACCACCCCTTTCTGGTTCATATAAGGTACCGGGTTATCGGGCCGCACAGGAGTGGAGAAATCTTTAAAGGGCCATTGCGCAGTACCCGTGAGCCAGGACATGGTTTCCTGCTCTTTCAGGTGCCAGTCTATAAGGTTACAGATATACGATTCGCTCCAGTCGCCGTCTTTGGAGGCCCTTGCAGCACCGCCAAATAAAGAAGCATCGCCTGCGCGTTCATCCGCCGCACCGGCAGGTTTTATATTCTGCAGGGCTTTATCAGGGCTTTCTGAATGCCGGCCGGCATGGCTGTCGCCACCCCACTCCACATGCAGAAAATGATTTACTTTCTTAAATTCTTCCTCCGTTATGGATTTGTATTCGGTATAGATGCCCCTGTACCAACCCGCCCAGATAGAAGGAGAATATACATCAACAATATCCTTACAGAAATCACAGCGGCGGATAGCCGTTTTACGGGTAGGGTCCAGTTGATGCGAAAGATCATTGAGTTCCTTCATGAAGATCCTGATCTTTTCTTTATCAAATTCGGGGAAGTCGCCCGGCCAGTCATTTTCATTGCCCAGTCCCCATATAATGACGGAAGCATGGTTGTAATGCTGCTCAATCATGTTGCGCAACATACGCCTGGCCTGCTCTTTATATACCTCACCGCCCAGGCCACCACGGCACCAGGGAATTTCTTCCCATACTACAATACCGAGACTATCGCAAAGGTTCAAAATTGTACGGGATTGCTGGTAATGTCCCAGCCTGATGAAGTTGACGCCCATTTCTTTCATCATGATCATTTCTGCCCGCATCTGCTCATCGGTCATGGCGGCAGCTACGCCGGCATGGTCTTCATGACGATGGGTACCCCTCAGCAGGAGGCGCTGGCCATTGAGCTTAAAAGGACCATGGTCCACAAATTCAAAGTGGCGGAAGCCGATCTTCTCGCGTTGGGTATAGTTGCCTTCCGGCCTTTTCAAGGTCACTTCAACGGTATAGAGTTTAGGCGCCTCTGTTGACCATAGCTGTGGTTTCTTTATTGTCAATGCCGCAATGCTTATATCGCCATTGCCTATCATTATTTCTTTCGTAAGGTCCTGCACCAATTTACCGGCAGGATCAAATAGTTTTACCACCAGGGAAGTATTGCTGATACCTTGTGGATTGTAAAAACGGGACCGGATGGTGAGCTTACCGGTTTTGCCGGCAGGATCCGTTTCGGCCAGTGCGAATAACTTCTCCATGGATAAAGCGGGCGTGTATACGAGGTTCAGGTAACGGTAGATGCCGCCATAGAGGTTGAAGTCGGACAGATCAGAAGGGATCATTTCGAGGTCGCGGGAATTATCGGTACGGATAGCGATGGGCACTTTCCCTTTGAACTGCTTTTGGTATACTTCCGTTTGGGTAAAGGCATTGACTGCATCGGTAATATCGGCGGTAAATTCATCATAGCCTCCTACATGGGTAACTACTTTGGTAGTATATACATATACTTCTGTCTTTTGCCCGGCCCCTTCAAAATGCAGCAGGGTCCTTCCGTTGGCATACGGATTTTTAAGTTCCAGTTGGGTACGGTACCAGGCTGGTCCCTGGTAATAGTTTACATCCGGATCAACCGCATCGAAAGCATTCACACAATGCGGCAAGGTAACGGGCTGCCACAAGGGCACGCTTTCGGGATTGCCTTTGCCTACCGGGCGTACAGCTTCCCAGATACCGCCGAGGTCCTGCCGCAGGAATTCCCAATTGTTATTTAAGCGCGTTTGCTGCCGGGCATGTAAGGATTGGATGCACAGGGTCAGACAGGTTATCAGTAATGCTCTTATAGTCATGCTTTCTGTCAGTTTTCATCAAAACTCGTTCAAGCGTATCTTTATCAAAGTAAAGAAACCGGCACCTTACTGCCGGCTTCTTACATTAATTTTCAACTTTTATTTTTTAATAAAACAACTCCTTTAAAACCAGCTATACCTGAATGGAGGCATGCCGGTACCAGGAACACCGCTGGCAGTGGAGCTGAATACATGGCCCCTTCCATTGGTAAAATAATACCCCGCCGTACGGTTGTATACTCTATCATTGACAACAATGGGTGCTACATCATTATTCAGGATCTTCAGGTTCATCTTGCCCTCCTGGTCAAATCCCGAACCAAGGGCTGGACTATAAGTTACGCTGGTAGCAAAAGAGGGGTCTGGATTGGGTTCATTTTTGGTGATCACCCATCCCAACCTCGTTTCTTTCGGGTCAACCTTGGTATTGGGCGGCAACAGGGTTGTTACCGCTTTATTGTTAATAGTCAGGTTATCAAAACCATATTCGCCCTGAACGATGAGGTATAGCAACAGGTTCTTTACGGTTTCCTTTGAATAGTCTTCCCAGGCAACGGCTGGCCGGAGCGAATCCAACGCAGGGTTGACCAGGGATTTTATAGGAACACCGGCGTTATCCTTCACCACAACGGGATAATCGAAGAAAAATCCGGCAGTCACCTTGCCGCTGGTAAGCCTTCTAATAGCATCCGTATGCAGCAAAATATAGGTCCGGCCAGCCTTCTCATATTCCGAGATATCTATACCCGAATATTCGATGGCTTTTTGCATCCATTTAAAAATAGTATCGTTGCTCGGAGCGCTGGTACCCCTTGAAAGGATATAGTCTTTCGCGGTCATATTGACTTTAGGGTCAGCCTCTCTTTTTTGATAATCATAATCAGTTTGCAGCTTATAACAGCCTGTCATATAAAAGGCCGTTAACAGTAGAAAACAGGTGATATAAATGCGTGTATTTTTCATATACTCTTTATTACTGGTTATTCATTAAGCACAACGGATCATGCGTCTAATCTGAATAGGGCTTATTTTGCTGCAGGTTGGGATTGGCATTCATCACATTCCGGTTCAAGGGCCACATGTATTTTCTTTTATCTGTACCAAAGCCTACTTCAGCGCCGCCATTGGCCAGTTGCCTTGCCTTTAAAATGGGGTCCATGATCTGTATCACCCGGTCGGTACGCACGAGGTCGAACCAGCGCTTACCTTCGGCAAATAGCTCCCAGCGTCTTTCATTCAGGATGGCATCTTCCATCTCTGTTTCAGTGGTAAGCTCCGCAGTGGTATAGGCAGGCAGTGTGGCCCGCATACGTACCAGGTTCAGGTATCTACGGGCATTGTCCCTGTCACCAGTCTTATTCAACGCCTCTGCATACAACAGGAACATATCGGCCAGGCGGTACATGGGTACATAAACAGTTTTATCCGTACCCGAAAAGGATGCGGCCTGCGCACTGGTAAGATAGGTAGTGGTTGCATTGGTAAACCCATTCGGGCCATACCATTTTATTACCCTGTCCCAGTTATCAGTCTTAAACTGGTCAATGGTCTGTTTTCCGCGCGTATCGGTCGTACTTTTACCCCAGGTGTTAAATATCTGAAAGGCAGTTTTTATAGGTGTATTGTTCCTGGCCGAGGATACGCCTGCCATACACGGGCAACCATTAGCATCCACATTCCAGTGAAGGGACCAGATGGTTTCAATGCTGCCAGCGGGGTTCGTGAAAATGCCTTTCCAGTTGCCGGTAGTTTCCAGGTCAGTAGCTACACCGCCGCTTCCGGTAACAGTTTGCCCGGTGGCATTGTATACCTTGCCGGTGGCGCCTTTGGATTTAAACAATATTTTCATCCATTCAATCGCTTTGTCGTATTCAGGCATAATTTCATCATCGTGGCTTCTCCACATGTACACATCCGCCATGATAGCAGCGATAGCTCCTTCGTGCAGATACCATATAATGGGTGTAGAACCTTTCGTAGCAATAAGGTCATAAGCTGTTTGCAGATCGGAAATGATCTGTTCCTTTACTTTCGCCTTTGATTCCCTGGGCGCCTTGGGATTGTCATCGAGCTTAAGGAAAGGTGTAGTACGGATAGGAACGCCGCCCCATATCCGCAACAGATAGAAATAACACACGGCCCGCATAGTATAACATTGCATCAGGTAACTTTTTAAAGTAGCGTCGGAGATGATCTGGCTACCACGGGCATAGTTATTGATCTCGGGAAATTTCGCAATATTCAGGTTAGCCCTGCCTATTATCGTATATAAAGGCCCCCAGTCGGAATAAGTATTATTGGGGGTCAAACTATTTAAGAACATCTCGTTATGATTGTTATTGGCATACTGGCTTGGTTCCATATTATCGGCCCGTGCATCCCCCCAATAGGTGAGCCGGTTATTGAACTGACTCTCCCCGATCATACATTGCTGCATACCCGCATACATGCCGGCCATAGCGGCATCAGCCTCATATACGCTTTTGAAAAAATCTTCCAGTTTACCATCCGACAAAGGCTCTTCATTGGCAAACTTTTTACAGCCACCCAAAGCCAGCACCATCAATAAGGTTGTATAGAAAAGTTGTTTTTTCATTGCCTGATTTTTTAGAATTGAAAGTTAACACCTATGCCCAGTTCCCTTCTTTTGGGATACCTACCGTTATCATCGCCTGGTTGCAGCGCATTGCTGGAACTAAACTCCGGATCATAACCGGTATAATCGGTCCAGGTAAGCAGGTTGATGCCATATACATATACGCTGGCGTTGTTCATGAAAGCCTTCCTGGCCACCTCAGGCTTGAACCTGTAGGAGAGACGAACGCTTGACAGCCTGATGAAAGAAGCATCTTCCAGGAAATAGGTGTTGCCGCTGCCGCGCTGACTGCCACGGTCGTCTTTATCAGGGAAGTAAGGATAGGTAGCACCTTCCTGTCCCTGTACTACCCAGGCTCCCCAAACTGCTTCGGGTAATGCCGGACCATTCGTATTGGCAAAGTTGGTAAGGCCCTGTTTGAAACTATTGTATACCTGCCCGCCAATGGTAGCATTTACAATTACATTCAATGACCATTGCTTGTAGGAGAAGTTATTGATAACGCCGAGATAGAAATCGGGCTGCGCATTGCCAATGATCTGCCTGTCGCGGTCGTCTATTTCACCATCATTATTAATATCTTCCCATTCAGCATCTCCTCCCAACAGGGTCGCTCCAACACCTTTCTTCCGGTACACAACACCAGTATAGGGTTTCCCGCCAAGGGTATAACCCGCAGCAGTAACTTTAGAAAGCCTTGGATTATTCAGGTTATGCTCAATTTCCACTCCTACCGGCGTTAATTTATTACCAGCCTCATCATAGGCATTGTGCACATCGGTAGGATAAATGCCCAATCTTTTCCATCCATAAAAATTACCCAGTTTGCCGCCTTCTTCTATAAGCCATTTACCAGTAATAAAGGGCTGGCCCCCTTCCAGGCTCTTGATCTTTCCACGTTCAAAAGTGATATTCCCACTCAGGTTCCAGGCAAAGTTTTTGGTAGTTATGGGTACAGTGCTCATTTGAAATTCAAAACCCCTTGTTTCAATGGAGCCTACATTCACCTTCACCGTGCTAAAGCCGTTTTGGCTGGGCAATGGTTCCGGATATAAAAGATCGTGGGTGGTTTTAATATAATAGTCGGCAGCAATGGTTACCCTGCCATTGTAGAAGGAAAGGTCGAGACCGAGGTTTTTTTGCTCGTTAGCTTCCCAGCTCAACTCTTTATTACCAAAAGTGCTGTTTAAGACGGCGCCTGGTACATTATTATAGCTGGTATTACCCTGGTTAATCAGTTGCAGGTATTCATAATTACCTACCCTGTCATTACCGGTTTGACCCCAGCTAAACCGCAGCTTACCGTCGGACAACGGTCCTGCCGCCCAGTTCATCCATTTTTCATCAGAAAAGCGCCAGGCCAAAGAACCGGCAAAGAAATTACCTACACGGTGATCAGGATGAAATCTTGAGGAAGCATCCCTGCGGTAAGTGCCCTGGAAAATATACCTTTCTTTAAAGCTATAGCCCACCCGGCCAAATGCAGAAGCGGTAGAAACGGCGCTTGCGTTGGAATACTGGGCAGAAAGGTTGTCCATAAAATTGCCCTTAACATAAGAGGAAGTTTCTACTACAAAATTCTTTCCTTCCAGGTGGGTGTTGTCGTCCTTTTCTCTGTCCTTTTGAACGCCCGCCATGGCCATTACGCTATGCTCCCCAAATTTTTTGTTGTAGTTTAAGAATCCCTGGACCAGCCAGTCGAATCCCCTGTTATTATCGTTCCGGGCAAAGTTCTCATTGCCTCCATCATCCAGGAACCGTGGAGCAAAATAAAAGCCCAGCAGGCTTGTCAGTTGTGCGTTGAAGCTGGCAGTAAACCGCAGATCTTTGGTGATGTCATAATCTATCTGGTGGTTCATTTGCGCCTTGAGCTGTTCACGCGTATTGTCTTCCAGCAAAGCATTGGCTACCGGGTTCCTTTTTGAAGAAAGGTAACTGGTCAATGTGCCATCAGGATTGTAGATACGCAGGTAAGATGGCCGGTCAAACACAGGCCGCAGGGAGTTGTTGATGCTGGTAAAGTTCCCGAACGACCAGAAGAATGACAGGTTATTGGAATATTTGAACCTGGGAGAAACCTTGAATTCAGTATTGATGCGTGATTGGATGGATTTGTACCAGGTGTTCAATGCGATACCTTTATCGTCAATGTAGTTGAGACTACCATAATAGGCCATTCCTTTCTGGCCACCGCTTACGCTCAGTTTCAGATCGCCGCGCTCAGCAGTATTGCCCAGTAAAAGGTCTTGCAGATCATTGTCTGTATTAAAGGATGGGTTCAGGGAATCGGTCAGGTTACCGGCGCTGCCATAAAGATTCCCCCCCTGCATCTTCCTGTACCGGCGATATTCTGCCGCATTGGCCTGCTGTATCTTGTGGGCCAGCTTACCGTACACCCTGGAATATTGAACATCTACCCTTGGCTTGCCTTCCTTCCCTTTTTTGGTGGTGATGAGGATAACCCCTGCAGCAGAACGGGCACCATAGATAGAGGCGGAAGCAGCATCTTTCAACACTTCCACCCGCTCAATATCATTAGGATTAATCGAAGAGGCATTGTCGGAGATCACTCCATCCACTATATACAGCGGCGTATTGCCATCGGCAGAAAGCGTATTCGCACCGCGAATCTGTATAGAACCCTGTGCGCCAGGTTCTCCGTTATCATTCATGATCAATACACCAGCCGCCTGGCCCTGCAAGGCATCGTACAGGTTCACCGGCTGGCGCTCCTGTATCTGTTTGGCATTCACAGAGGAAATGGCGGCGCCCACATCTCTTTTCCGCATGGACTGGCCATAACCGATCACCACCACTTCATCGAGGTTGGAGGTCCCTTCCGTCATGGTAATGCTGATTGCCGACCGGGTACCTACTTTTTCTTCTTTGGTAAGGTACCCTACATAAGAGAATTCCAGTACTGCCTTATCGCCGGTAACCGCAATGGAATATTTTCCATCGGGGCCGGTAGTGACTCCTGTTGCACTTCCCTTCAGGTTGACGGTAACACCTGTTAACGGATTACCCTTGGCATCCGATACGGTACCTGCCACCTGGCGGGATTGTGTTTGTGCTGAGGAATACAAAGACAAGGAGAGCAAGACGAAAAGGGGGAGATACCACCAGGGCCTGGTCCTGTACAGAACCCGGGTAGCCGGAGAGAGCTTCTTTTCCATAAAGCATGCAATTTTCAAGTGTTTACCATCGCCGTAATAGCACGTACGGTGATGGTGCGAACGTTTTGTAATGGGGTTTATAAACCCTGCGTTCCCGACACAAGTGCCGGGACTGATATAGCAATTAATGTTAGCCGTTTTTTAATTGCGGGTTTTAGCAGGTTACGCATGCAATTAAGGAACAAATCGCCAAGCTGGATTTCATGTTATTGCCATTATAATAAACTATTTTGGCAAGGCATGCGTATTTTCACGAACATTGATGAATATTGAGGTTAAAAACACGGGATGGCGCAGGATGGATTCACCCATCCTTGGTTTACTTTCGATCATTTTGTATAAATATATGAATACCAACAAACGATATTGCCTGGCACTGGATCTGAAGAACGACCCGGTATTGATCGCAGAATATGAAACTTATCACCAGGCAGTATGGCCTGAGATCCTTCAATCCATCCGGGAAAGTGGCATTGAGCTCCTGGAGATCTACCGCCTCGGGAACCGCCTTTTCATGATCATGGAAGTGAATGATGATTTTTCTTTTGATAAGAAGAGTATTGCCGATGCCGCCAACCCCACGGTACAAAAGTGGGAAACCCTGATGTGGCAATACCAGCAGGCCCTGCCTTCTGCAAAACCAGGGGAAAAATGGTTACTGATGAACAAGATATTTGATTTAAACAACCAACCGCTATAGTTAAAACATCCATCTATGCCAGGAATTGCTTCGCCTACACTCTCCGCAACCCAAACCGCCGGTACCGGGAAAAAGTTACTATTCCCTTTTATCCTTGTTACCAGCCTGTTCTTTTTCTGGGGCTTTGTGCACAACCTCGACCCTATTCTGATACCGCACCTGAGAAAAGCCTTCCGGCTGAATAACCTGCAATCCTCGCTGGTTGATTCAGCAGTATTTATCGCTTATTTCCTGATGGCCCTGCCTGCAGGTTATGTGATGCGCAAGTTTGGTTATAAATCGGGTATCCTGCTGGGCCTTATTTTCTTTGGCATAGGCTGTTTTCTGTTTATCCCGGCAGCCAATACCAGGGAATATGTTTTCTTCCTGGGCGCACTATTCGTTATCGCCTGCGGCTTAACTTTCCTGGAGACTGCGGCCAACCCTTACGCTACTGTATTGGGCCCGCCCGAATCAGCTACTCAACGCCTGAACCTGGCCCAGTCGTTCAATGGACTGGCCGCTATGATAGCGCCTTTTATCGGCGGCACGTTTATTCTTTCCGGTAAAAATTATACCGAGCAGGAACTGGAAGCGATGGGCGCCAATGTGCGGGACGCTTACCTGCAATCGGAAGCCGACAGTGTAAAGATGCCTTACCTGATATTGGGATTGATCATACTATTGGTAGCCGTTGTGATTTATTTCACCAAGATGCCTGACACGAAAGAAGAAGGCGATGACCAAAGCAGCAATTTTTTACATGCTTTCCGTTATAAACACCTTACCTGGGCTGTCATTGCGCAGTTTTTCTACGTAGGCGCCCAGGTATGTGTTTCCAGCTTCTTTATCAGGATGGCTACTACTATGGGATTGGAAGAAAAAATGGCTTCCAAATATTATTTGGGACTGGGGTATGGACTGGCCTTTATGGCAGGCCGTTTTGCAGGCACCTTCCTGATGAAATATATACAACCAGCTAAATTATTGGCCATCTATTCCATTATCAATATCATACTTTCCCTGCTGGCCATATTTGGAGAAGGAATGATCGTGATATATGCATTGATCGGTATCGCTTTCTTTATGAGCATTATGTTCCCTACTATCTTTTCACTGGGCATACAAGACCTGGGTAAGGATACAAAACTGGGGTCCAGCCTCATCGTCATGTCTATTGTCGGAGGCGCTTTGTTACCCCCCTTGTTAGGCATCATTGCCGACGCCACTGAAAATATCCAGTATGGCTATGTGATACCGTTGCTTTGTTTTGTAGTAGTGTTTTATTTTGGCTGGAAAGGACATAAGATCAAGGCAGCTTAGAGCAGGATAGTTACTTATAGTGATCCATATAATTTTACACGTTTAATTGATTGAATACAATGTTTTCATTAGCCAGTAAAAAAGCAGTAGTAACAGGAGGAGGCAGCGGCATTGGCAAAGCCATTTCCGTATTGTTTGCCCAACAGGGAGCCGAAGTACATATTATTGAGCTCAGCGAAGAGAATGCAGCGGCCACCGTACAGGAAATCACTGCCGCAGGCGGCAAAGCCTTCGCCCATAGCTGCAATGTGGCCAACCAGGCAGAAGTAGTGGAAACATTTAATAAGATCGGCGCGCTGAATATACTGGTGAATAATGCCGGGATTGCCCATATTGGCAAAGCCGACACTACGGCAGAGGCTGATTTCGACCGTGTGATGAATGTAAACGTAAAAGGAGCCTATAACTGCCTGTTTGCCGCCATCCCCCAATTCAGGGCGGCCAAAGGTGGCGTGATCGTGAATATGGCTTCTATTGCTGCCTGGGTAGGCTTGTCGGACCGCTTTGTGTATTCCACCGCCAAGGGCGCTGTGATGGCGATGACGCTCTCGGTAGCCAAAGATTATATCCATGAGAATATCCGTTGCAATTCTGTTTCTCCGGCCAGGGTGCATACGCCTTTTGTGGATGGGTTTTTAAAGAACAGTTATCCCGGCCGTGAAGCGGAGATGTTTGAAAAGCTGTCCAAGACCCAACCCATCGGCCGTATGGCCGAACCCTCAGAGGTAGCCGCCCTGATCCTGTACCTGTGCAGTGATGAAGCGTCCTTCATCACCGGTTGCGATTACCCTATTGATGGTGGATTTATTAAGTTGAATAGTTAGCAACAGGCGAAGCAAAGGAATAATCACTAATAAATAATCAGTAATCAAAGCATGCGTGTTGCCCTGTTTGTTCCGTGCTATGTAGATCAGTTCTATCCGAAAGTGGCCATTGCTACCCTGAAGCTGTTGCAACACCTGGGGGTGCAGGTAGAATACCCGATGCAGCAAACCTGTTGCGGCCAGCCCATGGCCAACGGCGGGTATGAACATTTAACCGGCTCCTGTAACAGCAATTTCATTAAAGCCTTTGCAGGATATGATTATATCGTTTCCCCTTCCGGCAGTTGTGTATTGCATGTAAAGGACCACCTGCATGATGAGCGGCAGGAAGCTGCCGCCACTACCATCCGCCAAAGGGTATATGAGCTGTGTGAATTCCTGACCGATGTGGTACAGGTGAAAGCCATTAAAGCCTCTTTCCCAAAAAAGGTGGCCCTGCACCAGGGTTGTCACGGACAAAGGGGATTGAAGCTGGCCTCCTCTTCTGAAACAGTATTACCCTTTTTTTCCAAACCGGTACAATTGCTACAAATGGTGGAAGGACTGGAGCTGGTAGAGCTGGACAGGCCCGATGAATGCTGCGGCTTTGGCGGCACGTTCTGTGTTACAGAAGAGGCAGTGTCATCGGCCATGGGATTGTCGCGTATTGATGATTATACAAAGCACGAGGCTACCGTGATCACCGGCACTGATGTGAGCTGCCTGATGCACCAGGAGGGATTGATCAGAAGGCAGCAACTGCCTTTTGAGGTGATGCATATTTCAGAGGTACTGGTAGCAGGGTTATAAAAGCAACGTAAAAGAATGAACACACCTACTATACCACATCCCGAGGCTGCCGCAACGTTCCTTAAGAATAAGGAACGGGTACAATGGCATGATGAGACTTTGTGGTTTGTGCGGCACAAAAGGGATAAGATCGTACAGGAGATCCCCGAATGGGAGCAGCTACGTGAGCTGGCATCGCAGATCAAAGACCATACCCTCTCCCGGCTGGATGAATACCTGCAGGAGTTTGAAGCAGCCGCCATCAGCAATGGCGTTACTGTTCACTGGGCCGCCGATGCAGCGGAGCATAACCGCATTGTGCATGGCATTATGCAAAAGCATGGCGCGCAGAAGATCGTAAAAAGCAAGTCGATGCTCACCGAGGAATGCCACCTGAATGAATACCTCGAAGCACAGGGCATTGAAGTGGTAGATACGGACCTGGGTGAGCGCATCGTACAACTGAATAAAGAGTTACCCAGCCATATTGTATTGCCTGCCATCCACATTAAAAAGGAAGAGGTAGGCGAGATATTCCATCAACACCTCGGCACCCCAAAAGGCGCTTCCGATCCTTTATACCTGGCGCTGGCGGCACGCGCCCATCTGCGGGAGAAGTTCCTGGCAGCCGATATTGCCATTACCGGCGTCAATTTCGCCGTAGCCGAGACAGGGGCCATCGTGGTATGTACGAATGAAGGCAATGCCGATCTTGGCGCCCACCTGGCCAAGGTACATATTGCCTGCATGGGCATTGAGAAGCTGATACCGCGTACCGAACACCTCAGCATATTCCTGCGCCTGCTGGCCAGGAATGCGACGGGACAAAATATTACCGCTTATTCCAGTCATTTCAGGAAACCGGTGCCGGGTTCCGAGATGCACATTGTGATTGTTGACAATGGCCGCA
This sequence comes from Paraflavitalea devenefica, assembly GCF_011759375.1. Lineage (NCBI taxonomy): Bacteria > Pseudomonadati > Bacteroidota > Chitinophagia > Chitinophagales > Chitinophagaceae > Paraflavitalea > Paraflavitalea devenefica. Next base: position 1,654,291 of record NZ_JAARML010000002.1, on the reverse strand, counting down.
CTACCCAACTGGGCCGGGAGGCTTTCCGCAATTCATTAAAGTGCATCCGTTGCGGCGCCTGCCTGAATACCTGCCCGGTATACCGGCGCAGTGGCGGGCACAGCTACCACAATGCCACCGCAGGGCCTATCGGTGCGATACTGGCGCCTAATTTAGATATGCGCAAGAATGCCGACCTGCCCTTCGCCTCTACCCTTTGCGGTTCCTGTACAGATGTATGTCCGGTGAAGATTGATATCCATAATCAACTGTACCAATGGCGGCAGGTATTGACGCAGGAAGGCTATATGCCTGCGGCGAAGACGGCCAGTATGAAGATAATGGCGGGCGTATTGTCCTCGCCGGCACGCTATAGTTTTGCGGGCAAATGGGCGCGCAGGTTCCTGCGCTGGTTCCCTTCGCTGGCCTTGAATAAAAAGCTGAATCCCTGGGCCCGGCAACGGGAATTGCCCGAGCCACCGAAAGAGAGCTTCCGGGAGTGGTATAAGAAGAACGGAAACAAATAATAGGTTTATTAGTGAGCAGAGATAAAATATTAAACGCAGCCAAACAGAACAAACCAGCACTGGTATCTTTACCGGAGCTACCTTCTTTTACTTATGCGGCGAATGACCTGGTAGCAGCCTTCACGGCAGCCATTACCAAGGCCGGCGGCGCTGTAACACTATTGAAGAGCCAGCAGGAGCTGACGCAAAAGATACAAGCAATATACCCCGACGCCCAACGCATTGCCAATTTTATAGCAGGCGATACCGCTTCCAACAAGGAACTGCTGAAAGAAGTGGCCTTACTGGATGTAGTGGTCTTAAAAGGGCAACTGGGCGTAGCGGAGAACGGCGCTATATGGTTAACAGATAAAGATTGTGTGGAAAGGGTACTGCCTTTTATTACACAACATTTAATATTGCTGATCGAAAAGGAAACCCTGGTGGGCAATATGCACCAGGCTTATGGGGTAATGGGCCGGCAAAATCCGGCGTATGGCGTATTCATTGCAGGCCCGTCCAAAACAGCCGATATTGAGCAATCATTGGTCATCGGTGCACATGGACCCAGGAGCCTGCAGGTGTTCATCGTTGAAAATTGAATATTTAAACAATACTTAGCGTTATGAAATTAATCCGATTTGGAGAGCCTGGCAACGAAAAACCGGGTATTTTACTGGATGGAAAGCGATACGATACTTCGGCTATCACCCGTGATTATGATGAGACCTTCTTTACTGAAGATGGCATTGCCAAACTGAAAGCAGCGCTTGACCAAAAGCCTTCCTTACCGGAAGTACCGGCGGCTGTACGCTGGGCAGCTCCGCAGGTAAGGCCTTCCAAGATCATTTGTATCGGCCTCAATTATGCCGACCATGCCAAAGAAAGCAATATGGAGCCACCCAAAGAGCCAGTGGTATTCTTCAAATCCACGACTGCCCTTGTAGGTCCCAATGATGATCTTATTATTCCTAAGAATAGCCAGAAAACCGACTGGGAAGTAGAACTGGCCGTGATCATCGGTAAGAAAGCCAGCTATGTGACAGAGAAAGACGCAGCCGGATATATAGCCGGTTATGCCCTGCACAATGATTACAGCGAACGCGAATTCCAACTGGAACGTGGCGGTCAATGGGTAAAAGGGAAAAGCTGTGACACTTTTGCGCCATTAGGTCCCTGGATTGCTACTGCCGACGAGATCAAAGACCCCAACAGTCTGCGGTTATGGCTGTCGGTGAATGGTAAAATGATGCAGGATGGCAATACCAGCAACTTCATCTTTAATGTGAATTTCATTGTATCGTACCTCAGTCAGTTCATGACCCTGCTGCCGGGCGATATTATTTCCACCGGTACACCGGCAGGTGTGGGCCTGGGACAAAAGCCCAATCCCATTTATATTAAACCAGGTGATGTAATGGAACTGGGCATTGACGGACTGGGTACCAGCAAACAGGTAGCAAAAGCATATCAACCTTAAAAAATCAGCCATATGGATCTCCAGTTAAAAGATAAGGTCATTATTGTAACAGGCGGCGCTAAAGGGATTGGTGAAGGCATCTCCAAAGTATTGGCAGCAGAAGGCGCGATCCCGGTTATCCTGGGCCGTAATGAGGAAGATAACCTGAAAACGGTCAGCGATATTCAGGCAGCCGGTTTCCAGGCAGCGCAGGTGGTAGCAGAGCTTACCAAACCCGAAGCCTGTGAACAGGCAGTAAAAGCAGTGATCAAACAATTTGGCCGTATAGACGGACTGGTGAATAATGCCGGCGTGAATGATGGCGTAGGACTGGAAAACGGCAGTTATGAAGCCTTCATCGCTTCCCTTCACAAGAACCTGGTGCATTATTACCTCGTAGCGCATTATGCTTTGCCGGAGCTGAAGAAGTCGAAAGGCGCTATTGTGAATATCAGTTCCAAGACCGCAGAAACCGGTCAGGGCGGCACCTCCGCCTATGCCGCTTCCAATGGCGGGCGCAATGCCTTAACGCGTGAGTGGGCCGTAGAGCTCCTCCCCTATGGCATCCGGGTAAATGCGATCATTGTAGCAGAATGCTGGACGCCGCTGTATGAAAGGTGGATCAGCAGTCTGCCCAATTCAGCAGAAAAACTGGCTTCCATTGTATCCAAGATACCCCTGGAGCACCGCATGACCACTTCCGAAGAACTGGGCAATACCACGGCCTTCCTGTTGTCTGAAAGGTCGAGCCATACGACTGGTCAGCTTATCCATGTAGATGGCGGTTATGTACATTTAGACAGGGCGATCAGTCAATAAACAATTCAAAATATAGTTCTCCCAAAGGCCGGTACACTCCCAGTGCCGGCCTTTTCGTATATTTGATTTTTACAAATATTATGAAGATCAAGACCATTGAAGATTTTTATAAAGACGTGCGCGCTAATATTCCTTCCACCATTAACAGGGAGATTGGCCACTTCAATGTGTTTAATATGGAAGAGCTGATGCAAAGGCTCCGCAAGAAGCCGGAGATGCCTTACAACAGGCGCGCCTATTATAAAATAAGCCTGATCATCGGCAGGAACAGGGCCGAGTATGCCGATAAGGTGATCGAGATAGAAAAGAATGCCCTCCTGTTCGCCACCCCGCGGGTGCCTTATAACTATGTACCCTATGATCTTGACCAGTCGGGTTATTTCTGTGTTTTTACCGATGAATTTCTCCGGGAAGTAAAGAGCGGCGTACAGATTGATGACCTGCCTATTTTCAAGGCCGGTGGTTATCCCATTTTCCAGCTCTCGGAAGAGCAGCGGGATGAGATTGCCGCTATTTTCCGGAAGATGGAAAAGGAGCTGGCCTCTGATTATCTCTATAAGTATGACCTGATACGGAATTATGTGCTGGAGCTGATCCACTTCGGACAGAAGCTGCAACCCGTAACGGCCAATTATCCCACGCATACTGCTGCAGAACGTATCTCCTCGCTGTTTGTGGAACTGCTGGAGCGGCAATTTCCCATCGAGTCTACCCACCAGCAACTGAGGCTGCGCACGGCCAAAGATTATGCAGCAGGGCTGGCCGTTCATGTGAACCACCTCAATAAGGTGCTGCGGGAAAGTACCGGCAAGACCACGACCGACCTGGTCAATGGCAGGATTGTAAAGGAAGCCAAGATCCTGTTGCGGCAAACGGAATGGAATGTATCGGAGATCGCGTATTGCCTGGGCTTTGAGCAGGTAGCGCATTTTTCCAATTTCTTCCGCAAGCATACCGAAGTCTCTCCACTCGCCTTCCGTTCCGGGCATTGATTGAATTTTGCAAATAACAGATTGATGCGCGCAAACAGCGTGATCCTCTTTCGTCCAAACTTTGCATTGATAAAAATTCAATGATAAAGATGGAACAGACAAGTAAAATTGCCCTGGTAACCGGCGGTAGCCGCGGACTGGGAAAAGACATGGTCCTTCAACTGGCAAAGAAAGGGCTCGGCGTATTACTCACTTATAAAAACAGTCAGGAAGAAGCGCTCAGCGTAGTATCACAGATACAGCAAGCCGGTGGCCGGGCAGCCGCCCTGCGCCTGGATACCGGGGATATTAAAAACTTCGACCAATTTTTTGTAGCCGTAAAGCGCACCCTCAAAGAAGTATTTGCAGCAGATCATTTTGATTACCTGGTTAACAATGCCGGTATTGGTTACCAGGCTCCTGTTGGAGAGGTGAGCGAAGCAGCGTTTGATGAATTAGTGAATGTACACTTTAAAGGTGTTTATTTCCTGACGCAAAAAGCATTGCCTATGCTTCATGACGGCGGCGGGATTATTAATATATCCTCGGGGCTGGCCCGTTTCAGCATGCCGGGTTATTCCGCTTATGCTTCGCAGAAAGGCGCCATCGAAGTGTTTACACGCTACCTGGCCAAAGAGTTGGGTGTGCGGGGCATTAAAGCCAATGTGGTGGCGCCCGGCGCTATAGAAACGGATTTTGGCGGTGGTCATGTGCGGGATAATGAGCAGGTGAACCAATTCGTGCGCAATGTCACGGCACTGGGCCGCGCCGGTCTGCCGGAAGATATTGGCGGTGTGGTGGCCTTCCTTTGCACCGAAGAGGCACGGTGGATCAATGGCCAGCGCATTGAGGTATCAGGAGGGATGAATATTTAACCAAGTGCATCTTCACAAAAAAGCCTTGTAAACGGTTATGGGTTACAAGGCTTTTTCATGCTCATTGAGTACTGGCTTCTTACCGCATCACGGTACATTCAACTGCTTCTCCAGCTCTGCAATGGTGAAATCTTTATACTTCAGTTGATCAAAAAGCTGCTTGCCGGTTCTCGTTTCCGATATCGCCAGCATAGGTTTACTGTCTTTAAAACTGATGGCCACTATTTTTATATCCTGGCCGGCAGGCACCTCCTTAAACACATACCTGTCTCCTTCCAGGGTACCAGCCATAATACTTTTCGCCTGCCTGAAGATCAGCCTGACATTGGGCTTTGCAGCAGGGTCTACTTTTACTGCATAATTAATCTTCTCTCCCGGCGCCTCCCAAAAATAATCGCAATTGATCCAGCCCAGCCGCGAAGCACTGAAAACATACCAGTTCAGTTCGGCCTCGTTCATGGAGTTGATCGTGGTAGTACTATCTACAGATCCTGTATACTTTTGATAAAAGGCTTGCCGGTAGGACTCCATGTCCTGGTAACCGGGCGGATAAAGTCCTATTTCAATATGAAAGTTACATCCCACCTCTACAGGTACCGCCCCGCTGCGGCGAGTCATTCCCCAAAAAGGTTCGATCTCCGGCAACTCGCTGATGTATTCGTAAAAATAAGGATCGGGCTTTGTTGGCAGAACTTGCCTATTTCTTTTATTATCATAAACAACCTCTTCCACCTTTATATTGGTAATCTTTCCTTGTTTGGTCAACGTAAAGCTGGCATCAAAAGTTTTATTGATTATATCATTGGCAGCTTTCAGTTTCGTGTTATCAAAATGCTTATAAAAATAGTCAAACACGCTAGTGTCCTTTTTGCTCTTAAAGGAAAAAGTTTCAGGCCAGGTACTGTCACACTCCTGCCAGATCGTATACATTAAGTTTCTCAAAAATGCGGTGGGTCTCAGCAAAGTGGCGCTGTCTACCTGCCAGTTTATATTTCCGTCAGCACCCGTTTGCCCATAAAACAGGTTCATCGGCTGCTTGCGGTCAGCGGTATCTTTAGGGAAGTGAATGACAAACTTTTTCCCTTTCTTTAACTGTAACTCCTGCTCTCCGGCAAAAGCTGCAACGTGCACCATACCCCGCGTTTGCAACAACTGGCCATTTTGCGTGGTAGAGAGGTTCTCCCGCATCATATCGGCCAGGCCATAACACTCCTTCAGCACAATCGACACTTTCCCTTTGGGCACTGAACCATCGGGCAATACAAAAGAACTTTTCTCAAAAAACAGCTTTGTTCCCTTTGCGCCAGTTACCAGGGTATCATACGCATTGTCTATCTGTAATGTATCAGGTACAACAGCTACCTGTTGCAAGAAGGTCTTTTGTTCAACAGCATTACAGGATAATAAAACTGAAATAAGGATTACAGGTAGCAGGCTATAAAGGCATTTGTTGTTTGCGTGCCTGCCTTGGTTAAGGGTCATGGGAAGTATCATAGAGGGTATATTTCTTCGTTAGTCGTGATCCAACTGTTAATGTTACCAAAGTGTCCTATAAAATTCAGTGGCCTGTAGATGGTGGTGATACGTGCTACTGATTACGCGACTTCGGCGAGGATTATTTATGCGGGTTTCCTGGTTATTTTTCTAAATACCAGGAATAACAGGACCAGGGTCATGATGGCTGCTATTGCCCATTCCAATACAGCTTGATCGCTTTTTTCCTGTTTTGCCGGTTGGGGTGGCATGGTATTGTCACCATGTATAATAGCCAGTATCTCGCCATCCGGATGCAGTTGGTCGTCATAATAACGCATCACCACGCCGCCGTTGTTGGCCAGCCTGTTATACACACCGGCGATGTCTTTGACGGGTATTGCCATGAGGGATGCCGCATCCTTATCAGCGTAGGAACGGCTGAATAGTATATCATCGCCATGCCAGATCACGATCTTACGGTCTGAAGCCCCCGCGGTGCAATGGTTATAATTGACGAAGATGGTATCGTGGACGTTAGATGCGCCGAGAGTCAGGTATTTCTGGGAGAAAATATCCGGGCCGTAATCACTTTCCCGGAGCACGAGCTCATTTTTCAGGTATACCTGGAAATTATCCGTTGTATCCGCTTTAGCGGGCAGGGCGAGGCCGGTGAGCAGCATAATTGCTATAATACTACAACAAGTGGTGATTGACTTCATGGTAATGTTGATGAGATGCGCTGAGCAGGCAATTTACGTTTAGAATCCATAATCCACCGATCCTTTAGCGGTTTACGGGTTTTTGCTTCAGTATGTCTTTTACCGTTTCGCCCGGCAATAACCTGTGCACCGGAATAGAGATGGCATGTTTTTCACAGAGGCTGAGGATCTTTTGATCAATCTGCTCCGGGCTGTACCGTGCGGAAAAATGCCCCAGGATCAACTGTTCAATCTGCAAACCGCTCACCATCTCCATCACTTCTTCCAGGCTGCTGTGCTTATTGCCGTGGGTTTGTATCCGGCTGTCTTCCGGGCCGCCCAGAAAGGTAGCCTCATGGATCAATGTTTTGCAATGGTTCCATCGCTCCAGGTCCTCTACAGGGGTATCAGCCGAATAACCCAGCAAGGTGGTGCGTACTTCCATGGTAGTTTGTTCTTTCCCTCTTTCCTGTATGATCTTCCTGATCTCCTCTCCCGGTAAGGAAGTGAATTCGGGGCGCAGTTTTGACTTTACCTGCACCACTTTATAACTCAAACTTTTTGTAATACCGGCCACCACCGGCACATGTCCATTCCTGACAGGTTCTACAACAATGTCATCTTTCACAACAATGCGGTCTCCTTCCATAACGGGCTTCCACACCGTACCGGCCACATGGGGATCAAAACGCTTCGTAAACTGCTCAAGCGCGGGAAAAGAACCGGAATCTTTCGGATAATGAATAATGGGCAATCCTTCCCGGGCATTTAACTGGTTAAACTGCAAAAGACCGGCAAGATGGTCCCTGTCGGCATGAGAAATAAATACATGACTCACTTTCCTGCTCTTCTGCAAAAGATAAGCAGTGAGGCCTTCGCCGGCGTCCAGTAAAAGGCCTAATTCATCCACAAAATACCAGGTAGCAAATAAGGCGGTGGAATAACCTGTAATCGTTAATTGCATGGGTGCAATGATATTACTTTTAATGGATTGTTAAGATCGTCCGTTCCCGGGCCACGGACGCTTTTCCGGTTGGCTGTACCGGAAAAGCAAGGTATATTTAGACAGCGAAAACCCAACCACCCATGAACAAGTATGGCTTCCTGGCAGTGATCATTGCCTTTTGTAATATACCGGCGGCGCAGGCGCAGGTAGATTTCGGCGTTAAAGCCGGCGTAAATGTTAACACTGTCAAATACCGGGAAGCTGATCCCGAAATGGCCAGCGTTGGTTTTAATGTGGGCGGACTGGCGCAGCTTCCCGTTACGCAAGGTTTCTTTATCCGCCCGGAAGTACAGTATTCCATCAAAGGATACCGCTTCCCGGCCCTGGGAGCAGAGGGTTCGGGAACCGTTCGTTTTCATTACATTGCTTTTCCCGTGCTGGCGGGTTTTCCCATAGGGAATAAGTTCGGGTTCCTGATAGGACCGGAATTTGGTTTTCTCACCAAAGCAAGCTCCAAATTTTCTACCGGCAGCCGCGACGTTACCAATAATTTCCAACAATTTGACTGGGGCCTTGACCTGGGCGGAACGTATAAGATCACTTCGGCACTGGGTGTGGAAGTGCGTTATAATTATGGTTTCCGGGGACTTATCAAAGGCATCACCACCGATGATAATGGCGGTTATACCGGCAGCACCAAAGACGGCGCCAACCGGGTGTTACAGGCCGGGCTTTTTTTTCTGTTGTAAGATCATCTACATCCATATTCCCCCCATTCCGGGAAGAAAATAAGTACCTCTTAACCTCGTACAAAGGTTGTTTGATCCATGTGTGATCCATGTGTCAAATACCCCCTTTCTCCAATGAAGCGCACTTGTTTGACACATGGTTGACACATGGTTGACACATGGTTGACACATGGATTAAAGAAATTTGGCAGTTTTTTAGCCATAATCCCCGGCTTTTATCCTTCGTGAGGGCTTTTCTGAAATGATTGAGATCGGGGCGCGATGAGGCTGTAATGTGGCTTAAACAGCACGTATAACATCCCCACCGGGAGTGAAGTGCGCCAAACATGGCCAGTGAATGCCCAGAAAAGCGCACTGGAGTGCTCTAAATACGTACCCTTCTATAGTGTACCAGTGCAAGGTTCAGGCAATACTTAGACCATTCCCTGGGCATTCCTCGTCCATTAACTGCCCATTACCCACCCCTACCGGGCTGCCTTCGGCCGCCTGAGCACTTTCATCCAGAACCATAATCCAACTCCCACCATCAGCACCTGCATGAATGCCCAGAACATGGTACTGATATCCCGCAGGGTTTTACCGCCCCAGTCCATAAAGTGGTGCTTGTGGAACAAGGCAAAACTGTACCCTTCCGCCAGGTCGTTGTCATTGACCAGGGCGGCCAGTTTACCGCTGCCGGTTTCCACATAATAACGTTCCTTACTGTTTTCTGCATAGCCCACTTTCCATACCGGCAGGCGCTTGTTCACAAAACCATATTCGCCGGCAAACCTGGTGATGGGCGTAACGGACAGGATCTTATCCGCCTGCCGGCCACTGAAGGTTGTTGCCAGGTATCGTGCATATTGTTGTTCGCCGGATGGCAATACTGTGTAATCAGCGGCCTGTATGTACAAGGTATTGGGTGGCGGCACATTCATGCTTTTCATGAGGTCTTTCCCGCCTGCCGGAGCCGCCTTCTTTTCCACGGGCTGAAGTCCCTTATGGAATACCTGCCAGTAAGGGCCGCCGGGCATATTTACCAGTGATACATTGGTGATCAGCTTCCCCTCTCCCACTGCCGCATGCAGCTTTTGCCAGTCGGGCGCAGCCTGCGTGGCGGAAAAACGGGTAGCCGTTTCATACAGGCGCCGGGTATCGGGCTGTAGTTTCTCCCAGGCATGGAAGGCGCCGCTGAAGGTGAAGAGCAACGTAAACAAAGAAGCAGACAAGGATGTAATGCGATGGATGCGGCGGGCTCGCACAGTCAGGTTACCATTGGGTTTCTTCGATTTCGTGGTGAAGAATATGTACAAGCCCATCACCGTGGTAAACATGGCCAGCGCCATGATACCTATTTCCACCACATGCTTCCCTTTGCCCAATACATCCAGCCAACTCAGGGTATGGAATAAGGCAAAGAAGGTATCAAATGCATAACGGTTATTGTCGGTAGCAAACGCAAAGCGGTCCTGCGCCGTCTCTACGTAAATACGTATACCATCGGCCCGGTCAAAGCTCACGCGGTAGGCCGGCAGGTAACGGTTCACGTATTTGTATTCTTTATCAAACTGCTCAATGAAAGTCACACCGTTTACTTTCGCTCCCTTGCTGTTGTTCATGATAGCCGCCATGGTACTGGTGCAGCAATCATGATCGCCGGAGAGGGCTTCTGCTGCATCGGTAGTGCTGCCATCGGGTAAGGGTTCCGGTTTTAAAGCGACCAGCATTTTACCGGCTTTGGCGACAGCGGCGGCCTGCTCATCGCCTTCGAGGAATTGCTTCGCGAGGTAACGGGCATAGAGTTCATCACCTTGCGGCAATAGTTTGCCGTTATCTGCACTGTAATATTTCAACACTTTGCTGCCGGGCAGTTGTACCTGGTAAAACCAGTTGTCGTTCATCGCCACCAGCCGGAAGCTACGGAAGGTATCCATATGGTTCTTTTGCAGCGCAGCCGCCAGCGATATTTTTATTTTTGACGTATCTATAACAGGCGCCATTAACCGTTGGGTAGCCACCTGCGGACGGATGTTGGTCATCAGCGGATGCATGAAACCGCTCACCGCCCATAAGAGCACCGGCAAGGCAATGATGAGACTGGCGATGCGGTGCCACCGGTATAGGTGCCGGCGGATGTATTGTTTAAAGGGCATGGTTATTTTTTAAAGAGGTGACCAAAATCATAGGCAATACCGGTCGTCATATTGCGCGGCTCCGCAGGATTGTAGCTATAGCCAAAACTGCTTTTGCTGGCCGTGTAAGCATAATAGCTATCACCCACATTGGTCAGATTCACCCATACTTCCAGCGCCTTCCACTGGTAACCTGCGCGCACATGCACCACGTTGAGACCTGGATACTTCACGGTATTGACCGGATCGAGCCAGTAGCTGCCTACATGCTGCCACTCTACACCGAGGCGCAGCCCCTTTATATAAGCAGGGCGATACCACAATTCGGTATTATAGATCCAGTTGGGCGCACCATTCATTTCATTGCCATCGTATTTTACGCCCTTCTCATTGAAGCTGGTAAACTCATGGCGACTGTAAGCGCCACTGAAACGGAAACTGATATCCTTCACCGGCGTGGCATTAACGCCCAATTCAATACCCTTGTGTAAAGTTTTACCGGCATTGCGGTTCTCGGTAGAACCATTATCCAGCTTTACCGACACTACTTCATTGGTACCATCCAGGTAATACGCACTCACATCAGCACTCAGTCTGCCCTTTACCAATGACACCCAGCCGCCCACTTCATAGTTATAGAAAACAGAAGGGTCCAGGTTGGGTACTTTCACCCCCCGGTACATTTCTGTTACCTGCGGCGGTACAAAACCCTGGCTGTAGTTGGCATACAGGCCGGCAGCGCGGCTGAAGTTGTACGTAAAACCCACTTTGGGGCTCACGGCACTGAAACGATTGGTGGTATCGGGTGAGCCACTGTAGGAAGAAGGCTTTAAGTAGTTATCGAATTTGTAGCGGAACAGATCATAACGCAGGGAAGCTACCACCCGCAGTTTCTCCACCGGTGAAAACTCAGCATTGATGAAGGCCGCATAGTTGTTGATGTTGTTGCGGTAATGGGTCAGTACACTGTCGGGCTGTGTATAGCTGACATATTTCCCCGATACGGTATCTTTTTTGATGCGGATGTAATCGGCCCGGTAGGTAGACGGACTAACATCAGCACTTACACCGGCAATGATGGCCGCCTCTTTCCAGGCGAACTGTTGCTTATGCTGGGCAATGACCGCATAGCTGTTGAAAGAGGCATCGTTGATCTCACCATGCGCCAGGTCTTTTTTACCCAGCCAGCCACTCCCCTGCCGGCGGTAATCATCCTTCACGGAATAAGCAGGATTTTGCCCAATGGAATTGTCACGATACATCACGGATATACTGCTCCTGCTCCTGTTGTTCCATATATGGTTGAGTGTGGAGCGGTAACGCAGGGCATCCACTTCGCGGTAGGTAAAGGTTTGCGGATTAAGGAAAGACTTGTTGGCAAATTTTGTGCTGTCAATGCCGCCCGGCATATCACTGTAGTAATCCAGCCAGGTAATGCTGTTGGTGAGCAGCGTCTTATCACTGAAGCGATAGTCAATGCGTGCACTGAGGACACCTTTGTGAAAGCCGCTGTATTCAATGTAGCTGTTGCGTTTATCGGCATAATAACCGTTCACGCTCACGCCCCATTTACCGCTGATGAAACCGGTTTGTACATCGGCACGCCGGTAACCAATGTCATTGCCCTGTACCGATAATTTTAAGGAAGGCAATGCCGGTGGCACGAGGGTAATGAAGTTCACCACACCGCCAATGGCTTCACTGCCATAGAGGGAAGAAGAAGGTCCCTTGATGACTTCAATGTTCCGCACCGCAGCCATGTTCATTTCCAGCAAGGCATTGTGGTTGAACAAGCCGGTAGTACGGATAGGAATGCCATCTTCGAGGTAGAGGAATAAGCTTTTGGTGGTCATGGGCTGACGGATGCTCATGGAATGTTGCTCATTGCCGAGGTTCACCATGTATACACCGCTTACTTTATTGAGCACCTGGTCGACGGTAATGGGTTTGGCATCCTGTATGGTCTTTGCCGTCAATGTATTGATCGCTACCGGGGCTTGTGAACGCCGGGCCATATCCCGGTTGGCCGAGATCACGATTTCCTGCATGGTATTGTTACTGGATTGCAGGGCGATGATGAATGCTGTTTGTTGCGGCTCCACAGGTATTGTAACCGGCTGATAGCCTAAGGAAGAAATGATCAATGTTTGTTGTCCGGCAGGTATGGATAGTTCAAAGGCGCCCTGGTTATTGGTAAAGGCGCCCAGTTGAGTGCCTTTCACCTGTACAGAAGCACGGGCAATGGGTTCTTTGGTGATGCCATCAATTACTTTTCCGCGGAAAAGGGATTGGGCAAAAGCATGTTGTATGAATAATACCCCACAAAGTGTGATAAGGTATGGAATAACTCTTTTCATTATAGTCCGGTTTTGGCTGAAGTATGGGCACTTTGCCGCCGCAAAAGTGCATGGAACAACGTGTCACTTCAATCAGATGCTGCATGAAGTGAATAATTCAAAGCATGAATCGGGAGCCTGCATAGGAATACCACCCGTTCAACATACCTGCAACCGGTTTGCAGGATGTAAACGAAAGCATTCAAAAGGAAACACTACGGGAATTATGCCACGCGTGGAGGATGGAAGATGGCGGCAACAGACCGTTGAATGGTTGTTGCTGTATAGGCAGGAAAATGATTGGATATAGCTGTAACGGGTTCAACAGGCATCTGTTCAGCCACCTGATTGAACAACAATACTTCAAATTTTTCTTTACCGCTATTCAGGGGAGCATTTTCCTGTTGGTCCTGGGCGGCCATCTGTTTACGCAAGTAACATTTACCATGACAAGAAGAGTTGGGCTTTGCCCGGTTTTCGCACAAAGTGGCGGCAATGGTGCGCTGATTGATGACAAAACCCACTATCAGCCAGCATTTGCTGAAGGTTTGTGCCATTACGATCACCAGCAATAATATGGCGCCTGCCTGTTTCAAGTACGAAATTTGTGCAAATCTAAGGCCAGAATAGCAAATAAAAAATGACAAAGATCATTTCATTTCCTGATGATAAATATAATGATGGGCTACCTGATCGTTTATCCCCGGTTTGTGTTGTTGGAGGATATTGAAGGCCACCAACTTCCAATAAAAAAACCAATGTCCTGATATGCTTTACGGTAGCTATCGGGACATTGGCTTTCTATCTTGTTTATTAATCTGCTCTTTTGCAAAAGCATTGCAGCCGTATCATCCAGATGATACCGGCAGCCATGAGCAGGGTAAGCAGGCCGATGATAATGGCCATGGCCCTGTTGATGCCCACGCCACTGATCAGTCCAATGGCCAGCAGCAACAGCATGATAGCCGCCATCAACCATAAGGCATTGCGTAGCCTGCAACACAAGGAGCGCGGTGGCAGCAGTATGGCTGTTTGCCCGGATATACCATCCGGCGATGCTTCAATAAGGCCCGCATTGCCACCAAAGCCATTGACCCGCTCGCCGGTATGCTGCAGATAACGTTCAAACACCGGATACCAACGATCATTCGTGGGTATACTTCTAAAGATGTGTTTGAATACGGCATAGTCCTGCATCTCATTCTCCAGCAACAATTCTGCGGAGCTTACCGGTATCACCAGTTCAAAAGCACCCAGTATTTTCCTCTTCATGCCTTCTACCTGCTTAAAGGTCACATTAAACCTTTGGCCTTTCTCATACATCACCTTTCCGTTTACCGTCCGCTTTACGCCCTTATATACATCTGAGGGTAATTCTATAGACAATAACGCAGCGAGGTTGAAGCTGCGGCCGGAGGGCAATGGTATGTAGGTAATTTCATTCACGGCACAACTGATGGTATGCTCATCTACCAGCTCCAGCACTTCGGGACCGGGACGAAGCCTTGACATTTTGATGATGTCTTCGGCCTGCAGTGCAGGAATGTATAACGTAGCTTTTGAGTTGCGCGGAAGGTTTTTCCATTCAATGATCAGCTCATCATTGGCGATCAATACCATCTCCCTCCTTTGCTGGTGGTGGTCGGGCGGCGTATCGCCGGCATGAGGCAGGGCAAAGTAAGGCATACGGAATTTGTTATTCACTCCCATTTGCTCAGAAGCCTTGATCTCAATGGTATGCTGGATGGTATGGGTAACGGGGCCGCCCGGATTATCGGATTCTACAATGGCCAGGTTGCGTTGTGATAAGTTGTCATTGGAACCGGGCGTTTCTCCTTCATTGATGGGATCACTGGCAAAATGGATCTCCGCCACCAGACACTGGTGACGGCCCCTGACCAATTCCTGGACAGACTTTAAGCCGCTGCTGTAAGGTCCATTACCACCAGGGTGCAAGGGAAAACGCAAGGCCGTTTGGTTAAAGTCGAGGAAGCAACCAAAGAAAGCATAGGTTTCAGCGCCGGCAGCATGGGAGATGGTCCTTCTGTTGTTGATATCTCCCTGGTCCAGCATACTTTGAATAGCCGTATTTACCCGTGCCTCTGCAAAGAATGGAATGGTGAGTATGTCACCACCGGATAAACCCAATAAGGGAATAGGCGCTCCGGCTGTATTGATGCCCCGCCGGTAAGTAGTAGAACTGTTGAATGCCACACTGGGAGAAGTGGACATGAACATCCTGAAGAATGCCCGCACATCGGTTGCATTCAGTGACCTGCCCTTATAGCGCACTTTGGCAATGGCAAAGTTGAATACCCTTAGTCCGCCGCGTGTGCGCCCCAGTTCCAGTCTGCTGATCTCGGGATCAGGATTTAGCTCACTGTCAAATTGCGTTGCGCCGGCGGCCGGGCTTCCATTCAGGCTGTTCAATACACCCTGCAGGAAACTAATGGCCGATGCTTCTGTATTGCCAATGGCGGGCTGGCCAAATTTTGCACTGCCTTCTGTTAACTGAAATACCCGGAGATCGGTGCTCAGCCAATGGGTGGCGCCATCCAGCATGTAAGGATTGGGCTGATGGGTAAGCACGATCCTGCCATGGGCCGTATAACCACTTTTGGCGGCATGGATATGCACATCCTGTATTTCAATGGGCGTAGTCATATCGGCCTGGAAGAACGGTTGGTTATTGGCAAAGCGCAGGCGGTATTTGAAAGTAAAGCGCTGCCGGGTGCCTGCAGGCGGAGGCGTTACTTCTGTGAGCAAGGCCTGCGGTTCTGCAGTGATCTGGGTAATCAATGTATGATCTGCTTTCCTGAATTCGATAGTAGGCGCGAAGGGGGTAATGTCGGCGGGCACCGGGAGTGGAATGCCTAATTCGGCCGGCAGGAATCCATCCATCACCACATAAAAAGCATCATCAAAGGTAGAAGGTGATGCAGGCGCCACTTCATCATTGGAAACATGCGACCGATCGGTAATGATGTAACAGCTCTTTTTTGTAAGGGTAATAAAGTGCGCCTGCTGGCAGGGCAGGTTACCCGTACCGATGATCCATACCATATAAATGCCGGGCGGCGCAATGCTGGCATCACCGGTTACACCCACCCGTAAAGTACCGGTACCATCAGGTACAAAATCGAGCGGTACATAACGTTGTTCCGTGTCTGTATGGTGGGTCATAGAACCCGTGCGCATGATCACCACCCGGATGATGCTGGCAGCATCGGGTGTATCAACTAAAAACTGTCCGCCATAGCTGATCTCTGTGGCCGGCCCATCATCGCGGCGGATGCTGGTGATCGTGGGCCTTGTACCATTGAAGAAATAGGTAGGTTCATATAGTTCAAAGGTCTTCTGGTTCAGGGTGCCGCCTACGCCGGGCTCGCTCTGGGCAGGATCAACACCACCGGCTGTAAATACTTTTCCATTGGGCAGCAGGATGGAAGTAGAATGGTATTGACGGGAAGCGCCCATGGTATCTGCCAGCGTCCAGGTATCCAGTACAGGATCATAGATCTCGGCCTGGTTGGAGGGCGTGAGGCCAGGCGTCCATTTGTAACTGTTATGCCCGCCATGCACCAGTATTTTTCCATCCGGCAACAGCACAGCATTAGGGTTTACCCGCGGCAGGTTCATATCAGCAATGCGGTGCCAGGCAAAAGCGCCGCTTTGGGTATCGAGTATCTCCGCCGCATCCAGTTCTGAGCCCGCCCTGTGACCAGTACCAGCATTCTGCGATACCGGCCATCCCCCACCTACCAGCAATATTTTACCATCCTGCGCAGGCGGCAGCAGTACAGAAGTTCCCTCTTCCCGGTTAGGTACGTTGGGCATCAGCCCTTCATCAATCCAGGCGCCACTGTTGGCCCCTGTTTTTACAAAGGAAAAGGTGTTGATGGGTGACGATTGACCTGCTTCATACCGCCAGGTAGTGCCTGAATACACCACCTTGCCACCAGGCACAAGGTGCATGCCCGGATAGGTGGCGAATGTTTTATCGGCGCCGGCCAATACCGTGGGCATGTAACCGGGACCGGTAAAAGGAGGCCGTAATAATTCCGTAGTAGAAGAAATAACAGAAGAAGAGCTACCTCGCCCTGAAAACACTACATAACTGCCATCGGGCAATGCTACCATGGTAGGATACCAGCGTGGCTCACTGAGGTCGCCTATTTTGGTCCATGCATGTGTAGCGGGGTCATAAATACAGATATCCCGGATACCTGTACCGTGTGTGGCGGCAGCACCGCCAATGGTAAGTACCCGGCCATCATCGAGCAAAGCATGGTGACAGCAGAAGATGTCTACCCCCGAAGGGAATACGGTCTTGATAGCCGTGCTAATGGGTTGGTTGGGGTCCCATTCATAAGACTCTGTGAGGTAATGGGAAAATTCCACGTGGCCTGACCAGATCAGGACATTACCATTTTTTAATAGAAGACCATGAACGGGGAATACGCCGGCGCCATCGCCGGTTGTGCGGGAGTCGCCGGGAGTTTGAGCAATACCATTCCAGCGCCCATCTGTTACAGGAGGCATGAGGTTGATTTTAAGGTGAAGAATAACGCGCAGGGAATGATTGCTATAGGGGACAGAACACAGGCAGTTCAATAAACGTACAGTAAAGCTAACCACAAAAGTGTGGAGCAGCAATACCACGAAGTGGTAGTTTACTTCATCTCCTGGTAATGCTTTCTATGGGCCATGGGCGTTTTGCCGGTAATGGCTTTGAAATGACGGTTGAAGTTGGAGAAGTTATTGAAGCCGCTTTCATAACATACTTCTGCTATTGTTTTATGGGTTTCGGCCAACAGCTTACAGGCATGACCAATGCGCACTTCCATTAGGAAGCGGGAGAAGGTTTTCTTAATGCGTGATTTAAAGTAACGGCAGAAGGAGTTAGGACTGATATGCGCCACCTTGGCAATTTGCTCCAGGGTGATCTCACGGGAAAAGTTCTTCATGATGTACTGGTATATATTATTCATGCGGTCGGCTTCCACTTCATTGTAATGGAATTCAAATCCCTTGCTGCATACGGTTTTGGTTTGTTTGGAAGAAGCGATCGCATGCAGTATCTGCATAAGTAAGATAATACGTTCGCTTTTGCGGGCCGCTACCAGTTGCTGCATCAGGCCGGCCACTGCTATCCTGGTTTGATTCTTGATCCGCACGCCCTGTTGCGCTTTGTCAAAGAGCTTCAGCAGGTCTTTGTTCTCCGGCAGCTTAAAGAAATCCGCTCCCAGGCAGCCGGGCGTAAAGTGTACAATAATGGCTTCCATCTGCAATGTGGAATTCTTGCGCAGGAATTTTTCATCACTGCGCCACAGGTGGGGCAGATCGGCGCCCAGCAGGATCATATCATTGGCCTTGAAATGATGGATGTGATCGCCAATGAACTGCCGCCCATAGCCTTTAATGATATGCACCAGTTCCAGTTCCGGATGATAATGCCAGTGGTTGTAGAAATGCGGTGCTATATCATGTCGTACACTGAAAGAATGTTCCGCTTCCAGGTGGATCTTCATTAAGTGCGGCTTCATGCTAAAACGATTTTAATACTTTACTGGTATAAAACAGGGGGAAAATTCTCTTTCAGATGGTAAGATAGTACAAAAACTGGGTAATAGGATGGTAAGATGTTCTGGCGTTTGCGACTATTTTTGAATAAGCAATTCAATTACCGGATTGGTTGCTAAAACAGGTCAGGCATACATGCGGCAGCATGCTTCTTTGCCTGCTGTTTCTTTCATTGTAATCCCAAAGTCCAGTGATCCCTATCTATTAATACTCATAAAAAATATGAGCAGGGTAGCTATTGCCTGCTCTTCACCTGAAAAACAACAACACATGTCAAAACGGATGATCATGCCACTTAGCGAAGCCGGCATCGGGGATATAGCCCTGGTAGGCGGCAAGAACGCTTCCCTCGGAGAAATGCTGCAACACCTTACGCCGCTTGGCGTGAAGATCCCGCAGGGATTTATTATTACGGTAACGGGGTATACCCGGTTTATCCGTTTTAATAACCTCGAAGAAAGGATCCAGCACATTATCGGCGCTATCCAACCCGATGATATCGCTTCGCTTCAACAGGCCGCTGCTACGGTGCGTGAACTGATCACCCGCAGTCCTTTCCCCCCGGAAATGATCGACCTGATCAGTGATGCATACGATGCATTGTCTGATCAGTATAAACAGCTCTGCGCCGATGTGGCTGTGCGTTCATCCGCTACAGCAGAAGACCTGCCGGATGCTTCCTTTGCCGGACAACAGGATACCTACCTCAATGTAAAAGGCATCGACCAGTTGCTGTATTCCGTGAAGCACTGCTTTGCTTCCCTGTTTACCGACAGGGCCATCAGCTACCGGCAGCGTTTGGGGTATGATCATTTTAAGGTGGGCCTTTCCGTATGTGTGCAAAAGATGGTACGGTCTGATCTCGGCGCTTCGGGCGTCGCTTTCTCCCTGGATACTGAAAGCGGCTTTAAAGAGGCCATTGTGATCAATGGCGCTTTTGGCCTTGGCGAACTGGTAGTACAGGGAACTGTATCGCCGGATGAATTCATTGTATTCAAGCCGGCCCTGCAAAAAGGCTATGCCGCCATTATTGAAAAGAAGATGGGCACAAAAGATAAAAAGATGGTGTATGGCGATGAGCCCGGCGAGCGCGTAGCTACCATCAGCACCAGCCTGCATGAGAGGGACAGCTTTTGTATACCAGATAATATCGTATTACAGTTGAGCCAATGGGTAATGGCTATTGAAAAGTATTATTCCAGCCTGCACCAGCGCTGGTGCCCGATGGATGTGGAGTGGGCGGTAGATGGCGCCACGAAAGAATTATATATTGTACAGGCCCGGCCCGAGACGATCCATTCCCGCCGCCCACCCGGTACTATTACAGAATATACCATACAGGATATTACCAGGGCGGGCAAGATCTTAGCGAAAGGTATTGCCGTAGGCGATAAGATCGCCAGCGGCAAGGTAAGGGTACTGCATTCCCTGCAAACACAGGATATTCACCGGCTGGTCTTTGAAAAAGGAGATGTGCTGGTAACAGAGATGACCGATCCCGACTGGGAACCCATTATGAAAAAAGCGGCCGCCATTATTACGAATAAGGGAGGCAGGACCTGCCACGCCGCTATTGTGGCCCGTGAAATGGGTGTGCCGGCTATTGTAGGATGCGGCAATGCCACCGAGGTCTTACAGGAAGCACAGGTGATCACCGCTTCCTGTGCAGAAGGAGAAGCCGGATTGATCTATGATGGCATTATTCCTTTTCAAACGGTGTCTTACGACCTGAGCACTTTTCCGGAAGTAGACACCCCTATCCTGCTGAATGTAGCTTCGCCCGATATGGCTTTCCGCTTCGCTCACCTACCCTCCAAAGGCGTGGGACTGGCCCGGGAAGAGTTTATCATCAACAATTATATTAAAGTGCATCCACTGGCCCTCCTGCACCACCATGAACTGCAGGATGCCCCCCTCACGGCAGCGATCAACGATATTACCAGGGGTTATCAGAACGAGGCTGACTTTTTTGTACAGAAGCTCTCCCAGGGTATTGCCAAGATAGCAGCGGCCTTCTACCCGCATAAGGTACTGGTACGCTTCTCCGACTTTAAGAGCAATGAGTATTTTAACCTGCTGGGCGGCTGTCATTTTGAACCGGAAGAAGAAAATCCGATGATCGGCTGGCGCGGCGCCTCCCGCTATTATTCTCCCCAATATAAGGAAGCCTTCCTGCTGGAATGCAAGGCTATTAAAATGGCGCGTGAAAAGATGGGCCTGAAGAATGTAGTAGCCATGATCCCCTTCTGCCGTACGGTGAAGGAATTATTGCAGGTATATGATGCCATGAAGGAAGGCGGACTGGAACGTGGCCAGGAAGGACTGGAAGTGGTACTGATGGCAGAGCTGCCTTCCAATATTATTATGGCCCGGCAGTTTGCCCGCCATATTGATGGCTTTTCGATTGGCTCCAATGATCTCACCCAACTGGTGCTGGGGCTGGACCGTGACTCCTCGCTGGTAGCGCATATTTATGATGAACGCAATGAGGCCGTGAAATCGATGATCAGCATGCTGATCACGGCTGCGCGGGAAGCTGATATCCCGGTAGGTATTTGCGGACAGGGGCCTTCGGATTTCCCGGATTTTGCACAGTTCCTGGTAGAGATGGGTATTGATTCTATTTCTGTAACGCCGGATTCTTATTATAAAACAGTAAAAGCTATTCATAGTATAGAACAGCGTATGAAGGTGTTGATAGCATAGTTATGGCGAGTGGTAAGAGGCGAGTGGCTAGTGGGCTTTTGCGCGCCCCACTAGCCACTCGCTTCTTCAATTATAGTTTCTTCAGAACGACCTTCGCTTGTGACACTTCATAAGCTGCATCGAGGATTTCCAGTATCTGTGGCCACTGGGCGATATCGAAGCGGCGGCCTGCATAGATCTTTTTAGCATATACCATGAGGTTGCCACCTTCTACAAAGGCAATGCTGGTAAAGCTGCCGCAACTGTTCTCTATTTTTTTGTGCAGGTTCTCCAACCCTTTCACTTCATAACCGGCAGGAATAGCAAAGGTGATCTTCCAGTTAAGGGCGCGCGGATAACGCACATCCACCGGCAATACCCGGCTACGCTCCTCTTTCCTGATCTTTGTTTGCAAGCCCATCAACGCAGGCACGGCCACCACCAGGTCATTCCCGGCAGCCGCTGTCATATCGCCCAGCACAAAGGATTCACTGTATTTCAAGTTCCTTTTTTTAAAGCTCCTGCCATCCTGCTGCAGGCGGAAGTTGTCGTATTTCTCTACCTGATACCCATATTCATTTTCTGCCAGCCCTTTCATCATGATGGGCTTCTGCTCTTTCCATTCCTTCTTCTGGTCATTGAAGTCCTGGGCCGCTTTTTCTTCCTGTTTCATACTGAGGCCTTCCCACATACTTTGACCATCAAAGTTCCTATAGTCAGTTTCCATAAAAGGCATCAGCGCCAGGGCTTCATCGATGATATCGTCCTTTACCAGCCCTTTTGCCTCAACGGTCTTATCCACCGACATGTTCACTTTGCTATCATCCAGCCGGGCGCTTACCAGGGTAAGGATGGCATTGCTCAGCGTATCGGTGAGCGGCAGTACTTCACTCACTGCTTTTGCTTCCTCCTTGTTATAGGGAAAGCGGATGGCATTATTGCCCACCAGCCAGGCCTGCAGGTCTTCCGGATTGCTGTGTTCACCGGGATTGGTGTAATACTTGTTCTTGTATTTAACCAGCCAGGCTATTTCCTGTGAGAAAGCAATGGAGTTCAGGTTGGTCCTGTTGTTGGGCGCACTTACCACAATTTCATGCTCAATCCTGTTCTCTTCCAGCAGGCGGGAAAACACTTTGGCAAAGGCAAAATCACTCCAGCCGCCTGCCATGGTCTTCGACCTGATGAGGTAATAGGTCTTTTGTACGTACTCATCCGGGCTGGCATCTTTGATGCCTTTCTTACGGAGCGTCTTGTACATATCACCCACCGTAGATTCAATGCCGGCCCTGAGCCCCGCTGTATAATCACCGGTCAGGTGTAGTTTCGCCGGGTTAAACCAGAAGGTCTTGGCCTTCTCCCCCAGTTCTTCGGTGCTCATGTCCTTTTTCATATCCGTTTCGTCCTTGAACCACACAAAGTTTTTGCTGCTGTTGCGTGCATAGACTACCTGGAATTTAATGGAAGGCAATTCCATAAACTCGCTCACATAACGGGTATCGGTGATCTTATCCCGGTTATTATCTTCCCAGCGGAATACTTTATTGCCCTTGTTGGTTGTTTGCACAAATTCCGGCGCCCCTTTCAGGCTTTTATAGCCTATGAAATATTTTTCGTCTTCTGTTACTACTTCAATTACCTGTTTGGCCACCGGCAGTTCCCGGTTGCAGAGGTAGTAAACAGGCGTAAATTCCCGGTAGCTGGGATTGTACCCGAACTGCTGGTTGTTGAAGTTCTTAAATTCGTATTCAATGATATCCCCTTCTTCCAGACCGGGCACTGCTATTTTGAAGTAGGTGGGGCGGTAAGAAGAAGAAAAACGCTCATCGGTATAGCTCCTGAAAATACCGGGCACCAGCTTGATGTCTTCCACGCTGATGGCTTCCGAAATATCCACCGGCTCTGTGGCGCCATCTTTCTTAATTACCCGGGCAGCAAAGGCATCGCCTTCGGTAGAGAGCCTGAAGTATAAGACAGAGTATTGTTCAAGGGCGAATTTATCATTGAGCAATATTTTACGGCGCTCTGTTTCTTCAATGAGTATTTTGGTTTCGTTAGATGCGTTGGCGTAGTAGATGGACGCACCCAACGTTAAGGGCGCTGTCAGCAACCCGTATATGTTACGGCCGATACGCTTGCCCAGGCTTACGCCTTTTTTATCAAAATTAAAGCTGGTCTTCTGGCAAAGGATCACGGCGCTTTCACTGGCCCACTGAGCGGCTTTGTTATTGCCTTTAAAGTCGGCATCCTCCTCCGTCAGCAGCGGATTTTTTTCGAGGTTCTTTTGAAAGAGCTCTACCTGTTTTTTGGAAATACGTTGCTGGCTGTATACCTGGCCGGCGCCTATGATAGCCAGCAGGCAGCAGAGGATGATCGTTTTCATGCACATTAGTTTGGAGGGTTGCATTATTGCTAAAGGATGTTTATTGCAAACCGATGGTTACGTTGTTGCGGTTGAATTCTTTGATCTTGTTGAGGAATGCTTTCCAGGCGGTAAAGTCGGCAGTATTGATCACCGGCGAATTCATGCGCATTTTCTTTTTCAGGGTGACTTTATTGCCGGCAGTGGTATAAGCCGCTTCCATGCTGTTGTTGTTGAAGGCCGACTGGAAGTTGGACGGCGCGGCCTGCATTTTGGCATTGGCCGGCAGTTCGAGCGTTACTTCATCACTGGCTACAAATACATTGTCCATGTCAATGGGATTCTGCCTTTCTTCGTCGGGAATGAAGTTGGCAAAAGTACCGGGGAAGAAATCAATACCAATGTAACAGGTCTTATCCACCTGTGTTACCTGGTTGCTGATCTCCACATCGCCTTCCAGCACCAGCGGAATATCGCGGTTCTTAAAATCGGAGGTTTTAACATTGGTAGCTTCCGAGTTAGCACCGTTCAACTCTATCATGTGCGTGATGAATTCCTTGCGCTTATTGGCGGGAATGGTGTTGTAGATGTAATGAAAGAAGTTTTTTGATTCGCCATCAAAGGTCATTTTCACATGCCCGCTGATCTTGTTGCCTTTGAGCACCAGGGAAGCCTGGGTGGCGATCTGGTTATCTTCGGCCGAAGGCGGCGGCACATTTTCTACTTTATAGGTATCGCCATGCTGCACCAGTACATTTTTTCCCTGTATGCGGTAGGCATTCCTGCCCAGGGCGGCATATTTCTCGGTACCGTCCAGGAAATAGGTCTTCCCCTTGAGGTAAAGTACACTGATGGCATGGTTATCTACACAAAGGGATTGTATCTCGGTACGGTCGTATGGTATTTCACGGGTGCCTATCCAGGCAAAATGCGCATCATAGCCCGCCAGCTTCAGCATTTCTGTAAGCAGGTTGGCCATGCCCTTACAATCGCCGTATTTGTTTTTAAATACTTCCTGCACAGTTTGTGGCACAAAACCGGAATAGCCCTCTTCAAAAGCAATGTAGCGTATGTTATCCTGCACCCAATAGTAGAGGGCTTTGACTTTGTCTTCATCAGTGGTTTTACCCTGGGTCAACTGGGCTACCTGCGTCTTCAGCACATCCGTCTGGTTCTCGGCTTTTTTGTACAGGAAGTTGTACCAGGCATACATATCATCGAGGGACTTAAAACCATTTATTTTCTTTTGGTTGGCAACGTAGCTGCGCACAGTAATGACCAGGTGCGGAAGGTAATAAGGTCTACCCAGTGAAGAAGGCTCCTGCTTAATGCCCAACAAGTTCTCTGCCGTGTAGGTATACACATTTACGTTCTTCTCTTTCTTTACTTCCTTCTTTATTTTATATCCGGCAAAGTTCTTTTCAACGATCTCCAGTTCCAGCCAGTCGGGCACTTTAAAACTGATGCTGTTCTGTTTTACCGGGAAGCCATGGTGAAAGAATACCCGGGTAAGGTATTTGGCATCGGAATATTCATAGTTGTATTTGAACCGGCAGCGTGTACCGGTTTCGTTGGCAAGGAAACCATATACCTGCCCGTAGCTATCATCAAAGAAAATAGATTCATCTGTGAGGGATACTTTTTGCGGAGGGTATTTCTGGCTTTTAAAGTTGTTCTTATAGAAGATCTCAAAATCGTAATCGGCCAGTTTTACAAACTGGTTATAGGGCAGCAGGTAGCCAATATTGGTCTTGCTCTCCAGGGCCACCATTTCCACCGTTCCTTTTTCGGTCACAGTGGCCACCGGCTGGCCATTGATGCCTTTACCGGTACTGAAGCTTACTTCTTTCTGAATAAGGTAAGCGCCGTATTTGGCTTTTTTCTGAATCTTTTTGAGGGCGATCGACTGGCTAATACCTTCTCCATCAACAGTTTGAAATTGGGCCAGGGTGGACATGGAAAGCAGGGCAAGTACCAGTGTAACCAGGGACAGTCTTTTCATACAGGTAAATTAAGGGGTTTATCCAATGCAAACTTATGTAAATCCGGGAGGAATTCACCTACTAACCCCTATCAATGGATGAAGTCCCCTGGTATTATCCGGTACGACCCACCCGGCAGTCATATATAAGTATTTAAAATATCCGTTCCACGAAGATATTCAGTATTTCCACGGCAATGAGGATGATGATGATCCATTCCAGCGTGGAGCTATGCGAGTGCTGGTTGATGTCTTTATAGATCTCCAGGTTTTCCTGGATGATGCTGAGGCTTTCCTGCAGGCTGCGGTACCGGATCCTGATATCCAGTTCCCTGTTGAGCTGATCATGCAGGCTATTGAGCGATTTATCGTACCAGGTAATGTCGGGGCTATCGAAGATGTACAGGTTCTGCGCGATCTTGTTCTTGAGGTTAAGCGCCTTGCCGATGTACTTCAACAGTTTTTTTCCTTTGATAGAGAACCTGCCTTTTTCTTCCAGTTCATTGCTGAAGTAGATGGTTTGCGCCAGCATCATATTGGTTTGCTCAAGGTAATAATCCAGCGCCACCGACTGCGCTGCATTCAGCATGACGATCTTGGCTATGTCCAGGCTTATCTGGTTAACAATGATCTTATCAAACAGTACTTTGGTAGAGGAATGCGGGTTTACTTCCACGTCAATTTCTTCCGTCATGAGCTCATTGACAGGAAGCGACAATATCCTTCTTACGGAACCGATAATATCCGTTTGCAGCGTTTTATCAACGCCAAAGAAAACGATACTGCCATAATCAAATACCTGAAACCAGGAAAAGTGTTTTACCTCGAAGATGAGTTCAGTAGGATCGGCATAGATACATTCAAAAGTGAGGCTGTGTTTAATGTGCTTGAGGTCCAGTCTGTCACCTAAATGATATCCGATAGTAGTCACTTTCATAAGTAGTATGATGGCGCTACTAATGTACGGATAATATCGCGGAAGCCATGTTATAATCCCCTTCCCGATAGTAGCTCTACCTGCAACCTGGCTACTACGGGATTGGTTATATCCGCATTGAGTGTGATGAGCTGCAATCCCAGGTCCGATACCAGCCAGTCCTTTTTCAGTGCATCCCCTGCATACACAAATACGCTTTTGAAATGTTCTTCCGGGCTAATGCCGGCCGTTACACAAACCACCAATGCTTTTTGTACCGCCTTTTCCAGGGCTGCTTCATCAAGCTGGCAACGTTCCTGCAGGGAACCGGCGTAATGAATAAGCCGGCGGCTGATGAACAGGTCCCTGATATCATCCAGCACGGAAGAATGTGTATCTGCATACGATGGGTAAATGATTACATCCGGAAACATAAAATAAAGTATTAGTCAGGTTCTATGATTTGAATGTTGATTGTAATTGCCTGAACAGTTCCCGCTGCTGTTCTGTCAATTGTTCCGGGATCAATACCCGGATCTCTGCCAGCATGTCGCCGGCCTCCCCTGCCCTGTTGTATACCGGCATGCCTTTACCCCTGATGCGTAGTACTTTACCGCTCTGTGTGCCTGCCGGTATTTTCACCTTTACCATGCCCGATAAGGTGCTTATTTCCTTTTCGCCGCCCAGTACAGCGGTAAACAGGTCTATCGTCACCGTTTGCCGGAGGTGATCGCCCTCCCGCTTGTATACAGGGTGCGACAATACCTGGATGGTAATGTAGAGATCACCTGCCGGCCCGCCATTGATACCCGGCGCGCCTTTGCCCGCCAGTTTGATCGTAAGCCCGCTGTAAGCACCGGGCTTGAGGGTGATGCGCACCTTTTGCTCATGGAGTGTAACCACCTTCGCTGTCCCCTGATAGGCTTCTTCCAGCGTGATCGCCATCTCCGAGGTATAGTCCTGTCCTTTAGATTTTCGCCTGCCACCCCGTTTTGCGCCGGATGCACCGCCCGACCGGTTGAAGAACTCTCCAAAAATGTCGGAGAAACCGCCCCCCTGTCCAAAATCCTGACCAAAGAACTCATTGGGATCGCCCTCGTAATGATAATGCCCGCCACCGGGTGAAGCGCCCTGGTATTGGTGCGGTCCCTGCTGTGCGCCATTGAACTGGTTCCAGTTGGCCCCATAGCGGTCATACAGTTTCCGCTTCTCTGCATCGCTCAGCACCTCATACGCTTCATTGATCTCCTTGAATTTTTCTTCGGCCTCTTTATTGCCGGCATTTTTGTCGGGGTGGTATTTAATGGCCAGCTTGCGAAAAGCTTTTTTGATCTCTTCGTCCGTTGCTGTCCTGGTAAGTCCCAGTATAGAATAATAATCTTTGGCCACTGCTATACATTTAAGAACATCTTTATAAGGCGTAGACTTCAATAATCAGGCCCGGCCGGTCCTGGTTCCGGGAACATGACTATACAGTTGGCAGTAAAGGGATTTGGGGAGGTATGCTAAAGTTACCAAAAGATTCCGGATGTAATATCGGGGTTGGGAAATTGCCGCCACAGGTACCTGCACACGGAGTGCAGCCACTCACTGATTGATGAGCAAGGCTGTGTGCAGGTCCTTTCAACAATCCGGCACGGCCGTTGTTATCTTCCGTATATCATCAAATACCATATATGGAATACAGACAATTGGGTAATTCCGGCCTGCAGGTGCCGGTATTAAGTTTTGGCACGGCCACCTTTGGCGGCGTGGGTGATTTTTTCAAAGCCTGGGGCACCACCCAGCAGGAAGAAGCCAACCGCCTGGTGAAGCTGTGCATGGAAGCAGGTGTTAATTTTTTTGATACGGCCAATGTGTATTCAAGAGGCGTGGCAGAAGAGATATTGGGCCATGCCGTGAAAGGCTTCCGGGATAAGACGATCATCTCTACCAAGGCTACTTTTAAGATGAGTGAGGCACCCAATGATTCAGGCTCTTCCCGCTTTCACCTGATAAGGCAGGTAGAAGATTCCCTGCGCCGCCTGCAAACGGATTATATTGATATTTACCACATGCATGGCTTTGATGGCAATACACCAGTGGATGAAACACTGCGCACACTGGACACACTGGTGCAAAGCGGTAAGATACGCTATATCGCCTGCTCCAATTTCTCCGGCTGGCACCTGATGAAGTCCCTGTCTGTATCAGAGCGGTATGGGTGGACAAAGTATATTGCCCACCAGGCTTATTATTCCCTGCTGGACCGCGAGTTTGAATGGGAGCTGATGCCCCTGGGTATTGATCAGAAGATCGGTACGATCGTATGGAGCCCGCTGGCGTCCGGCCGGCTGGGCGGTAAATACCGGCGCAACCAACCATTGCCCGCAGCCAACCGGGTACAACAGGGGGGTGGCCATGGCCCGGCACTAAATGAAGAATTCCTGTACAATATTATAGACGCACTGGATGCAGTAGCTGAAGAGACGGGTAAAACAGTGGCGCAGGTAGCGCTGAACTGGGTATTACAAAGACCCACTGTAGCCAATATTATTATTGGCGCCCGCAATGAAGAACAGTTGCGACAGAACCTGGACGCGGTGGGCTGGAACCTGACCACCGAACAGATCAAACAATTGGATGCCGCCAGTGAGCGGGAGCCTATTTATCCTTACTGGCATCAGCGGCAGAATACGCAGTTGGTCCCGTTACCGAAGTTTTATTAAAGGCAGCGAGCTATACAGAAAGGTGGGCCGCCCTGCCGTACAGCACTTGCAGCGCTGCAGGGCGACTCACCTTAAGTTTCCTTACGCGAATGATTTTACGACGCCCTTGAAGTAACCGGTAGATTCAGCCAGCCCGGCGAGGGGATCGGTCATGTCTTTTTCAAATTCAATGCTGCAAATACCCTGGTACCGGATCTTATGGAGCGCTTTTACCAGGGCGGGGAAATTGATCACGCCCCTGCCTACTTCGATAGCCTTACCATCTTTGGCAGCCAGGGTTACATCTTTGATATGCAGGTCGAAGATCCTGTTTTTATACAGCCTGATCGCTTCCGCAGGATCGGCACCTGCCCGGATAGCATGGCCAATATCCAGGCATATCCCCATTTTTTCATCCCGGTCTTTAATGAGGTCGTATACGTTTTTAGGACCAGGATATAGTTTATCTTCCGGACCATGGTTATGAATGGCCAGCCTGATGCCCGATGATTTCACTACTTTTTCGGTATAGTCCAGCAACTCAGGATTGGGCACACCCACAATAAGCGGTACGCCTACCCTTTTTGCATAGTCAAAAGCCTCATCAACCGCCTGCTGGGTTTTCATATAAATAACGCCCACTGCATATACCTTGATGTCTGCATCGGCCAATTGCTTCAGGACGCTTTGGATCTTTTCGGCATTGCTGTTGAGCGGCAGGTGGAAATCCTTTACAGAAAGGTATTTGATATCCACTTTCTTCATCATGGCAATGGCTTTTTCCAGGTCAAATTTGGCAAAGGTGTAACCGGCAATGCCTGTTGACAATAACACGGGTTCTTTTTTACCGGGCGCAGCGCCGGATACCAGGGGTAAGGAAATGGCGCCTGCGAGACTTAAAGCAGACTGCTGGAGGAAATTTCTTCTCGATGTCATATGGCTGGTTTTATCGGTTAATTTTTTGATTGAGCCCGGAAGATACTAATTGTGTCATAAAACGGATTGCTTTAAATCAATTTTTCGGTCTACCTGATTATAAATCAATTACAACCATGTTTTAATAATTTAATTTCAGTTAACTTTGGTATAAGTAACCCTACATTCTATTTCCACTTCTTCCTGTGTAATGTACCGTGTTCCCATACCTATGTGTATTGTTACCCTGCAATACAACCTATCTCTCCACAAAACAGAAAAATAGTCCGCAGCCTTCATGGTGCGGGGAACCCAACTTTAACCCTTTGTCTCATTCCTAAACAGTTCGTTATGGAGATGCATGATTTCTTACCCACCGTTGTGAAAACGCTTATGGTCGCAGCCCTGAGCGGTTTATTCCTGTTGATGCTCTTTGCAGAAAAAATAAGGTCGAAAGAAAAAAGCAGCAGGAATATAATTATTACGCTTGGCAGCAGCCTTGTTGCCACCCTTGTATTTTCGACCATTACTGTATTTCTTTTGTATGAGAATTTTACAGCTTCCCTGAGCAGTGAGCTCATGCCCGTGGGTGCGCAAATATTTTCGTTCCTTACCATCTTGTCGTTTATTCCGGTGCTGATAGCGTTTTGTAAGATCGCTACACTCCTGCTGCGGAAAAAACAAAGGCATGCCTGAATATTTATAAGCTCAAAACCTGACAGAGTCTACCCCGCTCTGCGGGGTTTCGCATGCTACGAATAGGGCAAACCTGTCAGGTTTACCTGAAAAGAAAAACCTTATTTTTGGTACAACATGATCCCGAAACCATTAATAAGGCATAAGCACGTTATTATCTACGGTGTTTCGCTGGCTGCGCTGCTGTTCTTACTGAAGTGGCTGGAGCTACGCTTTATTATCATTAATCATGCGTTTGAAGTATATGCCGGCGCTATAGCCATCATCTTCACCACACTGGGTATCTGGCTGGCGCTGAAGCTTACCAAACCCAAGGTGAAAACAGTAGTGGTGGAAAAAGAGGTATATGTATCCCCTGCCGCTGGTTTTACTTTCAGCGAAGCAGCTTTCAATAAGTCGGGCTTAAGCCGGCGTGAGTTGGAAGTATTGCAACTGATTGCCCAGGGACTGAGCAACCAGGAAATAGCCGACCGCCTCTTTGTTTCCCTGAATACTGTAAAGACCCATTCCTCCAATCTCTTCCTGAAACTGGACGTAAAACGCAGGACCCAGGCCATTGAAAAAGCCAAAAGGCTGAGTCTCATACCTTAATACCTTTCACCCATTGGAATGAAAATGGGCTGTTCGCCTAAAATCACCCTAAAGTATGAACGTTGGCAGCGTTTTAAGGGTCAAATTTGTTGGGTAACCATTCAAATTAAAATTTATACGACATGAAAAAGATTGTCCTTGTCTTTGGTTTAATTGCCGGGCTTATTGTTACCACTTTGATGTTTTTCAACATTAGGGCAATGTACAAGAACGAAAGCGCCCAAGGGAATATCATCGTTGGCTATACCACGATGGTAGTTGCCTTTTCCATGATCTTTGTAGGCATTAAAAATTACCGGGATAAGTACAACAATGGGGTTATTTCTTTTGGAAAAGCATTTAAAACGGGGTTTTATATTACCCTGGTGGCCTCTACCCTGTATGTGCTGGTATGGCTGGTTGAGTATAAATTGTTCTTTCCCGATTTTATGGACAGGTATGCAGCCTGTGCGATGAATGACGCCAGGAGCAGTGGCGCCAGCCAGGCTGAACTGAATGAAGTGGCAGCAGAAATAGCCAGGGGCAAAGAACTGTACAAGAACCCGCTATTCGTTATTTTGATGACTTATGCAGAGATATTACCGGTTGGGCTGATCATTACCCTGCTCAGCGCCCTGCTGCTGAAAAGAAAGGTAAAGCCGATGAGCCCTGCTGTTTAGTGCCGATAAGGCGGTAAGACGGAAAGTATAGCCATGATTTAATAATTGTTATCTACAAATTCGCCAGTCAGTGTCTGACGAATATCATTTTCCTGTATTTCAACCAAATAGATTCTCCAGACAGTGTCTGAAGAATTGTAGCTATGCGGGGCTTGCAAGCCTCGCATTTTTATTGCGTTGCTTTCAGCAATTTCACTGCGCTTTT
This sequence comes from Paraflavitalea devenefica, assembly GCF_011759375.1. Taxonomy (NCBI): domain Bacteria; kingdom Pseudomonadati; phylum Bacteroidota; class Chitinophagia; order Chitinophagales; family Chitinophagaceae; genus Paraflavitalea; species Paraflavitalea devenefica. The sequence goes on along the minus strand of NZ_JAARML010000002.1, from coordinate 1,622,086 downwards.
AACGATCCTTTATCATTCCTCGGGCGCCCAGGCCCGGCTTTTTCAATATTTTTGCAGTCTCCCTTGAACAATTACTATAACCCTACCAACAGCACCTCACGTACCAACTCCAACTGCTGAAGAGTTTTCTTTTTCACTTAATAAAACACTTTGCAAACGGTACTGTTGCTCGGTATGCCCGGCGCTACCAACGATGCACAAAAAGTGCAGATCAGGTTTATTGCCAACGGCAATTTGTCGGACAGCACATCCGGCCAATAATCCCCGTCTATAAGATCCAATATACCAAAGCCCTCCGCATACACGGAGGGCTTTATTGTTTTACATGGCTTACTGTGTGGTTTATCCCCTGTCCCAGAAAAAGGGCGGCTCTATGCCCAATGAGCGCAGGTATACATATCCCTGTCCACGGTGGTGGTTTTCGTTATCGAGCCAATACAGTGAGCTGCTGTATACCGGTCCTTCATATTGTCCCAAAGCAGCATCTGTTTCCTGCCAACGCCCGGGCTTTATCTGCGCCCATTGTTCATTCAGGTAGCCCGTGGCATCATCCCAGAACTTCAACAGGCCCGCTTTTGTAGCCGGGTTCGTATCACCGGTATACAGTTCTTCCAGGTCCTTCCATTCGCCGGTAGCCGTACCATGACTTCCTATAAAAGTTAACCGGATCAACTCCAGCGCCAGTTCCGAAAAAGGACGCATGCCTCCTATGGAATATTGGAAAAGCTGCTCTTCGGGGAAAGCTTCAATTACACGTCGTGTAACCCGGCGGTGCCCCTGCCAGTGTTCCAGCAGTTGAGCAGGTGTAATGACTACGGTTGTGCTGATGAGCGTGTCTTGCATAATGGTATTTTTTATTATGCCTCAAAGAAAAGCAGGGGTAGTGACAGCCTTATGTCAGCAGGAACGGAGAAAATAAAAAATAAACCTGGTGGGGGTCAAAAAGACTGCTAAGGGATTTTATGGACCAGTTCCCCTTCAAGGTTAATTTGCGTGGGGGCACTGTTTCTTTCAATGCTATCCAGTAAGATACGGATGGCGAGCCGGCCTATTTCGGGCAGCGGTTGTTTGATATAGGAAAAAGGAGCCTGGTAAAACTCCAGCGCTTCTGTTTCATCGAAGTTCACAATGGCCAGTTCTTCCGGCACCTTTACCGGGAGGGAACTGATGTACCGTAGTCCCGCTACAGCAATCTTGTTGGCCCCGAATAATAAAGCATCTACCCGGTCATTGCCGGAGAGTAAAGATTGGATGACGTTTTCTACAGTGGCCTGTTCCAGCTTAATGTCTATTTCTTTCAGGAAGCTCTTGTTAGCAGGCAATCCATGTGCTTCCAGGGCAGCGGTATACCCTCTTTTCCGTTCCTGCAGGTGGAAGAGCGCTGAATCATAGGTGATCATCCCTATTTTACGGCGGCCGGTATTGATAAGGTATTCCACGCCTTTGAAAGCTGCCCCATAATTGTCCAGCGCCACATAGTTGGTGCTGAGATCAGGAAAGTAGCGGTCAACCAGTACAAAAGGCACTTGCTGCTCTTGTAAATAGATCACCTGGTGTTCAGAAAAAGCCGGCGGCGCAATGATCAGCCCGTCCACCTGCCGGTCTAATAAAGTATCTATTAATTTGCCCGACTTCCGGGCATTTTCATCAGAGCTGCTAAAGATAACAGTGTACTGAAGCTGTTCGGCCTCATCTTCAATGATGCGCGCCAGGCCCGAAGAAAAAGGATTGGCAATATCCGATACAATCAATCCAATGGTGTAGGTCTTATTGGTTTTCAGGCTCCGGGCCACCTGGTTGGTGCGGTAATTCATTTCCGCCGCTGCTTCCCGGATGCGCTGCGCCAGGTCTTTCGACACCCTGTTTTCCCGTTTATTGTTTAACACATAGGAAACCAGGGCCGTAGAGACCCCTACCTTTTGGGCAATGTCTTTTAAGGAAACTTTCCGGTCCATACAGGGTTATCGAATATGCTAAAATACAATTAATGTTTTAACCAATATCAGCCCCTTCAACAAACTGACTATCAAACCAATAAATTCATCCCAAAAGCAATAAGCTGTTAAAAAGAGCAGCACTGGTTAAACGTTTAACCAATAATGCGTAATTTTGTGCTGCCAAACCATTGTTTGACTATCAATCCTGCCCGCTCCAAGCCATCAACAGCTTTGGTAAGGCCGGAAATGATAATACCTAAAGCCAGTGAGTTATGGACAGATTAACCAATGTGGGGCTTATTGAATTCAAAACACCCACCAGCGCTTTCCAGGTAGAGTCCCTGGGTAATACCAACAACGGGTTCCTCCTGAAGAAAGTAATGGTGAAGAACGCCTCGCCCGAAATTACACGATCACACTATCCGGATGCCGAGATAGTACAGGATAAGAGATCCATCATGGAGGATTCAACCATAGACCTCATCGTGATATCAGGAGCCCCGAAAAATGACCTTGACCTGGTAGCAGAGATGCTGCAAACAGGCAAGCATGTACGGATTGTTTAGTACAGGGCCATGTGATTGCAAGCCACCCGAAGAGATTTCACCTATGGGAACCGGGCTGAATGCCTGCATGACAACACAACGAATGCTCCGCCAGAAGGCGGAGCATTTTTCTTTGCCATATACCTTGCCTATTCATTTAATAAACCGCATTCCATGATAGCAATGAACTTTGTGAAGACGATGAAACCCGGCCTCCTTACCCTCACGCTTGGTGGTATGGTAGTAGGGATGACTGAGTTCATGATGATGGGTGTATTGCCCGATGTGGCAAGCGACCTGGCTATATCCATTCCTTCGGCAGGACACCTTATTTCCATTTATGCACTGGGTGTGGTGATCGGTGCGCCGCTGATGACGGCCTTAACGTCGCATTACCGGCCCAGGATCATACTCCTGTCGCTGATGGGTATGTTTGCCCTGTTCAATATACTTTTTGCACTGGCGCCCAATTATGGATTGTTGCTGGCGGCCCGGTTATTTGCCGGCCTTCCACACGGCGCCTTCTTCGGTATGGGCGCTGTAGTGGCCAGCAGACTGGCAGAACCAGGGCGCGAAGCCCGGGCCGTATCCATGATGTTTGCCGGCCTCACCATTGCCAATATCGCAGGCGTTCCGCTGGGCACGTGGATATCGCACACTATCGGCTGGCGTTATTCCTTCCTGGTGATTGCATTGATTGCCCTGGTGGCAGCCGCCAGCATCCGTAAATGGATGCCCAACCTGTCGCCTTCCACCCAGCCCGGCGGCTTTGGCAAAAGCATTAAGGTCTTTGGTCAACTGGATATCTGGATCATTATTGGTATTTCCAGTATCGGCACGGGTGGATTGTTTGCGTGGATCAGTTATATCGCGCCGTTGATGACAGCAGTGGCGGGATTCAGCAGCGGCAGCATCAGTATGATCATGATCGTTGCAGGTGTAGGTATGGCGGTAGGCAATTTTGTTGGTGGACGACTGGCCGATCGTTTTTCTCCGCTGAAAACCACGGGCGCCCTGTTACTGACCATGGTGGGCGCTTTGCTGATCGTATCTGTCGTGAGCTATTATAAGGCGCCGGCCATTGTAATGACCTTCCTCACCGGAGCTATCGCCTTTGCCGTGATAGCGCCTATGCAGATGTTAATGATCAGGGCCGCCAAAGGGGCTGAAATGCTGGCATCCTCGGCATTACAAGCCAGCGCCAATATGGGCAATGCCCTGGGCGCCTGGCTGGGCGGATTGCCCATTGCAGCAGGTTATGGCTATACTTCACCCGAATATGTAGGCGCCGGCCTTGCACTCACCGGTGTTATTTTTTGTTTGGCGCTCGCCAGGCAGCAAAAGATGCCCGCTCCCCTGCCGGCAGGAAAAAAGGTGATTCATTCCCCGTTAAAAGAAACCGCCGGGGAAATAGGCCGGTAAATGTTTTTCAACTGGAGCGTATGCCGCTTGGAATGGCAGATAGCAAAACAGATCCATTCCCAGCGCGTAAGCTCCCCTATCCGGGGAAACGGGAAATCGGTACAGGTAGCCGTAAGGTCGGTGGTACGCGCCTTTTCTGCCAGTGCATCGAGTGCGGTCCTGAGACCATTCAGGAGTTCATTCCTGTCGTGCGGACCTCCGGATGGCAGGGTGAAATCGGGCGATTTCATTTTGATGTCATAGTCAAGAAAGATGGATTCAATGGCCTGCACTTTTTCATCTCCCTTTCTTTCTGTGGTGGTCCTGGTATTCCCCAACATCAGTTCGGGTATGCCTGCTATTGATTTCAGCAAATGCTCGGAAACCTGCCCGGCCGTCCAGCTTCCGGCAAAAGGTATTTTATTGAATTGCCCCTGGCTGAAAGCCGCCACGGTTTCCAGCAGCCCGCGTGCTGTTAGGTCCAGCTCACGCAATAACTTATTCAGGTCGGTGACCGGCAGGTCAATAAATTCTTTTACAGCCATACATTGAGTTTTAAATGATACTGTAAACCTACCAGCTATTCTCCGGATGCAGGATGTGCCAATACGACAATAAAGCGGGCTTATTGCGTCATCCTTCCCTGTAGAAACCCTTCCTCACCTTATTGTCTGCCAGGGGAAGGCAGCCAGGTATGAAAATTGTGCCGGCTATGCCTTTATAATCCAAAACTTATATTATGGCTATCGTAAAAGTTATTGAAGTGATCGCTTCTTCAGAAAAAAGTATTGATGATGCTTTGCAAAATGCAGTGAAAGAAGCCGCTAAAACCGTTCGCAATATTGACTCCGTGTACGTAAAAGACATCAAGGCCCATGTAAAAGATGATAAGATTATTTCCTATGGCCTGATCTGTAAGATATCATTCCGGCTGGATGCTCATTGACCACTCGTAATACAATTTGATCACCTCTCCTATCTAAAGGACTTCGATCCCGCTCTGCGGGACTCAGCCTGACATAATAATACTCCGCTGGCATGCGATTTAAGGAGGTATGCTCTATAAACCTTCCTTTTATGGCATTAACAGTGTACCGGAAAAAACGCTCCTTCCGCAGAACACCGGAACCTACCGGCGGGAAGGCCTCCGGCAAAACCTTACGCTTTGTGGTGCAGAAACATGATGCCACCCGTTTGCATTATGATTTCAGGCTGGAAATGGATGGCGTGCTGAAGAGCTGGGCCGTGCCCAAGGGGCCTTCTACCAACCCGGAGGACAAAAGACTGGCCATGATGGTAGAAGACCACCCGTATGATTACCGCAGCTTTGAAGGCATTATCCCCGAAGGGAATTATGGGGCAGGAACGGTGATCGTATGGGATGAAGGCACGTATGAACCACTGGAGCCCAGCGGCGATAAGAAGAAAGATGAAAAAGCACTGCTTAAACAAATCAAAGAAGGCTCCCTCAAGTTCAGGCTCAACGGACATAAGCTACAGGGAGAATTTGCCCTGGTACGGTTAAAGAATGCAGCTAACAATGCCTGGCTGCTGATCAAACACCGGGACCAATACGCCAAAGCAACCAATGTTACCCGGAAAGTCCGCTCTGTTCTATCCGATAAAACACTGGAAGAAGTGACCAAAACAAGCGATAACATTTACGGGCAGCCGGCAGCTTCCACTACTGCCAACACCAAAAAGGCCGGCACACGCAAAACCCAAAAGCCAGTAAAGAAAGCAGCTCCGCGCAAGACGGCGCGAAAAAAAAAACCGGTAACCGGTCTGCAGGAAGCGCCTAAAGCACCCTTCCCAAAAAATATTCGCCCCATGCTGGGAACCCTGGTGAATGAGCCGTTTGACCAACCCGGTTGGCTATATGAGATCAAATGGGATGGGTACCGGGCGCTGGCCCTTTGTCATAAAGGGGCAGTGGAATTGCTATCCAGGAACAATAAATCCTTCAATGAAAAATTCTATCCGGTATATCAGGCAGTACTCGATTGGAAGATCGAGGCCGTTATAGACGGAGAGATCTGCGTAGTGAATGATAAAGGCATTGCGCACTTCGGGTCATTACAGAATTGGCGCAGCGAGGCCGATGGAGAACTGGTGTATTATGTATTTGATATCCTGTGGCTGGATGGTCATGACCTGACTGGGTTGCCCCTGGTACAACGCAGGGAGTTGTTGCGCCCCTTGGTGCCGGCATCGGGCATCATCCGCTACAGCGAAGCCTTTGAAAGCTCTGCTACCGAATTCCTGTCGGTGGCGGCAGAGATGGGTATGGAGGGGGTAATGGCCAAAAGGGCCGACAGCGTTTATATACCTGGTGAACGAACCAGGGATTGGCTAAAGCTAAAAGCCAATAAAAGGCATGAAGTAGTGATTGGTGGCTTTACTAAGAATGAGGATTCGCCCAAACTCTTCAGCGCATTACTGGTGGGTGTTTATGAGGGGAAGCGGTTGCATTATACCGGTAAAGTAGGTACGGGGTTTAATGATAAGATGCAACGGGAAATGATGAAGCAATTCAAATCACTGGTCACCCCCAAATGTCCTTTTACCGAACCGCCGGACGTTAATAAACCCTCCCGTTTCAGGCCCGATCCGCCACATGCTACTGTTACCTGGTTAAAGCCAAAGCTGGTAGGCGAAGTGAGCTATGCAGAAATTACCGATGATGGTGTGATGCGCCATCCCAGTTTTGCAGGCATGCGGGACGACAAGAAAGCGACAGCAGTAGTAGCAGAAACGGCAGTGGAAGTAAAAGAAGTAACCAGGCGTGCCCGGAAAAACCCGGCAGCCAAACTATTAAAGAAGGGAGGCAAACGGGAAAGGAAAACCCTGTTGAATCCTTCTGAAGCCACCCAGGTGCGGGCCATCAATGGCCATGAATTATCTTTTACCAACCTGCATAAGGTGTTCTGGCCAACGGAAAAATATACCAAGCGGGATATGCTGAACTATTACTACCAGGTGGCTCCCTATATCCTTCCTTACCTGGTAGACCGCCCCCAATCGCTGAACAGATACCCGAATGGGATCAGGGGCAAGAGCTTTTACCAAAAGGATATAACCGGTAAAGCGCCGGACTGGATCAAGCAGTTTCCTTATCATACCAGTGAGGGGGAAGACAAGAATTTCATGGTGCCTACCAATGAGGCCAGCTTATTATGGATGGCCAACCTGGGCGCTATTGAAATGAATCCCTGGAACAGTACCATTCATAAACCGGACCATCCCGATTGGTGCTGCCTTGACCTTGACCCGGATAAAGGCAATACGTTTGAGCAGGTGATACAAACCGCCCAAATGGTAAAGCAGGTACTGGACGACCTGGGTGTTGAAGGCTATCCCAAGACATCCGGTTCCACCGGTATACACGTTTATATTCCGTTGGGCGCTAAGTATACGTATGACGAATGCCAGTTATTTGGCAAGCTCATTGCCACCCGTGTACACGAGCAGTTACCCCGCTTTACCAGTATTGAAAGGCTCACCCGCAACAGGAAAGGAAAGCTCTATATAGACTACCTGCAAAACCGCCCCAAAGCCACGCTGGCAGCGGCTTACTCATTGCGGCCCAAACCCGGCGCCACAGTGTCTATGCCGCTGGATTGGACTGAAGTAAAAAAGGGGTTACGGCTCACCCATTTTACCCTCAAAAATGCAGTGGCAAGGATCACCAAAACCGGTGATCTGTTCAAGCCGGTATTGGGTAAAGGCGTTAATATAGCAAGGGTGCTGAAGCAACTACAATAGCCAACGAGGCAATGAGACAGCAAGGCAACGAGGGATAAAGGCACATGGTAATGACGAGGGATTGTACTCCAACTATAGCATTTCCCCAATGAAACTTACTAACAGACAGTGCATAACTGGTGAACAAATGAAGAGCTGATATGGATGTTTCTTACTATATTACTTCATTAATTTTGGAGGAAAGATTATCATCCTGTCTGGTGCAGGAATAAAATCCCTTCCTCCTGCATTAGACACCATCATCAATCGTAAAAAAAAATCAGAACAAATGGCAACAAAAAAAGCGCCCAAGAAAGCAGCTAAAAAAGCAGTAAAAAAGGCCGCCAAAAAAGCAGCTCCTAAGAAAGTTGCGAAGAAAGCAGTTAAGAAAGCCGCTAAGAAAGCTGTTAAAAAATCAGCCAGGAAGCCCAATGCAGCCTTCATGGCCCCACTAACGCCAAGCGCTACACTGGCTGAAGTGATTGGCAGCAAACCAATCCCCAGAACTGAGATCGTTAAGAAGATCTGGGATTACATCAAGAAAAATGGCCTGCAGGACAAAAAGAACAAAAGAAACATTAATGCAGACGCCAAGCTGAAACCAATCTTTGGCAAAGACCAGATCACGATGTTTGAACTGGCCAAGATTGTCAGCAAGCATGTAAAATAAACCTGACCGCAAGGTCATCCAATAGAATTTGCCAGGTTATACCTGTAACCTGGCAAACTTTCTATCCCCTGATGGCAGGCAGTCCACCCGGACTATCTGTTACAATGGTATTCTATCTTCACTGTATCGCAGTAATTCCCGAAGAGCTGACCTTCATCGACTATTAACTTCACTGGCAATCCCCACTCATTATACGCTTCCCCTTTCGGCTATATATAATAACAGCGGGGATAATGTTCATTATCCCCGCTGCATACTACTAAAAATAACCATCCCTATTACAATGGCAACATTGGAATAGGTGTACGGTCGTAATAGCTGGTCACCCGTTCAAAATAACGGTGATCGTTGGTATCGGGCCAGTGATTCTTATCAAATCCCGGCGCTTCTTTCAGGTATTCTTTTTCACGATTCAATACAAACACTTCTTTCGCAGGATTCAGCACGAGCTCTTTAAAAGGAATGGCAAAAAGCTTTCCGCCCAATCCCAGGAAAGCCCCACTCTCCAGCACTACGTATTCTACCTCGCCTGTATTTAGATTGATCATCAGGTCTTCTATCTTACCAAGATCATCCCCATTAGGATTTTCTACCTTATCGCCTGTAATAGAACGGGCTGTTAGCCGTCGTACCGGGTTATTAGCATCTGGCCCTTCATGGTTGACACCCGTCTGGTTGTCAATCTCATAGTTCTTATCTTGCATTACCATATAACCTCCTGTTTTTTAAAGGCTAAAATAGTATAAGGCATAAATACCGTGCCAGCAGGAACTGGCGAAGCCCTTAATTGCCCCTTTTCCCTCACTTAGTTTTGTGCCATGACCTCTTCTATTTTCTTTTCAATAGCTTGCTGATCAAAGCCAACAGCCACCTGCACCACTTTTCCCTTTTTATCCAGCAATACCAGGGATGGACAGCCGGGAAGTCCCATCCGTTTGAACACCTCCCCACCCTTATACAGCATTTTATATGTTGGCCGGAATTTATTGAAAAAGAATTGCATATCCTTTTCTCCATCTTCAATATTAATGCTGAGTAGCTGGAAGTGCGCTGTGTCGAATTTGTTCTGCAATGCATTATAATGGGGCATGGCTTCCATACAGGGACCACAGGATTTAAACCAGAAATCGAGCAACACTATTTTGCCGGCAAACTGGTAAAGGGATACACTATCAATAAAGCCGGGCGTATAATCAGGCAGCCTGAAGTTATTGGCTATATCACCGGTCTTTACCATAGGCACCTTCACATCAGGACGGAATGGCTGATACTGGTGTGCATAAGCAACATAGGTCCAGGAAGCAGCCGGCGGCACAACAGGCCTGGTATTAATGTTTGTGTAAGCTATCGTCACAAAATCACGGTCATCCCGGCCACGGATAAATTTGGCAATGAACTGAAAGGGTAAGTAAGTTTTTTTATCAATAATAAGGTAATAAACTTTTTGTGCAACCGGAGACTGTGCACGTTTTATATCAGTAAGTGTAAAATACATACCAGGCCCCTCTAATTTTACACAAAGAAAAGATTGTGCGCTGATCGTTGTATCACTTACCGTTTTTTGAATGCTATCGTTATTGATGATCAGTGGCAGGATATTGCGCAGCATGGGCAGTGAATGATACAGGAAACTGCTGCTTTCCATTTCCCGGGCGGTTTTCACGGATGCGCTGTCAATGGTCATGCCTTTCTTATCCAATCGCAATGTGATCCCGCCATCATAAATAAAAGCAGATCTTTCCTGGTTTGCCTGAAACCTTAACCCAATCGGGCTGTTTTTGATGTATTCAACATATAGGGCAGCACTGTCTATATTATGATAATTGTTTTCATAATACCTCATCTCGCGGGTGTAATGGTAGCTCATCTTTGTAAAACTGTTAAGTGCGGCGGCTGTCTTTTGCAGCACAGCTACTGCAGGCGGATCTGTTTGGGCATGGCAGCTTCCCATCATGCATATAGCGCTACAGGCAAGGAGTAATTTCATCATAATAATAAAGATTTATACAGCAAACATAATGGCTATATCACCCCGTTAATAGCCATTTCGACCGGGCCAACCAACAAAAAGACCAGCGGGACAGCAGGCTGATTTCATCGAAAAAAAAGACGGTTTAATCGAAAACAAAAGCTCCGGCCGTCTTACGGAATATTTTGTTTTGGATTTACTATATCTTTAAAACGTATGAGTAAACGGCCATCTATTTTTACATGGGATAAGTACGCCAGGATTGAATGGATATTCTTTATTTGTCTTTGCATTATCATCCCCATGGGCTCGGATCTTGAGTACACTTTCAACGAAGACCCTTCCGGGTTTCACCGGAATTATCTCCAGGAAAATATCATCAGGCGGATCGTTTGGGGTTTCTATAGTATCATTCCTTACTATTTATTCTACAAGCTGGCCATCCAGCAATTCCTGGTTAAAAGGAAGTATGGGTACTTTTTGCTTTCGGTGCTGCTATTTATCGTATCCTACGAACTGTACAAAGTGTATGTCATGTATTGGTCTATTTCCAAACTCTCTTTCTTACCGGCTGATATGGTAGAAGAGGCCTCCAGGTGGATGAAACAAAAAGGCCTTCATTTCAGCATTCATTACCTGCTGTTACAATTCCTGGAAATGGCGGCATTGGCTTATTTTATCCACTACGACAAACAACAAAAGCAGATCCGGCAATTAAAACAATTGCAAACCGAGGCCGACCTCCAATACCTCCAGTCACAATTACACCCCCACTTCTTTTTTAATACCCTCAACAACATTTATGCACTGGCATTGCAGCAATCACAGCTCACCGCCCCCCTGGTAGCCCGCCTGTCGGAGATGATGCGTTATGTACTGTATGAGGCAAATAAACCCAAACAACCTTTAACCAGTGAAATACAGTTCATGAATAGTTATATAGAAGTACAGTCTGTACGGTACAATGAGAAACTGTCCATCCGGTTCGATACGCAGGGCATCACCAGCCAGGCAATGATTGAGCCCCTGCTATTATTGCCTTTTATTGAGAACGCATTCAAGCATGGTATAGAAGAAGAGCTCCATGCAGGCTATATTGAAACGATTATTGTGTTGAATGAGGGCGAGCTTACCTTATCTGTAAAGAACAGCAAAGCCATGAAAGCTGCGGAACAAACAGGCAGGACCGGCATTGGCATGGAGAATGTACGGAAAAGGCTTGCCTTGCTTTACCCCAGTAAGCATTCTCTGGCCATACAGGAAACGGACCATAGTTATACAGTACTTTTAACCATTATGTTGAACTGATATGATAAGATGCATGATCGTTGATGATGAGCCGCTGGCGCAACAGGTACTGGAAAAGCACATCAGCCAAACCGAGGGCCTGGTGCTGACCGCCAAATGCTTTTATGCAGCCGAAGCATTCGCAGTTTTGCATCAGCAGCCTATTGACCTTCTGTTCCTGGATATCAAAATGCCCCTGGTCAATGGCACGCAGTTCATACAATCACTTAAAAACCCGCCTGCCTTTATTTTCACTACTGCCTATTCCGAGTTTGCCCTGTTGAGCTATGAACTGCAGGCGGTTGATTACCTGCTGAAGCCCATCACCTATGAACGGTTCAGGAAAGGCATTGCCCGCTTTTTGCACCAGCAACCCTCCCCTGCACCGGAACCGGAAAAGAACTACCTGTACCTTAAAGTCAATGGCAGTCTGCTGAAAGTATATCATGCCGACATACTTTTTGCCCAATCCATGAAAGACTATATTAAGGTGGTTACTACTACCGGCACGCATATTACCCATCTCACGATGAAATCATTATTGCTGTTGCTTCCCGAAGACGGGTTCAAAAGGGCCCACCGGTCGTATGTGGTCAACACCCGGCATATTAACATGATCAGTAAAGATTCCGTAACCATCGGCAAAAACGTCATACCCGTGGGCGAGCACTACAAAATGAACCTGAAAATATTATAGGCCACTTGTCACAAACCAGCCGGGTGAATTGTCCCATGCTATAGGAATGCCCTGCAGGGCATCAATACAAATTATCTTACATTTATTATCGCATGGACAATAGAGCAGAACTGTTTATTGAATACAAAGGCCTTCTCTTTTCAATAGCCTACAATATGCTTGGCAGCGTTGACACGGCCGAAGACATTGTACAGGAAGCTTTCCTGAAATGGATGGAAACGCCTGAAGGCACGGTGAGGCATGCCAAGGCTTACCTGGTAAAGATCGTTACCAATACCTGTATCAACTACCTCAACAGCGCCCGCGTAAAACGCGAGGAGTACATCGGGGTATGGCTGCCCGAACCATTGGTAAATTATGACAGCTCCCGCGACCAGGCCCGAATAGAAACCTACCATGCCCTGTCAATAGGCGTCATGGTCTTACTGGAAAAATTAACCCCGCAGGAAAGGGCCATCTTCCTCTTAAAGGAAATATTTGCCTATGACTATTATGAGCTGGCCGGCATATTTGATAAAACAGAGGATAACTGCCGGCAGATCTTCAAACGGGCAAAAGGCAACCTTGGCAAGGATACCCATCGCTTTGAAGTAGACCTGCGGGTGCATGAAAAAATGCTCAATAAACTGCTGCAGGCTACTTCAGAAGGCAACCTGGAAGACCTCATCGAGCTGCTGAAAGAAGACATCGTATTGTTTGCAGATGGGGCCGGCAAGTTTATCCAGGTTAAAGAGCAACGGCTTACCGCTGCCTATAAACCTATTCATGGAAGGGAAAATGTATGCAGGCTGATCATGAGCGCCATGTCCAAATTATACGAGCAGCCCGGTTTCCGCCAGGAAGTCATTATCGCCAATGGGATGCCCTCCTTTGTTTCTTACCTGGGCGACACCCCCATCAGTCTTTTCTCCGTGGAAACGGATGGTGAACAGATCAGGAATATTTATATCCAGACCAATCCCGATAAGTTGAAACAGTTTAGGAAATAACCACGGCCCTGTCACAAAAAAGCAGGCTCGTTTGTCTTAGGGGAAAAAGAAAGATTATGCTTTTCAATGCGTCCTTATGGTTGCACATTATCGGCATTACATTGCTGGCGGGTACTACTGTTGTTGATTTCATCCTTACCAGGAAATTCTGGGCTTTTTATGCAAGGGACCCGCAGGAGGGTATACTGGCAAGGAAGATGCTGGACCGGCTGCCCATCCTGATTGGTGTTGGTACCGGGCTCATCCTCTTGTCGGGAGTAGGCATGATGGCAGTTTTCCATACTGTTTTTGGGGCCATGCTGTGGTTCAGGATCAAAATAGTGCTGGTCGTGCTGGTGATCCTGAATGCCGTACTGTTTGGCCGGAGGCAGGGGGCCAGGCTCAACCGGCTGTTAATGGCCGACGCTCCACAGCCCGCCGATCAACAGTCGCTGGAACAGATCAGGAAGAACATGAACCTCTTCCACCTTACACAACTCACGCTGCTGTTCATTATCTTTTTCCTGAGTGCCTTTAAATTCAACTGACAAACACATAGCCATGAAATTCCTGATCAGTGTGCGGTTCCTGCTCAACATTCCCATGGGAGCCCACATTGGCATGTTGCTGCTGGTAATAGCGGTACTAAAGAGAAGGACCTCGCTTCTCCGGAGAAACCCGTACGGAAGACGTTAAACCAATCCCTGCTGTACTGCGATCTTGATCAGGGCAGCTACATTCTTTACATCAAACTTCTGCAGCAGGTTCCTGCGGTGGGTTTCTATGGTAAGCGGGCTTAAGGAAAGTTGTACAGCTATACCTGCAGTAGTGACACCTTCAGAAATAAGGTGCAGTATTTCTTTTTCCCTCCTGGTCAGTTGGGGAATACCTCTTAATGCGCTGGCCGAAGGCCGGGCAATGATCTCCTTTACTTCTCTGCTGAAAGTGATCTGCCCCTCCAGCGCTTCGTTGATACTGTTGGTAAGCTCAGCAGCAGAAGCATTCTTCAGCAAATAACCACTGGCCCCGTTTTGCAGCATTTGCATAATAATGCTTCGTTCACTGTGGTTACTCAATACCAGCACACAAGTGGCAGGCGATAGGGCCTTGATATCTTTACATAAGTCTATCCCACTGACATCCGGGAGGGATATATCCAGCAGCACAATATCAACTTTGTTGCTCTTTATGAATGCCATGAAATCGGCGCCTGTTGTAAAGCAGCCGGCAACCTGTATATGCTTTTTACTCTCCAGCAGCTTCTGTACGCCTTCCATCACTACCGGATGGTCATCTACAATGGCCAATGTGATACTATTGTCCTGCAACATTTAATTCAAGATTTATCGTGGTACCTTCATTAATGGCCGATACGATGTCCATTTTCCCCTTCAGGTAGTCCACCCTGCTTTTTACATTACCCAGTCCCATTCCTTTTGCCTGGGACACCAGCTTCGTATCGAACCCTTTCCCGTTATCTTCCAGCGTTACAAAGAAAATATCATCATGCTGGCTGCACTGCAATAAAATGTCTGAGGCGCCGGCATGGCGTATCGCATTCGTGAGCAACTCCTGCACAATACGATAAACAGTTACCTGCTTTTGCTGGGGAATGTTCTTCTCAATGCCCAATGACTGAAAGCTGATGCGGATGTTTTCGGCCATCATAGACTCACATAGATCTTTCAGGGCCGTTTCCAGTCCGAACTTAAGCAATGCTTCGGGCATCATATTGCGGGCGATACGGCGCAGTTCACTGATTGACTGATCAAGCTGGCCGATCACCTTATTCAGGTCTGCCTCTTGTGCTACAGCGGGCGCCGTGAGCCCCGTTAAATTGAGCTTTACACCGGCCAGCATGCCCCCCAGCCCATCGTGCAGGTCGCCGGCCACGCGCCTGCGCTCCCGTTCTTCTCCCTGCAGCATAGCCTGGCTGAATTGTATTTGCTGCTGCTGCTCTATTTCCTTAAGCTGCTGCTGATGGTTCAGGTCCTTCTGCTCAGATAACTTTTTGTTATTCCTGTAATACAATAAAGCCAGGCAGGCAACCACCAGCAATAACGCCGTGGCAGACACCAAAAACCAGTTGAGCAACCGGGTATTTTTGGCCGACAGTACCGCTTTCTCCTTTTCTGCTTTGAGCACAGCTATCTTCTTTTGGTTTTCTGCATTATTGAACCTGATCTCCAGGGCCTGGATATCGTTTTTCAACTGGCTCTCATGCACACTATCGCTGAGCTTACTATACCGGTCGCTCCATTCATAGGCCGATCGCATATCCCCCAGTCCCGCATTCGTTTCAGCCATTCCTTTATAAAGCTGTAGCCGGTTGATGATCTGTGACATCATTTCCGGCTGTTCCAACAGGTAGTTCAATACAGGCTTTGCCTGCCTGTAATCCTTTTGGCCAAACAAGGCATAGAATTGCTGCAATAACAGCCGTTGTTCTTCATAGCGCCTGTTTCGTTGTTTGGCCTGCTCAATGCCTTTACCGGTACTGACCAATGCCTGTTGGTATTGGTGGATGGCGTTAAAATAAATGCTTTCGGCCGCATAATAATCTACCAGGAGCGATGAGCCCGGATGAGGGGCCAGTAAGGCGCCGGCGCTGTCGAGCATGGCCTTGGCCGGCGGATATTTTTCCCACAATACATAGTTTTCTGCGGCCGTGATATAGGCAGTGGCCAGGTTGGTAGTAGCGGGTAATTTTTTAAAGATACCGATCGCCATCAGGCACCAGGTGGAAGCTTTCTCATACTGCGCCGTATTTTTAAAAGTAAGCGCCAGGTCATGATAATTCTTGCCCAGGTTCGCACTATCGTCCGCTATCTTGGCCAAGGGGATGGCTTTATTGATCAAAATATCAGCAAATGTTTTTTCATCCCCTTTCGCCTGCTGCAGCACGCCGTAATTATGCCAGGACTGCGACCTGAAAGTATAAGCTGTTTTTGTATCGAATTGGCTGAGCAGGCTGTCGGCTTTCAGGAAAGCAGCTTCACTTTGGGCTACCTCGCCGGTAGCATAGAAAATAATACCCTCATAAAAATAAGAGACGGCTGTTTGAAAAGGGTGTTGCCGGGCATATTGCCGCCCCTGCTCCAGGTATTGCCGTGATTTTGCAGGATCCCTGAATACCCAGTAATAAGATAAAAGATAACTGGCCTTTGTCTTAACACTATCGGCAGTGGCTTGCTGTAATACGGTATGCAGGCTGTCGGCATACCGGTTTTCATCCAATGGTAACTGGGCCTTACACCAGGTGGTGATCAGGACCAACAGACATACGAGGGAGCTATAGCGGATCATCCGGCAAATAAACAACAAATGTTGAATATTTCTTTTACCATCAGGAGAATACCGGAAAACCAGTAGAAAAGATTCCTTGTTTAGGAGTATTGTCCGGGCTGTGACTGCCAGATACCTTTGCCTGCATAAATATATCCTACAACCGATAATAAGACTCCCCCCTAACCGCAGCCTGACGTATAGCACATTTTAAAACAAAACATAAATGATGAACCTTAAAAAACACCCGGTAAAGCTGCTTTCCTTATTGTTGTCCGTTTCCCTGTTGACTGCCTGTAGCAAAGACAAAGATGACAAACCATCCTATCCAAAAGAAGTGACCCTGGAGTATAGGATAACGCCTACCACAAGTGGCTTAACCACTGCTGATGTTCTTTATACCAATGAAACAGGAGGCATCGCCAATGCAGACGGCGTATCGCTTCCCTACTCCAAAAAGTTCAAGGTAACCGTTGATCGATACGAAGTTTTTGGGATAACTGTTACCACAGCAGTTGGCGGAACCCTCAAAACTGAAATACTGGTGAATGACAAGGCGGTTGATACCAAAACCTTCTCAGGTACTTCTTATATTCATGGTATCACCTCATATCAATTTCCATAATAGCCATAGAGAATAATCAAAAACGCCCCCGCAATGCGAGGGCGCTTTTTTGATTGATCGTTGCTATCACGAACACGTTTTTATCACCACTGAATCTTCCGGGACAATTTCTGTCCATCCGCTACATAATAAATAACATAGGTGCCGGGGATCAGTCCTGTAATTTCACATTGCTGCCGGACAACGTTGCGGGACATCAGCAACCGGCCTTCCATATCATATACCCCCAACATAGCCGGTGCTGGTCCACTAAAATAGAGTATAACTGTTTTACCGCTACGCACCATACGTACCCGGGAACCAGCATTGTTGTTACGAACGGTTATCATACGTGTATACAATCGCCGGCCATTGTCTTCCAGCATGGCAATACGGTAAAACCGGGTGGAGAAATCCATATCCGGGTGGCGGAAGCTAAAATCAGTCTTTCCGCCAGGAGCCATTATAGTACCGGCAGTAGTCCAGCTACGCCCATCGTTACTGTACTCAATGTCAAAGCCGGTTAATCCATCTGTTTCACCCATCTGCCAGTTCAACAATACATACTGTTCTTTAACAGCGGCCGAAAAACCAGTATAAGTAATGGGCAGCAGCACGCCGGCGGTGGTGGCCGTAAGGCCATTAAACGGCAAGCTACCAGCCAGGTAGCTCACATAGTTAGTCGTTGTATTAATGGAACTGGTAGCAGTAGTTGTCCAGGCAGTGCCATTGCGGTAAGCTATCTGCAATATGTTCTCGGTATTGCCGCTTAACTCTGCATCATCGTAGAAAATGCCTGCCTCACCTGTATAGGTAACAGGCGCTGTCCAGGAATATACCCTCGTAATGCTATTAGTGCCCGGCGTAGTTCCGGGAATCGGCGTAGTGCTGCGCGTAAGCGTATTGTTGCTAATGGTAATATCGGCGCCGGGTATCAGCACCAGGCTGTCTGCAGTAAAAGTAACCCCATTTTGCAGGAACAGGCTTTCGCCGGGCCCTACATGAAACTGCCCCGATCCCGTCAGTACAACCAACAGGCTGCCCACAAAAGATACCAGGTATCGCATAGTTTTAAATTTTGAAGTGAATAATATACTGCTGCGTTACCTGCTATTCAACTCTTTGAATAATCAATCCTGCGCCCTGGCTGCCACCTAAAAGCGTAGCAGCCCCTATGAGCCCAAATAATTGCAGGGTAATGACATCACCTGCGCTTAGCGTTACGATCGCCTCAGCATGCTGCCAGGTAGTTCCGGCAACGGGTTGAATGGTCAGTGAGGTATTGGGTGTTCCGTTGATCAATATCCGGGAACTTACCAACAAGGCAGCAGTTATGTTGACATTATAACCTATTCTATAACGCCCGGCATTAGCTACTGTAAAATTGGTATTGGCGCCGTTGACGGAAATATCTGCACCCAGGTTCTGTGCGCTGGGCAGGGCCACATCAGTACCTGTCAACAAAACAGGTATCACGGCGCCGGTGGTATTACCCGCATACCCTGAAGAAGCGCCTAAGAGATCACTGGTTGTGGAGAGCTTTATCCAGGCGCTTGAAATATACATCCACAAACCAACAGGCGCATTGGTCTGGTATACCATTAATCCCTCAGCCGGCGTAGCGATGCCTGTTCGCTGGGCGCTTGTCATCCTGGGAATTAAAACACCTTTGGTAGTAGATACGATTTCCAAAGCCGAACTGGCATTGGGTGTAGTAGTACCAATGCCTACCTGGGCATTGACATGGATAGCAGTTAACAGGCACAATAATGCAAGGAACATCAGATTTTTTTTCATGCTTAATATGTATTGATGATAAATGATACCTGGTGTTACCATATCCCCTACGAATACGGCAACTTATCGCATGCAATGGTCCATTCCCTGATGGGCATGCGATCAAATGGTACAGCTAATTGGAAAAAGAATCCCGTGAAGTTTTGAGTAACACGACTCCTCTGTGCATAAAAAACCATGCTGCCCGCGAAAAAAGGGTAGCTATCACTATTATCAGAGCAAAAAAGGAAGGGAAATATTCAGGAAATCAGTGCTGCTAATCAGTGGAGAAAAATGGAAAACGATAAGGTGTCGCAAAACTATAGGATTTATGGCAAACAACCATGCCTATCTGTAAAAAGTGGCATAAATCATACAAAAGCGTCAATAGCTGGTATGGCAAAGGTCGCCTATCTTTATAAAAAATAAAACAATGAGAGCATTCTTAGGCATGGGCCTGTTGGGGGCCAATTTTGTACGGGCAATGATAAAGAAAGGCATACAGGTACAGGTTTGGAACAGGACAACTGCTAAAGCCACTGCCCTGGAAGCCGAAGGCGCCAAAGCATTTGCCGATGTGGCTGATGCAGTAAGGGGAGCAGACATCATCCACCTCACACTGAAAGACGATGCCTCGGTAGATGAAGTGCTGGAGAAAGCCAGTGCAGGTTTTCAACCGGGTGCTGTTATTATAGACCATACCACCACTTCCGCAGCCGGCGCCATACAAAGAACGGCCGCCTGGAAGAAAAAAGGATTTACCTATTTACATGCTCCTGTATTCATGGGCCCCATCAATGCCCTGGAAGGCACCGGTTCTATATTGGTATCAGGCGACCAGTCGGTCATCAGTAAACTGGAACCTGTATTGGCGGCCATGACAGGTAAGGTGCTTCATTTCGGAGAAGAAGAAGGCCGGGCCGCCAGTATAAAGCTCATCGGTAACCTGTTCCTGGTCACTTTCACTACCGGCCTGGCCGATACACTTTCGCTGGCCAAAGCCCTGCATGTGCCGCTCAGTGATATTACTGCCCTGTTCGATTCCTGGAACCCGGCAGCCATGCTGCCTGCCCGGTTGAAGAGAATGACCGCCGGCACGTATGATAAGCCCTCCTGGGAGCTGAATATGGCCCGGAAAGACACCCAGTTATTCCTCGATGCCGCCGCACAGGGAGGCACTAAACTGGCCATTGTGCCGGCCATTGCCACGGAAATGGACAGGTGGATAGCCAAAGGCCATGGCAATGATGACTGGACAGTGATCGGGAAAGATGCGCTGTAAGGATCAGCTAAAAGGATTTCCGGCAGCGTCCTTCAACCTGAGCTGCATAAAGGGTCTTTTGCGGCTGAGCAGGATCACGGAACGGTAAGGTATGATATGGGGATGCACCACCAGCACCAACAGCACCAGCAGTGGCAGGCTGCAATATACCAGTGTACCACCCCATATACCATAGAAAGTATTTACTGTCGCATCCGAAGGATTGGCCGGGTTATACCGCACCGGAATGGCAGCGCCTTCTGGCACATTGAGACCGATGGGGCCATTGAACCATACCGTGTCTTTACCATGCCTGAAATAAATGAAGGAATGGGTGATCCGGATCTGTTCCAGTGCATTGCCCTTTCCTTCAAAAGAAAAAACACCGGTTGTTTTTTCAGACCGCAGAAACCAGATGACCTTCCCACTGGCAATAAGGAGTACAAAGAAAACAGAAAGCGCCAGGAAGAATATTGTCCGTTGTATGATCATAGGTAATAAATAGGTAAATGGCAAATAGGTAAAACCGGAAACGGGAACAGGCAGGGAATCATTGCCTGACAATCGTTAAAAAAGAGCCAAAGACGGTAAGATTATGCCGGGGAAATGAATCCACAGGCCTGCACGCATCATTCTCAGCCTGCTCAGGGGGCATATCTTTTGTACCATCTATTAAAAAAACGTCATGGCTAATACACTTTTTGACCGAAGGCATTTGAGGGAATATACCCTCTATGGCACATTGGCGGGCCTTGCGTATTCGATCCCTGTGTTGTTGTATTTGGCTATCGCCAGTTATTATTATTCGGCTATTTTATTCATAGGTTCCATACTCTTCATGTTTGTCATATTAATTTATTCCATTACGCTTACCAGACGCCGCCCGGACTATAAAAGCACGTGGATGATGATCATAGCCGGCCACATGGCCATTTTTGTGGGGATCGCTATTGCAGTTATCTGTGCTACTATTTTATGTTTTGTGTTTATACCGGGATTTTTGAGCGGTAACAGCCAGGATGCCTTTCTGAGCAGGGCGCCGCAGGCGCTCAATAAAGACAATGAAGGCACGCTCATGCTCATTTATGTAACAGCCACTATTGTCAACTTCGGAGCCGGCGCTTTTATGTCGGTCCTGGTTTCCTATGTAATAAAACACAATCAAACCAAGGATAAATCACCTTCTATTTTACAGGAACCGGCGCCTCCGCCAGGTACCTGGCCCGAAGTAAAATAAATGGGTTAATCGGGTGGTGATAACCACAAAATGACCCAATTTTTCACACATCTGTAAAAGATTGCTCAATCTACCGGATGGCATATTTTTTTTGCCTGAAGCCTGCAAAAAGGAGGTTATTATGAATACACTCACCAAAAGAAACAAGGAAGCAAGGCCTTATGATCCCTGGCGGGATTTCTTTAACCTGGAAAGTTTCTTTCCTGCTGATTTCAGGCCTTCAAAATCATCGTTACCAGCCGTAAACATTAGCGAAGATGATAAAGGGTTTAACATTGAAGTGGTAGCGCCGGGCTTTAAAAAGGAGGATTTTAAGGTGAATGTAGAAGATGATATACTGACGATCAGTGCAGAAGCAAGGACCGAAACTTCAGAAGGAGACAAGAAACAATACAATAGGCGGGAATACAGCTATAGCTCTTTTACCCGGTCATTCCAATTGCCCGACAATGCCAAAGATGACGGCATTAATGCTACTTACTCAGACGGGATATTAAAACTGACTATACCGAAAAGTGAGCAGCAGGTAAAAGCTACCAAACAAATAGCTATAAAATAGATTCAACGGCATCCGTGCCCAATACGTACAAAGGAACGATACGACATTTGCAGCTTTTCATCTGAATGATACTGTCACCAGTATCAGCGAAGGAAGGTTTGGGCTTAAGTCTGAACCTTTCTTGCTTAAGCATATATCTATTCGTATGAAAATAGCACAGGTAGCGCCATTATTTGAAGCCGTACCTCCCAAACTATACGGAGGAACCGAACGTGTGATCCATTACCTGACGGAAGAACTGGTACGGCGCAAGCATGAAGTAACTTTATTTGCTTCCGGCGACTCTGTGACCACTGCCCAACTCATTCCCATCACCCATGAGGCACTCCGGCTCAACCCGGATTGCATTGATCCCCTGGCACATTGTATTGTTCAGTTGGAAAAAGTAATACGCCAGGCAAAGGAATTTGACATTATTCATTTTCATACCGACTTCCTGCATTTCCCCTTCAGTTCCCGCTGCGATACGCCCTGTATAACCACCTTACATGGACGGCTCGATTTACCCGACCTGCAACCGCTGTACAATGAATTTCCCCGGCAAAAGGTCATCTCTATTTCCAATAGTCAGCGCTTGCCCCTTCCACAGGCCAATTGGATAGGTACGGTGTACCATGGTTTACCGGCGGGCCTGCATCCTTTGCAGGAGGGGAATGGTGAATACCTTGCCTTCATCGGCAGGATATCGCCGGAAAAGGGAGTAGACTGGGCCATCCAGATCGCTATTGAGTGCAATTGTCCGATTAAAATAGCCGCCAAAATTGATAAGGTAGACCAGCATTATTTTGAAAAACACATTGCCCATTTGATTGACCATCCGCTGGTAGAATATGTAGGCGAAATCAATGAACAGGAGAAGACCTCCTTTTTAGGCAAGGCCAAAGCCTTATTGTTCCCGATCAACTGGTCGGAGCCTTTTGGCCTGGTAATGATTGAAGCCCTCAGTTGTGGTACACCTGTTATTGCTTTTAAAAACGGGTCCGTTCCCGAAGTAATTGACCATGGTATCACCGGCTTTGTGGTGGAATCCATACCGGAAGCGGTACAGGCGGTGAGCAGGATCAAACAGCTTTCGCGCCCGGCTATCCGGCGTGTTTTTGAAGAAAGGTTCACTGCCGGAAGAATGGCAGAAGATTACCTCCGCTTATATATACAGGTGTTGCAGGATAGCCATCATTTTCGGGCAACATCCTTCCCGGCTCCCGGCAGGAATAACTTACCGGCGGGGGCTGAAGTTCAACTTAAAAAAGAATAATATGCAAGCAGGTCATCCGGAAACAGCAGACAATAAATTCCATATCTCGGCCGAAGCAGTGAACACTGATGATCTCAACCAGGTCATTAATCATTACAACACCTTCGGGGTCTTCGACCAGACAGGAAATATTTCCCCCGGCGGTAAAAATGTACGGGGTATCTATCATGACGGCACCCGCTTTTTAAACAGGCTTGTGCTGGCCATGGAAGAAAAGAGACCTTTATTGCTGAGCAGCGCCATCAAAGAAGACAACGAGATCATCTCCATTGACCTTACCAACCCTGTACTCAATGACTGTATTCCTGAAAATACACTCCATATCTCGCGTACCCAATTTATACGCAACAAAGCTTTTTACGAAGAATTAAGGTGCATGAACTATGATGAACGGGAATGCCAGGTTACTTTTTCATTGACTTTTGGCGCCGACTTCAAAGATATATTTGAGATACGGGGGCTTGACCGTAAGGTGAAGGCCAATGATACTTCCTGTCATGCAGAAACTGACCGGATCATTTTCAGGTACCAGGGGCACGATGACCTGCAGCGTGAAACCAGTATTGTATTTGTTACCGAAGTTGCTTTTTATATTATCAGCAATAGTGTACACTTTAAGCTCCACCTGCAACCCAAACAACAGGTAATCATCAATTACACCGTTTATTTTAAAACAGGGAATGAAAAAAACGCAGACATTGATTTCCAGGTGGCCAGAGAATCTATAGAAGAAGAAATCAATAAAACCCGGGGGCTTTTTGCCAATATCTATACTTCCAACAGCCAGTTTAACCATTGGATCAACCGGTCAAGAGCCGACATCCTTTCCTTACTGACGCAAACGGAATATGGCAATTACCCCTATGCAGGCGTGCCCTGGTACAATACAGCTTTTGGGCGGGATGGATTGATCACCGCGATGGAAACATTGTGGCTGGCGCCGGAAGTAAGCAAGGATGTGTTGATCTTTCTTGCCCAAAAACAGGCTACCCAATTAATACCGTCCAAAGATGCCGAGCCCGGCAAAATACTCCATGAAATGCGTAGCGGGGAAATGGCCAATACAGGAGAAATACCTTTTAAAGAGTATTATGGTACTATAGACGCTACCCCCCTCTTTGTAATGCTCGCCGGCATGTATTATGAACGCACCGCCGATGAAGCAACCATTAAAAGATTATGGCCGCATATAATGGCTGCCCTCGACTGGATAGACAAATATGGGGATGTAGATGGAGATGGATTGGTGGAATACCAGCACAAGGCCGAAAACGGCCTTACGAACCAGGGCTGGAAGGACTCTTTTGATTCCATCATGCATGAAGATGGCCAGTTGGCCCCGCCGCCAATTGCCCTTTGCGAGGTACAGGGGTATGTATACAGCGCAAAATATTATGCCGCCACGTTGGCGAAGCATTTTAATGAACCGGCACTCTCGGAGAAACTTTTTAAGGAAGCAGCCTCATTAAAGGAACAATTTAATAAGCGCTTCTGGGATGAAGCCCTCAAATGTTTTGTGATTGCCTTAGACGGCAATAAACGCCCCTGCCGGGTAGTTTCCTCCAATGCAGGCCATTGCCTTTTTACCCGTATAGCCAATGAAGAAAATGCCCGGAAACTGGCCGGCACATTACTGGACAGTGATATGTTTACAGGATGGGGCATACGCACTTTAAGCGACCGGGAGCATCGTTATAATCCCATGTCTTATCATAACGGATCGGTATGGCCACATGACAATGCACTTATTGCTTATGGTTTATCGATATACAATTACCAGGACCATGCCTTAAAAATAATGCAGGGGATGTTCGACGCTTCTTTATTTATAGATCTTCAGCGGCTGCCTGAACTATTCTGCGGATTCGAGCGCCGGCGTGGTGAAGGCCCTACCAGTTACCCGGTGGCCTGCTCACCCCAGGCCTGGTCGGTAGCGGTCGTATTCATGATGCTGCAAACCTGTTTTCGTATCAACATCAACGCACTTACCAAAGTCATCACTTTCGAAAAGCCCATACTACCACCCTACCTGGAACATATATTTATTTCTAACCTGCGGCTGGGAAATAGCTCCTGCAACCTCAACCTCTCCCGTATCCAATTTGATGTTGGTTTCAATCTCTTGCAAAAGCCGGAAGACTGGGCCGTGATAATAAAAAAATAATGGAAAACTTCTGGACAACCTATATTTTTAGCCAGGACCATAAAATGATCTCCAGGCAATTCCTGATAACAGGCATTGTCTGGGCTATCATAGGAGCGCTTTTCTCTGTGTTATTCCGGCTGCAACTGGGCTACCCGGACAGAGCATTTCCCTGGCTTGAAAACATACTGGGCCACTGGGCAAAAGATGGTAAGCTACAACCCGAATTTTACTATGCGCTTGTTACCATGCATGGTACTATTATGATCTTTTTTGTGTTAACAGCAGGATTGAGTGGCACGTTTGCCAACCTGCTGATCCCTTTGCAGGTAGGCGCCCGTGATATGGCCTCTCCATTGCTCAACATGCTTTCTTATTGGTTTTTCTTTATGGCCGGGGTCATCATGCTTATTTCCCTTTTTGTACAAACCGGTCCGGCCAGTGGCGGATGGACCGCCTATCCTCCCCTCAGCGCCCTGCATGATGCCATGCCGGGTTCCCAAACAGGCATGGACCTGTGGATATTGAGTTTGGCCTTCTTCATCATTTCCACCTTATTGGGAGGCATTAACTACATTGCTACTGTTTTAAACCTGCGGACCAAAGGCATGAGTATGACCCGGTTGCCCTTATCAACCTGGGGATTATTCTTTACCGCTATTTTAGGCGTACTCTCCTTTCCCGTTTTATTATCGGCCTTTATATTATTGACCTTCGACAGGAACCTCGGTACCAGCTTTTATCTATCCGATATTTTTATCAGCTCCACCCGGCAGGCGCTGCCCCACGAAGGAGGCAATGCCATCTTATACCAGCACCTGTTTTGGTTCCTGGGGCATCCGGAGGTATACATTGTTATCTTACCGGCTATGGGCATCGTATCGGAAGTAATGAGTGTGCATGCCCGGAAACCAATATTTGGGTATATGGCCATGGTTGCCTCCCTGTTCACCATTATGGTCCTCTCCTTTCTCGTATGGGCCCACCACATGTTTGTTACCGGTATGAATCCCTTTTTAGGATCTGTCTTTGTGTTGCTCACCTTGCTCATTGCTGTACCTTCTGCCGTCAAAGTATTTAATTGGCTCACTACCCTGTGGAAAGGTAACCTGCGGCTTACGCCAGCCATGCTGTTCTCCATCGGTTTTGTAAGTCTTTTTATTTCCGGCGGCCTTACCGGCATCTGGCTGGGCAATTCGGTCATTGACATGCACCTGCATGATACCTACTTCATTGTGGCGCACTTTCACATCGTAATGGGTGTGGCGGCTATGTTTGGCATGTTTGCCGGCATCTATCACTGGTTTCCGAAAATGTATGGCCGGTATATGAATGAAGTGCTGGCGCAGATCCACTTCTGGATCACACTGGCAGGCGCTTATGTGATCTTCTGGCCAATGCATTACCTGGGATTGGCCGGCCTGCCCAGGCGTTATTATAGTTATTCCGACTGGGCATCCTTTAAACATTTTGGAGGCCTGAACAGGACAATCACCATCGCCGCCATCATTGTATTTGGCATTCAATTACTTTTTGTGGTCAACTTTTTCTATTCCATTTTCAAGGGCAGAAAAGTGCACAATAACAATCCCTGGAGCGCCAATACCCTGGAATGGACAACAGCACTCGTTCCTGGCCACGGCAACTGGAAAGGTGAAATTCCGGAAGTACACCGCTGGCCCTATGATTACAGTAAAAATGGCCGGGATTTTATTCCGCAGACGGAGCCTGCAAAACCGGATGAAGTAAAGTCGTAAGTTTATTGTACAGCCGGCAAAACCAATAGCGGCACCTGCGTGTGATAGGCCAGCTTTTTGGAAACACTCTTATGAAACAGCGCAGTCAAAAATCCATGCTTTTTAGGAACAGCCGTGATCAGCGAAGCATGATGCTGCCCTGCAAACGAAAGAATATTCGCTACCACATCATCTCCCTGGATATAATGAAAAGCAGGTTTGTAATTTTCCAGGACTGCGTGCAGTTTGGCAATGGATTCTTCTGTTTCAGGGGAATACTTCTCTTTGGCTTCCGGCAGCACATTCACCACATGTAGTTCTGCAGGAAAAGCATCTAAAAATTTATACAGGAGATTTACAGGCATCGTTGAAGCGTCTTTCAGATCGGCTGCAAGTACAATACTGTTAATGCCTTTCCCTATCACCGCTTCTTCCGGCACGATCAGGGCCGGGCATTCACTGGATTGCAGTACCTGCGTGGTGACACTTCCCATTAAAAACTTTTCAGCGCCGGATTTGCCCGATACGCCCAACACGATCAGGTCAATTGCTTCCCGCCGGCATAACGCATTGATGGAATCAGGGAAAAGGGTCGTCGCTTCTGCCAGCAGATCAATTTTCACCGTATTCCCTACCCGGGGCCTGAGCCGGTCGTGTACCAGGCCCAGCGCTTCCATGCTGTCCAGGTAGATCTGGCGGTCATTCATTACTGTACTGGTGGGTAGATCTGTCCCCACCACAATACTTTGGTAAGTGTGGTACAAAATAATCCGCCTTACCTGTAGGGAATCAACCAGTTCGCAGGCATATTCAGCAGCGCGGAATGCTGCTTCTGAAAAATCCGTTAGAATGAGTATGGATTTCATGTGGCAGGATTTATTCAGGGATCATGATACCAATATCCTGCCAGGCGGGATAAGCTTCCGTTATTCCTTCTTTTCAGGCAAAGGAGGGATTTCTGTAGGTGGGTTTTCCGGTACCGGTTCTTCCGCCGGAACATGGCCGGGATCTTCTTCAGGCGACTCCGGGACAGGTTGTTCCGGAGTGTCAGGTTGAATTTCCGGTACTTCGGAAGGAGTGGGAAGTTCCGCAGGCTGATCAGGTAATGTCTTTTTCTTTGCCATACAAATTGACTACCTGCAAAAATGCAGCCATGGGACCCTTCCCGCTCTTATTACTTTTACTTCGCAGGCGTGATCACGATCTTCCTGAATTCAATAGGGCCATGATCGCCCTGCAGGTAAATAGGACCGGGCTCTCCCTCATTACTGTCCAATGCCCCACCGGTAATACCGGGTATCTCCTGGTTACTGATCACCGTTTTTCCATTGACGGTTACGGTCACCATCCGGCCGGTTAATATAATATCATACGTTTGCCATTGGTCTGCCCCTTTGGAAGCAATCTCACTGGGTGTGAGAAATCCGTATACGCCGCTGAATAATTGACTGGAAGGATGCTCGCTGGCGGGATTGTCTTCTATCTGTACTTCATGACGGCCTCTCAGGTACACGCCACTATTGCTTCCCTTTTGGAACCTGAACTCTACATGCAATTTAAAATCGGTGAACTTTTGTTCTGACACCAGGTTGGCTCCCGACTGCGGGCTGGTTAAAATGCCGTTCCTTACTTCCCATTGATTCGTTTTACTCAGGGCTTTCCAGCCGGTCAGGTCTTTGCCGTTGAATAAATTGATGGGTTTATCCCAAACCGGCGCAGCAGTCCTTTTTAACAAGGGCGCTCTCACCCCTTTCCAGTTGTATTTTTTTCCTTCGGGGGTAACAATCGTGCCTTCCATGCCCGAAGCTGTTAATGTTCCTTCCAGCACCAGGTCCTGGTTGCCCCGCTCCCATTGCGGCGGGATGGCAAAGCTGAATTTGCCGGTACTGTCAAACTGTACATTAGACACAGGACGCGCACTACCCGAAATGCCTACAAAATAACCTACCAGGGTACGCCTGCCGGAGAGCTTTACTTCCAGCCAGGAAGGCTTGGGTGTTCCATTTTCATCAATCGTAATATCCCAACGCCCGATCAGGTCTTTGGGCGCTGCAGCCATTCGTGTGCAGGCTGCTATATCTATTGATGGCGACGCCATGGTTCCAACCGGGTCAGCTATTAACAAACAGCTCATACCAACAAGAAAGAGGTTCTTACGCATAGTAGTTCATTATAAGAGGGTAAATATACAAACTGCCCCGCAGAGCGGGGCAAACTCTGACATTTCCCTTAATTCAACGACATTGAAAGATAACTCCACAGCAATGGGATTTTGCGCTGCTGTGGCAGGGTGCTCTTACAGCAAATTTTGAGGAGATTTTGAAGGTATTTTTTGGCTCCGGCAGGCTTTTTGGGTAAATTGTACGAACACGGATTTACCCGTTTATTATATGGACAGGCGTATTACTTTTTACATCCTCATTTCGATCAAACCCTTGCCAGGACTGGATCTGCCGATCCAAAACAATATAAACCCGCGTCCCGCCTGCATTTGACCCATTCCGCCTTACTTCTCCTTTACTTCTGGCTTACTTCTCCTTTACTTTTCCTTTGCCTTTACCGGGGGATTGCTATCAGATTGCCAGGAGAGTCATAGGGGACTGCCCCCAAGTATATATGGCTCGATAACCAGTCAGCGCCACCTTAGGACGGCCACCAGCATGACTCCAGTTGTCTCTTATTACTTAAGCCGGGGCAACCTCGCCCCCTTCGTCAAATCCCACTTCGCATGATACGTTTTGCCCGATTGGGCAGTGACCCAGATATAGCCCAGTTCCTGTTTGGGGTCTTTTATCAATGGTAAGATAGACTGCCCCCAATCCTTCACCGGGTCTTTCAGTTTCCACCAACCAAGATCAGAACTTCCGTTCATGCCATCTTCATCGGCCGGGTATCCCAATTGAAAGGCGCAGGCAGTAGGTGCGAAACGGTTGGCCCAGTCGGCAAAACCTTTGTTCAATTCTTCAATGGTTCCTTCCGATGCATCATTAATAAAGATCAGGTCGCCCTTACCACGGTAAGTGGGTGGCATGTAATCCGGATTATAATGCCGGAGGAATAAACGGTAAGCAGACTTGTGCGATTTTACCCGTGCATCCCAGACAGCCGTGGCAGAATCGGTGGCCTTACCAAAGTATTCCAGTTCAACACCCAGTCCTGCTACACAGGAGTGGTGTTTGAATTTGTTCAGCCAGGTATCAATCATGGCAGGGATATCTGTAGCCGTAGTTCCCTTTTTGGCATTGGCCTTAAAGGGAAATATCTCCAGAAATACTTGTACACCCAGCCGGTCCATATAAGTGAGCCAGGCTTCATGTGTTTCAACCGGCACGCCGGCATAAGACGGCGTAGCCTTCGACAGATCGCCCACCGCCCAGGTAGCCCAGGGAGCGGAAGCCGGGAACTTGTTCTGTACATTGAAAATAACATGAGCCAGCGCTGCTGCATCAGGCAGTGTGATGAAGGCACCGATCTTGGTATCTAATTTGACAACACCATCGCCGGCGCTTTTCCGGGTGGGCTGCCAGGCGCCTGCCCATTTGAAGGTGGCGGCAGCAGGTATAGGAGAGGATTGAATTTGTTGTGAGGACTGCTTAATGAATCCAGCAGCGCCAAGGATAACCGTGAGTAAAACGGGGATGATGATCTTTTTTCTCATAGATAACTAAGGTAGTAAGGGAATACCCCAAAAAGTTACAATAGTTTATCCTTTTATTAACCACCAGCAACACCCTACAACTCCCACCCCTTCCGGTATTCCCGGTAGAAATATTTATTGGCCGCCTCGTCATTGGTGATCTTCATATCACGGGCATTGTACAGCAACTTTTTCTTAGCCCGCAGCGCCACACCTCCCAGCAGGATGGTTTCCGTTACAGGGCCTGCCAGTAAAAAGCTGCCGGGCGACTGGGTTTTATTCCTGAACGCATCTATCCAATATTGATCACTGCTATCGTACACTTCCTGGGGAAGCGGTTTTCCCTTCATCACACTATCCATTTTACTTTGCGGCAACAGCCTCGGATTCTCACAGCGGAACCCGGCCATAATGCACCCTTTATCACCCACAAATAGCATCCCTTCCCGCTCCAGCGAAGCATTGCCTAATTCATCGGGTGTATTAGGACGCATGCCGCCATCGTACCAGAAGAGCTCAAAAGGCGGCAACGTAGCCTGATGGGGAAACTTGAAACGTACAATACTGGAATAAGGGAATGCCACATCATTCTGTACACCACGACATACATGATTGTCTATAGCACTAGTAGTGGTGCCATAAGCTTCAGCAGAATCGGGAGCTGTAGTAATACCCAGCGTGAGAAACAAAGGCCATAAACTGTAATGCCCCATATCAGCAATGCTGCCGGCGCCAAAGTCGTACCAGCCACGGAAAACATTGTGCGTATAGTTGGGATGGTAAGGCCGGTCGGGAACAGGGCCCAGCCACAATGACCAGTCAAAACCTTCGGGCACAGGTGGTGTATCGGTAGGGTTGGTTGTCCATTGCGGCCATACCGGGCGGTTAGACCAGTTGTGAATAGACTTCAGTTGGCCGATATGCCCTTCCGCAATCCATTGTTTTACCAGTTCTGTTCCCGGGCGTTTGCTCCAGGCCAGTAAGTGTGTGCTCACGCCTGTTTGACGGGCCGTGTCAATCACCAGCTTCGCTTCATGCATGCGGTTGGCCAGCGGCTTATGGATCACTACATGTTTCCCTTTCTTCATCGCTGCTATGGAAACGGCTGCATGCAAATGGTCGGGCGTCATGATCTTCACGGCATCAATATCCTTTTCTTTTTCCAGCAGTTCCCGGAAATCTGCATAAGCTGTACAGCCTTTGTAGCTGTATATACTTTTGGAGTAGTATCTATTCAGCAGTTCTTTGCCTATATCACGGCCGCCGGGAATGCCCTCATAGGCAGCACCCCAGTTGGGATCGTTCAGCACCTTGCGGATACCGTCGCGGATACCATTGGGCGACCAGTCAATATAATTCGTGCTTAGCTTATTGGGATCGCATACGGACACAATCTCTATTTCCGGGCGGGTGATGAGATCACACATTTCACGCAGTCCCTGCGTGCCGCAGCCAATATAGGCCAGGGTCAGCTTGTCGCTGGGAGCAATATAACCGGGGCCGCCCAGTACATGGCGGGGCACGATGGTGAAGGCCAATGAAGCTTTGGTAGTGGCATCAATAAACTGGCGGCGGGTAATATGGTTCTTTTTCATTAAGCGGAAGGTTTACGTGGTGTTTTTAAATGCTGATAAAAATTACGGAAAATTACCGGCTTTAGCCCCGGGTTGACAAATTTTAACCACTTTCAAAAAAGCATTGCCAGTTCCTAAAACATGGATATCATCGTGGTCAATCTTTACAACGATGCTTTACCAGACCTTCTCCCGTATGCTTTTATCATGGGTGCTGCTCCTGGCAGTTGCCGGAACCATCCACGCGCAGCAGATTACTACTAATGGGCAACCAGCCCAATTGGATATCCGCGCAGCAGGCGCCAACAGCATCCGAATTACTTTAAAACCGTTGAGCTTTCAGGAAGATTTCCCTTTCACACCTGCGCTGGCCGAACGGAAATATGGGGCGGCAACTATCAGTCTCCGTACGCTAACCTCCCCCGTGAAGAAAAAAGTAGGCAACCTGCAGGTAGAAGTGCGCCCCTCCCCGCTTACCATAATAGTGACCAATGCAAAGGGACAGGCCATCCAGCAACTGATTTTCGGGGATGATGGCAAACTATCGTTCGATATGGATGATCAGCCTATACTGGGCCTGGGAGAAGGCGGCCCGAAACCGGAACGCGGGGTCAACTGGCGCGCCCTTCCTATTGAGTTTGACCGCCGTGGCCGGATGCATACCATGGAACCACGCTGGCAAAGTGATGCCTATGGCTCCCGCAATCCCGTAGCCTTGCTGGCAGGCACCAAAGGATGGGGTTTGTTTGTAGTTACGCCCTGGGTACAGGTAGATATGGCACAAAAGGACAAAGGTTATTGCATACCCTGGCAACCGCCTGCCGGCGCCGCCGGACCGCAAACCGAAAAGAACCAGGGCCTCAGCCAGGGTAAAGGAAAACCGCCCATTGATAAAATAGTACCGGGCCTGTACGATGTCATTGTTTTTGATGCACACGATCCCGCCGCATTCATGAAAGACTTTTCTCTACTCACCGGCCCTGCGGCCATGCCACCCAAATGGGCGCTTGGTTATATGCAATCGCACCGTACCCTCGACAATGATACACAGATGATGGGCATCATTGACAGCTTCCGTTCCAAAAAGATACCGCTGGATGCCGTTATCTACTTAGGTACCGGCTTCACACCCCGGGGTTGGAACACTTTGCAGCCTTCTTTTGATTTCAACCCCGAAGTATTCAAACACGATCCCGCTGCCGTATTATCCGATATGCACAAACGTAATGTAAAAGTGGTGCTGCACATGGTGCCCTGGGACCGCGATCAACTCCCTACCCTGCAGGGAACTATTCCAGCGCGGCCGGGAGAACCCATGGATGCTTCGCATATCCACCATTACTGGCAGCAGCATGTAGAACTGGTGAATAAGGGAGTAGATGCATTCTGGCCCGATGAGGGCGATTGGTTCAATCTTTTTGAACGGATCAAAAGACATCAATTGTATTACCAGGGACATCTTTCCACCCAACCCAATGTCAGGCCCTGGAGCCTGCAACGCAATGGGTATCCTGGTATTGCTCAATGGGGCGGCTGGGTATGGAGCGGTGATACAGAATCTTCCTGGAAAACACTGGAAGGACAGATAGCAGTAGGCATCAATTATTCCCTGAGCATTGGCCCCTTCTGGGGTTCCGATATTGGCGGCTTCTATCCCAATGCCGAAAAGACCGGAGAGCTTTATGCCCGCTGGTACCAGTTTGGCGCTTTCTGCGGCTCTTTCCGTTCACATGGCAGAACATGGTTTACCGCCCTGCCCTGGGGTTTTGGTCTGAGCGATATGGGCCCGCGGGAGAACAACAACCGGAATACTACTGTAGCCGCTGATGATCCCCGCAACATCAAACAATCGGAAATGAATAACCCGGCTATAGAACCGGTCACCAGGAAATATACAGAGCTACGCTACCAGTTGCTCCCCTACACCTATACCCTGGCATGGGAAGCCCGTAATACAGGCATGCCGCTCATGCGGGCCATGTGGTTGCATTATCCCGATGATGCGCAGGTTCGTAATATGGGCAGTCAATATCTATGGGGGCGCGACCTGCTCATTGCGCCCGTTTTTGAGAAGGGCGCTACATCCCGCACAGTCTACCTGCCCACAGGCGACTGGTACGACTGGTGGACGGGGGAAAAGCATACCGGCAGACAATCCGTTACACGTACTGTAGATCTTTCCATCATGCCGATCTATGTGCGTGCCGGCGCCATCATTCCCGTTGATCCCATCCGCCAGTACACGTCACAAAAAGTAGCGGAACCCACCACGCTCAGGGTATACAGCGGCGCCAACGGCGATTTCACGCTGTACGATGATGATGGCATCAGCCAGGATTACCTGAAAGGGAAATCCACCCGCATGCGCATCACCTACAACAACAGCAATAAGAAACTGACCATTGAACCAGCAACCGGAAAGCAGAAAACCCTGCAAAAGGATTTCAATATTGTATTGCTTCCTTCCGGAACTCAACAAAAAGTAAGTTATAGAGGTAGCAGGATGGAGATACAACTAAAATAGATCGCTATTAACAAACGCAGGGTAGCCCCTCCTGCGCTACTTTATTTGTGCCTGGCTTTACGGTTACAAATAAGGCTTCAGGATACCGGCCCACAGTTTATATCCCTCTGCATTCAGGTGCAGTCCATCCATCGTGAGCTTCTTATCCAGTTTCCCTTCTGCGTCCTGGAATGCTTTGTTCAGTTCAATACAGGTTACTTGCTCTTCTGCAGCGATCTTCCTGATCCCTTCATTCACCGCAGCAATATGTTCGTCTTTATTGTAATGGTTCTTGAACTGCGTAAAAGTATTATTCGTTGGCAGCAGGGTTTGTACATGGATCCTGGTGCGGGGCGAGGCTACCTTGATCGTTTGTACGATCTTCCGGTAATTGGCAATAATAATACTGTCGGGTGTATTGTGCTGGATATCGTTGATGCCGATCAACAGGAATACCTTGGCAGGCTGGCCTTCTGTTACTTCATCCAGCCGTGCAAGGATGCCATACGTAATATCGCCCGAAATACCGCGGTTGCGGCAATGGGGATTGCCCAACAGCTCGGCCCAGTCGGTACCGGCAGTGATACTATTGCCCAGGAAAATAATGTCTTTGCGTGAGTTGGGATAACTCCTGAATTGGGCGCTCTTAACGGCATAAGCGCCGGGCCTGTAATCCGGGTTGGCGGTGGCTGCACTTTGCTGTGCTGCGGAAAACTGACATACTATACAACTTACCAGGGCGGCCAAAACAAGGTGCTTCATATAATAAGCATATTTTTAGAGCTGCCAAAGTAAGGAAATCCCGCCTTATAAGGCTCTTGTATTTTACCCCGCTCTTTCTTTTCGGTAGCCCACTGCAAAGCACGGTCATAGTTGTTCTCCCAGAAATACAAACCATGTCCTAACCAATCGAAGGGCTTTTTACTGATCTTATAATCATCTGGATTCAGCAACAACGCGTCCCGTACATGACGCTCACACCCATGAAATCCAATGATCAGATTGGACTTAACATCATACATTCAGGCAGCTTTAACGAGGACGAGGGGTGATTTCGAGAGAAGCGTAAGGGGGAGTGAAATTACCATTTTCATCCAGGATACCAGCACGTACCAATGAACGAAGAGCTTCTTCTTTAGTAGGCTTTTCCTGGGCTAATTTCTGCGCCAACTTCATTAAGTTATTAAAATCTTTATCGCTCATACAAGTAGATATTACAAAGATAATAATTATTATTTATTGATCGGCAT
The DNA here is from genome assembly GCF_011759375.1 of Paraflavitalea devenefica. Lineage (NCBI taxonomy): Bacteria > Pseudomonadati > Bacteroidota > Chitinophagia > Chitinophagales > Chitinophagaceae > Paraflavitalea > Paraflavitalea devenefica. The sequence goes on along the minus strand of NZ_JAARML010000002.1, from coordinate 1,586,048 downwards.
AGAACCACTACTCAATAACCTATAAAAATCAACACTTTATACAACCTGTATGACAAATATGCTATATCTTGATCATTAATACAAACAATGTCTAACTACTTCGTTAAACATTCTCAACTTTGATAAACAAAAAGACATTATTACCCAAATTGGGACAAAAAAAAGGACCTCATCACTTCTTCCCCATCCTATACAACCTTCCTCCATCCGTCACGGCATACAAGGCGCCATCTTTTCCCACGGTTACATCACGGAACCGCTCACGTTCTTTTTCCAGTAACCGCTCTTCTCCGGTTACCTTATTATTTTCTATGACCAGCCTCACCAGGTGGGGCGTATTTAAAGCAGCAACAAATAAATTGTTTTTCCATTCAGGCATTGCATCCCCATTGTAGAACGTCATACCACTGGGCGATACGACCGGGTCCCAATAATAAACAGGTTGTTCCAGCCCTTCTTTTTGGGTAATACCACCAGGCACTTCCTCCCCGCCATACTCGATACCATATGTAATAATGGGCCATCCATAATTCTTGCCCGGACGAATGAGATTGATCTCATCACCACCGCGTGGACCAAATTCTCCTTCCCACAGATCGCCGGTTTCCGGATGCCAGGCCAGTCCCTGTACATTGCGATGACCATAAGAGTATATCTCAGGTCTTGCATTACTGTTGCCGGCAAAAGGATTACCGCTGGCCGGTTTGCCATCAGTCGTAATACGAATGACCTTACCAAGCCCGGAGTTCAGCCACTGCGCCTGCGGCCTTGTTTCCCTATCCGACCGTTCGCCGGTACTCACCATCAGGTTGCCCTGTTTGTCAAATAAGATCCTGCCGCCATAGTGCAGGTCACCATCATAGGCAGGCGTGGCGCGATAAATAACGGCGGCATTTTCGATCTTCTTCTCGTCGGCCGATAATTTACCTTTAGCCACACTGGTCAATGTGCCTCCTTGTACATTCTCAGAAAATGCCCAATACACCATCCTGTTTTTGTCAAAAGAGGGATCAATGGTCAGTCCCAACAGTCCACCCTGGCCTCTGGAATTAACAGCAGGTATTCCGGTGATGGGAGCACTCAGTTTACCATCGGCAGCAGCGATCCGCATCGTTCCTTCTTTTTGGGTGATCAGGAACCTGCCATCAGGCAAGGACGTAATACCCCAGGGCTTATCCAGGTCCTTCGTAACAATGGTGGCTTCATAGGGCGTTTGGGTCTTTACACTACGGATACGTGTTTGCCCCGCAAAAGCCGGTTTATAATTAGTATTGGGCGCTTTTGTTTCTACTGGCTTACCGCCGGTCGTATCTGCTGCCTGGGTAGTATCAGCATTACTGGTATTGGCCAATTTAGGCTTGCTGTCATTGCAGGCTATGGCAATGAGGGAAACATAAGTCAGCATGTTCCAAAACTTGTACATATTGAAACGGTTTTAATATTATATTCTAAGATACCCCACTTACCCGGGATTTACGGCAAATGTTGTGCCCCGGCCCCTGTATTTGGGTATATCGGCACGCCCGGCTTGCAAGTACAGAGCCCCTGTATTACATTGCGCCGAAATTAACCGGTACCCTTGAAAAACAACCTACACGTATACTCACCCATTTTTTCTTATATCATAGCAGCACACCTTGCCGTTATTTTCACCGTTTACCAATATTCACAATAAACTAAACCATGAAAAAGATCCCACTTTTCCTGCTGGCAGGAATGACCTTATTGTTTTCCTGTTCGAAAAACGATGATGACACTACGCCGCCCCCTGGCAATGAAGCTGCCAAAAAACTGCAGCAAGATGTCCAGGGTAAATGGCTATTTGGTACAGATGTACAATTAGGCAGAAAGGCCATCAGCCAACAGGGCAGACAGTCCCAAAGGTCTTTACTGGGACGCCCCTTACCACAGCAGGTGGAAACCAATGGAACCACAGGCACCACCGGTGACGTACCCGGATTCATTGAATTTACCAGCGACAGCACGTATATTATTTACGACGAAAATCAAAAAGTATATACCGGTAAATTTGAAGCAAAATCAGGTGACTCTATTGTCCTCACCGGTATCGGTTACCTTACCGGCATCAAAATTACCGACGGCAAAATGGACTTTAAGCTATTCTATGCTGCCGGCAACAAAACGATCACCATTGCCGCCAACAAAACCGCCGCCATTCCTGCCGATAACCGCACTGCCCTCCTGTGCAAAGGCCCCTGGTATCTTACCACAGAAGAGAGCGGCGCTGACATAATAGGGTCAGAAGAATGGATACTGGATGAAAACGGCAATGAAATTTCCTATATCGTTGACAGTCTTTCTTTCCTGATGAGCAATAATGGTACCTACCTGGTGCAAACATTTTCCGGAGGCAAATTAAAAGAAGCCGATATGGCCAACTGGAAATGGCATTCTACCCAATCAGACAGGTTTTTGTATGCCTGGGACAACGAACCTTTTGATGAAGAGGACGACGATGTACAGATTAAAGAACTTACCGCTGAAAGACTGAAATTCACGGAAGGCTGGGACAGTGATGGTGACGGTGTTGAAGACTCCTTTGAAACGTGGGTATTGAAACCCGCCCGGTAATAAATAACAGGCTTTATTCTATACGGTGATGATCACCGAAAGCAACAATATCAGCGTATGCGGAAACGTCATACGCTGATATTGTTTATGCATTATATATTAGCGCTGGTCGCAAGCCTTACCTTTTCTATATATTCGGCCGGAGACATCTTAAACTGTTTCTGAAAGTTGCGCCTGAACTGGGCCGGGTAATTGTAGCCCACTTCCTTTGCCAGTTCATTGATCCGGCAATTGCCGGCATTGATCAGATCGGCTGACTTTTTCAATCTTGTCAGGTTAATAATATCGCTGGGCGACATGTCGGATATGGATTTTATCTTACGGTATAAGGTAGCCTTGCTCATATTCATCAAAACAGCGATCCTTTCCACATCCAGATCTGTATCATGCAGGTTGTCAAGGATCATATCCGTTAACTGCCTCCAAAAAACTTCATCCTCTTTTGAATACGCGATGCGGTTGATGTACACGAGTGGCGACCTGGCATAGCATTCTTTTAATTGCAGGCGGTTTTCCAGTAAGTTATCTATCTGCACATACAGATGGTCTAATGAAAAAGGCTTTTCGATATAGGCGTCGGCGCCTGTTTTAAGCCCCTCTATCTTTGATTGCAAAGTGTTTTTGGCAGTTAACAGTATAACGGGGATATGGCTCAGTGCGGGAGTTGATTTGATGGCTGTACAAAATTCAAATCCGTCCATTTTGGGCATCATCACATCGCTTACTACCAATTGCACAAACTCCTGCTGTAAAATGGCCATCGCTTCATATCCGTTCTTCGCAGTATAGGTATGGTATTTCTTATTAAAATCGCGAGACAGGTAGTCCAATATATCTTCACTGTCATCCACCAGTAAAACCACAGGTTTGGCTGTTTTCAGAAAGGGACCCATTTCCTTCATGGCACTTGGTATTGTTTAGGGTATATACGCTATAATCGTATAGCTATTTACGCAATAAAATGCACTTTTCCAAATGGAGCCCTTCCCGTCTTACTCAAAACGCACCTGCTGATCTTCGTCCGGAATTTGCGTATTCCTGACCCTTTCAAGCGTCATCGGCCCCACAAAGCGGTAGTTGATCGGGAAAGCCGGGTTGGTAATATCGCTGTACCAATACTCCAGGTTCATGGTGATATATGTTTTTTCCAGGTAAGGTTGTACCTCATCTTTTCTTTTGCTGATAGAGTAAGTTCCTTTCTGCTGGACAAAATTAATAGAAGCATCAGGAGCAGAAAGTGTGACGGTACTATCAGAATTTAAGGAGGCGATTATTTTATACTTCTTCCGGTCATAAGCTTCTTCGTCAATATTGCCGGCAAAGAAAAACACCGTATGCTCATCCACCACCCAGCCATTCCGGTAAGGGATTGTCAAAGCGGGTTGCGACGACACATCCCGGTTCCAGATAAGGCCGGCATTGGAATACCGACCCGAATAATCATTGAACGGTATAATTCGCATAAGCGATTTGCTGAACCATCTTCTCTTTGAAACATTGTTCTTTGAAGTGGAAACTATTTTTACCGGCAGAATATACTTGTCTATCAAATCCAATCCTTCCAGCTTCAACTCTAAATCCAAATACCCCTGTGATGATCCCGCAGGGATCGTAGTAGTCATAGATTTAAAGGAATAATAGGTTTCGGGCAGCTCATGAAAATACAGGTCCTGCCTCAACCTGAATCTTTCAAAATTCAGGTTTTCGAGCGTATCCTTATCTATAGCTATGGTAACCTCGATGTCCTCCTTATTGCCGGTTGAACCACTAAGCACTACCGGTACCTTAACGGTTACTACGCCACCCTGGCTTTTGTATTGGGCATATACGCTCACCACGCCACTCTTTGCAAAAGACACTTCTTTTACATACAATTCCCTTGTCCACTCCTTGGCACAACCCAGGCCCAGCAGCAGGCCTGATAATATAATCAAATGGATCTTTTTCATAATTGATGCTTTTTAATAAGGCATTGTCCAGCCTGGGTTTTGGGTCAATTTTTTGTTCCTTCTTAATTCGTCATGGGAAATGGGCCACAAATACATCTTCTTTACGAATATGGTAGGGAAAGAGGGGATCACAACAGGTGTATGGAACACGTCGCGCTGTGCCACTGTCATGTCCATATTACAACCCATGATCGGCGTGGCTTCCTCAACAGGCGCATCTTTCCAACGCCGGAGATCGTAATACCGGTGGTTCTCTCCCAGCAATTCAATTTGTCTTTCTCTTTTAAGGGCTTTTCGGAAGGTTTCTTTCGAACCATAAACGCCTGCATCAAAGTCAGGCAATCCGGCCCTTATACGGACCTGGCTCATGGCCTTACTCATCTCCAAAACATCCCGTGACAGGGCATGTGTATGGGCGCCGGTATAATCAGGAACATTGTAAGAACCGCCTAATTCATTCAGGGCCTCTGCATAAATCAGCAGCACTTCGGCATACCGGATAGCAGGTTCATATTTCGGTACCACAAAAGAGCCCAACACTTTCCCATCGTGAGAGTCAATAGGGTTCACAAATTTCTTGACGCCTAATCCTGTTCTTACATGAAACTGTGGAGAAGCAGGCTGCTTGCCATCCGGCTCGCCCCTGTAATAAAAAACCTGTTTACTTCTTAAATTGGCCTCGATTGCACTCAGCCGGTACCAAATGCTTCCATTGTAAGCAACAGAGGCGTAAAAACGGGGCTCGCGGTTCGCGTATTGCAAAGAAACATCTGACGGTAAAGGCAGATAATCGGTAGCATTGGAGGTAAAGCCCGGAACACGCGGGCTGGTAGGAATATCATTGCCATCATTCATATAATAGGCATCGCATTGCTTTTGTGTAATGCCATGCGCATTCCACCCTCCCATAGAGTACGGCGTTTGGTGTTTTGCCAAAGCTTCGGGGCCAACATTACTTAATTCAGTGATCCTCGAAAATATTAATTCAGGATTGCCGGAAGCGGTAAGCGCTCCGTTGAACAACTGGCGGTACGATTCAAAGGGATCAATATCCCGCCAGCCATTGGGAAAGGAGGCATCTGAATACTGGGGATGATGAGGGGGAACAATTGTTTTTGGTTGAGCCGGTCCCTGATCGGTAGCGTTGAAGGGAGCCGTGAAAAGGCGATATACGCCCAGATCAATCACGTCTTTTGCAGCAGCCGCGGCCCTGGCCCATTTTTCTTCATTATATACCTGTGATATGAGTGGCTTACCCTCATGGTCCACCACATCGGCCATTTCTGTATTGCCATTGAACTCAGGACTGGCTGCGTACAAATACACCTTCGCCCGGGCCGCTAAGGCAGCGCCTCTTGTCGGCCGCACCATATCCCGGTTGGTACGGCCCGCAGGAAGGTCCTTTGCAGCGGTAGCCAATTCGCGGGTAATAAAATTCACGCAACTATCATAATGACTCCGGGGTGTGGCCAGGTTTTCGTAAGGCAACGTATAATCAATGCCCTCTTCCGGCATTAAAGGCACCGGTCCATACTTTCTGATCAACAACCAATAATAATAAGCTCTTAAAAAACGGGCCTCTGCTTTACGACCGGCAATATCTGCTTTGCTCATCTCACGGTTGCGGTCAATATTATAAATAAAGATGGAGGCTTTACGAATGCCCTGGTAGCAGGAACCCCAGGAACCTTGTGTCCAGCTTTCCGTATATTCTCCGTTCTTATAATTCTTATAACTTCTGCCATCCAGTTCATCGCCCCGGTCACCAAAGAACATATCGTCGGATATCAGGTTAAAAGGCGCATAGTCTTTACTGGCTACATCCAGGTTTTCTCCCCGCAAGTGGGTATATACATCGGCCAGCCACTGCTCAGCATAATCTTTCTTTACAAACAGGGTGTCAACATTCATCCTGTCTTTGAAATAATGGTCCATATTCATATACTTCTTGCAGGAATGCAGGGAGCCGGCAACAACAGCGATCAATAAAATGCGATATATCGGAAGTCTCATGACCAACTTTTTTTAGGTTCATTAAAATTTGAAAGTCATACCCACCGTGAGTGTCTTGGGCAATGGATAACGGGTGCCATCACTGCTGGCCATTTCAGGGTCCCATACCTTTACTTTATCCCATACCATCAGGTTAGTGCCTATCAGGTACACCCGCAGGCTTCTAAGGCGCAGCCGGGTGCAAAGATTTGCCGGTAATGTGTAGCCCATCTCCAATGTTTTAAAACGCAGGTAAGCGCCATCCCTTAACCAGAAAGTAGAAGGACGATAGTTATTCGCATTGCCCCCATAACTCAGGCGCGGGTATTTTGCGTTTACGTTTTCGGAAGTGCCATGACCTCCACCCAACTCAGCCGATACCCACCGGCTGCCCGGCTCTACTACTTCGGCCAGGATATTGCCCCAGCCACCTTCCACAAAGGGATAAACGGTAGGCCCGTTTAAGAAATAAGAATTACGTCCTGCACCCTGGAAATGAACATTAATATCGAGCCCTTTCCAGGAGGCAGACATCCCCATGCCATATTCAACGGTTGGCCTCCAGCCGGCACCCACCGGCACCACGTCTTCGCCGTTAATAATCCCATCCCCGTTTATATCCTTGTACTTGATATCGCCCGGCATATAGGAGCCGAAAGTTTGCCGGGGGCTGTTCCGGATGTCTTCATAATCCTTGAACAGGCCCAGTGCGATCAGTCCCCGGGTTTGTTCAGCACGATAACCCTCTTGCAGCAAGTAAGGATAGCTATTGTATTGCTCATCACGTTCCAGTATCTGGTTTTTATAATAAGTGAGATTACCCCTGACAGTGACATTAATGCCCCTGATCTTTTTATTGATACTGAAATTACCATCCACTCCCCTATTGTCCATTTCACCTACATTGGCCCAGGGTTGGCTGCTAATGCCTGCCATAGCCGGTAACTGGCTTCTTTGTATATAAATATTTCGCCGTTTTTCCTGGAAGATGTCGAATGTAAGGGAGAAGGTGTTGTGCAGGAGATTGATGTCAAAACCCAGGTTCTGCTTTCTCGCCACCTCCCAGGTAAGTGCATTCGAAGATACCTGGGTATAATACAGGCCGGTATAACTATTGGGGCTTACCGGCTCTCCGAAATTAAAACCGCCCCCGCTTTCTATCGTGCTTAAATAGGCAAAACGCAAGCCCCCAAAATTGTCATTACCCACCTCTCCGATGGAATAGCGGATCTTGAACAGGTCCAGCCAATCAAACTTGTCCTTGATGAACTTTTCCTCGCTTATATTCCAACCCACAGCCACGGCAGGAAAGAACCCAAACTGGTGACCACTTCTGAAATTTTCCGACCCGGTATAGCCGAAATTAAACTCTACCAAATACCGGTTCATATAACCATACATGGCCCGGCCCGAAATAGAAAGGTTGCGGCGGGGTAAACCATTTCTGATATCAGTTCCCAGGTTTTGGGTTTGTCGTTGTTCCCGCGCAAAAGATTTAAGCAACCCTTCCACGTTATGTGTATTCGAAAAGTTCCTGCTATACCCAAATTCAGCTTCGGCCTGGTAAACCCTTTCACCCCACGAGCTGGTTTCCTGGGTCATTAACGACTCCGGAGATACCCTGTGCATAATGAGCTTGCCATTCCTGTCGCGCCTGCGTTCCACATTATACTGTTCGGGCCATTTAATGCGGTTAATATCATTCAAACTATTGGCATCAAAAGCCAGCCGGGCAGTAAACCGGAGCCCCCGGGTCAGCATGTCCAGCCGTTGGTTCAGCGTAACATTCGATTCGGTCTTATTTTCCCAATGTTCCCGGAAACCTGTTTGTGTGGCCAGTACCCAGGGATTGGTTTTATTACCGGTACCGTAAGCAGGTATCAGGCCATTGGAATATTTAAAAGGAATGGATACCGGCGACTGGCCAATAAGCGAATACCAGATATTGAGGTTATTTAAACCAGGAAAGTTCTGCTTTTCCAAAAACCCGGAAACCCCCAGCGCCAGCGTGGTTGATTTGGAAATATCAAGGTCATAATTCACCCGGTAATTCCACCTCGACATATTAGCGTTGGTTTTGTAATCCTTTAGTGCCTGATCGGTTTTGTACATACCACCCTCATTTACGTAGCTGGCCGAAACAAAATAACGGGCAATGGAGGCCCCGCCTGAAAGGTTAATAGAAGCCCTGTATATACTGGCCCCATCCTTGAGCATTTTGTCCTGCCAGTTTACATTCGGGTACAGGTCGGGGTCTAACCCCTCCTTAAACAATTCAAGCTCGTTGGGCGTATACAATGGTTCCTGGTTCCGCGTGATCTTCGCTTCATTCACCAATTGAGCGTAGGTATAGCCGTCCACAAACCTGGGTGTACGGGTACGGGTTAAATAGCCGTACTCCATTTTCCCATCAATATTCACCTTACCGGCCCTGCCCTTCCTGGTGGTGATCAGCACTACCCCATTGGCGCCTCTTGAACCATAAATGGCAGTGGCGGATGCATCTTTTAATACGGAGAAGGACTGTATATCTTCAATATTGATCTCGTTAAAAGGTCGCTCAAAGCCGTCCACCAGCACAAGCGCGCTTTGATTAGCCCCAAAGGTGGAAATGCCACGGATCCAGAATTCTGATTGATTATTACCCGGTTCACCCGATCCCTGCATGGCAATAATGCCCGCCACATTACCGGCCAATCCATTGGTAATATTGGCGGAGGGTATACGTATCTCGTCAACATTGACTCCGGTGATGGCGCCTACCACAGACACTTTTCGCTGTGGACCTGCAGCCGTAACAATTACTTGTGTTAAGGCGCTTGAATCAGCACGTTTCAGCCTTACATTAAGCAGGGTCTTATTACTGATCTTGAGTTCCTGGTTAGCAAAACCAACATAGGAGAAGATTAACGTGCTATAAGGCTCTGCTTTGATCACATATTGACCTTTCAGGTCCGTCATAACGCCACCACTTACCTTATCTTTTATGGAAACACTTACACCAATAAGGGGGGTATTGGTGTCATCGCTTACTGTACCGGTTACCCGTATGGTGTCCTGGGCATGAGCAGTCATAAAACTGCCGAACATTAGCAGTAGTAATGTTATATATCTTTTCATTGTAAAATATTCAGGTTGTTCTGTAGGAGTTATTCCGATACGTGTTATTCTGTAGAAATTATTCTGATGCGCCTGTTTTTCTGGTCAGCTACATAAAAAGTCCCGGTTTCCCGGTCATAAATAATGCCCATTGGCCGGTCGAACTGGGCGTCTCTTAAAGCGCCATCTGCATATCCATAACTCCTCGGGCGGCCGGCAAAAGTACTCACCACACCTTCAGGCGTTATCTTCCGGATACAATGGTTGAAAATATCGCACACGTAAAAATTGTCATTTTCGTCAAAAGCCCCCTGGTGGGGCTGGTCAAACCGGGCATCAGTACCCACTCCATCATTATGCCCCGCGCTTCTTCTTCCCCCAACAAAGTGTACCGGGGTTTCCAGTTCACCGGTTTGCCGGTTAAAGCTTGACTTCAGGATATAATGCTGGTTGACGACTACGATATAAGCGAAATCGCCGCTCGGCGCAAACTGAATATTGAATTCCCAGCTTACATCTCCTATGCGGAAGAGCTCTTTGGCCACTTTCGCTGCCCGGTCCCATTTAAATATGGCGCCGTTAGAATAGGAATTGTAGAAATAGTCGCCTGTTTGAGGTTGTGTGGCGCCGCCATTAGTCTGCAGGCTATAGATGAGTGAGTTCCACCTGGTAAAATTATCCGCCTTGGTAGCCACCGCGGTACTTAAGCCGGTCCATGACCCTTGATCATTGGTAATATAGAGTGTATCCCAGGTAGGATTAAAGGCAAGGGTCCTGGGCCTGTCCAGTCCATTACCTGTTCTCCATTTTGTGGATACTTCTGTTTTGGCGGCATTAATAAACCGCAATGCTCTATGTTCTTCCAGCAAATAAATATTCTTCTGTTCGTCAAAGCACAACCAGTAAGGCTCTTCAAATTGCGCCTTCTCGATCGGGCCGTCCACGATAGCTGTTTTTCCGTCTTTATCGGTAAAACCGGCCAGCGTGCTTACGGATGGAAGAAAAATATACTTGAATATACCAGGGGCGGTCGCCTCTTTTGCCGAGGCGCCCGTTCCTACTACCACTTTCACCTCGCCCGTACCGGCTTTCGAGGGCACTAAAATATAGAGGGCTGTACCATTCAGGCCGATTACATGGGCTGGATGACCATTGATATATACTTTAATCAGGGAAGTATCATTCCCGAAATTAGAGCCATATATAATCATTTGGGTATTAACACCACCACTATCCGGCGCAATGCGGTTGACGGTTACCGGTTTTGAAGGATCATGAGGCGTCCCTGTATCAATGGTGTTCTTGTCGGTGCAGGCGTACAATAGCAATAGAAAAAAAAGCAGACGGGTCACCGGCAGACCCCGTTTTGGTTCATTGGCGGGTTTAGCATTCATACTCAATCGTTATAGCAATCAGTCAATTTGACATCAAAATTACACGCCTCTTAAAATTGCGTTCTTTATTTTTGATCAAAATAGATCCAAATTGATTCATTTTTTGAAAACCCTCTCCCGTCTTATCATCCAACCATTGCTGCCGGCTATTATCTTACTACTATTCTGCAAGTGTAGTGAAGGGCAAACCATTTACTTCAGGCATTATGAGATTGAGAATGGGTTGTCCAACAACTCTGTCATCACCTCCTTGCAGGACCGGGATGGATTTCTCTGGTTCGGAACATCCGATGGTCTCAACCGGTTTGATGGATATGATTTCAAAATATTCAGGCTTGATCAAAACCCGGCAACAGTTTCAGCCGGTAATCCCATTTTCAACCTATACCAGGACAACAAGGGTACGCTGTGGGTGGGAGCAAACAAAGGACTTTACTTTTTTAACAAGCAGGACGAATCATTTACCAGGTTGCCGCAAACACAGGGCAAATGGGTCAGGACCATCCAAAGCGATGCGGAAGATAATATCTGGTTTGTAGAAGGTTCCGCGTTGTTTAAATACGATACCAAAACCAGGAGGGTGATCCATTATCCTGCACCGGAATTGCAAAACATCACGAAGCTCTATCAATCAACAGATGGCACCTTATGGCTGGGATGCGGTAATGGCGTTTTAGCCAGGTACCAGGTAACAACCCAACAATTCAATTACTACAGATCACCTGAAGTAGCCGGCAATAACAATACCATTGAAAGCATTTGCGAATACACCGGTAACAAACTATTAATCGGAACATCTCTCACAGGGTTACAGCAATTTGATATTCAGCAGGAGAAATGGTCACCCATACCCTTGCTTCCTCACAGCAAGGGGAAGTTGTTTATAAGAAGCATTTTGAAAGCAGGCGAACAAGAATATTGGGTAGGGTCCGAGGCCGGGTTATTTATTGTTAACAACCAAACAGGTAACATCCGGCATCTTCGTAAAATGACAGGCGATAAATATTCATTGACTGATAATGCGATCTATTCCCTTTGTAAGGATAAAGAAGGAGGCATCTGGGTAGGAACTTACTTCGGTGGCATTAATTACTTTCCCAACCATTCCATGCCATTTGAAAAATTCTTCCCCCATCCGGATGGGACCTCCATCCATGGCAGTGTAGTCAGGGAAATGGCACAGGACCAATACGGGAAAATATGGATAGGAACAGAAGACAAAGGACTGAGTCAATTTGATCCTGTAAAACAGGTCTTTAAAAATTACAGCAACCTACCCACCAACATACATGGCTTGCTGGCAGACCAGGATAATCTATACATAGGCACCTTTGAAAATGGCCTGTATGTGCTCGACATACCGTCCAACACGATTAAACAACACCAGGTAGCCCATTCCAATAATGGATTAAACAGTAACTACATAAACATCCTGTATAAAACCAGTCAGGGAGACCTGCTGGTATGCACCTCCAACGGTCTGTATAATTTTGACACCAGAACGAAACAATTCAATAGCGTAGAAGGGCTTCCCAGGCATGGCTTTTACTCAGCCATCCTGCAGGACAGTAAAGGCCGCATCTGGATAGGTACGCATGATAGTGGTATTTATTGTATCAATAAGGGGAAACCGGAAAAACTATCTATCCCCTATAAAGGAAGCATTTTATTTAATGAAACCAAGGTGGTAAACTTCCTGGAAGACCGTGACGGTTATCTCTGGGTTGCTACAGAGTCCGGTCTTTTCAGGATATCACTTGTCAATAACCAGGTAAGCGTATACAATACAGCATCGGGTTTGCCCAGCAACATCGTATATAGTGCGGTGCAGGATGCTAATGGTATTATATGGGCCACCACCTCTATGGGTTTGGCGTATATTGACATCAACAGCGAATTTTTAAAGACCTTCCGGCAAAGTGACGGACTTTTAAGCAATCAGTTCAATCACCGTTCTGCTTTTAAAGATACTGCCGGCAACATCTATTTCGGGAGCCTGAAAGGCTTCATAAGATTCAACCCCAAACAGTTTTCTGTTAGCAAAACCGTCCCCCCTATTTTTTTTACACAGCTACAGGTATACAACAAAGAGGTTTCTTCCCATTCGATGTATACCATCTCCGAAAAACTGGTCCTCAACAGTGATCATATCAGGCTTCCCTATAACCGTTCTACCTTCAGCCTGGATTTTGCCGCGCTTGACTACACCTCTCCTGAAAACATTGAATATGCTTATATGCTGGATGAGGTTGATAAAAAATGGAATCTCATCGGCAAGGATCGAAGGATACATTTTAATAACCTGTCACCAGGTAATTATGTCATTAAAATAAAATCTACCAACAGCAATGGCATGTGGGTGCCCAATGAAAAATCCTTTGCCATTGAAGTGACACCGCCGTTTTGGAAAACCCGGCTGGCGTATTTGATCTATTCAATCATCATAGCCACGCTCTGCTACCTGATCGTACGTTTCTTTTATAACCGGCACCGGGAAAAGCAGCTTCGTGCCATGGAATTTTTTGCCCTGAACAAGGAAAAAGAGCTATACCAGCATAAAATTGATTTCTTCACGAAAGTCGCTCACGAGATCCGCACACCATTAACGCTTATAAAAGCCCCCATGGATAAGATCTTCAAATCGGCAGACAGCATGCCCGACATAAAGCATGAACTGGTGGTCATGAATAAAAATACCGACAGGTTACTCACACTCACCAACCAGTTGCTGGATTTCCGAAAAATAGAGTCCGGGAATTATTTGCTGCATACGGAAGCCAGGGATATCGTGGCCATCGTGAAGGAACAATTCAATAACTTTCAGCCCAAAGCGGATAAAAAAGGTATTCACTATACATTTATGGCGAATCAGCCTTCGATTATTTGCAATATTGATGAAGAGGGAATTATTAAGATCACAGGGAATTTATTGGACAATGCCATCAAGTATGGCCATTCCTACATACTGCTGGAAATTATAGCAGGAGTGAATGCAACCTCTTCCCAAGAACAGGTAATCATCAGGATCTTCAATGATGGCGATCTCATTCCCGAAAACGAGCGGGATTATATTTTTGACGCGTTCTACAGATCATCTAATAGCAGCCTGGTTGAAAGTACCGGCATTGGCTTATCATTAGCCCGCTCCCTCACCTTATTGCATAAAGGCAGCCTGGAGTATAGTACCGACGGGCAATACAACCTATTTACCTTTACATTGCCCCTCAATACATAAAAACGACCTGCACTTACCACTTTTCAGGGAAATTTTAACAGCATGTAAGGTAGTTCAGATTTAGAAAATTAGTACTTTGTCCCTGCTAAGCCGTTTAATATGATGAGATTCTTTCTAATAGCCATGCTATTTGCCTGTAACCCCAAAAGCAATGATAAGGACATTCAAATTCAGAAAATAATAGTTAAAACAGGGGCGCATGCTAAAATTGATCTGGAAAAAGAAACCTACACGGTGTACTTTATGAATGGCAAATCTTATGATTGTAAGTTCACCTTAAGTGATCAGGAGAAGACGGATATTTTTAAAACGGCGCAGGTGTGTGGTCTTGCCAAATTAAAAGGCACTATCCAGGTGGAGGACAATTGTGATATGTTTCCTAAAGTATATACTAAGCTGTCGTTTATTGCCGGAAGCAACAATGTGCAGGTTTCAATAGATAGAGGATGCAATAAACATCCTCTTTTCAAACAGGGGGAGTCTGAAGATATTATAAAGTTTTTGACGTTTTTACATAAAAAAATAGCTTCCAAACCGGAAGTGGTAAGAGCTCCCAAAACGGATATTCGCTATATGTAACAACACAATCCCTGCCACCAGCGTCGCTCGGATTCGTTGCATAGAACTCTCTCTAAACTCTCTAAATAGCAAGCGGCTGCTTGCAAAGGAATTGTTGCATATAGCCACTAAGAACTAAAAAGTTAATCCCTTCGCATCAAAAGCAGCCTGCTAATGTATCCTTCAAAATCATAAAGAAAAACTTTATTGTTGCGGCAAGATTCAAATAACGATTCCAAATGTTCAGTTTTGAAAAAACCGGAAGTAATCATTTGGGTGAGTGCAGGATTGCCTTCAACCCAATCGGTTTTCAGGGAGTGGTCTTTTAAGTAAGATATAATGATCTCAACTTTGAAATAAATGGCGATATGTGCTATCCCCTGATTTAAAACGGAAAGTTCATGAAACGCTTTTGGGTAGTTTGCAGGACTAAACTTCTCGTAGTCCTTAATAACGGTACTATTGGTATTGTTTGACATAAATAAGTTGTGATTGACATAACCACGGATGGATAAACAAAACTGAATCTATTAGCCCAAACTACTGTTATACAATCAGATAATTAAGTTATATCATTCACACATTGCAGGCATCCGGATTAAAAAGCTTACCCAATGTGTTGCCTGGGTAAACAGCCCTTGTTATGGAATGCCCGGGATTATCTAATCATGTTTCAAACGTAAAACCATCTGAAATCGTGAAAAAATATCTCTTTGCAACACTTACTTTTTTTGGCTTAATGGCAAATTCAGCCAGAAGCCAGACGATTGATACCTTATTAGATGTTGGTGGTTACCGTCTCCATTTTCACATCATAAAAGGAAGGGGAATGCCAATCTTGTTTGAAGGTGGAAGTGGGACCGACGTAACAGTTTGGGGTAGTTTTTTGAAGCCAATAGCCGATATTACGAACGCAACCCTTATAACCTACGACCGCCCTAGTTTTGGAAAAAGCGATTGAAGTATTGAAGCTAAGTGTCCTATTATACCCCAAAAGTTCAGAAATGTACGAAAACCTGGCAGAGGCATATGAAGCTGCGGGAAACAAAGAGCTTGCAATCAAAAATTATCAACGGTCTCTTCAATTAAGCCCTGACAATAAGAAGGCTGAGGACCATCTTAAAAAGCTCCTTCCCGCCCCTTCTAATTAAAAGCGGATTAAAACCTCAAGACAACTCGTCAGAAACGTGGGCACAGCACTTTATCCCGGCTGGAGTTACGCTCAATGAACTGCCGGTAAGATAATCCCAGCTCAGGCCCCCCACGAAATTGACTCGCAGTTTTCAGCGGCGAGATATTTATATCATAAGTCATTGTCATAGAAAAGGCCCGCTTATCGATTTTAATCATCGGTATCACCGCATCACCAATACGTGTAAAAAGACCACCATGAATAGTATATTCCGGGTCTTCGGGAAAATCCCCCAAAATGTGCGTGAACCAACCTCCGCCAAGAACCTCCTGCGCAGGCCCTTGCTTAAATATATCAGCATAAAATGTTACACTGTTGAATTCATTAACAGTAAGCTTGAGACCGCCGGAAAAGACGTATTTGGGATACAGCTCAACAGAAGCATTCTTATAAAAAGAGGCCTTCGGCCGGTTAAGATGATGATAGGCAGCCCCTATGAATACATGATGTTGTAAAGCATGTCCGAACGATGTATTAAAACTCATACCTACAGACCCATCCCAATACTGCAGTACCGGATCCATATAAGTTTCTCCGGTAGAAATAGTGGGATTAGGATTGCCATTTTCATATTGATTGCCGGTTGTTATCCTTGAGTAATCTATTTTCTTTTGTACATAACCACCCATAAAGCCTAATGAAAGATAAATTGGATGTGTGCTACTGAGCGACTTATGATAATTCACAACAGGCAGCACGTGCGTGGTGGCCAGGCCTGCAGAACCTGCTTTATCATAAAGGATCTGGCCCCCGATGGTGAAAAAGTCATCCCCTTTTCCTATCGGCATTTTATACTCAGTATTGAAAGAGGCGGTACGAAAGGAAGCCGGTGTAATATTCTTCCATTGGTCCCGGTAAACAAGCTGTATACGGATATCACCCTCATAAATGCCCGCCAGCGAAGGATTGCGTAATAAAGGAGCCTCAAAGAACTGAGAAAAATGGATATCCTGCGCATGGCCGTCGTGAAGCAGGCAACATGATACAAGGATCATCGCCAAGCGCATGCCGCAATAAACAAACCAGTTTTTCATATATTACCTGATAATTGTTACATCACCTTTTAAATAAAGTATCTCTCCATTATCACAAGTAACCTCCATAACATACACAAAGACATCATAAACGGCTGGCTGATTCTTTTGCTTTCCGTTCCAGCCTTTTGAACGGTCATTACCCTGGAAGCTAAATTGCTCAAACACCAATTCGCCCCAACGATTGAAAATGCGGAAACTTCTTATAAAAGACACCCCCTTACTTTGCGGATAAAAAACATCATTGACGCCATCGTTATTGGGAGAAAAAGTGTTGGGGAGATACACATTAGTCCCATTACAAACAACAAACAACTTAATTACCTTTTCGGCAATACAACCACCTTCGTTGGTTACCAAAACCCGGTATGGAATTGTTTGCTTGGGAGAAGCAACAGGTGCAGCACAATCAATACAACTAAGCCACGTGCCGGGCGTCCATTGGATCTGTTTTACGTCAGGGGAAATTTTCGGCTGTAGCGTCACCGAAGTCCCCACCACTACCGTCTTCCCGGCTTCCATCTCTACCTTGGGATAAGGATAAACTGTTACAGGTACATAAGCAGTGTCTGTAAAACAGTTGTAATTGTCACTTCCAATAACCTGGTACAGCGTTGTAACATTCGGCTGCGCCAACGGATTACGGACAGTAGTTTTATCAAGTCCCGTAGCTGGCGACCAACTATACCGGTCAGCGCCGGTAGCCTCCAATTGAAATTTTTCGCCCACGCAGATAGTATCCCCTTTACGCACATCGATCGTAAAAGGGTGCTGTACCATCACATACACAGAATCAGTAGTTTTACATCCATACGAACTTTCCCCTTCTACATAATACCTCGTCGATGTGGCAGGATGCACCATGGTATTGCTACAATTGACACACGACATACTACCAACCGAAGACCATGTATATTTTACAGCGCCGGAAGCCTTCAGAAGATGGGACGTATGCTCACAAATAACAACATCCTCCCCGGCATCCAGGGCAGGTAAGGGGTGGATCGTGACCAATTGAGAAGTTGAGCCAGTGCAATTATAAGAATTCGTCACAGCAAGAGAGACCTGGTAGCGGCCATCTTTTTCGTAACTAACCGGAGAAGGATTTTGTACGTTGGCAGTTTGACCATTATTGAAGCTCCAGGCCCAGGTTAATGGATAAGGATTGGGTATCTGCAACTGCCCCTGAAAGAGAATGTCTGCTGGTACACAAGCCTCCGTTGCAGAACTAATATTGGGCTTGGGAGCAGGGATCACCTGGATAGGTACTGTGGCATCAACAGTATGTTTACAATTGTGTTGGGTGGTAACTTCAAGCTGGACCATATAGTCACCTGGAGCTGTGTACTCCTTCGAAAACTGCTGACCACTACCCGTACTACCATCCCCAAACTTCCAAAAGTAATTAGTAATGACGTCGTTGGACACGGACTGGTCGGTAAATTGTACAAATCCCCGATCGCACACGATCGTTTTATCCATACTGAAATTCGCGACCAATCCATATACATCAATAACATCCGGACCAATGATAGGAACCTGGCACCCCTGAACATCCTCGAGGATCATTCTTGGCAAATAACTGCCGGGACGGCTATAAGTATAATCAACCTTGGGGACCGTAGTGGTAGCAATTGCCCCATCATTAAAATCCCAAATAAATTTCACCGCATCATTAGTAACACCTGTAAACTCGACTGACACAGGCGCACAGCCATCCACATTGCCATAATTAAAGGTTCCGGTAGGACCTTTGATCGTGATCTTTTTATCCTGCAGCACATCAATACACCCTCCCTTGCTTGTAACAATCATTTTTGGCCAATATTCTCCGGGATAAGTGTAAAAATGGACTGGATTAACGTTCGTAGAAGTATTCCCATCACCAAAATCCCAGGATATACTTTCTGCATTAATAGATCTGTCAGCAAAGGTTACCACCAGCGGAGGACAGGTGCTTTGATCGTCACTGATCGTAAAACCTGCCACAGGATTGCCAATTTTTACAAAGTCGGTCTTTTGCACAGAACCTGTACACCCGTACTGATCCTTATAACGTAGCACTACAGAATAAGTGCCCTCATTAGCATACTGGTGAACCGGGGTTGGGCCTGCTACCGTTTGCCCGTCGCCGAAATCCCACTCGTACGTAAATTGTTGCCCTCCACTGGCAACAAACGAAACTACTTTTCCCACACAGCTCGTGGATGCCGGTGAACTAAAATCAGCTTTCGGATCAGTAACATGGATCACTGTTGAAGTACTGCCAGGACATCCTTTGCTGTTCGATACCTTTAGCGTAACCGTATAATCTCCGGCTTTTGAATATACATGAGACCAAACAGCCTGATTGACCTCGACCGGGGAACCATCACCAAAATCAATTACGCTATTAGTGACAGGAAATCCCACGTCGCCGGTAGAAATATTGGTAATGTTTACCGGCTTATTAATACAGGCAACTGCCGCAACTTGCAGCGCTGCCTTGATATCAATTACCTGCACTGTTTTAATAAGTGATTTTGCACAGTGGTTGGTGTCCACCACATAAGCGTAAACAGCATATGTACCTGGCCTGGTATAAGTTTCAGTTATCGTATACTTCTTATCATAAGAAGTTGCACTATAGTCTGAATACAAATAATACCTGATTATATTATCTGTGTTTGACAAAGTGAAATCAAACTTAACTGACCCACCTATACAAACCGCATTATCGGAGGCCTGGAGGTCCACAGTATTGTCAACAATAAATACCCGGCTCGAAGTTGCATAGCTGCAACCGCCATTAACGACGGTTAACGTTACATCATACATACCTGGCCGGTTATATACATGAGAAGCATTTGTTGTTGATGCCTGCTGACCGTCACCAAAATCCCATAGGTAGGTAAGCGGATTTAATGATGGATCAATAATTGATTCATTAATAAAATCCCTTCTATAAGGATCGGCGCAAGACATAGCCGGTTTAAATTTTGCAATGGGGGGCTTTATATGCAAAAAATTAGTTTTTGTCGCCCAGGAAGGACATCCATTACTATAAACTGTCAAACCGACCCACATAGAACCCGTATCACTATGAACATAAGTCGGGTGTTGAAGATTGCTGCCTCCTCCATCACCAAACTGCCATGTCCATTCTTCTATAGGGTTGTCAGCAGGCGGGTTACCTTTCGAGAGGTCCGTAAATTTAATGGGAGTAGAAGCACAGGCATCTTTAGGATTGGCATCAAAGTCTACCTTTACCTTGTTACCTACCTTTACCAGGTCCTTTCTTGAAATTGTTTCCTTACATCCGTCTTGAGTAGTATAAGTAACAGAAACTGTATAGGTTCCTTTTTGTGTATAGGTATGTACCGGATCCAAACCAGTACCTGTACTGCCATCACCAAAATCCCATTCATACTTAACAATGGGCGTAATTGATATAATATTTAACACGGGTTTAAAAGTAAAAGGCACGCAATCTTTAGAGAGCGCATTCATAATGCGCACATCCGGCTTTTTGATCTCGATATAACTATTTTTGGTAGCGGTCACTTCGCAGCCGGCACCATTGGTAATCGTCAACGATACATTAAAAACGCCTTGTACCTTATAAGTATGAGATGGGTTTTCCAGGGTAGAAGTTTCACCATCACCGAATTCCCACTTCCAGGCCACCGCATCAGGAGCAAAACTGGTAAAGGTTGTTGTAAAAGGCACCTTACACGATACTTTTTCTGCTGCCGAAAAGTCAACAGTTGGTGCAGGAATAATTTTTATTGCCTGTATTTTAATATCCTGGCAATTTGAAAATGCAGTTACTTGTTTGATCGTATAGTTGCCGGGAGCGCCATAAGCATGGGCTGGTGAAGGATCAGTTCCAGTCGTACCATCGCCAAAATCCCATGCAACACTCAACGGAGTAGGATTTGATGTATTGCTGATCTGAATGTCCTGGCCTACACAGGAGATCGCAGGTGCTGTAAAATCACCTTTATTCTTTCCCACCTCAACAGTCTGTTGAATTACGTCTTGACAACCTCCGCTATTAGAGACAGTCAATGTCACAATATAGTTACCAGATGACGTATAAGTATGAACAGGATCAAGCGCCGTTGATTGTGATCCATCTCCAAAATCCCATTTATAAACTAAGCTGCCGGTTCCCGTACTGGTATTGGCAAACGGGACATTGGAGGGCGATTGGCAGCTTCGGGTACCCACTGTAAAGCCTGCCTTTACTCCTGTATGAATACGTATAGCATTGGGACGCGTTGCACCCGCTTTGCAACCAAAACTATTGGTAACCTGTAGCGATATGTTATAATCTCCGGAAGCCTGGTAAGTATGCCCGGGGTTTACACTACGATCAACAATTCCGTCGCCAAAATCCCATAAATGACTGCTCAACGTGCCACTTCCCGGAGCACTTTTATCAGTAAAATCAACCTTCAGGGGATAACACCCGGTAGTGGCAGAATACGAAAAATCAATGACAGGCAAGGCATACACAGTAATATACTGGGTCTTGGTTATTGTTGCCGAACGGCCATTCTTCCGGACCGTAAGTTTTACAGTGTAAGTACCAGGATTAAAATAAGTGACAGAAGGATGCTGGAAATAAGAAATAGTTCCATTGCCAAGGTCCCACTCCCATTGATCGGGATTGCCTGACGAAGCATCCTTAAAATTGACCAGCACCGGCGCACATCCTGCAACCGGATTAGAAGAAAATGCTGCTACCAATTGAGTTCTTGCGTCCTTACCAATAGCCAACAAAACAATTAGTATACAGAGTCGGAATAATAAGCTGGTAGGTTTCATAAAATACTGGATGATCCGTTCCCGTATAAACAGAATACTATTAACGGTTAGAAACACCCTATAGTATAAGCCACTGGCTAATCGCAGAAGAATTCGCACGAATTAACCACAACGGGGAATGAATCGAATAATAGTAAAATAATATATGGTTATTCGATTCATCTTATATTATGATCATCCCTTATACCAGGCACAAAAAAAGCCTCACATTGCTGTGAAGCTCTTGGTAACCTCTTTCGCCTTATCAGTTTATTCAGCTCTCCGGTTTTTACAATTTGACAGAGAGTTCTTTTCCTTTGTATACTGCGCTCCTACTACCAATTATTTTAGTTATCTTACTATAATGTCAAAATATAAAGATGTAGTAGTAACACTCTCTAAAAAACATCCCGAAACCGGCGAAACAGTGCCGGCCGGACACACCTATGTAATTGGTGTATTAGGCAATAAAAAGAAATGGTATGAAATTGATTCTCAGTTATTAAACGGATTGTCAAACGACGATTTACAAAAGGAGCTGTTTAAATTATTGCATCCGCAAACACATCATTAACCACAAACCTCCTGGCACCGATGATTGTTTTATAGGGTGAGCATAAAATGACCCCGTTTGGATTACCTGCGGTGATCCCGCCGATACAATTTTCGAACCTTCTCTTAATGGATTTAAAGCGGCTGACAAACATTTAGGTTTGATACCCAATGTGTTGCCTGTGTAAACCAAACTGTAATCCTTGAGGCGTTTGCTGATTCACTTGTAGAGTCTTCTTCCGAAACAGCTAATAATTTTTCTTGGCAATATCCCTTTGAAAACGAAGGAGGACTTGCCGGGGCAATTAATTCCTTATTTTAATATAGTTAGCTTCTCTTTTAACCTGTTCAGGCATTGATCTAAGTCTTTGCCGACAATTTTATCCATGTTTAACATGGATGTAATCAGGTTGAATGGATACTTTGTATGTCCGGTATATTGCCACTTGACCAACGAGCCTGAATGACCGTTTTGCCGGATGATAATTTCCGATTCGCCAAGGCCTTTTATCGGTTTAAAGTAATGATGCAGCAAGTGAACTTTTTCGTTTTCTGTAAAAGCCTTTATCTCCAATTCGCCTATACCTGCCTTATCCCGGTAATTGTTCCAGGGTTGAATAAAACCAACTGTTCCGTCTCTGCCTCTTGTGTCTGTTGTATCTATAGCATGTTTTGTAACCCACTTACTAAAATATTTGTGATTGTTCAAATACTTTATAAACGAAAAAATTTCTTGGGGGTCCTTGGGTATGTCAAGTTGACGCTGAACCACAAAGTCTCTTTTTACAAAAACTGCAGCGATCAATAATAGGAGCATTACTGCTATTAAAATATATACGAGCGTCATATCACTTGGTTGTAGGGTGAATTCTATGATACAAATAGTACAGCACAAATAAAATCAGCAAATAAACCAGTACAGGCAAGGTTCCTGCGAAGGAATTTAGTCCTGAATAATTGCAATACCAGGCGCCGATCAAATCAAACGTAAAGCCTGCAAATATCCATTCTTTTAATCTGGGATAGCCGGGGATATACAGAGTGATCAAACCGATGATTTTTATAACCCCCGTAAAAACCAACAGGTATTCCGGTAGTTTTAAAACATTGCAAAAATGTTCAACCGCATAAGGTAATTTTAGCACGCTGGGTACGGCTGAAAAAAGCATGCCTATTGTGATAAAAACAAGGACGATCCAATATGCTATCTTTATTTTTGTAATTTTCATATCTTAATGATTTACGGGGTAAGTGAAATTGATCATCCATAGTAATCCAAATTTGTCCTGGCACATGCCAAAATAGGCTCCCCAGAATGTTTTATTCATTGGCATTTCAATTTTACCGTCTTTTGAGAGTGCCTGAAAAAGTTTATTGGCCTCCTTTTCATTTTCAGCCTGAATACAAATGTGATAATTATTGCCCATCACCAATTCATTTTGATGACTGGCCAGGTTATCAGATGCCATTAAGGTAGTATTCGGCGCTATTTTTAATGATATGTGAACCATTTTCTCCTGATCTTCCGCATTCATTTTGTCGCCGCCTGGTATATCCTTATACCGCTGTATTGCCAGGAATTCTCCACCAAAAACGGACTTGTAAAAGGAAAAAGCTATTTCGCTGTTTCCATTAAAGTGCAGATAGATATTGATGCCTTGCATATTGTGTTGTGTTTAGTACAATGTAAAAGTAGCGTTAATATGCCTTGACTTTTAAGTGCAAATGCGACATAATATAGAAGGCATTTGCGTCAGCCGAATTAGTTACATTTGTATAAATAGACAGATGATCCTTAAGAGGAAGCACATATCTATATTGGCGATGAAAAATGCCAACTATGCATCCGTGGTTGATGCCAGGGCGGTGTTTAGAAAAGTTAACGAAATATGTAAATCTGAGCACAAAAAAGATATTTTTCACATTCAGGTGGTGGGCGAAACGGAGAATATTGTTATCGAGGATGGCTTGGTGCATATTAAACCAGATATAACTACATCTGCATTAGAGAAAACCGATCTGATTATCATTCCTGCTATAAGGGGTGATATGATAAGTAGTAACCATGGGAATCGATTTTTAGTGGATTGGATAATCAGACAGTATCAACGAAATGCAGAAATTGCCTCGCTTTGCACCGGATCGTTTATGCTGGCATTTACCGGTTTATTAAAGGGCAAGAAGTGCACCACCCATTGGCAGTATGCCAATGAGTTCAGGTTTTTTTACCCGGATGTTACCCTTATTGATGAGAAAATAATTGTGGAGCAGAATGGCTTGTATTCAAGCGGTGGTAGCACTGCTTACTGGAATCTTCTACTGTTTTTAATTGAAAAATATGTGAGCCGGGAAGTAGCTATTCTCGTTGCCAAATATTTTGTAGTTAATCTGGATAAAATGGTTCAGACCCCGTTTATTGTTTTTAATGGATTGAAAGACCATGGAGATGAGGACGTTTTAAAAGCCCAGGAATTTATTGAGAAAAATTATGTTGAAAGAATTACAGTGGAGGAATTAGCGGAACGATGTTTTTTGACAAGGAGAACATTTGAAAGAAAGTTTAAAAAATCTACCCATTGTACCGTACTGGAATACCTGCAAAAAGTAAGGATTGAAGCCAGTAAAAAGGGGTTGGAAATAGGAAGGAAATCGGTTGATGAGATCATGTTGAGTGTTGGGTACTTCGATAGTCAGACATACAGGGAGTTGTTCAAAAAAATAACTGGACTAACACCTATTGAATATCGGGATAAATATAAAAAATGAGTCGTCCGATTTAACACGCTACAAACACCCTTCCAGGATTCAAACCGAATACATTTTGTAATTCAATGAATTAGGAAATGTACAAACGCTAACGAATTAGATAAATAAATACAAAACCCGCTTTGGTAGCGGTTTTTGTAAAATTGGACTGATTGCGTGATCGCGTCAGAGCTTGTCCCGTTACATAGCGGGAATTCAAACCAGAAACCATCCCGGCCCACGGGCCGGGATGCTCTAGTCAATTGGGCTATGGGTACGGGCAATAAAAAAACCTCTCCGGAGAGAGGCTTTTTCGTGACCCTGTCAGGATTCAAACCTGAAACCTTTTGATCCGTAGTCAAATGCTCTATTCAATTGAGCTACAGGGCCTGGAAAACATCTACGTTGTGTAAATGGGCTGCAAAAATAAAGATATTCTGCATTGCACCCAAACAGAAATCAGAAAAATTTACACATTTATCAGAAAAACAATTAATTATATTCCCCTTTCTCGGCTTGTAAAATACCAGTGAAAAGCTTTTCGCACTCCCTTGCGCACATTCAATTACCCATGTAAACAACTGTCTCGTTCAGGACAAGATAAAACCATCTTCAAAAGGGAAAACACATGGGATCCGCCGCAGATCAGCCGGGGATCAAGCGAGGATACAGAATGGCTCAGGCTAAGATCAAGGCACCCGGAAGTAAGACAGTTACAAGCCAGTAATAAGACAGTAGCAAGACAATAGTAAGAGAAAGTGCCTCAAATGCAGGCTGGACGCGGAAATGTGCCAACAGACACTTTACAACAGATTGAAAAGCAGAAGGATATAGCAAAAAAGTTCATTCCGGAATTTTAATAACAACAGCTATTAGCTGTAATTTATTGATTCACTACAATTTACAAAATAGGCTACAAAACCCCAAATAAAACGCGACAAACTCCCCCTACTCCAGCCCCAGCTTCTTAATACGTGATTTGACAGCCCCCTTCGTACATCCAAAATGATCTGCAATTTCAGCAATGCTTACGCCATCTCCATGCATGATGGTTAACTCATCATCCCGTTCATTCGTCCAGGATTTAGAACTATCCCGGTAATCATCCCCCACCGTGTCGTAAGAAAAGGAACGCTTCGTCAACGGCGTCTTAAAGATTTTTACAGGCCCCTGCCTGCCTTTTTGCGCAACGTTCCCTGTCTGTTGCTTTTGCTGTTTCTTGAATGGCAATGCTTTTACCTGTGCAGAATAAGGGAACCCTTCCGGCATCATAGCATCCGGCACAAAAATATGCTGTTTGGCCCGCGTCACTGCTACATACAAGAGGTTGATCTCCTCATTTAATTTGGAGATATTAATATCTTCTTTTTTCTTTTCCTCCTTTATCTTTTTCAACCTTTCCTCCGTAATAAAATCATCCGCCAGTTGCACCTCATCATATTCAATACCCTTACAGCGGTGAACCGTAGAAAAGACCATATCAGCCTTGTCTTTATCCTCATCTTTTACGTGCTTGTCCCGGATAGATTTTATGATTGCTGGTATCTCATCGCCATATTCTTTTACCACTTCTACCATCATCGACAATTGCATGTCCTCCGTTTTTTCAATATAATCTTCCAGGTCTTTCATGTCCTTCATCCCATTGATAAGACTGTCCCTGATAAGAGACCGGTTGTCCTGGTAAAGGTTCAGCACATCATACAAGGATGTTCCTTCATCCGCGTACGTATAAGAATTGATATTCCCTTCAAAATAAACACGCTTTAATTTCCCCTCCGTTACATAGTTAATAGCCATCAATAACAGGCCCAGGTTGGAGCGGGCAATCACCGCTTTCGATTTCAGCTCCTTACTGGTACCTTTCCCTTTGATCGACACTGCCACGTCCCGGTCAATATATTGCTTACATGTCAATACACGCATAGCAAGATCAGCTATGTCCTGTCCAAACCGGAAACTGGTGGACAACTGATAGGTTTTGAAGTCTGCTTTTTCCAGCGAGTTGACCGCAAAACGCCAGCCATAGATCTGTTGATGCGTATCTCCCACGATCACCTTAGTGGCCGGTTGTTTAAAGAACACATCCAGCATGGCAGCCGAGGCATCCTGCCCCTCATCAAACAGAATATGATCAAAAGATAGCTGCGGGGCCAGCAACTGGAATTTCTTCAGGTAGAAATCATGTATCACTTCAATTTCACCTTTATCCATCTTTGCCAGCAACAGGCGCGTTTGCTGTTCTATCTGATGATAGAAAGTCTTCACGAATGTTTTTGCCTGCGTATCAGTTACAATATCGAGGTAATTCAGGTCCTGCACCCTTTGCTTATCACTGTTGCAGAAATAGGATACAAACTTATTAATATGATTGGCCAGTATATATTCCGCATGCCGCTCTCCACTGCCGGGCAGCCCCAACAGTGAAACTATTTCCGCCGTCTTATATCCCTGCGCCCTCACCTTGTATTGATGCCGGAATACGATATGCTTATAAGCCAGCGAGTGGGCTGTTTCCACTTTCACATGATCGAGCCCCAATGCAGCAAATTTGCGGACCGCCTCCAGCTTCACCGCCTTGTTAAAGGCCAGGTATAAAATTCGGCTATCCGGCCGGGCCCTGGCATACTCAATAATGGTCGTAGTTTTCCCCGATCCCGCCACCGCATTGATCCTGATATTCCCCGTAGAATGAACAATAGCGTTTTGTTCAGCAGTCAATTGCATAGTATGGCAAATTATTGAAAAAACAGCAGGAATTAATAATCTACAATTAACGACCCCATCTCTAAAATTCCCCTATCTTTTGGCCCCAAAATCTGATGCATGTACAAACTACCGGCCTTAATTCTTTGCCTTCTTTCAGTAGCTACTTTTGCACAAACAGAACGGATTCCCCATAGTCACAAAATGGCCCGCAGCCTGAAATTCCCCGATATGCCGGGCTACAAAACCATGAAATGCGACCTGCACCAGCATACGGTGTTCTCCGATGGCAGCGTATGGCCCGATATACGCGTGGCAGAAGCCCTGATGGACGGACTGGATGCCATATCACTCACCGAGCACCTGGAGTACCAGCCACATAAAGCCGATATTCCACATCCCGACCGCAACCGCTCCTACGAGTTGGCCCTCAAAGAAGCCAAAGACCACAACCTGCTCATCATTCGTGGCTCAGAGATCACCCGCAAAATGCCGCCCGGCCACTGCAATGCCATCTTTATTGAAGATGCCAATAAAATGCTGATAGAAGATTCTGTAGCCGTATTCCGCGAAGCCAAAAGGCAAAATGCCTTTACCTTCTGGAACCATCCCATGTGGGTCAGCCAACGCCCTGATGGCATTTCCACACTCACCCCCATGCACAAGATGCTCATTAAAGAAAAACTGCTCGATGGGATTGAAGTGGTGAATGATGTGAACTATTCAGATGAGGCGCTGCAGATAGCGCTGGACAATAACCTGACCATCATGGGCACCAGCGATGTGCACAAACTGGTAGATTGGACCTTCGGAGTGCCCCAGGGAGGCCACCGGCCCGTTACCCTCGTATTTACCAAAGAAGCAACCATAGAGGCCATCAGAGAAGGATTGATGAACAGGAGAACAGTGGTCTTCTACAAGGACCTGCTGATTGGCAGGGATGAATACCTGGTACCGCTCATTAAAGAGTCACTGAAAGTGAGCAGTGCCAAATACTTGCCCAAAACAAGTGTACTGCAATTGGAGATCGAAAATGTGACCAGTGCCGAATTTACCCTGCAGAACAAATCGAAATATACCTTTCACGCACATGCAGATATCGTTACACTGAAACCCGGTGAGAAGACCCTGATAGAGGTAAAGACAAAAGACAAATTAACCAGCATTGACCTCACCTTCGAAGTGCTCAATGCCATCCATGCACCTAATAGCCATCCTACTATTACAATACCAGTGAAGATAACACCATAATACTTAGTGGACAAACTAAGTCGTCGGCAATACTGCCGGCGGCTTTTTATTTTCTGCCTGCCATCTTTGCAATGATCCAGATGATGAGGCCTACCACTACTACCACAAGCAGGATACCTGTCCACACACCTGCTTTAAAAATGCCTGCAATCAATTCACAGGATTGCAGCCCTATCATACTCAACAATACAGCAAAGAGATATACAATACGATTCATAAGAGATGTTTAGGCTGCTTCATGCAAAAGCATTGCCACGGGCACAGGAGGCATAAAGGCAACAAGGCAACAAGGCATTGAGGCAACGAGAAAAACAGTTGCGCACTTCTTATTGCCGACTGCTCCCGACTCTTGTCGGGACCGATTGCCGTATTAATCCTTACTTTTAACGCATGAAGATCCATTTCTGGTCGATAGGTAAAAAACATGAGCCGTATGTACAAGCCGGTATAGAAGACTTCACCGGCCGCATATCGAAATATTATCCGGTGCAGTGGACGATCATTCCTGTGCCCAAAAATGCAGGCATGCTCAGTGAAATGGACCTGAAGAAGAAAGAAGGAGAAACGATCCTGGAATGGCTCGACAGCGGCGATTACCTGGTAGCGTTGGATGAACGGGGCAAGTCCTTCTCTTCCGAAGGACTGGCCAAATTCATGCAGGCCAGGGCCAATGAAAGTATTAAAAAACTGGTATTCCTTATCGGCGGCGCCTATGGCATTGATGACGCAGTATTGAAAAGGGCCAATCATAAATGGTCCTTATCCGATCTTACCTTCCCCCACCAGTTGGTGCGGCTCATACTGGCCGAGCAGGTTTACCGTGCCTGCACCATTATACGCAATGAAAAGTACCACCATAGTTAAAACTGTCGGGTTTTTGATTAGATTTGAGCCTAATAGCAGTAACAATGAGCATTACTTTAATTATTATCATTATAACAGTATTGGTTTCTTATTCGGCGCTTAACAACACAAAAATTGATAACGATCTTATCTTTTATCCTACGTCTATTAACTACTCCCGGCAATGGTACCGCTTCTTTTCTCATGGCCTGATACACGCCAATTACCTCCACCTGGGACTTAATATGTATGCCTTGTATTTATTTGGTCGTACTGTGGAAGAAAAATTCACGTATACGGTATTCCAGGAAAAAGGGAAGCTCATGTTCCTTTTGTTGTATGTGTCGGCCTTGTTCTTTGCTGCATTACCGCTATACCTGAAGCATAAGGATAATTCCGGCTATGCCGCCAGAGGGGCTTCCGGCGCTGTGGCTGCTGTAGTATTTGCTTTTATCCTGCTCGACCCGGTAAGGGGCATCGGCATTATATTGATACCGGTTTATATTCCCGGGTTTATCTTCGGATTCCTATACCTCGGCCTGTCGGCCTATATGGACAAACGTGGCGGTGGCAATATCGCCCATGGCGCGCACTTCTGGGGCTCTGTCTATGGCCTGGCGTTCGTGATCATCATGGCCAGTCTTTTCTCAGATTATCCGGTGCTCCGTATGTTCGTGGAGCAGATTAAAGACTATTTCCACCTGTCTTAAATTCCACCTGTAATATGGCTTTTGTATCATGGTCCAGCTTACAGCGGTCATCAATACGCATGCCCACTACCCAAAGGATCTTTTTATTGCTTTCCAGCACCCATACTTTTTCCTTGTCTGTTTGGGATAGCTTGCTGTCAATGAGAAAGCGGGCCACTTTCTTCTTCTTTTTCATGCCCAGGGGATAGAAATAATCGCCGGCCTTCCAGCGGCGAAGCAGGAGCGGGAAATGGAGATGCTTGCTGTCTAAACAGGCTATGGAGTTGTCAGTAGTAAGTGGTGAGTGGTGAGTGGGGAATGGGGAACCTTTGAGGCTCACATTTTTGAGCAGCAGGCTACCCATTGAAAACTGAACCAATGTATCCTCCTTCTCTATGATAATGTGATTCACTGCTTCTGTACGCACCGGCGCTATGATGAGCCAGTTGCGGTTCCTGATGATGCGATGCGTACCCGACGCCACATAGCGGCCGGATTCACTATCCAGCAGGTGAATAATGTCGGCCGTTTGGGCAGCCGTGAAGCCATATCCTTTTGTGATTTCGTATACCAGGGTAGCCAAGGGCGCTGCTTTTTTCAACTTCAATACGGGGATATGCACCTCACTCCCTTTGTATTCAAGCAACTTCTTTTGATGTGCTTCCACTGCCTGGTGATACAGTTCTTCCACTTCCCGGAAACGGGTGATATTGGCGGCCAGGTTATTCACCACTTCAGGATAGAGCTTTTGTAACAGCGGTACTACCTGGTGCCGCAGATAATTGCGGGCGTATTTATCCTGCGCATTGGAGCTGTCTTCCACCCATGGCAGTTGATGGTCGGCCGCAAACTGCGCCAGTTCTTCCTTCTTCGCAAATAACAAGGGCCGTACTATCTTCCCCTGCCTGGGTAATATGCCCCGCATTCCGGCAATGCCCGTGCCTTTGAAGAACTTCATCAATACTGTTTCGATATTATCATCGAGGTGGTGAGCAGTCAAAATAACAAGGTCTTCCCCACTTGCCACTCGCCGCTTGCCACTTGCAATTTCTTCAAACCACGCATACCTTAATTCCCTCGCCGCTACCTGTATAGATACCTTCTGCTGTGCAGCATACGCTTCCGTATCAAATTGTTTTACCAGCACTTCCTTGCTATACTTTTTACCCAGGTCCCGCACAAACTGTTCATCCCGCTCACTCTCCTCCCCTCTTAGCCGGAAATTGCAATGAGCGATCACAAAATCATACCCCCCCTGGTAACAGAGCTCGCACAATACGGCAGAGTCAATCCCCCCGCTCACCGCCAGCAGCAACCTGTCCGTTGTGGTGAAAAGATGTTCTTTATCTGCAAACTCCTTAAATCTCTTTAATAAACTCATATAGCTATAGATAGTAATCGAAGCCCCAAAAATCATCGCCCTACTCGCCACTCACCATTCACCACTCGCCTCTTCATACGCCCCCTGCAGCTCTCCGTACGCATGCCGGTCACCCGCCGCTTTGGCGGCAGCCATTCCTTTTTCGTACCATTCGATGGCCAGTGGCTGCTCGCCGGTTCGTTCCAGCAGTTTGCCCAAATGGTAATAAGAGCCGATATAGCCGGGGTCCAATGTCAGTATTTCCTCAAATAATTGCCGGGCGCCTGCCTCATCCCCCAATTTCACGTATTCCAATGCCAGCGCATGTTTCAGGAAGGAATCATCCGGACTGGCCAGCAGAAATGCTTTTAGTTTCTCAATTCGTTCCATCTTTTTCCCCCATTAAATATTTCAAAACTATCTTTGCGGCACTTATATTTGTATATAGATTGGTTGCATAAACAACCATCAATCCCGCTCCCGGATCCCAGCGGAGCAGGGATACAAAAAATAAACGTTATGAAGATTTTAGTTTGTATCAGCAAAACGCCGGACACAACGGCAAAAATAGCCTTCACAGATAACAATACGAAATTCGCACAGGATGGCGTACAATGGATTATCAATCCGTACGACGAGTGGTATGCCCTGGTACGCGCCATCGAATTAAAAGAAAAGGACCCCTCCACCGTATTGCACCTCGTTACAGTAGCCGGCGCCGATACAGATCCGGTTATCCGCAAGGCCCTGGCCCTGGGTGGTGATGAAGCCTACCGCGTAAATGCCGACAGTCATGACAGTTTTTATATAGCCTCCCAGATCGCTGAAGTAGCGAAGCAGGGCAATTATGATCTTATTTTCACCGGTAAGGAAACGATTGACTACAATGGTTCCTCCATCGGTGGTATGGTGGCAGAACTGCTGAACCTGCCGTATGTGTCGCTGGCCATTAAGTTTGAGCTGAATAGCACTACCGCTACCATCACCCGTGAAATTGAAGGGGGCGAAGAAATTTGTGAAGTATCATTACCAGTAGTGGTGAGCTGCCAGAAAGGTATGGCCGAACAACGCATCCCCAATATGAAAGGTATTATGGGCGCACGTACCAAGCCGCTGAAAGTGGTAGAACCTGCTGCAGTGGATGCACTGACCTCCGTAGTAGGCTTTGAATTGCCTCCTGCCAAAGCAGGCGTAAAACTGGTCCCTGCTGATAATCCTGCAGAGCTGGTAAGACTGCTGCATGAAGAAACAAAGCTAATCTGATAATGTGGTAAGGTGGTAATTTGAAAATTGCCATATCTCAGCCATATTCTCAATTGTCTTAGCATTATCACATTTTCAAAACCTGTCCCGCTTTGCGGGATCTCAAATTTTCAAATTATATGTCTGTTCTTATATTCATTGACCAGGCCGACGGCCATGTAAAAAAAGCCTCTTTAGAAGCACTGAGCTATGGCGCTAAAGTGGCTGAGCAACTGGGCACTACTGCAGAAGGCGTAGTGCTGGGTACGGTAACGGAAGACCTGGCCGCGCTGGGCAAGTACGGTGTTAAAAAGATACACCATGTAGCCAATGATACCCTGAACCATTTTGATGCGCAGGTATTCACCGCTGTGATAGCACAGGCAGTCACTGCTGCAGGCGCTACCGTGGTTATTTTCTCCAATAACGTAGATGGCAAGGCCATTGCCCCCCGGCTGGCAGCCCGTTTGAAAGCAGGCCTGGTGTCTGGTGCGGTAGCTTTACCCGATACCAGCAATGGCTTTGTGGTGAAGAAGAACGTATTTTCCGGAAAGGCATTTGCCAATATCGCCCTTAGCTCTCCTGTCAAGATCATTTCACTGAACGCGAACGCTTATAAAATAACTGCCGGAGAAGGCACTGCCGAAGTAGCGGCCCTGAATGCTACAGTAGAATCCTCCAAAGTAAAAGTGAAGACGGTCAATAAGGTTACCGGCGAGATCCCCCTCAGCGAAGCAGAGATCGTTGTGAGCGGCGGCCGTGGTTTGAAAGGCCCCGAGAACTGGGGTATGATTGAAGAGCTGGCGCACCTGCTGGGTGGCGCTACCGCCTGTAGCCGGCCCGTTGCCGATGTACACTGGCGTCCGCACCATGAGCACGTAGGACAAACCGGCCTGGCCATTGCTCCCAACCTCTATATTGCGATCGGTATTTCCGGCGCTATCCAGCACCTGGCCGGGGTAAACAGGAGCAAGGTGATCGTGGTGATCAATAAAGACCCGGAAGCCCCCTTCTTTAAGGCGGCAGACTATGGTATTGTAGGCGATGCCTTTGAGGTAGTGCCCAAAATCATAGAAGCGGTGAAAAAAGTAAAAGGAGTGGCATAAATTTAGCAGGTCCTATACAACAAAAGCTGTAAATGCGGTTGATAACCAACCGCATTTTTTTTAGGTAAAAAACCCTTAGTTTCGTGCTTTCGTATGAAAAAAATTGAGCTGGAAATAGTTGCGCTGTCACACAGTATCACCCAGACACACTCTTACGCAGTCGTATTGGGTGAAGTGAACGGCCTTCGTCGTTTGCCCATCGTAATTGGTGGTTTTGAAGCGCAGGCCATTGCAGTGGCACTGGAAAAGATGCATCCCAGCAGGCCATTGACCCATGACCTGATGAAGAATTTCATGAATGCCTTCAATATCGACCTGCAGGAGATCATTATCTGCGACCTCCAGGAAGGCATTTTCTATTCTAAACTGGTGTGTGTAAGCGAGCATGACACCGTGGAAATAGATTCCCGCACTTCCGACGCCCTGGCACTGGCCGTCCGTTTTGGCTGTCCTATTTATACCTACGATAACATCCTGGAAAGCGCCGGCATCCTGATGGAGGACCCCTCCGGCAAGAAAAAACAACCCAAAGAAGCAGTGGCCGCAGAATCGGGCGGCGCCCATGACGACCTCCGGTCTATGACACTGGAAGAGCTGAATACCCTGCTGAATGAGGTACTGGACCAGGAAGATTATATCCGCGCCATCGCCATCCGTGATGAGATCAATAGCCGCAAAAGAGGCCGGTAATGATCGCCTTCCCCAATTGCAAGATCAATCTTGGTTTACACATTACCCGGAAACGGGCCGATGGATTCCATGACCTGGAAACGGTATTCTACCCCCTGCCGCTGAAAGATGCGATAGAAATTATTGGCAGGCCGGTATCCGCCCAGGGCTTCCCCCTGCACGAGGGGCCCGATGAGGTGGAACTATTCATGAGCGGCCTTCCGGTACAGGGCGCCCCGGCTGATAATCTCTGCGTAAAAGCCTGGCACCTGCTGAAAAAAGACTTTCCCCAATTGCCCCCCATACAATTGTACCTGCACAAGGCCATTCCCATGGGGGCCGGACTGGGAGGCGGCTCTGCCGACGCGGCCTTTACCCTGCAATTACTAAATGATAAATTCAGGCTGGGCATCAGCCGGGAGCAATTGCTGGATTATTCCCTTCAATTGGGTAGTGATTGCCCCTTTTTTATTATTAATCAGCCCTGTATAGCCACCGGGCGCGGTGAATTACTACAGACCCTCCCGCTGGACCTATCTGGCTATTCGTTCCTGCTGGTATACCCCGAAGTACATATCAATACCAAATGGGCCTTTGAACAGATCACCCCTACCCTTCCGGCCACGCCCATCAGCGAGGTGATTAGGCAACCCGTCCACACCTGGAAAAATACACTGGTCAATGATTTTGAAGCGCCTGTATGCAAACAGCATCCGGCCCTCCAAAGTATTAAAGAAAGCCTCTATGCCGCCGGTGCTGTCTATGCCTCCATGACGGGCAGCGGTTCCAGCTTTTATGGCATTTTCCCCAAAGGAAAAACGCCGGAAGGTTTATTTCCTTCATACAAAAGTTATATCTTAAGCCGGTAATGTCTAAAAAGAAGAAACCCCTTATCGTCCTGGCCGTTATTGGCGGCATTATTATTAGCCTTTTGGTGGCAGCCAGGATTACCGGCGCATTGATCTATTTCAAAACTCCCAGTAGCGCCAACCTGCCAGCCCTGAAAGTGGGCGATGAATTCTTTAGCTCCAACCTGGTGTCGTCTGAACGGTTTGATTTTATCACTTTCTACTACACTGATTCTATGCAAGGCAAGCATGTGCGTGTGTACCGCCTTTGCGGAATGCCCGGCGATAAAATAGCCATTAAAGCAGGTAACCTGTATGTGAATGACAAGTCTGCCGATACGTCGCTCAACCTTAGGCTCATGTATCTCATTCCTGATGCGGGTATAATGACAGTTACCGAGCATTTTAATCTCTCAGGCGATGATGAACCAATCCGGATTGATAGCGGGAAGGCAATTGTTTTTCTAAGCAAAGAGCAAACGAAAGAACTAACTGCCATGAAAATCCCGTGTGAACGGTATCTACACGGCAAAACCCAGCCTCCTCCGCCGGAGATTGAAGCGATCTACCACCAACCCTGGACGCTCGATGACTTCGGCCCCATTCAGGTACCTAAAGACCATTATTTTGTACTGGGCGACAATCGCTATAATGCCGCAGATTCCCGCCTGATTGGCCTTATCAAAAAAAGTGACCTGCACGGCGTAGTTCTCGGCGTCAAATAACCCATCCACCTTAGGACTTCCCGCTGAAATTGTGTATCTTACGCTCAAATTACCCGCTATTAAAGCAAGTACCTACATAGTACATTTTTTATTGCAGAACCTCGATCTGCTCAATCACTAAAGTGGCACTCCTGCTGCCGGCATAGCTCATGCCGGGTATTCCTGTTATTATTTAGGGTTTCATTGTTTCACTTTCATTCTTTTTATGTATGCCAACTACCACCACTATGCTATCCGATAAAACAAGATATTACCTCGAACTGGAAGAAAAGCACGGCGCGCACAATTACCATCCCCTGCCTGTGGTGCTTAACCGGGGACAAGGCGTTTTTGTGTGGGATGTAGACAATAAGCGTTATTATGATTTCCTCAGCGGTTATTCTGCCGTAAACCAGGGACATTGTCACCCGGCCATTATTGCTGCACTGACCCAGCAGGCGCAGGTGCTCACCCTCACATCGCGGGCTTTTCACAGTGAAGGGCTTAGTGAGTATACGCAGTTTATTACGAACTATTTTGGCTATGACAAAGTCTTGCCCATGAATACCGGTGTGGAAGCCGTAGAAACAGCCATCAAGCTGTGCCGCCGCTGGGGCTATGATGTAAAAGGCATTCCCGCCAACAAAGCAATCATCCTGGTATGCGCCCATAACTTTCATGGCCGCACGAGCACAGTAATTTCCTTCAGCACAGATCCTTCTTCGTATGACCGTTTTGGTCCCTTTATGCCGGGCTTTGAAGTGATCTCTTATAATGACCTGCCTGCACTGGCCTCCGCCTTGCAAGACCCCAACGTGGCCGGCCTGCTGGTAGAACCCATACAGGGAGAGGCCGGCGTGGTAATCCCTGATGAGGGTTTTCTGGCTGCCGCCAAACAATATTGTGAAGATGCCCGGGTATTGTTTATGGCCGATGAGATACAAACCGGCTTATGCCGTACCGGCAGGATGCTGGCCTGCGATCATGAAAATGTGCGCCCCGATATCCTGATCATTGGCAAAGCCCTTAGTGGTGGCACCTTACCGGCATCGGCTGTACTGGCTGATGATGAGATCATGCTGACCATTAAACCGGGTGAACACGGCTCTACCTATGGCGGCAACCCGCTGGCCTGTAAGGTATCCATAGCCGCTCTCACGGTATTGAAAGAAGAGCGCATGGCAGAGAATGCCCTGGCCATGGGTGAGCTTTTCCGCCAGGAATTGCAGGCGCTGCAATCACCGCATATTACAACGATCCGCGGCAAGGGCCTGCTGAATGCGATCGTGATTCAGCATGCCAACCCGGAAGCTGCCTGGGCCCTTTGCCTGGCCATGAAAGAAGAAGGCTTACTGGCCAAGCCTACCCATGGCGATAAGATACGGTTATCTCCCCCATTGGTTATCAACCGGGAACAGGTATACGAATCTATCAGCATCATCAACCGAAGTCTACACATATTAGATTAAAAACAATGCGGGCCATTTCGGCCCGCATTGTTTTTAAATATGCTGATATTTAGTATTTTAGGGGGCCGGGGCTTAACGCCTCCGGCGTTGATACCTCACCCTTATGCACCGTCCAATCCTGATAACCATCCTGAGCATCCTTTCCGTATGCCTATCCTGGTCACAACAAACTCCCCCCGTTACCTGCGGTCAACAAACAGTCACTGATAAACTACTCCGCGAAAATGGAGTACTGCGGCAATACCATGAACAGGTTGAACGGCAGCTACAACAATACCAGCTTGCCCGCCGTTCAGGAGCAGTTACACAACGAACCAACGCCGTAGTGTCCTTACCGGTAGTGGTACATATCATTCACAACAATGGCGCAGAGAATATTTCCAATGCACAGGTACTGGCTGGTATTCAACACCTCAATGAAGCTTTTGCCAATACCGGTTACTATGATCCTGCCGATGGGGTGAATACACAAATACAGTTTTGCCTTGCCCAGCGCGACCCGAACAACAATCCTACAAATGGCATTACCCGTGATGTGTCCCCCTATACTGTCATGGGTGGCCCCGATTATCATTCGGATGACCAAAACGTAAAGAACCTTAACCGGTGGAACCCCTCTTGCTATATCAATATATGGCTGGTGCGCTCCATACCGGGTAGTGTAGCCGGTTATGCCTACCTGCCTACCGCCCATGGCTCCAACCTCGACGGTATTGTGATGGAAGCCACCTGGTTTGGCAGCTCTCCGGCCAACAGTGTGGTGACCATCCATGAAATGGGGCACTACCTCGGATTATACCATACCTTCCAGGGCGCCTGCAAGAACGATGACTGTACAGCCGACGGAGACCGGGTATGCGATACCCCACCCGACCAATCTACCGGGGCTGTGGGTTGCAACACCAGCGTGAACAGTTGCTCCACAGATGCCTTGTCTGGTTTCGGCACCGATGTAAACGACCTGAAGGAAGATTACATGGATTACGGCAATTTCGATTGCATGAAAGTGTTTACGCAAGGGCAGGCCGACCGTATGAACTGGTTTATACAAAACGTACGCGGCAGCTTACTCCTGTGTAAATCCTGCTTAACCTTCTGTCCTGCTCCCGTAACAGCCAACTTTACCGCTTCCGGTACAGCAGTAACAACCGGCACAGCGGTTACTTTTACCAATAGCTCAGTAAATGGAGCTACTTATGCCTGGTACCTCGACAATGTGCAACAGTCAATTGCTTTTAATTATTCCTATACATTCAATACCGCAGGTACCTACACCATTAAACTGGTAGCCTACAGCAGCAACCCTTTATGCGACAGTGCGGTTAAAACGGAAGTAATAACAGTCACCTGCCCGGTAACTGTTCACTTCACCCCTCCTGATACCGCGGTTGCTATCAACACAACACTTAATTTTATCAATACCACCACCGGAGCTACCAGCTATAGCTGGCTGCTCAATGGCGTTGCGAAAAGCACCACGTTCAACTTTTCGCAAGCTTTTACCGCACCCGGCAATTATGCCATTAAGCTCAAAGCCTCCAATGGGTTTTGCAGCGACTCATTAACACGCACCGTGGTAGTAACAGGCGCCTGCGTTCCGCAACTTACTTTCCAGAACACCTATGGCGGATCAAGAGATTTTTATGGTAATGATATCCGCCCTACGCCCGATGGCGGTTATATTATTGCCGGCAGAACCTTCGTCGTCAGCAGTGGCACTGATGATGGCTACCTGCTTAAAATTAATAATGCAGGCGTTGTACAATGGAGTCATACCTATGGAGGTACACGGGCCGATGCATTTTACCGGCTCATCATTACCGCTGATGGTGGTTTTATAGCCGTAGGGCAAACGAGATCTTATGGTTTTCTCACCGGCGCCGCCCTGGCCGTGAAAACGGATGCAACGGGCATTGTGCAATGGGCCCGCCAGTTTGGTGAAAACTCAACCTTTGGTGAGATCGCCAGTAATGTACTGCAAACCAGTGATGGTGGTTACGTAATTACAGGAAGGCAAAATAACAATCCGGGTACAGGCAATGTGCTCGTGATAAAACTGGATGCCGCCGGCAACCTGATGTGGAGCAAGGTATATGATGATAGTGACAGTGATAATGGCAGTGCGCTGCTGGAAGATAATGGAGGAATATTGGTAGCAGGCACATCCCGCTCCGCTACCTGGCATGATGCACTCATCATGAAGCTGGACCTGGCCAATGGCAATGTGATCTGGTCAAAGAAATATGATATAGATGGCCGCAATAACTCAGGCGGTGTTTCTTTCTACCGGCAAGGCAACCGGTATCTCTACCAGGTAACTACGATCGACGATTTCACCAATACCAATACGGGCCGTGCCATGATCCTTGACGTTGACCTCAATGGCGATGCGGTAGACGTGCGCGAGATCATTGCACCGGATTACCAGTTGGGCGGCCCCGGCCTGTTTGTACTTACACCCGACGGTGGATTTGCGATCCAGCACACAGAGGACAATGGCGCCAGCGACTTTAACCTGTTTAAATTCAACGCTGCCGGCAATATGGAGTGGACAAGAAAACATGCACGGGCAGGTGTTCAAACCAATCTTAGCTTGCGTATTGCCCCCGACGGTGGTTTTATCAGCGTGGGCAATCACCTTCCAACTGGCGGCGTAAGCAGGATATATGTCGTCAAATCAGATATCCAGGGCAATACAGACGGCTGCCCTTCATCAAGTGTACAGGTACGTATCAACCACCCACCCTTTACGACCAATCCGTTTTCCTGGTTCGATATACGTACCGGCAGCCTTAGCATTAATGCCATTAATCTGCAGGAAGGCCCGGGCCTTGTGGGAACCAATTCATTTTGCTCAGGCAGCACCTGCACTACCCCATTACCTGATACCTGCCTGCCTACTTTCCAAAAAACCTATGTGGGCACAGGCAACCACAATGTTTTCTATATCCATGCCACACCCGATGGCGGCTCTGTCCTGACGGGCAATGTAAACCCCGTGGCCGGCGATGCCGACCAGGAAAGCCCCTCCATGGATGCGCTGGTGATGAAGCTCAGTGCAGGTGGCACTCTCCAATGGGCCAAACGCATCGGCGGTGCCAGCTATGATGAGTTCCGGAAAATTAAACCCACCCGCGATGGCGGTTATATCGCTATCGGTGCTTCCAATTCGTTTTATACCCGTGGTTTTTACCTGGTAAAATTAAACGCCAACGGTACGGTCAACTGGTCAAAACATTTCTACATCAAAAACAATAGTCGCCATATAGGACTTGACGTGATAGAAACCGCAGACGGCAGTTTTGTTTTTACCGGTAGCGTTACCCCTCTCCCCACGCCGGCCGAAGGGATCATTGTCAAAACAGATGCAGGGGGCAATATCATCTGGAGCCAGCAACTGGTCCATGAAGCAGGAACAGACATCCATAGTGTACTGGAAGATAATGATACGCTGGTGCTGGGCGCCAATTACTGGGCATTGCTGGAACAGCGCTATTATGGCAGCATCATTAAGATGAACAAAAATACCGGCGCCATCATTTCTTCTATCCGCTTTTCGTTGGACAACAGGAGCAATTTCAATATCCAGCTCTTTAAAACGTCTTATGGTTTTATGGCTGGACTGCACCTGATTGACGGCAATAATTACAACAGCAAGCAACAGGGCGTTGCCAAATTCACCCAAAACCTGGACCTGCTGAGTTATCAAAAGTTGCAGATGCACGATACCAATCCCCGGTCTTCTATATTCCCTTCCAGCGATGGCGGGTTTATAGCTTCCGCCGGCCGGTATGCCTTTGGCAATAATTTCTATCTCTTTAAAGCGGGCGCAGCCGGCACGCTTGACTGGCAAAAAGCGTATGGCAATTTCCCTGGTATCATTATGCAAACAGCGGCCAATGTGCAACAGTATGCCGATGGCAGCATCATCAGCGCCTGTACTTTCCAGGAGCCGGTAACCGGCACCGATGGCAAGATACATGTGGTAAAAGCAGCCGCTAATGGCACCACGCCCGGTTGCCGCGTTGATGAGGCCAGCAATACATTGAGCAATGTAAACGTGCTGACCAGTGCCATGACCTGGAGCAATATTACGACCCCTGTTTTTGAAACACCCCTTGCCGTAACCTCCACGGTGCTTGATGTGCCTTTAACAGAAAAACAGCAATGCGCACCGGTTACCTGTAGCTTAACAGGTATTACAGGAGATGACAGCGTCTGTCTGCGTGGTGATACGGTCACTTATTCCATCAACAGGAACAGCGGTTGTTCATTACCGGCCGTATGGGACATTGATCCCACCCTGGCAAAGATCACGTCCTTCACAGATTCAACAGTGCGCCTGGTATTCCTGAGAAGCGGCACCGCCATGCTGTATGCCACCATAACAGCCCCCTGCACCGTATTGAGGGATAGCCTCCTGCTCACTGCTGTTGAAGCCCGGAGCACCCTCGATCTCGGCCCTGATATACAATTGTGCGCTATCAGCACCTGGTCACTGAATGCCGGCACCGGCTTTGCCACTTACCAGTGGCAGGACGGCTCCTCCGATTCCACGTTCACGGCGTATGGGCCAGGCATGTACCACGTGCTGGCCACCGATCATTGCGGCAATGAATACCGGGATACAGTTTATATCACCCAGGCGCCGCCAGTGCCTTTTGACCTGGGCGTAGATCTTGAACTGTGCAGGAACGATACGCTGACCCTGGCAGCGCCGGCGGGCTTCAGCAATTACCGCTGGAGTGGCGATTACAGGATCAGTCCCGTTTACGGGCAAACGATCAGGATCTTTACCGACAGGGACACGATCTACAGTGTAACAGCAGAAAAAGGTCCCGGCTGCCTGGTGCTGGACACCATCCGGGTAAAGGTGAAGCCGGTAATGCCATTGAGCTTAGGCAATGATACCAGCTTTTGTAATGAGCGCCCCCTGGTGTTGGACGCCGGGCCGGGCTTTACGGCGTATAGCTGGAATACCGGGGCACAGTCCCAACAGATCAGCGCCGGAACAGCCGGCACTTTTTGGATAGCTGCCACTAACCCCAATGGTTGTATATCCCGGGACACCCTCACTATCCATAACGTATATGCACTGCCCAAAATAAACCTGGGGAAAGACACTTTCCTGTGCAGGGACAAATCCATGATCCTGAATCCGGGCAGCGGCTTTTCAGCCTACCTTTGGCACGATGGCTCAACCGCCAATACTTATATAGCTACTCAACCTGGCCGCTATGCTGTGTTGGTAACAGACAGGAATAATTGCGAAGCTGCAGATACGATTCTATTTACCAGTGTAAAAGATTGCCTGAACGGACTGTATATGCCCAGTGCGTTTTCGCCCAATAATGACCGCAACAATGATCTCTTTAAGCCTAAGGTGTATGGTCTGCTGGACAAATTCCGGCTGACTATCTATAACCGCTGGGGCGAACGGATCTTTGAAACGACCGATGCCTGGAAAGGATGGGATGGAACCTACAAAGGAAAGCCACAGGATACCGGCATTTTTGTATGGACCTGTCAATACCGGTTTACCGGCACCG
This sequence comes from Paraflavitalea devenefica, assembly GCF_011759375.1. Classification (NCBI taxonomy): domain Bacteria; kingdom Pseudomonadati; phylum Bacteroidota; class Chitinophagia; order Chitinophagales; family Chitinophagaceae; genus Paraflavitalea; species Paraflavitalea devenefica. Next base: position 1,542,479 of record NZ_JAARML010000002.1, on the reverse strand, counting down.
GCCAGGAAGAAAAGGTAGAAAAGGGGGTAGTAACACTGGTAAAATAACCAGTAAAAAAATATTATTTAAAATACCAATTTAATCCCTGATACGTTACTAAGGACGCCAACCGGCATTTAAACCCAACACTATAAAAATTAAGAACCAATGAAAACAACCATCCGTTCCCTGGCCTTGTTCATGAGCCTGGCCTTATTCTTCAGCGCCTGTAAGAAAAACAAAGATGATGTGAAAGGATCATTTACCTATGATGGACAAACCTACACGACCAATTATGCGATCAACACAACATTTAATGGTAGTTATTCAGACCTGGTAATGATCTCTGTTGATTACAATCCCAATTTTCAGGGCAAAGCCCATGGCGTAGGCATCACGTTCGACAATGACAAAGTAACGCCCGGCACTTATACCTACAAAGCGGATAGTGATCCTGATTTTGATGGCACCAAGCATTTCTTTGATGGCTATGCTTTCATGAATGTTAACTTTCCGGACCTGGACACCGGCACCTGGAGAGAAGACATTGTTTCCGGCACCGCTACAGTTAGCGTAAGTGGTAGTACCATGACGGTAACCTATGAGCTGGTTTTTGGTGATGATAAGAAAAAGGTAACCGGTTCATACTCCGGTACTGTAAAACAGGTAGATGAAGATTAATCTTTTTGAGTCCAACGGATGGTCGGGCGATCATTCGTTGGCTCTTTTATATTTCCGGTAAGTTCCTCAGTTTTTTTGCTCTCCCACCTTCATATCCGGCACCAACGTCATTACCAGCATAATGATGGCCGCTCCCAGCATGATCCACAGACCCGCCTGCTTGGCCGGGCAAATGCCCTTATAACAACCTGAAAAAACAATGAAGCTTTTAATGGCAAAGGCTACTGTCAAAGCGCCTACCAGCAAATTCCAGCGCTTGGCCCATATACGGGGCGTAATAAAGAAGATGGTGGCTACCACCGCCAAGCCGATGAAAACCTTACCGGGCTTGCCGTAGTTATTTTCCTCGGAAAAGAAGCCCGTAAAACTCTTATTGAGGTCGGGATGGAAGGTCCAGGGTAAAAAACAGGCTACCACGAGTAAAACTGCGGCAGCGATGCCGATCCATTGGGAATATTTCATAATGAAAAAAGAGGGGCAAAGATAGGGTAAGTTGCTAAAAAAGAAGCCCGGGTGGACACCCAGGCCGACCAAAACTAACTGCTAATATGAGAAAATGCATTATTTAGACTCCGGCAGAACGGGCTGCCTTTCGGCTTCCCGACATTAAAATATACGAAATATATTTTAATTTAGTTGGGAGCAGGCGCTTATTGATACTACGGAATGCCCACAGGTGCAGGGTTTGCGGGTTCGTGATTATTCCTACCTTCGTGCCATTCCCTGCCGCCTCTTATCCGCCCTTTGGTATTTCCCCGCCATTAATCCGCCCGTTTATTGAATCACCTAAATACGATTTGTATGCAATGGCTTTTCTTACAACGGATGTTATGGGTGTTGCTTTATGCCACCACCTTTTCGTGCAGGGGAAAAAATACAGCGCCTGCCCCGGAGGCGATCAGCGCGCTGGACCTTAAGAGAGGCGACCTTATTTCCTGTGGAACTACCACACAACAATTTGGTTCAGTGACCTTTGCCATTGCCGGCAGCGCTACTGTGAAAGCAGCCTTTACCCTTGGTTTGAAATTGCTTCATTCCTTTGAATATGATGAAGCAGAAAAGGTTTTTGCCGGTATTATTGACGAGCAGCCCTCCTGCGCCATGGCTTACTGGGGCATAGCGATGAGCAATTTCCATCCCCTCTGGACGCCCCCTTCCGTAACAGAACTCACCAAGGGCAGCAAAGCCGTTGCCATAGCACAGGCCCTTCCTCTATCAAAAAAAGAAGCGGCTTATATTGACGCTATTGCCGCTTTTTATGCAAACTGGGAGAAGGTAGACCATCGCAGCCGGTGTCTCAACTTTGAAAAGGCCATGGAAAAATTATATACAGCCTGGCCGGATGACCATGAGGCAGCGGCCCTGTATGCCCTGGCATTGAATGCGGCGGCTGACCCTGCTGATAAAACGTTCCAAAAACAACGGAAAGCCGGCGCTATTTTACAGGCTCTTTTCCCCGGTGAGCCCAACCATCCAGGCATCGTGCATTACCTTATTCACACGTATGATGCGCCCGAACTGGCTACCCTCGCCCTGCCGGCTGCCAGGAAATATGCTTCTGTAGCCCCCTCTTCGGCGCATGCCCTGCATATGCCTTCCCATATTTTTACCAGGCTGGGACTGTGGGATGAAGATATTCAATCGAACCTGGCCTCCGTTTCATCCGCTCAATGCTACGCACAGGCAATCGGGAAGGAGCATTGGGATGAAGAGTTACATGGCATGGACTACCTCGTTTATGCGTACCTGCAAAAAGGTGATAATACCCGGGCAAAACAACTGTTAGATAATCTTAACGCGATTCGCGAAGTTCACCCTGCTAATTTTAAAGTAGCTTATGCCTTTGCCGCTATTCCTTCCCGCTTTTTGCTGGAAAATAGATATTGGAAGGAAGCCGCGGATCTGAAGCCACCCACTGCCAACCTGGTATGGAATGATCATCCCTGGCCTAAAGCCATTGTCCACTTCACCCGCCTCATGGGTGCTGTCCATACCGGCAATAAGGAGGCCGCTAATACCGAACTACAGGTACTGAAACAGATACAGGATACCCTGATAGCGCAAAAAGATATTTACAAAGCCAACCAGGTGGATATACAGATCAAAACAGGTGAAGCCTGGATACATTGGAAAGCAGGCAGGCAGGAGCAAGCACTGGGCAGTATGACCCTGGCGGCTGAATTGGAAGACAAGACCGAAAAGCATCCTGTGACACCCGGTGAGGTAATCCCGGCCAGAGAGTTCTTAGGCGACCTGTTATTGCAACTCAATAGTCCTGATAAAGCCCTCGAAGCTTACGAACAAGACCTGAAAAAGCATCCCAATCGTTTTAACGGATTATATGGGGCCGGACTGGCGGCCCAAAAAACCGGGAACCTGGAAAAGGCCGGTTATTATTACCGGCAATTGCTGGCAGTGGCAGATACTGCCGGGAGCAGGAGACCGGAGTTAGAGATAGTCAGAACCAGGATCTTGCAGAATTTGAAGGATTGACAGGATCACGGATTAGCCGCTTTCCATTCGTTATACTTTGTTTTTTTGACCTTTTCCATCACATTGTAGAGGGAAGTTGCCCAGCGATTGCGGAAACCGAAGCCGCCATTTTCGCCAGTCATCTCTTCTGTAAGCAATACTTTTTTGGAAGCGATGTCAAAGAAAGTAACATACATAGAGGCAACCTTTCCAGTGGCGCTCATTCCTTCCATAATGAACAATACTCCTATGCCTTTACGATTGCCCCAATTATATCCTTTGATGATCTTATATACATCGTCCTTTTTAAGCCTGTTGAAGTCACTGACATTGGAAGACTTAATAGCGGCAGTATTGATCGTTGCGTTCTTTTTATTCACCGCCTTGATATCAACGGTCACCGATGATCTTTGGAAAACAGCCGGCAGATCATATTTTTTCGTTTCATTAACGATCAGGTTGTTGATACCCGCAAAATCCGATGTTTTGGCAGGAGTCCCTCCTATTATCCTTGCTTCAGAAAAGTCTACCCCAAAATAAGTAAGTGGCATGTCGGGAGAAAAAATGTCTTTTGTCTTTTGAGCAATGGCAGTGGGTGCATTTACCAGGAAAAACAGCATTCCGGCAAGACATCCAGGGATAAGGGAGCGTTTCATGACAGATTTTTGTTTAAGGTAATGATAGGACGAATGTAAAACTAAAAGGTTTAATTACTTTTCTGTATTGTTACCGGGGCTGTTGTTCCCGTCTTGCTGACTGGCTTTTACATCCCTTGTATTTTTTTGTACAGCAATGGCCGCAAAGATGCTGAGGGTGAATGCCATGGCATAAAAGCCTTTTTCGCTTTTGGTAAGATCGGCATTCCAAAGGCCAATGGTGAGCAGTAAGATGGATAAGAGCGTGGTAAACCAGGCAATACCATAATACAGGTTAGTAACCGGTATGCCTTCCAACTGATCGCGTACTGCTTTTTGAACGGAGATGGCGGAGAACAGGCCAAACATTAATACAGTATGGCTATTTGTTTTCCGGGAAAATTGGCTTCTTCAGAATTCCTTTAGAAACCATTCTTTGTTTTGCCCGTATTAATTGGCATGAAGATCCTGGTCATAGACAATGATGGAGTACTGAGCAGCCATGTTGCGCAATTCCTGAAATCGGAAGGGCACTGGTGTGAAATGTACCGCTCCCCGGCTCCCGCGCAGGAGGCCCTGGCCGCTCATTATTATGATGTTATTGTGTACAATATAGCCCTCCTCGACCAGCAGGAGCTTGACCTGCTGCGGTTTCTCCGGCAATCTAAACTGGATAAGAAAACGGTGCTGACCTTTGCGCCCAACCCTGTTGTTACCCCTGCCAAGATGGAAGGGCTCGGCATGGCCACCCTGACCAAGCCCTATACCCTGCCAGGGCTTGATGAACAGCTCAACCGGATCATCCGGAATGAAAACCTGGAAGGCCATGAACATATCAGCTTCAATAAGCTGATGATTGATATACCAGGACGAATGGTAACGATGCAAGGCGAGGTAATAGGCCTTACCCGCCGGGAATATGACCTGCTGCTGCACCTGGCCCTGAATAAGAATAAAGTGATCTCCAAAAACACGCTGGCCCGGTACCTCTCCACCGGCACCCCGGAAGCGCCCGCCGACTTCAGCGCTTTGTATGTGCATGTCAAAAACCTGAAGAAGAAACTAAAGGCTGCAGGCTGCGATGACCTGATTGAAACAGTATATGGTATCGGCTACCGGCTCACCTATAATTTAAACTGAATGGTGGCATAGAAGTTCCTTTTATCAGCCGGGAGGATACCAGGTCCGGGATAGCCATCTGCCCGGCGTGTAAAGTACTTTTCATCTGTTATATTGTTGACACCCGTGTACAGGGTGAACTGTCGCCAGTTGTAACTAAGACTGAGGTCCATTACACTAAAGGCGGGAATGGCGCCATCCACTGCCGTCGGTGTTTCCTCGGTATTGGTAGCATCGGAGTATTGCTTCGCCTGGTAAGCATATTGACAGGTAACGTTGAAACGGGGATTACCAAATGACAAGCCGGCCCGCACCAATACAGGCGGCACATTCTCCACCAGTTTGTCGGCAATGGCCGTATTCTTTGTATTAATGTATTTGGCATCAATGAGTGAAAGACTGGTATACAGGCTGAGCTTGTATTTTGCCTTTTCCTGGTAAATAGCTTTCAGGATATCGCCCTCAATGAGGGCTTCGAGGCCCATGTTGCGGCTGTCGGACACATTGGTACGCAGGCGGTAGGTCATGAAGCTGGTATCTCTTGTAAAGATGGAACCGATCCTGTTGTTGTATTGAAGGTAAAAGAAGCTGAGATCTGCATACAGCCAGTTCCTGTAGTTGCCCCGTATACCCAGGTCTATATTGAAACCGGTTTCATCTTTCAGGTCAGGGTCTACTTTCGCGTTCGCATTAACTACCCGGATATCATTGAAGTTGATGGAACGATAGTTCTGTGAAATGTTGGCATACAACTCTGCCCCATTTTTAAATTTCCAGGAAGTGCCGATGCCCAGCAACACAAAGGAACGGGGATTGGATTTTGTTTCCTCAATTTTCTCATCATCAATAAAGATGTTCTGCTTGTAATAGTACCCTTCGGCTTTGGTATTAATGTGCTCAAAGCGGATGCCGGGGGTAATGCTCCAGTATTTATTGATGCGGAAGATGTTCTCTGCAAAGGCAGCGAGATTGGTGCCCGGGAAACGGTATTGCGACCTGTTGGGTTCGGGGCCTAAAAAGTAGAAGTCTGCACCGGCGCCATCATTGGCATCACCTTGCTTCCTGGTGGTAAGCCCTTTGTAATAACGGGTCCCTACAAGGAAGGTACTTGCCTGGTTGTTGAACAGGTTGTACTGGTGAATGAAGCGCAGTTCAGAACCCCAGTTGTTGTATTTGTCAGTCATCAGATCCCTGTTGCCCCCATAATCGGGTCGGTTGATGTACGACAGGATGCCTACTGCATCCCTCCCACCCTGCAAGGTATAATTGCGCCAGTTGAGCCGGGTATGTTCGCTGAAAGCATAATCAGCCGTGAGGCTGATGAGGTTCCAGTTCACCCGGAACCAGTTCCTGGCCCTCACGGATACAGAAGGATCTTCTTTATACTGTGCATCGGTAAGACCGCCGGGCTGCTGCGCCAGGTATTTCATGAAGGTGTATTCTGCGGTCACTTTCAGCCGTGGCGTGAAATCGTAGGCAAGGTGCAGGTAGGCGTTGTGCTGATCGTAGTGACTGTTGGGCCGCCAGTCGTCGCCTTTTTTGTATTGGTAAAAAGTATAGTAATTGAGTTTCTTATTGGCAATGGTGCCGCCTATGCTGTTGAAGGAATTAAAGAAACCAAAAGAGCCTGCAGACTGGCGGGTAGTAAACTCTATGGGTTTTTCGCGGGGGCCTTCCTTCATGATGAAGTTGACGAGCCCGCCAAACTGCGGACCATATTGCAGGCTGGCCGCCCCACGGATGATCTCGATCCTGTCGAGCGCTTCTGCCGATGGTGTATAATAACTTTCGGGATAACCAAGCGCATCGGCACTGATATCGTATCCGTTTTGCCGGATGTTGAAGTTGGAGGAACGGTTGGGACTAAGCCCCCTGCCACCGATGCCCAACTGCAGGCCGCCGCGGTCATACTCCCATATATTGAGCCCGGGAATACGCGCATAGATCTGGCGGGTATTGTTGGTAGCAAGATTGCCGTTGATGTAGCGCATGTTGATGAGCTCTGTTTTTTTACCGGCATAGATGGCGGTGCCGGCCACATCCCTGAGCTTACCTGAGACAGCTTCCTGTTTCTTTGATACCACCAACACGGCTTCGAGGTTTTGCGCACCGGCTGCCGTAAGGCTGATAGCGAGGGCAATGCTTTTATTGGAGATGGTTATACTATCGCTGTATTCCTTAAAGCCCAGTGCGGTTATTTTGATGCTGTAACTGCCCGGCGCCAGTTTGGCAAACCGGAAGTAGCCATGGTCATTGGTAAGTGTGGTAGCCGCAAGCGGCAATAGTTGCACAGAAGCATTGACGAGGGTTTCATCACCTGCCTGGATGGTACCGCTAAGGGTGAATTGCTGCGGTTGTTGCGCCCAGGTGGTTACAGTGATCAAACTGCAAATCATTATCAAAAGCCACTTTCTCATTTGTTCGCTGTTATTGATGGTTTATAGGGTAATATCCATGTATAATGATGCCAACCCAACTGCTGCTGTGCGAGGTTGACGGTAGAATCTATGAATAACCGTGAGCGTTCTCCGTTGAGCGATACATACACCTCCCCATATACTTCGGGGTTTTGCATCCCTCTTTTTTTGTATTCCCGGGCAAGGTGATGAGCATATTTGAGGATCATATCCGGCTGGGTGCTCATCATTTTCTCCTGTATAGGGGTCAGGAATTCCTGGTTATTGACGGTATAGCCGCTGCGCGCAGCACTGTCTTTTACGGTAAAGTAAGCAGCCCCTGATTTTTCCATGAGCATAACGCGCCAGGAAAAACGGTAGCCTTCCTCGCTCCAGAAAAGCCGGTCGGGGTAAGCAAGGAAACGCAATGGAATGATGAGCTGCAAGAGTATGTATACTGCTATGGCTATCTCCATCGGCTTATTCCATTTGAAATGATAGGCTTCCCGGGTTGCCGGCAGGCTGGACATACTGGTGTAAAAAGGCAGGCGGGACAATAGTTTTTCGTGGAAGCTGCCGGAAAAGAAGATGAGGCTGGCCGCAATCATAACATAGGGGAACATGCCAATACCGGGAAAGAAGATGGCGGTGGCGATGTGAAAGACAAGCACGAAACCGTACGCTACGGGCCTTGTTCTTTTATTGAGCAGGAAGAAGACAATGAAGAGATCATATACAGCCCCGAACCAGGAGAAGAGGTAGGCTACCCAGGTAGCATACATATACTTTCCTACAAGGGGCAGGTGGCTTTTGGAGGGCAGCCAGGTACGCATAGGTTCTGCCTGCAGTAACCAGTCGGCATCCAGCTTGGCCAGCCCGGCAAAGATATACACCACTGCCAGTTGAAAACGCAGCAGGCCAATGGTCCAGCCCGGCACCTGCGTTCTCCGTATCTGCGGACGCAGCCATGCATCAACGGAATAATGACGGTTGGCGGGCAGCCAGATCATGATGAACGCGATGAGGCTGATGAAGTAGTAATGATTGAGGTAAGTGGTAAGATCTATCAGCTCCACATAGGTGAAGCTGAGAAAAAATACAACGGCCGCTATGCGGTACCAAAGACCGATGGCCAGCAAGAGGGCCGAGAGCGCCATAACCCCAAAGAGCAGGTGCATACCGGTGTTACCCAGCGGCTGCACCCATTCAAAGCCCCAGTAGGTAAAATGAAAATCGGGCAGTACATAGACAGAGGTTACCCAGCCCCGCCACCAAAAGCGCAGGATACTAAGCAACATCAGCAGTCCGAATACCATGCGGAAGGTTACCAGCGGCGCAATAGAAACGGGCCTGCCGGCAGCCTCCATTTTAATCCCCGTCATTATCCATGTAGGTTATCTGTACCGCTGTAGCAGAGGCCACATCAGTTTTGATAAGCGTTAATAATTTCTGCACTTCTTTATACGCCGCTTCCACCAGGGTGGCATTGTTGGCAAATGCGGCCGACATGGGCGCCGGGATAGCCTTGAGGGCATTCAGCGCCACCTCAAACTGCGCCAGTACATCCGTATTGAGCTGGTTTTTCTTCAGCAGGATAAGGTAATCATCTATGCCTTTGCCCGCACCTCCGGTAAAATAGTTTTTAAGGCTGGTGAGGTTGGCTACGGCCAGCTCGCCTGTAATGCCAGCATAGTATCCTTCACATTTATCGGCAAATACGATCCCGTTGGATTGCTTGCCAAAGGGCCAGCCAATGCGCGGACCTTTCATGGCATCCATTTCAAAAGCCAGTTGATTAACGAGGCTGCCAATGGAGCTGCCGACGTCTGTTTTGAGTGAGTTGATAAAGGTATGATGGTAGGCGCCATTCCACTGCGCCAGCGTATTGGCCACCAGTGATTTTATCCTGCCAATAACATCCTGTACATATTTTTTCCGGTTGGCGGCGCCGGCATCCGAAAACTTTTGTACTGCATCTGCAGAGAACAGCAGGTAATCAAGGGCCGGGAAACCCTGTATGCTGTCGGATGCAACCGGTATGGTAAAGTTGTAGGTGCCGGATTGAATGCCTGCTTCTATTTTGGCAGGCACGGCGGGGAAGGTATTGATGTAATTATTAAGCAGGATAGCAGCGGCCGGGCCAAAGTAAGCTGCAGACACGCCCTCAAAACTGAGATAAGCATCCTTGAAAGATCCTTTCACAGTTGTTTGTGTGGCCACTGATGGCGCTGCAATAAAAGCATTGATACTGGTTTCCAGTAGTCCCAGTTTTGTTTGCAGGTTCGCGTATGCCGGTATGATAATATTATCGGCATAGTTGACCAGCATTTCCGATTTGAAAGTATCGTTGCCGGTTGTGCCGCTATCATTGTTGCCCCCCTTGCTGCAGGCGTACAAGACCACAGCGGCCAGCGCCGCGCCTACAATCCCTGATCTGTAAAGCTTCCTGTTCATGATGATTATAACGTTGTTTTGATACTCATTTTTTAAAGCCAAAGGCAGGCCCCTGATGTGGATCAGTGGGCCTGCCGTGAATATGGTTTACTGGTGTGTACCGGCTTAGGGTTGCAACTGCCCATAGGCGTTGGTGAAAATAGCCTGCGCCTGTTTGAGCTTGGTGTTGCTGGCATCCTCAGCCAATGTATAGAAATCTGTTTTGATCAGGTCTAATAAGGTTTGGTAGTTGGCTGTAGTAAGCTTGCTGTTGGCAGCCCGGTATTTCAGTGCCAATACAAAACCATAGCCTTCGGACAATCCATGGAACTTGGCCGACAGTTCAGTCTGTGTTTGAGCAGCCGTGATATAATAATATCCTGCAGCAGCCAGCATTTTTTCCAGGTATTCTTTGATGGTGGCAATGGCCTGGTTGCGCACAGCATAATCTTTTGCAGCGATGGCTGCACGGCCTTTTCTGAAGGCTTCGAATACAGTGCCACCTATTTTGAGGTAGCGGCCCCTTTCGCGGAAATAGCCACCGAGAGCAAATGGCCTGTCTACATCAGCACTGGTATAGGCTTTTGCACTATCATAATTCTTAGGTATGCCAACATATCCAAAAGCGAGGTCCCAGTTGTGCTGCATGGCTGTTCCGGAACCAGCTACTACGGTATTGTTATCGTCGGTTGGTATTTTATCCAGGATGCTGATGACATTGCTCAGGGTAAGGGCGCCCATCAAACCTTTGGCTATGGCCTGGTTGAATTCCAGCCCGGTGTAGTTGAATATCCGGCTGCCTATTTTACCAGCTACACCCTTGGATGCTGTGGTGTTGTAGTACTGGCTCACCTTTACCATGGAATCGGCCAGCGCCTTGAAGGCAACAGCATCGGCGGTTTTACCGGCCAGGTTATAAGACAGGGTATTCAGCACGTCATACGTATAAGGTATGCCGGCGGCAGTTTCTGCTGTAAAGGAGTTGTTGGTATTGTTCCACAGGTTGTTGACAGTATCCTGGCTCAACTGGCGGCCGTTGGATTTGCCCAGCAGCCCGGTATAGCCTACCCACATGCTGATCCTGGCAGCCGCTTCTTTGTATTCAGTGTTATCGAAAGTATAGGTATCCGGCACGGTATAAGGAAGTATGGTATCGTCGTCGTCTTTATTACAGGAGGTGGCAGAAACAAATAAAACAGTCGCAGATAAGAGATAGAGCAGTCTTTTTGCCATTTGTCGGTTAATTATTTTCCGCAAAATTATTTAGTGGCTTACGCGCGCTCTTACGAGATGAGTAAAAAGAGCAGCAGAGGGCTTATAGTGACATCTCAATGACAGTAAATTCAGAATTGCTTTAGAATACTTGGTGCACAGCGCTGGGGACCTGCCCTTCACAGGGCTTTACAGGCCTATACCAGGTATTCATCCGGCAATGGTGGCCAAACTCATACGAATTATTTCACAATTAACCCGCACTAATCCGCAATAATTTAGAAAAAGAAGGGAATATGACAGTGAAGTGGCGGGAAGTTTAGAATTTGACTGAACCTGATTAGGTGGATTTTGAGGATTGGAAGGATAATTACTAGTATTAAACTATTGGGATGCAAAGCTTCCATCAAAAACAAAAGGCGTCAACATTTTGACGCCTTTTTAATGTATTGAAGTGAAGTTTATTAATTCGAAGTTTTTACCTTTTGCAAATACTTTTTTGCATGCTCTACCTTTTTAGGAAATAAGGTCCTGTCTTTAAGCTTTGAAGCTACTAAAGACAGTAACCCGGCCTCCGGCACCTTTACCATTTTCTTTGATTTATTTTCTTTAGTCTTCATATCGTGAAGTTAATCATTTCTTTTTACTAATAGTACTGAATCATACTTTTTACCTACTTTGTACGCTTCTAAAACTGTATACCCCTCTCCATTCTTCAGGCCGCCAAAAAACTGATAATCAACGGCTAATTGCTCATAACTCTTGTTCACATAATAGCTATAAATGTTAATTCTCCTATTAAAGTTCTTACATTCGTCCTTACATTTCTTCACACATTTCTGCCTGCATATTTCAATAAATTCAGGCCTTCCATCGCTCCCCTGCACCATTAACACACAACCTTCATAATTTTCAAAAAACAGAGGAATAGTACTTAACACCGTATTCAGAACCTTAAAAGCGTCGCCATTATTAGTATTGACATCATCTATAATAGTATCCATAACGATATCATAATCACCAAATCCAAGGTTATAAACGCTCTTGTCAAATATCTTTTGTATGAAAGAGTATTGAATTACTTTAACCACATCCTGCTGTCCTTTACTTATAAAAAAGAATTTAAGATCCTGTTCGGATTTTTGTTCCTGTAAGTGATATCTATTTCCTAAACTGCTCATATTGTGGTAAGAAGGTTAGTATACATACGTGACAATCGCGTCAATAGATTTAAACCAGTTTTACAAGCTGTTCGGTACAGGTTGCTAATTATTGGTTGATTGCTGCCAGCCGCTAAGTAAGCATTGGAGGTGGCAGAACGGCACAGCAACTTTGCGGTATGATGACAACTATTAAACCTGTTACGATTATTGCCGTTTTGTTATTGCTGTTGAGCGCCTGCGCTACCACCCGGCGGACTGATCTGTATTTTGGCCTCAATATTCCCGGTGGCGGACAGGTGTCCAAAGAACAATGGCAATGGTTCAGCGACAGCGTGGTAGCCCTGCGGTTCCCGGAAGGTTATACTGAAAGAGATGCTACCGGCAAATGGCGCGACACCCAACTGCATACTACGATCACAGAACAGACAAAGGTGTTGACGTTCATCGGTAAGAAAAGCAGACAGCGGCAGGCCCACCTGGATACACTGATGCAGGTATATATGCAACGCTACCAGCAGCAGGCGGTGCTGAGGATGGATGTGAAGGGAAGGATGTGGTTGGAGGCGTTAAGAGGCAACGAGGCATTGAGGCATTAAGGCAACGAGGCCGCAGCGCCCTTCGCCATGCGCAGGCCCGCAGCACGAAAGAGACACTGCGGGGAAATGTAATCATATATCTGTCGGAGCAAACCGCCCTTCACCAAATATACAATGTTCAACGCCCATTGGTAACGGTGAGGTAGTACATAGCTTCAATGGCTGCTTTATCGAACAGTGCAGCCTGGTCGCCCTTCAGTGAAAGGTTCTGCCATTGCGCAGTAGGTTTTATTTTCAGCACGGTGGTTTTGTCTTTCAATACCAGCGGCAGGTTGAATCCTTCTATGCAGTTGGCGTAGCGATAAAACACTTTCTTTTTATCATCGCTGAAGTAGTATTCGAATGTAGGTAGCTGTACGGTACGCAGGTACTGATCAAAGACTTTACCGTAATCAAACTTTGCGTTGGTAGAGATGTATTTTTCTACCTGTGTGGAGTTGACCGTCTGGTGATAGAATTGTTTGTTCAGTCCCCGCAGTATATTGCGCCACAGGTTGTCATTATCCAGGCTATGCCGGATGGCATGCAGCATGTTGCCTGCTTTGGGATACATATCCCCACTGCCCTGTGCATTGACATGATAGTCGGGAATGATGGGCCGGTCATTGCGGATACCGCGCCGTATACCCTGGTTGTATTGATTGGCCGCTTCCTTTCCAAAGATGTAATCAATGAAAAGGGTTTCACTGTAGTTGGTAAATCCTTCATGCACCCACATGTCGGCCAGGTCGTTGGTGGTGATGTTGTTGCCAAACCACTCATGCCCGCTTTCATGGATGATGATGAAATCCCATTTCATACCCCAGCCCGTGCCTGAACCGTCCCGTCCGCGGTAACCAGGCTTGAACCAGTTACCATAGGATACTGCACTCTGGTGCTCCATACCTGTATTGGAGGTTTCAATGAGTTTGTACCCATCCTCATAAAACGGATAGGGTCCGAACCAATGTTCAAATGCATGCAGCATATTGTTTACTTCTTTCGGCATGTAGACCTTCGCCTTTTCCAGGTTATAATCCAATACCCAGTAGTTTACATCAAGATTCCCCTTCTCCCCTTTGTACACTTCACTCCAGTTGACATATTTGCCGATGTAGGGTATGATACAATAGTTGCTGATGGGATTTACGACCGCCCATTTCCAGGAAGTAGTGCCATCGCCATTCACTTTCTTAGACTGGAGCCTTCCATTGGCTACCGCCACGAGTGTGTCGGGTACGGTCATGGTAAGACTGGCGCCTTTATCGGGCTCATCGCTCTGGTGGTCTTTGCAGGGATACCAGATGGAAGCACCCAATCCCTGGCAGGTTACTGTCATCCACGGACGCTTGAGAGAGTCGGTGGTCCAGGTCCATCCGCCGTCCCAGGGTGGGCGCACTGCTTCATGCGCCTGGCCATGGTAATAGATGGCTACAGAATTGATGGCATTCAGGGACTGTTTTGGCGCCTGGATATACCATACAGTACCCTCTTTGGCAAAGGATAAAGACGTTTTGTGGTTGAACAGCACGCTATCAATGACCAGGGGTTCCCGCATATCGATCTGCATCCGGGCGTTGGAGCCGGTCACTTTATAAGTGATTTCATTCACCCCACTGATGGTTTTGGTATTGTAATCCGGCTTTACGGAAAGATCATACCGTTGTATATCCCACCAGGTCCTTTCGGGCGTGAGGCTGCCACGCAAGGTATCGGCCAGTGTGAATACCTTTTGCCGGCCGGCCTGGGCAGCACTATACAGGGAGAAAAAGAGGCAACTGATAGCAATGAGGAGGGTCCTGTTCATGAAACCAAATATAGAATTGGATGGCTACAATAAAGAGGAAGAATTTACCCTGTTTGATACGGAAATTAACTTGTTGGAGGAACGGCAACAAGACAATTTTTTCCTTACCTTTGCAGGGCATTTCTATCGTACCTCTCAACCTTACATTCCGTAAGATCGTCCGCCCTTTATATATAAAACAGCACGTTTAAACTTGCCCTGCCTGTGTGATCCGGGATCCGATTGACCAATATGCCTGTGCCAATAAGTTGTGTACCCTTTTTTCACCAATTGTACCGCTTATGCGTAAGCATTTTACCTGCCTGTCTTTTTTTGTATACTGCCTGTCGTGCCTGCATGCGCAGGATAGCCTGAAAGAGACTAACAGCCGCGTTAAGCCGGTTACGAATGCTTCTTTTGTAACACTGATCAGCACCATCTCCCAAAAAGCGAACGAGCAGGCCATCACAGAAAAAGCTCCCACCCTTGCGCATTATGATGAATGTTTTACAGCATTTGCCCATGAGCATGGGATTACCTGCACGCAAGCAAGGGAACTGGTGAATGCCTGGGCGCAGGCAGATTCTGTAAAGAATGAAGAGGGGGACCTGATGCTGCAGGGAGCCCGCAATTATTACCTGAAACAATTCCACACTTCTTCGCTGTATTATGAACAGGCTGCTATATTGCAGGAAGAGTCATTACCTGTGAACCTGACCGGCGCAGGCGGGCAAGACCCGGCCATAACAGCAGCAACGGATGCAACCTGCACCGCTTATTTACTGGCAGGTAACAGCGCCAGCGAGGGCGGTAATTTCAAAAGAGCTATCCGCCTGTACCGCAAGGCCGACAGCCTGCTGTTGCAGGATACGCCGGCACAAAAGAAAAGCCATGTGCAGGACCTGCTGGCCATCGTATTGTACGAAGAAGGTAACCGCCTCGGAGGTGATGAAGGCTTTGCTTTATTGACACAGGCTGCTGCGCTTGAGCAGGCAGCGCTTGCCCGGTATAGTCCAACCACCTTCCCACAGGAATGGGCCCGGTCGCAAAGCAACCTGGGCACGATATTGCAAACACAGGGGGAACTGGTAGCAGGAAGTACCGGCGATAGTTTATTCCTGCAGTCCCTCTCGGCTTACAATGCTGCACTGACCGTTTATACCAAAAAGGATCAGCCGCAAGACTGGGCAAGGATGCAGAATAATATGGGCGTTGTATTGAGTAACCTGGGCGCTATTGAAGAAGCGATTGCCGCTTTCCGGGCAGCACTGGAAATATATACCCGTCAGGATCATCCGCAAGACTGGGCACTGGCACAATATAACCTGGGCAATATGCTTCAGTTCTGGGGCAGTGATACAAAAGATGCTGCAGCCATTATCCTGTTTAAGGAGTCGGCCGCAGCCTATCGGCTGGCGCTGGAAGTGTATACTGAAAAAGAATCGCCGGAGGAATGGGCCTGGGCCCAGCATCACCTCGGTGTGTCATTGTTTGAGCAAGGCCGGGTTACCGAAGGCAGGACTTTACTCTCCGAAGCAGTGGCGGCCTTCCGCGCAGCGCTGATCGTACACACCAAAGAATGTTTTCCGGAAGCCTATGCCAGCACGCAATACAACCTGGGCACTGCCCTTTGGGAAGAAAGCAGCCGCGCCGCCACGAACAGTATCATCCTGCTGGAAGAAGCAGTGATGGCCTATACCGCTGCACTTGACTTCTATACCCAAAAAGATAATCCGGAACAATGGTTCAATACTCAAAATAGCCTCGGACTATTGCAGGAGCAAAAACAACAATGGACGGCTGCCATCCGGCATTTTGAGAACCTCCGTGACATGGAACCTATGTATGCCGCACAAAAGGTAAATGAATTACGTAGAAAGGCGGGACAGTAAGGATTTAATAAGGCACGACCTGTCCCGTTTTACGGGAAGCGCGCCTTCAAGCATAGCTTCATGCTTGCACCATTGATTTTTTTCTTACTTTGAGCACGCTCAATCCCCCATTAACATGAGAGAATCAATACTGACCGGCCTGTTCCTTATTGCAAGTGTTTCCCTGTTTGCACAACAAAATCCCACCTGGGAGCCTGTTTTCAGAAAGATCAATGATGAGGTACAACAACATTCCAAAGCTTACAGTACGCTAAAGGATGCGACAGAAACGATCGGGCACCGGCTTACCGGGTCCGAAAATGGCAGCAAGGCAGAGGCTTATGCTTATAACCTGCTCAAGTCCTACGGGTTTACCGATGTAAAATATCAACCTTTTGAAGTAGAGAGCTGGAGTCGCGGTACGCTGGCAGTGAGCGTAGGCGCCAATACTGGTTCCCTGCAACCAGTAAAGTCGGTATCACTGGCGCATTCACCGGTGAAGGTGGACCTTACTGCTGAAGTAGTAGATATGGGCAATGGCCTGGACAGTGATTATATAGCCCGTCCTGGTGTGGTGAAAGATAAGATCGCGCTGGTATATCTCGGCCTGCTTCCGGGCACAACAGGCCGGTCTTTGCACCGCTCAGAAAAAACAGCCATCGCCATTAAATATGGCGCCAAAGGCATTATTGTGATTAATACGGTAGATGGCGGCACACTGCTGACCGGCACAGCTTCTGTAACCGGGAAACTGATCCCCATACCAGCCGTTTGTATTGGCAAGGAAGACGGCATGCAATGGAAAGAGCAGTTGAAAACCGGCCTCTTGTACAGCCGGATAAATATGACCAATTTCTCCGGCCTTATAAAAGCGCGGAATGTGATCGCTACGATCAAAGGCAGCAGCCTGTCCCGGGAGAAGATCGTGGTGGGCGGCCACCTCGACAGTTGGGACCTTGCCACCGGCGCTATCGATAATGGCATCGGGTCTTTTTCTGTACTGGATATGGCGAGAACGTTTCAACAACTACACCTGAAGCCCAAACGCACGATTGAGTTTGTGATGTTTATGGGTGAAGAGCAGGGCCTGCTGGGTTCGAAAGCGTATGTAGCCGCAGCTATTAAAAACAAGCAAATTGACCACCTGCGGTATATGCTCAATTTCGATATGACGGGTGATGTGCGCAGTTATTCTTCGAGCATGCCGGAAGCGAAGGAACTTTTCCAGGCGATTGGCGCCATTGCTAATAAGATTGACACGACTTTCACAAATGGTTTTTCGGACAGGACAGGCCTGCACAGCGATCACCAGCCCTTTATGCTGCAAGGCATTCCCACAGGCGGTGGCGGTGGCGGCCGTGGCGTAAATGGTCCGGCAGGTTGTTATCATGCAGACTGTGATGTATTCAGCCTGGTAAATAGTGAGCAAGGCCTGAAAAACACCGTCCGGTTTGTATCTATGCTGTTATACGGGCTGGGCACAGCCGATACGATTCCTGTGAAGAAACTAAATGATGAGGAAACCAAACAGTTCCTGTTGCAGCATAACCTGAAAGAGCCGCTGGTGCTGGAAGGAGCATGGCGATGGAAGGATTAGAAGGTTTGTCGCAATTACACCCGGATTTTGTCAGAATAGCACAGCCTGCCGTTTATTTATTCGCCATAGCTTTGATGCATTGTTCCAGGAGGCTTGCCAGTCTTCTATTGCCATTATCAACGCTATTAGAAACTCTTTAAACGGTATTATTATGGTTCTCAATCCTTATTTGAATTTTGATGGGAATGCCGAAGAAGCATTCCGTTTTTACCATGCTGTTTTCGGCGGTGAATTGTCTATCCGGAGAATGACTGAAGCGCCGGGTACGGAAAACTTACCGGACAATGAAAAGAACAGGGTGTTGCACGCATCCCTGCCTATTGGCAAAGGCCAGTTCCTGATGGCTTCCGATTGTCTTCCTTCTGCCGGTCATGTACTGAAGATGGGTAACAACAACTATATTTCTGTTGCACCTGATAGCCGGCAGGAAGCAGACCGCCTCTTCAACGGTCTCTCTGCAGGCGGAAAAATAGAAATGCCGCTGGAAGACATGTTCTGGGGCGATTATTTTGGTTCTTTCGTAGACAAGTTTGGTGTACACTGGATGATCAATTACAGCAACCAACCCTCCTGATCTTTTGAATGATATTACCCGATAGACACACAGCCCTTTGACAATTATCAAAGGGCTGTGTGTCTATTGCCAAGACTGTGTTATCGCGTTTGTATAACAACCTCCCCTCCTTTTTTGAACAGCTCATGCGGTACGAAGTAGCCGGTATTCTTTTTTCCATTGACAAGGATGGCGCGCATGTGCCTGCTGTTGCCCGACTTTTTTATGGTCAATAGTTTACCGTTGGTTTGCCGCCAGCTTACCTGGTCAAACAGCGGTACGGTGACAATGTATTCGGGATCGGTGGCGGAAAAAGGATATAAACCCAATGCACTGAACAGGTACCAGGCCGACATTTCGCCCGCATCATCCATGCCACTCAGGATCAGTCCGTCTTCGCCAATACCGTACAAATTGTTTAAGATGTGATCCAGTATTTTTTGAGACTTTTCCGGCTTGCCAATGAAGTGGTAGGCAAAAGGCGCTTCATGATCGGGTTGATTGCCCTGGCAATATTGTCCTACCATGGTCTCCACATTCCTGGCAATGTAGTTAGGATTCCAGGGTACCGTAAATAATGAATCGAGTTTGGCTTCAAAGTTCTTTGCGCCACCATATAGTTCAATCAGTCCTTTCATGTCGTGCGGGGCATAGAAAGATACCTGCCAGGCATTGGCCTCCCGGTACATGTATTCATAGTAGGGATATTGCGGATTGAAGTGCCGAACCCATTCACCGTTCTCTAACCGGCCACGCATGAAGCGGGTGGAAGGATCAAATACGTTTTTGTAGTTCTTTGAGCGGACCATGAATAGCCTGTAGTTGGCCGTATCGCCCAATTGCTTTGCCAACTGCGCTACTGAGTAGTCATCATAGGCATATTCGAGTGTTTTGGAAACACCGGCTTTGGCCTTGGTCTCCACATGGGGCGCTGCAATATCCGGCTCGGAGATGTAACCCTTTTGTATGTATTCAGTAATATGCGGCCGCGTGCCGCCTTCTACGGTTGCATTTCTTAACAGCAATTGATAAGTGCCTTTTACATCAAAGTTGGTAATGCCGCGCAGGTAGGCGCCTGTGATGGAAGAAGCTGCATGATCTCCATGGAAAAAGGTGGGAATAAATCCCATTTTATCGCCTATGTCCTTGAGCGACTTGATCACATCCAGCGTTACCTGCGGCGATACGATGCCCAGCAGCACATCTTTGTTGCGGTAGGTATCCCAAAGGGAAGGAATGGTATAGTAGTTAAAATCGGCCTTTACCACCTGCCGTTTTGCATCCGTATATTCACCATTCACATCACTGAGCAGGGCTGGCCACAACAGTGACCGGTAAAAGCAGGAATAGAACATCCGCTTTTGTTTTTCAGTGCCGCCTTTCACCTGGATCTTTGACAACACCGCTTCCCAGGTTTGATTGCCCGCTTTGCGGATGTCATCAAATGACCGGTTGCCTATTTCCTGTCCAAGGTTCTGTTGGGCATTTTGTGTGCTGACAAATGATAAGGCTATTTTGAGCTCTACCGGTGTGTTGTTGCCATTGCTGATGTGTACCAGCGCCCATCCATCGGCGGCGCCTTCCTTCTTTTTTTCCAGCTTGTCAATGCCCTTGTTAACGACAGCATAGAAGTATATTTTCTCCCTGCCCAACTGTTGATAGCCCTGCAAGGCAGTACTGCCTACCTGCTCAATGGTCCAGTCGGAGACCCTGTTATTGGCTTTGGCCAGATCGAAGAGTATTTTCCGGTTGTTGTTGTCTTTGTACTCGTATTTATGGAACCCGCACCGCAGGGTGGAAGTAAGGCTCACGTTTACGTTATAATCATCGAGGTATACCTGGTAGAAAGCCGGCGAAGCTGTCTCTTTTTTGTGGGAGAAGTGGGACACGAATTTACTGCCGGTATCCGTTGCACCGGAAACGGGCAACAATGGTATATTGCAAAGGTTCCAATGTCCTTTATTGGTATGGGTGAATCCATAGATGACATCGTCTTCATATTCATATCCTGCGCCGGAGCCATATTCTGTCATAGGGCTTAACTGCACCATGGCATTGGGTAAAGAGGAACCGGGAAATACGAGCCCGGCCCATGACCGCCATCCTTGGGGCAGGTTATATCCAAGAATAGCCGAATCGGTGAGTGGTGCTGTACCGATGAAAGGATTTACATAGGAGGTATAGCTTTTGATGTCCTGTGCGCCGGCGATGCAACCTGCCAGCAGCAGGAGGCCGGCCAGGCCTGTTCGCGGGTTGAATAGTCTGTTCACTTTATAATGCTGTTTTAATAGGTTGTAGATAACCGGGTGAAGATACTAATGCAATGTTATTTTCTGCTACCAGGTTTGGGGAATACATTGTGGGTATTGGCCCATTGCCGCCAAAGGCTGTCTATGTGTTTTACTTTATCGGGGTATTGTACGGCGAGGTCAACGGTCTCCGTATGATCAGCGGCCAGGTTGAACAAACGCCAGGTGCTGTCCCTGCCACTGCCCGATACCAGTTTCCAGTCGCCTTCGCGTGCATAACGGGCGCCGAAATGCTCATTGAAGAGTGTCTGGTGTCCTTTGTTTTGTTGCCCGCTGAAAGAAGGCACGAGGCTGAGACCAGTAGTGGCCGGAATGGTATGACCTTTATAGGTAGCGGGATAAGTAGCGCCCGACAATTCCACTACGGTGCTCATGAAGTCCATGACGTGGCCTACATGACTATTGAAGCTGCCTTTGGGGGCGGTAATGCCTTTGGGCCAGTAAGCGATCATGGGCGTGTGTACGCCACCTTCCCAGGACTCCGCTTTCCAGTATTGATAAGGCGTGTTGGACACATTGGCCCAACGCTGCCCAATAGACGCGTAAGTAGTTTGTGGTCCGGGTGGCGCTTCTTTTTTGGTGGCGAAGATGATCTTGCGGCCATCGCGTGTTTCACCGGAACGGTCGAAACCGGGCCCATAATTGGCGGCATTTTCGGAGCTGGCGCCGTTGTCAGACAGGAATACGATGAGCGTATTATCGAGTTGTCCTGTTGCCCGCAGGGTGTTGATGATGCGGCCAATGCCCTGGTCCATGCGATCGATCATGGCGGCATGCACGGCCATGGCCAGCGCATCCCAGGCAGTATCGGGATTGTTTGCCCAGGTAAGCTTGTCGTTCCATCTTTGGGGTAGTTTGGTTTGCCGGGGATCAATAAGCCCCATCTTCACCATCTTTTCATAACGTGCTTTGCGGATGGCTTCCCAACCCACTTTATAGGTGTCTTTGTATTTGGCAATGTCCTTCGGTTCTGCCTGCAGCGGCCAGTGTGGTGCATTTTCCGCTACGTATAAAAAGAAAGGTTGTTTTGTTTTTGCAAATTCCCTGATGTAGGCCACCGCTGTATCGTTGATGGCATCCGTGTGGTAATAATCTTTGGGCACACTGGTAATGGGTTGGGTGCCACTGACGAGGCTGAAGGGATCATAGAAGTCTATGACTCCCCAGAGAGTACCAAAGAATTTATCGAAGCCGCGACTGGTAGGATATTGTTCCAGCGGCGAAAAAGTTTCATGGGTGGTGCGATGGTTCAGCCAGTCGAGCTGTTCCTGCGGGGTCTTCTGTACATTGGTATTGGACACATGCCATTTGCCCGTCATGGCGGTATGGTAACCGGCTGTTTTTAATACTTCCGCCAGGGTAACGGTATTTTGGGTGATGTGCCCGTAGTAGCCCGGCTCATTTTCTGCTTCGGTCATTTTACCAATACCAGCCTGGTGGTTGTAGAGCCCGGTGAGCAGGGAAGCGCGGGAGGGACAGCAACGTGAGGTGTTGTAAAATTGGGTATAGCGGAGGCCGTTCTGCGCCAGGTAGTCGAGGTTAGGCGTTTTGATCTCCCCGCCATAACAACCCAGGTCGGAAAAGCCGAGGTCATCGGCGAGGATGACGATGATGTTGGGGCGCTTCGGTTGGGGCAGCGTAGTTTCCGGTTTGTTCTTCCATCCCAACAATATGGCTATGGCGGTTCCTGCCAATAGCACACTCATGTATATTTTGTTGCTCTTCATAGCGTAGCTGACATATTACCGGTTCAAGGTAACTGAATAGGCAGCTTCGCGCTTGTTCAAAACTTGTTCAATTTGTCTCATTTTTTGCGTATATCCATCGCCGGGTCCGAAGGACTCCTTGGGATAAGGCGGGAAGACGGGAAGGAAAGGATAAGGGTTAATGCCCCTTATCCTTTTGAGTATTGTTATTATTTGGAGCTGAGGTCGGCACGGTACAACAGCATTTCACTCCAACGGCGTTCTACATTGTCAGCGGCAGCTTTCATAAAGCCTTCCCAGGCTCCGGCGCCATTCTCCGCATTGTATCTTTCGGGCAGCGGTTTCCGGAAATTGGGCTCCAGTTCTTTTAAGCCGGCTTTGAGCCTGGTAACAACTGAAATTTGCGGTTCGCCGGAAAAACTGGCTTCATATACGGCCACACTTTCATTACCGGCCTTCCAGGCTTTTTTCATTTTTGCTGTCATGTCTTTAAGCCCTCCCATCATACCGGGTTTAGGATAGATGTGATTGATGATGATCTTATCGGCATAGTCCGATAGCTGAACAGTACTGTACTCTTCAAGGAAGGTAGCAAACGCCTGGGTGCCCACGCCTGTTGTCAAGGGGGCCACAGTAGTATTCCAGTCGGCCATATGTGCCGCCCCGAGATCGCCGCGGCTATCAAAATCCGTCCAGCTAAGCGGTCCTTCAATTACCTGGAAGCCTCCGGCATCGGGCCCTGTCTGAATTTCAAATATCCGCCACTTCCAATTGCCCGTATGGTATTTCTGGCCATGGGCCATCAATGCTTTTTCCAATTGGGCGCCTTTGTCGGGTTTGGCGAATACCCTGAAGAAATTGACCACGTTTTTTGTCTGGCTAATTCCTAATACAGGAATGAGCAAGCAGATGAGAAGCATCTTTCTCATGTCAGATGATTTAATTGATGAATAAATAGCGGGTAGAGATTGAATAGGTGCAACGGAGTGATAAGGGATGAGGCACAGATAAGAGAAAGCAATAACGGGGGATAAGTGTTTAGATCGCCACCAAAAGCATTAGGAAAGTAGATTGGATACGCAGGATGGGATGGTCCCTGCTGTGAAAATGGAAAGAATACCACTTAAATGTAGGATTTTTTTGGATGAGGCGCCTCTTCTTTTTAAGTAATCCTGCCAATTGTTGATCTCAAACATAGACATCATTTTAATAATGTAACCGATTGTATAATTTGTTTTCAAAAAAGGAGCTATTTTAGCCTATATAGAAGAAAGCAATCGATTACATTTATAGCTGTCATATGAAACGAACTTACCGGAAAAAGCTCCTCTCCTTTTTTGTTGCCTGCAGTCCCCTGTTATCATTGGTATATGGTCAAACGGCTATACGGCCTGCCCTGAGCCTGCCGCAATTGGTGCGGGACAGCATGGTGCTGCAGCGTGATGCCAACACCCGTATCTGGGGCCGCGCAGCAGCCGGTGAAAAGGTGACCGTGCGGTTCAACAACAAGACTTATAGAACGACCACGGGCAACGATGGTAAATGGCAGGTGCAACTGGCGCCTGCGAAAGCCGGCGGCCCTTACACGATGCAGATTGACGCCAGCCAGCATCATCTTATGCTAAAAGATATTCTTATAGGCGATGTATGGATCTGTTCGGGGCAATCGAATATGGTGCACCAGATGATCCTGCACCGGGAGCGGTATGAAAAGGAAATTGCGGCCGCCAATTATCCGCAGATACGTCATTTCTGGATACCCACAATGACCGACCTGCAGGGCCCGCATGATGACCTGCCCACCGGCTACTGGAAAACCGCCAATCCGCAGGATGTATTACAGTTCTCAGCCGTAGCTTATTTTTTTGCACGCAAGCTGTATGAGCAATATAAGGTTCCTATTGGCCTGATCAATGCCAGTGTGGGCGGTACGCCTATACAGGCATGGACCAGCGAAGAAGGGCTGGCCGCATTTCCCGCGATCGCTGCCACCATTACCCAAAATAAGGATACAGCGCATACCAACGGACTTATACGGGCCATGCAGGCCTTTAATAACAGCCGGCCTAAGCAGGAAGATAAAGGATTGACAGGCGCTGTGCCCTGGTATGCTATCAGCTATCAATCCAAAGGATGGCGGTCTATCAATGTGCCTGGCTACTGGGAAGACCAGGGCATCCGCGACCTGGACGGCGTGGTATGGTACCGCAAAGAGATTGATGTTCCTGCAGCCATGGCGCAATTGCCGGCTAAGATTGCACTGGGCAGGATCATAGATGCAGATGAACTGTACGTAAACGGGAAGCAGGTGGGCCGTACTACTTATCAATATCCGCAAAGAAGGTATCTGTTGCCTGCGGGTGTTTTACAGCCGGGGAAAAACCTATTGGTGGTGCGTGTTACTAACCAATCCGGCAAAGGCGGGTTTGTACCCGATAAGCCTTATTACCTTAGTGCGGGACAGGATACGATTGACCTGAAAGGCACCTGGCAATACCGCGTGGGCGATGTGTTCATTCCCCAACGTTTTAACGGCGTTTCTTTTTCTGCACAGAATAGTCCTACCGCTTTGTATAATGCCATGCTGGCCCCTGCCACCCCTTATACCATTAAAGGTTTCCTGTGGTACCAGGGCGAAGCCAATACCGGCAACGCCCGGGAATATGCTGCCCTGATGCCGGCGCTGATCAAAGACTGGCGCACTAAATGGGGCCAGGGTGATCTTCCCTTCCTGTATGTACAGTTGCCCAATTATATGGATGTGCAATACCTGCCTATGGAAAGCCATTGGGCCGCTACGCGGGAAGCACAACTGAAAGCATTGTCCGTACCGAACACCGGCATGGCTGTAGCGATTGACCTGGGTGAATGGAATGATATTCACCCGGACAATAAGAAAGACGTAGGCGAACGGTTGTCGCTGCTGGCAGACCAGTTGGTTTATGGTAATAAAAACATCGTAGCATCGGGACCGCTGTATGATACCGTACTAATTGAAGGGAACAAGATGAAGATCCGCTTCCATCATGTTGGCGGCGGACTGATCACGAATGACGGTGAAGCGCCCGGTGAGTTTGCCATTGCTGGCGCCGATAAAAAGTTTGTATGGGCCAAAGCGAAGATCGAAGGCGACCAGGTGATCGTATGGAATGACGCCATTGCCCAACCGCTGTATGTGCGGTATGCCTGGGCCGACAATCCTGCCAATCCCAACCTGTATAACAGGGAAGGCCTGCCCGCTTCCCCCTTCAGAACAGATCAGTAAAATGAACCATCAATAAAGCATACACCATGAAACGCCTTTTCCTATTGATGCAACTTACCCTTGTGGTAACAGCAGCGGGTTATGCCCAGTTTGGCCGGTTATCACGGGCCGACAGCCTGCGCCGCGACAGCATTAACCGGGTAACGCAGCAGGACTATAAGCAAATGCTCTCCCAGTTGCAGATCACTGCTATCAGACCCGGCCCCTCAGGTAATCCCCAATCGCCCAATGCTGCCAATACCGACGAGTCAAGGGCTTCTCCCTACACTACCCTACCCAACCCACTGGTGCTAAACAACGGCCAACCGGTAACGGATGCCAACACCTGGTGGAAGCTGCGCCGTCCCGAAATTGTGGAAGCCTTCGACCGCGAGATATACGGCCGGGCGCCTAAGCATACGCCCCCGGTAAACTGGGAAGTAGTGAGTACTGCCCGTGAAATGAATGGCAACTTCCCGGTGATCATCAAAAAGCTGGTGGGCCATGTAGACAATTCCGCTTATAAAGCCATCACTGTTGATATACAATTAAGCCTGACTGTTCCTGCTGATGCGAAAGGGCCGGTGCCGGTAATGATGGAATTTGGTTTCCAGTTCCCGCCGGGCTTTACGCCTCCCCGCGATACTTCCCGCAACGCGCCACCTTCCTGGCAGCAACAATTATTAGCCAAAGGTTGGGGCTATGCGATCCTGGTGCCCACGAGTTACCAGGCCGATAACGGGGCTGGTTTAACACAGGGCATTATTGGTCTGGTGAACAAGGGTCAGCCGCGTAAGCCGGATGACTGGGGGGCACTGCGCGCCTGGGCCTGGGGCGCCAGCCGTGCGCTGGATTATTTCGAGACGGATAAATCGGTAGATGTAAAACGCGTAGGTATTGAAGGGTTGTCGCGATATGGCAAGGCGGCGCTGGTAACGATGGCTTATGAGCCGCGGTTTGCGATCGGCTTTATTGGTTCTTCCGGAGCAGGCGGCGCCAAGATCCTGCGCCGGATATTTGGCGAGCAGGTGGAAAACCTCGCTTCTTCCGGAGGATACCATTGGTTTGCCGGCAATTTTATCAGGTATGCGGGTCCGTTAACGCCTGCCGATCTGCCGGTAGATGCCCATGAACTGATAGCGCTCTGTGCACCGCGCCCGGTATTCATCAGTGTCGGCTCTCCTACAGTAGAAGGGCAATGGGTAGATGCCAAAGGCATGTTCCTCGGTGGCGTACATGCCGGTCCGGTATATACTTTATTAGGTAAAAAGGACCTGGGCACCCGGGAGATGCCTCAACAGGAAACGGGCTTACTGGAAGGCGATCTTGCCTTCCGCCAGCATAGCGGTGGTCATACTACGGGTCCCAACTGGCCGGTGTTCATCGCATTTGCAGAGCGATATTTCACGGCTAAGTAACAGGCACAAATTCGAATGCACGGGTAGCACTATGTTAGCGAAGTTGCCTGGGGGTTGCCTAAGGGTTGCCTGGGAATGGCCTAAGAATGGCCTAATGTATAGTGCTATCCCAGTACTATCTTAGAGCTATCTTAGGGCATTCCCTGCCCATTAGACTGCAAGTTCACTGCCAGTCGGGTACCATTACGCTACCGTCTGTCCCGGCTGCTTATAACACTCCCACAACCGCACATTCCCTGTACCAAAACCGCACAGTGCCGGAGCTTGGGATATTCTAATATCAATTGATTCTCAGCACAATACAAAAATGGCCTTTATTTGGGTGGTTATCACGCATATACCTGCTAACCATGTTCAAGAACTATTTCAAGATCGCATTACGGAATATTGTCCGCCATAAGATCTATTCCAGCCTGAATATCGCCGGACTGGCCATCGGTATGGCCTGCTGCATTTTGATCCTATTGTGGGTACAGCATGAACTGAGCTATGACCGGTTCCATGCCAATGCCAATCAGCTTTACCGGCTCACCGCCAATGCCGGCGACTTTAAAGCAGCGGTAAGTCCGGCAGGTATGGGCGAAGGCCTGCAATCTCAACTCCCGGAAATAAGAGCAGTGGTACGCCTGAGTAAACCATTTTCCGGCCTGTTTGAAGCAGGGGCCGGCCGGAAGTTCGAGGAAAAGAACGTTTTTTTTGCAGACTCCAATTTCCTGCAGGAATTCTCTTTTCCGTTCCTGCAGGGTAATGCCGCCACCGCCCTGCAACGGCCCAATGGCATCGTGATCACAGAAACCCTGGCCAGGAAATATTTTGGCCAGGAAGAGGCCATGGGCAAGACGATCCGGTTAAACAACCATGATCCATTTATGGTAACTGGTATATTGGCCAATATACCCTCCAACTCCCACCTGCAGTTCGATATACTGTTGCCCATGTCGTTCCTGGCAAAAACAGACGAGGACCTTAAACGTAAAAGATGGGGTAGCTTCAATTTTTATACGTACCTCAGACTGGATAAAAAAACAACGACCGCATCCCTACCCGGTCTTACCGCAAAGATCCAGGCGATCTGGCATAAAAGCCAGGGTAAGGAAGCAAAGATCGATTTTCATTTACAGGCCCTGACCGATATTCACCTGCATTCAGATATGCAGATTGATGTGCCCGGTCATGGCAATATGCAATATGTGCGTATCTTTTTTCTGGCGGCGATCTTCATTATTGCCGTCGCCTGTATCAATTTCATGAACCTGGCCACTGCCCGCTCCGCCAATAGGGCTAAAGAGGTAGGACTGCGCAAGGTAGTAGGCGCCGCCCGTTATCAACTGGTGTTACAGTTCCTGGGAGAATCGATTCTTCTATCGTTCTTTTCTTTATGCGTGGCCATCCTGATCGTATGGATCGCCCTGCCCGGCTTCAACGGGCTGGCAGATAAGAACCTGAGCCTGCATTTGCTGGAAGGTAAACCCATTGCCGGTTTGCTGGCGATTGCCTTGCTTACCGGACTGGTAGCCGGCAGCTATCCCGCCCTGTTACTGTCTGGCTTTGCCCCGGTGAAAGTATTGAAAGGGAAATTACGCCTGGGAAAAGGCAACCTGTTATTCCGGAATGGATTGGTTGTTACACAATTTGTAGTAGCGATCGTATTGCTGGTGGGAACAGCCTTTGTGTACCGGCAATTGCAATTCATCAAAAATAAAAACCTGGGGTTTGACAAATCGAACCTGCTGTATATACCGATGAATGGGGAAATATGGAGTAAACAAAAGGCGTTGAAAAGCACTTTGCAGCAATCACCGCTGACCAGTGATTTCAGTGTTATTTCCGAATTGCCTACTGCCCTGACCAGTGGAACGATTGATGTAACATGGGAAGGGAAAGACCCGAAGTCGCAGGTGGTCATTCCTTCCATGGATGTGGATGAAAATTTTATTGACCTGTTTAAAATGAAGATGGTGGCCGGCCGTCATTTCACCACCACGTTCAATGGAGATTCCTCCAACTATGTGATCAATGAAACAGCCATGCGGTTGATGAACCTGAACGCCGGCAATGCGGTGGGCAAGCCGCTTTCATTTGGCGATCGGAAAGGGATGATTATCGGCGTTGTGAAAGATTTTAATTATAAACCGCTGCAGTATGCCATTGAACCGCTGGTATTACGCCTTAACCGGTGGGGAGGGATTGTAATGGTACGCACAGCGCCGGGTAATACAGAAGCTACTATTAAAGCATTGGACAAAGTATATACCAGCCTCAACCCCGCCTACCCTTTCTCCTATACTTTCCTGGATAAAGACCTGGACAATTTATACCACAGTGAACAAAAGATGGGCAGCATCTTTAACCTGTTTGCCATCCTGGCTATTTTTATTTCCTGCCTGGGTTTGTATGGTCTCTCAGCCTTCATGGCCGAACAGCGGACCAAAGAGATCGGTGTACGCAAGGTGCTGGGCGCTTCTGTAACCGGTATCGTTTACTTGCTATCCACCAGTTTTACCAAACTCATTCTGATCGCTATCGCCATTGCTATTCCGCTTTCCTGGTATGGTATCCATCAGTGGCTGGAAGGTTTTGCGTATCATATACCCGTGAATTGGATTGTGTTTGTGGTGGCTTCCCTGGTGGTATTGGTGATTGCCTGGCTCACGGTAAGCTATGAATCGGTGAAAGCAGCCATTACCCGGCCGGTAGTAAGCCTGAAATCGGAATAACCTTATTTTAACCTACTTTTTCTTTCAGCAGGTTGATGGCAGCCGCGCAGGCCACTAACCAATACCTGGCTTTGTCGAAAGAAACAGCCATGTGTCCTTCTGTCAATGCATGTTTGATGCTGACCAGGCCATTGGGATTGGAGATGATCGGCAATAAGGCTTCCCCATTGACCCTATACATCGGAAACAGTTCCATGACGTAATCAACAGCAGCTATGGCTTCCAGTACTGCTTCCCGGTAGCTGGACGCTTTCCTGTTGCCCAGTAGTTCGATCGCCTTTGAAAAATGTTTACTCACAGGATCCTGCGCTATTCCCTGTACGGCCTGTTGAATTTCCTGCAACTCCCTGTCCGTTAATACCCGGACCACTTTATTATTTATGATATGATAGCCGGCCTCCTCTGTTTCCATCGCATAGTTGCAGAATAGGATCACTTCATCGAAACGATCGTCTTTCTGCTGTATAACCGGCAGGATAAATTCTATAAAGTCTAACACTTTAGAACACTCCGCTTCAAAGAACCAGCTTTCGAGTCTATTGAGGAAGTCATTTGGATCAGCCTTATCACTTACTGTTGGAGCTTTGCCGATGCCGGCGCAGCATTCCGTTTGGATATAATGTACCATTTGCTCCGTTTCGGTTAAAGACCATCCGTTGTTGAATTTTATAAAGAAGTGATCTGATAATATCATCCAGAGATGGATCCTGAGGTCCTGGTTGATGAATTCAGCCGGGGAAGCAGGTTTTATGGCGGAGGATGTTGTGCGTAGAGTTGATTTCATGACAGGCTTTTTGGGTTTCCAGACAGGTTGTTGCGCTCTGTTAAATTAAGATTTATTCCTGTCAGTAACAGGCACTTAGGAAACTTTAGGAAATATTTACACGCTTTTCAGACGGCTAGCTCAAGACTGTTGGTAATCAATGAAAGTAATACCCGAAAAGTGAAGGCGATGCCCGGAAACGATCAGCCGGTTCACCCTTTTTTGGGTAAAAGCTGTCTTCTAAGAAACACGGTCCGGCCCGATATGGGATTTGCAGTGCAGGCTGTAAGCTTCTTTCTTCTTCCCGGACCGGCATAGTCTTCTTTGAAATATTGCAGGTCCGGGTTCCTGTAACATTCTATAAAAAATTACAGGTAAGGAATCAGCACTAAAAACATTAAAGCCTGTCCAGGTATTCTTCTATCCTTTCCAGTATCACTGCGAAGTCTGGTTGACCATTGTAATACAGTGCAGCCGTAGCTTTATATCGATCATCAAATCGCTTTCTCAGTGCGGGCTCTGAAAGTAAGAAAGCCTCATTACCAGCAATAGGGATGTTAAAATCAATGGCCGGAAATCTTTTTTCTTTATGTGCTTTGTATTCTTCAGTTCCTATAAATGACTGAACTCTTTCGTTACCCAACAGGCTATACACGTCGTAATATTGCCGCATGTAATTTTTACTCTCTACGCCAGTCTCCTGCTCCCTGCGAAACTTCGTCGCAATCGTCTGCAATTTCTCGACAAGAGTATACTCCGGATTATAACAAATGGTATCAGCAGCCCGATTGTCAATAATTTCAAGGCCTGATGTTTCCTGCGCACGATCAAAGGCCCAGGAACTGATGGCAACTGATTGATTGGGGGTCACTGTATCAAAACCTACCTCCAGCAAGATACCTTCCTTTACACCTTGCAAGATGGACGTTTTGCTATCATATAGCAACCGGATGCCTCCGCTTCTGAAATTAGGATCGTCATAAACATGATCGCGCTGAACAGACACAATACCATCGATCTTAATATCAGTGACCAGCCAGTCATAAAAGGCCTTTCTCGCTGCTACATTCTTTTCCTTATTATTATTGGGATTTTCATTAATGCTGAAGTGAGCAGACGGCTTGATATGTATATCAATATCTTCAGAGAAGCGTTCAATGATCCTGAAACCTTTCGACAAAGAAGTGCCGCCTTTCAATTCAAACTCATAACCTTGCCGTTTAAGCCCGTGCAATACATGCATAATCCAATAATCCTTTTCAATCAGATTGGCAAGAATACCGGTTTGGCTTTCCAGAATCAGTAACAGATCTTCAAATTCCGGGTGGTTATGGAGGAAATCTGCGGCCATTCTATATAAACTAAGATTGGAAAGTGGAGCTAAAAAACTTTTTCGTTTTGGCGTTTCCGTATTTGCTCACAGTAGATTTAAGTTTTTTTATGTCCATAGTTTTCACTTTTCCACTTACCAGCTCCAGCACTTTGTCTACATCCTCGGCAAGCGTATCCAGGTTATTTAACAGATCTACCAGCAAAAACTCCTCGGTTAGCTTGCCTGGAAAATGCGGCTTTTGCCGGAATGAAAATGGCCTGTTGCCTAATTGAAAGTCACCATGCCGCTTGTGGTTGTATACCAATCTTGTATTATACAACTGTGTAGTACCAACTCCCAGGGTATTATAGGCATTCGGACTCATGACCAGGAACCTGTTATCGCCCAGGAAACTCTTTATTAAAACATCTTCGTCTGGCGGTGTTTTACCAAATGTGCCCATTTTGGGATAATAATAGAGCCCCTGGGATAACTTTTCAAGCGTCCCATCTTCTGTAAGCTCACGCAAATGCCGGTCTACCGATTTAGACCATTTGGTTAAATCGTTACGCCGGTACACTTGACCTTGCTTTAGGTTATTTTTTAACACATCTAATTGGCTCATAATTACTTAATTACATAAAACACTAGCTACTCTACAATAAAGACGACCGAATTTTCATGTAAATTTCATGCAAAAATACGAAATATCCGAGCCTTTGGGGCATTAAAAAGAGGCCGCTCCGGCGGCCTCTTTGCAAACAATATCGCAATCCTTCTTCATAAAATACCGGAACGCTTTTGGGGGAAGCGGACAGTAAAAGTTTTGTGGATTTCAAAGCGGGGCCTGAATTTATTCCTGCGGGTTGTGCCAGTTAAACAACACCCCCAGCCTGATGGTGTTGCTGAGCGGACTGCGGCTGATCTTATCGCCTGTGGGCACCATATAGGAAAAGTTGAGCATGGCCTGGTTCCACTGCAGGCCAATACCGGCCGTAATGCTTTGCCAGTTGCCGGCAGCATAGCTTTTTCTGCTATAGCCCGTCCGCAGATACAGCAGGTCCTTATAACCGTATTCTATGCCAAGCCCCAGTTGCCAGGCATCATTGCTGAAAGAATCAAACCAGCTTTTCATCACACCCGTTTCCCTGTATGCCTTCATGCCTGCTGAATTGGCCGGCACCTCCGGCACCAGCAGTTTGTTCGCATCCAGCATAAAACTGATGGCATTGTCCTCATCCAATGTTTCGGTAAATGATCCTCCTGCATTTAGACTGGCCGGTAAGAAATCCCTTTGCTCCCTGCCTGCATAGGAGATCTTTGAGCCAAGATTGGATAGAGACAGGCCGGCAGTCCAGCCTTTCTTTTCAACCAGCCCATTGTAATAGAAAGATATGTCTGCGGCTACCGCATTCCCTGCCTTATAGCTGGCGCCACTGGCATCACCGGTAGCCAGGCGTGAATGGATGTAGCGGCCTGTTATACCTATTCCGATCCTGGAAGATAATTGGCGGGCATAGCCCAGCTCCAGGGTATATTCGGCTGGCTTGAAGCTCATTAATTTATTCCCGCTGTAATCAATAAATGGCGTACTGCCCAGGCTAAAGTACCTGACCGAGGCCGACAGCGCCTGATGATCGGCCAGGCGGTAAAATCCTGCCAGCGCCAGGAGATACATATCATCGGCCGCTTCTTTCATCCAGGGATTGTAACTGGCGGCTATACCCGCTGAGGCGGCTATAAATGGTGTTTTAGCGAGGTTGTAATAGATGCTGTTGGCATCCGGCGACAAACCCATACCAGCATCCCCTACCCCGCCGCTGCGCGCGTCGGGCGATATACGCAGAAAGGGTACCGCTGTGGTGGTAACGTTGATGGTATTGGTATTGTGCTCCTGCGATTGCCCCCTGTGTGCTGTCATTAATACAATGCAGGCTGTCAGGACATGTATAGTTATTTTTTTATTGCGCATTACTTCCATTTTTAAACTTGATCATGTTGTTAACGGATAAGGACTTTGGTTTTCCGTACCTGCCCTTCGCTGCTGATGCGTAAAGGGTAAACCCCTGTTGCCAAATTGCCTACTTCAAAATACCAGGTGTTCATACCTTTCACAGCAGTCAGACTGTTATTCAGTACCCTGCCTCCGTAGCTGCTGAATAACTGGATGGTTATTTTTTCGGCGGTAGTAGCATAGTAATTGATACGCAGTCTGCCCGGCGTACTGATGTAAGCATTGCAACCGGATGTATCACTGCTCACAGGTAACACCGTAAGTGTACCATCTAAGTAAGCAATATTATAGTTGGAGGATGAAAGCCCCCCTGATACGGTAATGGGATACACGCCGGCCACTGCAGCAGTAGTGGCAGCCGTACCGATAAACGGCGCCTGTGTGAGATCGCCTGCATCATCGCCGTTCACAAAACCGTTGTACAGGATGGTCAGCGATGGATTGGGCTCGCCTTCTTTTTTGGTGAGGCTTTTAGCAGTCACACTGAGGTTGGCCTTTTTCACTGTCAGCAGCTTCGTAACCGGATCAGCCGATGAAAAAGACATATCACCCGGCTGGCTGGCTGTAATAGTCGCTGTGCCTGCTGCATGAATGGTGATAATGCCATTGGCAACCGTAGCCACTGCAGGATTGCTGCTGGCATATTCAACAGTAAGACCCGAGCTGGCTTTGGCGCCGGCAGCAAAGGCAGCGTTGCCATAGGTTTTTACCGGCAGGTCATGGAAGGTGATCGTTTGCGCTATCAAAGGCTCCACCCTTAATGTACCATTGTCAAAGGTAATGGTGTAATTCGTGGCCGTAGCGCCTTCCACGGTAATCGGGTAGTTGCCCACAGGCGATGATACGGTAGCCGTGGTGCTTATGATGACAGGACTTGACAAAACAGCCGCTGTTTCATTGTTCACAAAACCAGTATAGGTGATCGTCAATGCAGGATTGAGATGATTGAATAAACGGGTTTTATCATCTGCGCTGATAGTTAAAGCGGCAGGATTCACCACCAGTGTTTGTGTTACATCAGCAGCAGGCTCATAAGCATCGCTTCCTGCCTGCGAGGCAGTAATGGTAGCAGTGCCTGCACCGGTAATCTGTATTTGGCCGTTTACAATGGCCGCTACAGCGGGGTTATCGCTGGTATAGCTGACGGTTAATCCTGAGGTGGCAATAGCACCGGGATCGAAGCTGACATTACCGTACGTTTTAGCCGGCAGCAGACCAAATTGGATCGTTTGCTGTTGGGCAACAGACGTCACTGTTAATGTACCGGGTTCATAAGTAATTGCATAATTGGAAGAACCGGCCCCGTCCGCTGTGATGGGATAAGTGCCGGCCGGTGATGCCGTGGTGGCCGTGGTGCTCACCACCGGCAACGGGTTTAAGCTGGTGGCATCCTCCCCGTTCACAAAACCTGTATAGGTAAGCGTCAACGGCGGATTCGGCTGGCCCTGCACTTTTGCCTGGTCATCTGCTTTGATGGTGAGTGACGCCTTGTTAACGGTGATGGTTTGTACAACGGGCGGAGCCGGGTTATAAAAATCATCACCCGGATGATTAACGGTAATATCAGCGGCGCCCGCACCGGCAATATGCAATTGCCCGTTTATAACAGAGAGCACATTGTCATTATTGCTGGAATAAGTCACGGGCGTTCCGGCGCCTGCTGTAGCACCGGCGGCAAAATCAGCATCGCCATAGGTTTTAGCAGGCAAGGTATTGAAGGTAATCAGTTGGTCTGATTTAACGTTCGCTCCATCCAGCCTAGCCACCGCGCCATCCAGCACGATGGTAGTCGTTAATCCGTTTGTTGGATTGGCGGTGCTTACCCTGACGCCTGCCGGTGAAGGCCAGTAACCATCGGAAGATAATTTATACCCTACTTCACTGGCATTACTCAAACTGTATTGCCCGATCCGCAGAATACCGTTGGCCAGGTTATTCGGGACAATCGTACCCCAGGCTTTATCCACCCCATTCACATCATTGGCATAAAACGGCGCATATCCATTCGCCACGGTGCCGGCAGTTCCTTCGCTTTCAATGAAACTACCTGCTACCGGCCTGCCTGTACCTGCTTGGTTATCCCATAGGAAAACAAAGTTTTTGGCAGTAGCGCCGGTCACGGGTGTGCTTCTGATGGAAGAACCACCGGCAGGGGTATTATCAAATGCCCGTATTTTCACCGTGCTGGTGGTCGTAAGCGCCTGTACCGGACCTATGCCACCATTACCATTGTTTAAGGTCACTCTTACCTTCAGCTCAGTGCCCGGATTAAAGGTAGTAGAACTACTGGCTTCTGAGATAAACCAACCCGTATGTGAGCCCGCCGCATCGGTCGTAAATTCGTCATAGCGTCCGGCAGTGGCCAGAGAAGGAGAAGTTACCCGTATAAAATCGCCATTGGCTTTTACAAGTATGTACGCCCCTTCACCACTTGTACCGGAAGAATTAGGAAACGCCATACGGGTATAATAGCGATAGGTTTTATTGGGAAGCAGTCCATTGAGCTTTAGCCGGCATACATAAGGCACCCGGCGGTCGTCTGCTGCAGTGAAACTGCCGGTACCCTGCATGTACTGTGGCATTAATATCTCTGTAATACTTTGGGCGTAAGACAGGCCGCTAATGAATAAAGCAAGGATTAAAGTGGAAAATAGTTTCATGACGGGAGACTATTAAATTGATTCAATAAAGATTTTCTGCCGTGAGCGAATACACGCCGTTGGAAAGCTTGCCTGTGCGGAAGGCAAACACATATAATTTGTCGTCGAGCCTGTTGAAATCATTGGTGATCGCTGCTACCAGCGTACGGTTGCTATCGGGCGTATAAAACTTCAACTGTAATTTTCCTTTGGAGGTTCTGTTACCGGTGAAGTAATGGGAGAATTCACCTTTTTGCAGCAGAAAGCTGTCCGTAGCATGGTAGTTATTGGTGTTGCCGATACTATTTTCCACCACCACCTTTACCTGGTCGGGCAACGCAGCCAGGGTGTATACAATAGACATTTTTGTGGAATCACTGGTTGGCAAGGTTTCACTGGCCGGGGGTGGGCCTACCCACACCATCTCTCCACCCGGCACCGATTGAAGCAATACGATCTTCCTGCCCCCAGCCCTGATGGTATTGATAGAGACCAGCGTATCCAGTATAGCCTGGTGAGTAAATACATCGTACACCCCAAAACGGTACTCCGGCTCCGTATGCAGAAAGGTTACGCTTACTTGTCCATCAGGCGTAACGATGGATTGTGTCAATATTTCGTCACCGGCGGTCACTTTTAATTGCAGGGCATCTATTGTTTTTGCATAGATACTCAGGGACATAAACTTCGGATCGTCCATGGTTTTGATGCTTTTGGAACATCCTGCCAGGCCCGGTAATACGATCAGCACACAATAGAACAAAATGCTGTTTGTTGAAAATTTCCTGTTCATATAATTGCTTTTATGCAATAAGGTTTGCTAAAATTTATACGTGAAGTTGATACTGAACCCAACCCCTTTTTTCACTTTATAATTGATCAGGTCGAACTCCTCATTGAAAGCCTCTCCTTTGGGGTCCTTATTAGGCCCCTCTGTGGCAAAGCCGCCACTGCTATCCCCGTTTATATTGTTGCTATAGACAATGAAGTACTGGTTGAGCAGGTCCGATATATTGCATTTTACTTCCAGTTTTTGCTGCAGGAACCGGCCACTTAATTGCAGGTCTACCACATCCCTCGGATTTTCATATTGAATGAGGGTAGGATGCGTTCCGCCATTTACAATGCGGCGGCCGGTACGGTTATAGGCGATGTTAAAGCCCCATATATCCCCCTGGTAATTCAAACCGCCATTAATGATGTAAGGCGATAGGCCCTGGATAGGACGGCTGGCATCTGCCAGCACGAGGGTATCTTTATTGGTATCCGGGTTCTTCTTGGTTTCAAAGTAACTGATACCGCCTTCAAGCCAGGTATAATTGCCGCTGATGTAGAGGTGCTGCAACCATTTGCTGTTGGGCGCTATAAAACCAAGGCTCTTGCGGGCATCCAGTTCCACCCCTTTGGCAGTTGCCTCGTACATATTCCGGTACTCAATGGTATTCATAGCACTGCCAATAACATAGAACCGCTCCACCGGGTCCTGAAATTTTTTATAGAAGAGAGAGGCGGACAGTATCTCATTACTGCCGGGATAATATTCCAGCCTGAGGTCATAGTTTTGAATGCGGGAAGTTTTCAGGGCATACTGGCCCACCACTTCTGCCAGTTCCACAAAATCATAGTACACATAAGGCGATCGCTCCACAAAATCCGGACGGGCCAATGTTTTACTATAAGCAGCGCGTACATTCAGCTTGTCGGTAAAACTATACACCAGGTTTACCGAAGGCAGCCAGTCTTTTTCATAATAGGAAGTGTCCCTGAACACGCTATGCCCGTTGTTATTGTATTGTACGGTAGATATGGTGATCTTATTCTGCTCATAGCGCGCACCGCCTATTACACGCAGTTTTTTAAAGAACTTCAGGTCCAGCATACCATAACCCGATTGCAGTTGCTGGCCAGCTTCATACCGGTCGCCCGTGGTTTCCGACCTGGTATAAGCAGCAAAGTATTCCAGCTTGCCGCTGGAGAAAGCCTCCGGTATAGCGATGTCTTCATAAGGCAATCCTTTTGTTGCAAGGAGATAGCTGCTACTGGGAGGCACCTCCCTGATCTTAAAACCGGTACCATCAAAATCGGCGCTTCTTTCCGACCAGCCATAGCCCGTTTTAAAAAGCTGCTTTGCATTGCCTATATGGAAGGGCAAGGAAAGGTTCAGGCCGGCATTTTTCTTGATCTCTTCCAGCCGGGAAGCATACAATCCGTTCTTTACGATCAGCGGGTTGTTCAGGTCATAGGTATACCTGCCATCATCCGTGTATTTGGATTGGGCGCCCTGTATAGGTTTTTCGCCCTGGCCGGTGATAAACCTGGTGTCGGGTTGTTCACGTATCAATTGAATGTATTCGCCGTACCAGTCTGCTTTCAGGCCAAATTTCCCGATGTTGTGTTCTCCTTCCAGCTTGGAAAGCAAGAGATCATTGGTGAGTGTCACCTGACTCCTTCTTCTCGAATACCAGCCATCGGAAATGTAAGCACCTACCTGCTGATCGAACTGGTCACTGTATTTACGGTTGTAAATGTTTTTCCAGGCCAGCTTGTGTTTTTTGGTCTTGTAAGCCATATTAAAGAGGCCTCCGATGGTGGTGGTATAGCGATAGCGTTGCGCATCAAAATCCGACTGCTGCAACACCCGCGAATCGCCTTCTTCGTACAACATTTCATTGCGGTAAGTAAGTGTTCCCACAAAGCCCAGGGTATTACCGGCGGCAAAATGATGGGCCATACCACCGTTCAATTGGAAATTATGTACCGGCGAATAGGCGTATTGATGCACTTTCCACCGGTTGGGCAATTGACCCCCGACAGCATTCCTGAAAGCAGTGTCATTTTGAATATTGACCCTTTTGCCATACACCGTCGGATCAATGAGTTTGCCATCCCCAAACCATTTCCTGTCTTTACCCACTTTACCCAGCCAGGCTTGCGGATCGCGCTTAAAGCTGAGGAAGCCTTTGCCATCACTGGCTGTGTTTAAGCCGGTGCCGATGGTGACTTCCAGAAAATTTTTAGAGGGTATGTCTTTGGTATTGATCTGTATCAGACCGCCGGAAAATTCGCCGGGCAGATCGGGCGTGGCCGTTTTATTCACCACTATATAATCTACCAGGGCGCTGGGCACAATATCAAAACTGAAGTTCCGCCTGTTGGGTTCGGTGCTGGGCAGGGAAGCGCCATTGATCAATACGTTGTTGTACCGGTCACTCACGCCGCGAACGGTTACAAATTTTTCACTTTGAATGGTGATGCCGCTTACCCTTCTTAATACCTGTGCCGTATTATTATCCGGCGTTACCCGTATTTGTTCGGCACTGATACCATCAGAAATAGCCGTATTGTTCTTTTGGCGACTGTACAAGGCCGCTATGCTTTCTTTTCTTGCACTGGCCTGTACTACTACGCTGGATAGACTTCCTTTCTGCCGCTTCAGGGTAAGGTTTAATTCAAGCACCTGTTTATCGGTCAATACCACATCCGTAATTTCTTTTTTCTCATACCCAACAGAAGATAACAGGATATGGTGTTTGCCCGGGGATACGCTTATTGAAAAAGAACCGTCAATATGGCTGATCACATTTTTATCAACTACTTTGATGGTAACACCGGGAATGCCTTTACCATCTTCTTCATCCACCACATGCCCGGTGATGGTGGCTATTGTTTTTGTGGCAGGAGCAGCAGGACCAGGCCGGAAAGCGATGGTCCCCTGCTGAATGGAATATTCAATACCGGTACGGGCTTTAAGGTCCTCCAGTATTTTGCTTAATGGCACTGCTTTATAGCTGACATCCTTCAAGGGTACTTTGCTGAGGACAGCCGGATCATAGGAGAATGTAAAAGTGGTTTGCTTGTCCAAGGCACTCAATACCCCGGATAGGTTGGTATCCTGCATAGAGAGGCTCAGCGGTTGCTGTATGTCCTGGCTTGTTGCGGGCATGCCCCATAACATCAACAAAATGATCAATAGCCGGGCCGGCCTTTTCGGCTTGCGATAAAGTAAATACATAGTAGAAACTTGTTTGTATGCTTTGTATATAAGTTGTTATTGTATGAGTATGGTGTCTTTTTGCTGCCGGTAATTAAAGCCCTGTACAAAGGCCATGTTCCGGAGAATGACGGACAGATCGGCTTTGGGATAAACAGCCGTCAATTTCTTCCCCTTGAAGAGTATTGGATCGAATTGGATCTTTATGTTGAACCGGTGTTCAAGCCGTAAGAATACATCGCGCACATCGAGACTGTCAAACACCAGGCCACCACCGGCCCAGCTTGTTTCATATTCAACAGCCACCGGCTGCAGGGTGAATTGTTGCACATCGTTTTGATACACCAGCTTATGACCTGGCTGCAGGTATACCATACTGTCTGCGCCACCGGCGGTGCGCGCGCGCACGGCTACCCTGCCCTGCGTAAGCGATACAGCGGTGTGTGATTCTGCCGGATATGCTTCTATGTTAAAGTGGGTACCCAGTACAGTGGTTTGTACAGGGCCGGCCTGCACGCTAAAAGGTTTTGCTGCATCATGCGCTACTTCAAAATAACCCTGCCCTGATAAAGTCAGCACACGGGTAGCACGATTAAAATTATCTGGTACACGCAGCATGGATTGTGGTGAAAGCCAAACCATGCTTCCATCCGGCAAGGTGATCTTTTGAACATGGTGGGTGGTATTGCTGATATCCCTGGAGGCTATCTCGGTCTGCTGCTGCCTGGCGCCTGATGGAGCGGGCAAAAAGTAATAGAGTGTAAGCCCCGCCACCAATAGAATGCTGGCAGCAGCTATCCACCGGTGGAAAGCTATTGACAATACCGGTCGTCGTTTTTCAGTGAGTATGATTCCGGTAGCCTGCTCCAGTTTTTTATTCAGTCGCAGCGCCATGGCTTCCGGCATGGTGGTTGCCTGTTCCGGGAACCCGGCCTCCAGTAAGGAGGCCAGTTCTTCCGCGGTGAGGCTGTTCAGATAAGTATAGATCTCTTTACGTTCAGCTTCGCTACAGGTATTATCCATATAACGCTGCCATTGCACTGCAGTTAGTTGCATAGTTTAGGGTTGGGTCTATACTATACACGTCAAACACGTTTTTTACCTCAATTAAATTTCAGCGAAAAAGCGTCAATTAATAATTTGGTAACAAAAGAGCTGACCGGCTCTTCTACCTTTGCGGTGCTATGCAACCGGCGCCCTCTTCATCCAACCTCGTTTTTACCCGTCTGTATCTTGAAACAAGAGACCGTGTATTTGCTTATCTGTCAAGGTTTACGAGTGATACTACGCTGATAGAAGATCTGCTGCAACAATGTTACCTGAAGATCTGGGAGCGGATAGAGGTGATCCGTGATCCTGCAGAGGCGCTGCCCCTGGTAAAGACGTATGCGCGTAACCTGCTGATAGATGAGGTACGCCGGCGCATGCGGGAAGACGCCCAATGGCTGGAAAACCTGGAGAAAGAAACGGGTAGTATCACCGAAAGTTATATTTCCGATAATGGAAGGGCGCAATTACAGGCGCTTGACCAGGCCATTGACCGCCTGCCGGGCAATTGCCGGGAAGTGTTTTTGATGCACCGGGAAAAAGGCATGAGTTACCGGGAAATCGCAGAACAACTGTCCCTGTCTGTGAGCATGGTGGAAAAATACATGAGCCGCGCTATCCGGTTACTAAAAAATGACCTGCTTACTGACTATAACCTGATATTGACTATTGTTGCGTCTTCTTCAATGTTGAAGTTGTAATATATACTTTTTTACTTTCTCCTATGCGGTTACATATCTTCGGCGCTTCCTCCAGTGGCGTCACTACCTTGGGACTTGCCCTTTCGGAAAAACTTTCCATTCCCTATATTGACAGTGATGATTATTTCTGGGAAAGAGCGGAACCGCCTTATACCCTGCGGCGCAAACCAGCCGAAAGAAATGCTTTGGTACAACAGGCGCTCCAATCCACTTCCTGGATATTAGGCGGTTCTGTTATTGACTGGGGAGCAGATGTATTCCCGGCATTTGACCTCGTAGTGTTTTTATGGGTACCACCTGCTATCAGGATGGCCCGGCTTAAAAAAAGAGAGTTGGAAAGGTATGGTACGGTCATTTATACTGATCCCGGCCGGAAGCAACAATATGAGGACTTCCTTGCCTGGGCAGCAGATTATGACCCTGGTACCGGCATAGCCAACAGGACCTTGCAGGCTCATGAACAGTGGATGCAACAATTGAGTTGCCCGGTACTGCAACTAAGAGGAGATTATACCACGGAAGAGCAGGTGGAGCAGGTCATGAACAAGCTGCTCCTATCCGGCTATCCCGGTATTTCCGCAACTGTGTAGTAACGGGTGCGGGTAACCTTGGTAATACCTTTCCCCGGATGAATGGCCTGGAATTGCGCAGTAAGGTCCTGTTCAAGCGCAAACCTGCTTAGTGTGAAAGGGATCAGCCGGTATACTTCCACGGTACTGCCTTCGGTTAAGGTAAGGGTAAGATCATGGAAAGAAAAGGTGCCCTGTCTTCTGATGTTGTCAGTCCTTATTTCCTGGAAAGCGAGATCGGCATAGTCCCGGAAGGCAAGGGCACGGATGCTTTCCGGCTTCATCTCCTTTTCAGACAATTGTTCCTGCAGGCTGGCGGCCAATGCAGGATCACTGCATTGTACCTCAATGCTTGTCCACCCGCCTGTCCCCCCTTTCACGCTGTTCCAGGTGCCTATCACAGAGTTGGCTACCAGCTTCAGGTCGGTAGTACGGTTATCCGGCCCGGTAATATGGATGGTGGCGGGGCCGGGGTAGCTGGTAGTGATGTGCAGGCTGTCGTTTTGAACGGTCACCTGCGCCACCTGTGTACTGTCTGACATGGCGGTGTACTGGCCGGTACCGGTGAGAGCGATGACAGTATCCTGTCCGGCCCATAGCCGGAGAGGCTGCTTTTCGGGCTTGGGATTGTCTTTATTTTTTGAGCAGGCTACAAAAGTAAGGGTACAGACTAAAAATACGAGGCAGGGATGAGTAAAGCGCATATAGAATACAGTGTTTGGGTGTTGATTACAGGCCATTGACAAGGAATGAGTTACGAACGTTGCATTTGTTTGGACCGTTTGTACCGGGATTAAAAGGATTTAATGGACGGAGAGGATCAAAACTTATCACCTTGCCACCTTACCGGCGACTTCCTAACGGCAAAGTTTGACTTAAGCTAAGATTTTGCACATTCCCGGGCGCCCGGGGCAATCTGTACGGCCTGGCTACAGTTATAGGATAAACTCCCCTACTCCCATGAAGACACTGCTTATCCTTGCGGTGGTGTGGTTCAGTTGCGTGTCTGAACCTAAAGTATACATCTGCCGGTCGGGCACCAGTTATGCGTATCACAACCGACTCTGCCAGGGATTACGCAGGTGTACACATAAGATTGATACTGTAGCGGTTAAGGAGGCGGTGGAGAAGAGGCATAGGAAAGCATGTGGGTATTACTATAGGTGAATATCAAAGCATAAAATAATAAATATGAATTGCTTTTAGTACAGAAACACCATTTTGTTGTTAGAATAATAACTATACCTGCCACGCTTCATGCAAAATCAGTGCATTGGGTGTTTTTTTGTAATATCGGAATAGGGAGACGATTCCGCTACAATCTGATATTGCATGCAGACTTCAACTCATATGAAGTCTGAACTAACAATAAACGTTTTTTTCATACTCGAATAAAGATGAAACGATCTGTCCTGAACTTATAAAACATCTTATACCATTAAAGCAGGCCGATTTAATTAGTAGTTGGTATAATAAGCAAACTAATACTCTAGAGAGGCTTGTCCGTTGATAATAATTTTATGACAAAGTTTGAAACTCTAATCAATATTCTGGACACAATTATTAAAGAAGCACCTGCTTCTATGAGCAGTAAATACCCAAAAAAGTTTAAAAACTCTGAGGAACAAAATCAAGCTCGTTCTAGAGCTTTTATTCACTTATATCTTAAAGTAAGCTTTGGCCTTCTCGACTTCATAGAAAGAGAACATTTTGTCACAGATGGCAGCTATGATGGCGGCATTGACGGGTACTTTATTAACAAAG
The DNA here is from genome assembly GCF_011759375.1 of Paraflavitalea devenefica. Taxonomy (NCBI): domain Bacteria; kingdom Pseudomonadati; phylum Bacteroidota; class Chitinophagia; order Chitinophagales; family Chitinophagaceae; genus Paraflavitalea; species Paraflavitalea devenefica. Next base: position 1,497,813 of record NZ_JAARML010000002.1, on the reverse strand, counting down.
AAAACAGAACTGCGTACTTTATACAATCAAAATTCAGAACTAATGGAAGTAATTTTGAAACAAAAGAAATTGCCTTAGAGGAAGTTTTAGTAATGGATGTCAATCGAATTCTTGATGGAGAAGAACAAGATGAAACTGGCAAGGAATATAATGGCAAGATAAAACAGCTACAACGGGAAATATCTACAACTGAAAACATAGCTAGATATTCAAATCAAGTAATAATATTAGCAAACTTGTCTAATATAAAACCAAGTGATTTGCGGAAATTAACAGGAGGTTTTGCCACAGAAATTTTCAACTACGAGCAATGTTATGATAAATTAGTATTCCCCGTAATCACAGGAACCTTCTTCAACGCAACTGACTTAAACATAAACATTGATTTAAGCAATAAAAACGCAGGCAGCAAAATAAGCTATACAGTTCAAACCAAAAAAGGAGAATGTGAAATAACAGTTTTGTTTGTTCCTACAATTGAATTAGGGAGAATAATGTATAAATATAAAAATTCTATTCTAAAATACAATCCAAGAAGCTATTTGGGCCATGAGGGTAAACATGTAAATAATGCAATTAGAGAAACAATTATAGAAAAAGAAACGAATGAATTTGCACTATTCAACAATGGGATTACTATGCTATCAGATGAAACTTATATCAATGAGAAAATTGGACAAAAGAACAAAGCACAGTTAATAGTAAAAAATCCTCAAATTATAAATGGTGGACAGACCTCATATACATTGAGCCGCATCTATGAAGAAAACATTACTAAAGATGTTGAATCTGTTTTCAAAAACAAAGAAGTTCTTTTAAAAGTAATAACTCTTCTTAACAATAAACAACATGAAAGCAAATTAGACTTAATCAACGATATCTCAGAAGCGACGAATAAGCAAACACCAGTAATTAATGCTGATAAAATGGCAAATGAAAAACTTCAGGTTCAAATTCAGAAGTTCTTATTCGATAAATACGGATTGCTCTATGAACGAAAAAGAGGTGAATTTGCAGATGGCATTTTTAATGGTTATATTCCATCAGATTCCGTGATGGAAAGAAATCTATTCTTTAGAATGTTTTATTGCTCAAATGGCCGTATTACTAAGGCTCGTGAAAAAAAATTATTTCTTAAACAGGGCATCTCCTTTCAAGCCTTAACAGACAGCGATAAAGCTGACAATGCTTTTTTTGGCTATTTGTGCTTTCGAAGACTCAATGAAACTAAACAGCCAACTCAGCGTGTAGATATATCAACTTATGCAAAAGTTTACGTTATGACGGTTTTATTCAAACCAACGAACCTTCAAAAATATAAAGAAATTGCTGACAATTCCTATAAAATAGTAAATGAAAACTGGGAAGTTTTTTTAGAACACTATAGAGACAATATAGCAGAAACCAAAACGAGAACAAATAAACGCACTGGCGAAGTAACCACTTACCAAAGTTACAATTATGCTAAATGGTTTGAAAGTGACCGATTCATGCAAGATATTCTAAATTACTTTTCGGCACAAACTACTACCAACAAAAACATTACGGCAAGTAGAGATGGACATTAAAACTGCAGACATATAGTGACTTATAGCATCTGTTTATACTTGACGAATAAAGCTCACAAAAGTCATTAACTCCTCAAAGTCAAACCTTCGCTTATGAGCTTCACGCCATTTACCTACGCCAATTTTGTATCCGCTTCGGGTCCTGCGCATACCCGTTTTTTCCCGCAATATACCGGCGACAATACCCGGTTTGATATCATCATCATTGGCTCCGGTATCGGGGGCGGCGTATTGGCCGATGAACTGGCCGACCGGCTGGGCACGCCCAGGCGCATCCTGGTACTGGAAGCCGGCTCCTTCATCTACCCCACGCACGTGTACAATATCTGCCGCTTTCCCAACAGCCGGCTGGCGAAGCATTTTGCCTGTGATACCTTCTGGCAACACGGGCAGGACCAGTCGCATCCCGAATATATCGGCGAAAAGCCACAACTCAACCTGGGCGGACGCTCAGTCTTCTGGTCGGGACTGATACCCACCATACAGCCCTGGGAATTGGACTTCTTTCCAGCCGCCGTACGGAACGACCTGGCCAATAACCTGCTGCAGGAAGCAGGCATCAAGATGAACGAATCCGTATCCATGGGTACGGTGGCCAGCCAAATTGTGGCAAAGCTCAACAACAGTCCGCTCAAGGACGATTTCATCATCCGGGAAACACCCCGTGCATTGCACCAACCCTACCTGGCCGCCGACGGCACGCCGAAAGACCGGTTCTATACAGAACCAACCGGCGTATTCAATACAGCCGAACTGCTGATCAACCAGGCCGGACTGATCTCGCACGAAAACCAGGGCAAAGGACCTGGCCTGCAATTGTTGCTGAATCATTTTGTGGAAGACGTACAACGCGCTCCCGGTGGCGGCTACCAGCTTATTACCAGCCACACACTGGATGGCAGCTTCCGCACTTTTTATGCTCCTACCGTGGTGCTGGCAGGCGGTTCCATCGAAAGTCCCAAACTGCTGCGCCGCTCTTCCAGCCTGTTCACCACATTGCCATCTGCCACACGTGAACTGGTAGGCGTAGGGCTTACCGACCATCCCACTTCGCATGAACTGACCAGCCTGATCGATCATATTGATGGCCTGGCCATTCCCAAAGATGTACATGCCAAGATCATCTTGTATTCCCGCGGGCGGCGCGACGGGCAAAATCAGGTCCGTTATCCATTCAATGTGGAAGTGAATATCAACCACGAATACTGGCATCTGCGCGAGAATGATCCCAGTGCACCAGGAACACCTATCCAAACGGATGGCGTCTCCAGGATGGACATCAAGATCAGCTACGGCAACTGCCTCGATGACAACAACCGCATCCTGCCACCGCCACCTTTTGGGTATATACCGGAGATAAAGTTCAGGAACCAGCATTGGGCCGACTACCTGTCGCAAGCACGCTTTCCCGCGCTGGCAGGATGGAACAAAAGTAACAAGGAGATATTCGACCTGATGAATGCAGTAGCTATCCAGCTTTTTACGCAGTTCAGCCACAACGGCCAAGCAGCCCGGCCAATAATGAAAGACGGAGAAGAAAGTGTTTTCAATAAACACGGTAATGGCTTCGGCTATGGCACCGTGCATCATGCAGCCGGCAGCCTGCGCATGCCTTACAGGCCCCGGCTCGATGCGCCCTTTGCTGCCGGCTCTGTAGTAGATGAAGACCTGAGTGTGCACGGCACTTCCAACCTGTATGTATGTGATATGTCGGTAATGCCTTTCAGTTCAGCCGCCAATCCCGTCCGCACACTGGTAGCATTGGCGCTACGGCTGGCTAATAAACTGGGGAATTAAAGATATTTCAGCATAGCAGTCACCGTACAGAACGACCCTGCCGAGTTAAAACGTTAACCTTAAAAACAGCACAAAATGGAAGCAAAATCGACAAATAAAAAGACCTTTCAATTAACAGACAACGGACAATTGTTAGGCGAACTGATTTATCAAAACTTATTTTCCCATAAAGCTGAAATTAGGCTGACAAATTCAGAACTATATAAAATTGCACCAATTGGAATTTTTGGAACAAGCATTACCGTGACAAAAAACGGAGCAGAAATAGCAAACTTAAAAATGAATTGGCGTGGACAAATTGTATTTATATTTCAGGACGGAGAAGAATTTGTTTTAAAAGCAACAGGTATTTTTAATAACAAATTCATCATTGAAAATAGAGACGAAGAAAAGCTAATTCAGTTTGACCCCAAATTTAATTGGAGTAAGTTCCAATATAATTATGACATCACATACGACGAAAAACCGCAAGACATTTTATTTATCTTACTGGGTGTATATGCTTCAAACTATTTCATAGCCTCTATGGCGGGAATGGGATAAAACCTACCATTAAACACAGCTCCCTATTTTCGCGCTCCCGGCAATTTATTCTTGGCCACCCGTTCGGCCAGTGCATCCCGGAAGTTTCTGCCTACTGGTATGGTGCGCTCCCCGATAAATAATTGGTTTCCTTCCAGGCTGTCTACCTTATCAAAGGCAACAATAAATGATTTGTGCACTTTTATAAAGCGGTTGGCCGGCAGGTATTCCTCCATGTTTTTCAGGGTATGGTATACCAGCAGCTTTTTGCTTGTAGTATGGATAAAGATGTAGTTATCGGCAGCTTCAATATACAGCAGCTCCTGTAAGCATATCTTTTCCTGCCGGCCATTGCATTTCACAAAGAAATAATCGTTTACACCTGATCCTGCCAGGCTGCCCTGGTTCGTGTCCCCACGAATCAGCGTATAATAGTCTTTCGCTTTATGACATGCTTTCAGCAAGCGATTAAAGGAAATAGGTTTCAGTAAGTAATCAATGACACCCAGGTCATAACTTTCCGGGGCGTAATGGGCATACGCTGTGGTGAGAATGATCATGGGCGGTTGCTCCAGCGTACGCAGCAGGTCAAACCCATTTAGTTTGGGCATCTCTATATCCAGGAAGATCAGGTCGGGCGTTTGCTTTACCAGCAGTTCCATGGCCTGCAGAGCGCTTTCGGCAATACCGGTCACTTCCATGAAGTCAATGGTACGGATATCCTCTGCCAGTCCATGGCGGGCAAAAGGTTCATCGTCTACTATGATACAACGCAGTTTCATGACAGTTGAAGTTGCAGGGACAGTTCAAACCGTTCGCTGGTTTGCCGGATGGTCAGTTGATGCGCGCCGGGATAAATGAGCTCCAGCCGTTTTTGAATGTTCTTCAAACCAATACCACCGTGGTGATGACCATTGGTATCCTGCATGCTGTTGGAGGCGACCAGCAGGAAGGTGTTTTTTTGCTGCGCGCATTCAATACAAATTTCATTTTCCCGGTCCGTCCATTGCGATACATGTTTAAAACAATTCTCCACAATCGGCAACAATAAAAAAGGGGTGATCGTCAATCCCGTCACATCCTCAAACCCTTTACAGGAGATGCGGTAGTTGCTGTTCATCCGTTCTTTTTGCAGTTCAATATAGGATTGCAGGAACCAAAGCTCCTGTTCTATTTCAATAGCCGCCTTGTCACATTCATATAACTGGTAGCGCAGCATCTTTGAAAACTCCTGCAAGGTTTCCCGGGCGGGCTGGTTATTGCGATCTATTTTGTAATAGATCGTATTGAGTGCATTGAAAAGGAAATGCGGGTTCAACTGGTTTTTAAGGCGCTCCAGTTCCGTTTGCAGTTTTTCTTTTTCCAGTTGCTCTATATGGTTCAGTGCATTTACGCGGTCGAAAGCAAAGCGGATGGCAGCCCCTGCTGCGGTGATCATGAATACGAGGAAGTAGGAACCAAAGATCAGGTCTGACCAGAACCAGTAAAAATAATGGTTGCTGCGGGCTACTTTTTCCTTGTATTGCAGGAGGGAACTGCCACCCAGCTCCAATTGCCCCAGGATGATCAGGCTGCCGGCTAAGAAGATCAGGAGCAGATAGCTTCCTGCAAATAGTTTATACTTTTTGGTATACAACCCTTTCGGCAGCAGTATAGCAATAGTGACCCACATGGCCGCTATACTAAAAACCATGTCAATGGCGGTGGATGCCAGCGCCCGGTAAATATTGGCGATGCCCCCTATTTTAAACAGCAGCCAGAAGAGGGTAAAGATGACGAGAAAGCCGGTATAGTATAAACGGGCCCGCGGCATGGCAGGAAGGATTGTTATGATTTAAAAATACAGGGAAATGAGCAGATGGATTTGTAGAATCGGGTAAAAGGCAGTTTTTGCTGGGTGAACAGCTTCCCTTGCGCTTCACCCCGGAAAGCAAAGGGCTGGCGTAAATGATTTGCAGCCGGGTCAGGACCACACTAATTTTTCATAAAAATTTACAAGCTATGAATAGAAAGAAGTTTTTGTATACAGTTACCGGCGGCACTGCCGGACTGATACTGCTCAACCAGTTTACCAGCGGCCAGGCGCCCGCCAAACAAGACCCACCCCCACCCTATGCAGCCAGTCTGGTAAAAGAGTTTGTAGGCGCCGGTCATAAAGACCTTTCAAAAGTGCAGACCATGGTGGCGGAATACCCTAACCTGGTGCACAGCAAGTATGACTGGGGGAACGGCGATTTTGAATCAGCTATTGAAGGCGCGGGCCATGTGGGTAATGTAGCCATTGCAGAGTACCTGATCAATGCAGGATCGAGGGTAACGTTATTTGTGCTGGCTACGCTGGGAAAAACAGCGCTGGTAAAGCCTGTGCTGGAAGCCTATCCCAAACTCATTTTTGCCAATGGGCCGCACGGGTTTACCCTGTTGCACCATGCAAAGCTGGCTGGTAAGGAAGGAGAAGAGCTGTACAATTATCTGCAGGAAAAAGGCTTAAAAGAAACCAAGATAAAAATAAAGTAGCAGTAGCGCCATGAAAAATACCGGGCCGGAGGTCCTTTCATACAGCGGACCTCCGGTTACCGGCACAATGAAGTTATAGATACAACGCCTGCGGTTTACAGGTAGTTGTTGATGATGTTTTCGATGAATTCCTGTTTGCCGCTGCGTGTTGCCGGTTCACCATTTTTGATGGCATAGGCACGCAGGTCTTCCAGCGTGGATTTCCCTGCTTCAAAAGCTTTTGCTTCTGCACCATCAAAAGAGCTGTAGCGCTCCTGGCGGATCTTTTTATACGCACTTTTTTGCAGGATGGCATCAGCCGTGATGAGCGCCCGGGCAAAAGTATCCACACCACCAATGTGCGCATGGAAGAGGTCTTCCGGATCGGTAGAGTTACGGCGGATCTTGGCGTCGAAGTTGATGCCACCACCTTTAAATCCACCACCTTCCAGGATGATGAGCATGGTTTCGGCAAGCTCATTGAGGTTGGTGGGGAACTGGTCGGTATCCCAGCCATTCTGGTAATCACCGCGGTTCGCATCCATACTGCCCAATAAACCGGCATCTACCGCTACCTGCAGCTCATGCTGGAAGGTATGGCCGGCCAGCGTGGCGTGGTTTACTTCGAGGTTCAGTTTGAAATCGTTCAGCAGGTCATACTGGCGCAGGAAGCCGATCACGGTTTCTGCGTCGTAATCGTATTGGTGCTTGGTAGGCTCGCAGGGCTTGGGCTCAATGAAGAAGGTGCCTTTGAAGCCATTTTTCCTTGCATAGTCTTTGGATACATGCAGGAAGCGGGCCAGGTGCTCTTTCTCCTTTTTCATGTTGGTATTGAGCAGACTCATGTAGCCTTCGCGGCCGCCCCAGAATACGTAGTTTTCGCCGCCCAGTGCAATGGTAGCATCGAGGGCTGCTTTCACCTGTGCTGCGGCATGGGTGAGCACATGAAAATCGGGATTGGTGGCAGCGCCATTCATATACCGCCTGTTGCTGAACAGGTTCGCGGTGCCCCACAACAGCTTTACGCCACTGGCATCCTGTTTCTCCTTTAAATATTGGGTGAGGGTGGCCAGTCTTTTGTCATTGTCTTCCACATCGTTGGTATATTCCACTACATCCACATCATGGAAGCAATAATAAGGGAGGCCCATTTTGGTGATGAATTCAAAAGCAGCATCGGCTTTGTCTTTAGCCCTTTCAACAGGATCTTTTTTAACATCCCAGGGGAAAAGATGCGTGGCCTCTCCAAAAGGATCGGCGCCGCTACCGCAGAAAGAATGCCAGTAAGCTACAGCAAAACGCAGCCAGTCCTTCATGGGTTTGCCGGCTACCACTTTGTTTTCGTCGTACCAGCGGTAGGCCAATGGATTATCTGTTTGCAAGCCTTCAAATTTGATGGCAGGAATCCCTTTGAAGAATTCCGTAGACCCGGTTACTATTTTCATATAATCGTTTTGGTGTAATACAATCCGCAAATATTACAGGATTTGCCGTCCCGTACAACTGCTATTCTTAAAAGAAAATATGCTATCTTATCAAATGATGGTACATTTATGGTAAAAGACTGATAAAATCCTTGCTATTTACCAGTGAAAACGCTTATTCAGAGAGTAGAGCCGGATGCTAACCAGAGTTTTGCCTGCCGTGTGTATGAAACGCCGCAGTTTGAAACGAACTGGCATAAACATCCGGAGTATGAATTGATCACCATTTTAAAGGGGCATGGCACTGCCCTGATCGGTGATCATGTATGTGACTATAAGGTAAATGATGTGTTCTTTATTGCCGGCAACCTCCCCCACTGGTTCCGGAAGCACCATCCCAAGATGAACTGTGCGGTACTGGTGGTGCATTTTACCGGTGACTGCTGGGGAGAGGGTTTACTCCAGATGCCGGAGATGAAGACCATTCAAGCTCTGCTGAAAAAGAATAATGGTATACTGCTACAGAAAAGACTGAAGAAAGAGATGCAGCAGGATATGCATGCCCTGCATACAGCCAAAGGGTTTGAGAAATTATTGTTGTTATTCCAATGCCTGCATAAGCTCAGCGCCTCCCAGCAGTATAAGATACTGGCCGCAGACTTTCATGATCCGGCCGTTTCTGTCAACCCCGCGATAGAAAAGATCATTGATTACTCCTTCAAACATTTCCTGGAACCCATTACCCTGGAAGAGATTGCCGCCGTGGCCAATATGACCATTCCTACTTTCTGCCGGTTCTTCCGCAAGAACATTAAGAAGACTTATTTCGAATTTATCCGCGACCTGCGCATCAGTCATGCCTGTAAACTGCTCACCACTACCAGCCAGCCCATACTGGAGGTCTGTTATGAAAGCGGGTATAAAAGCTGGGCGCATTTCAGCAAGCAGTTCAAGGAAGTAAAACAGCAAACGCCCAGCCAGTTCAGGCGGCAGTTTATGGAAGGGTTTGCTGTTTAACTAAGTGGGTAGCTTCAAGCGGGCTCCGGAACACTCCTTTATTATTGTCGCTTTAACCAATAAAAACAGCACTTCACCCGAAGTTGCTTTGTTCTTTAGGATAGTTCCCTTTTCTTCGTCAACGGATTATCCATAAGAAGTATAATCTATAAAATTCAATTACCATGAAACCCAACCATCTTTGCCGGGGCAAGCCGCCATGGCCATCACACAATGCCGCTCCTGATCTTCCCGGTTACCTGTATTCTCTATAACAATTAACAATATCCATTTAAAAACAAACCTGAATGAAAAAATCATCAGTAATCTTCAGTGCACTGGTTGCCGGTGCCGCCCTGTTCTCCTCCTGTAATAAAAACCTGAAAGACGATATCCGCGATCTCGAAAAACAGGTAAAGGAACTCGAAGACCACAATTCTGAATTGAAGGAACAGATCGGTGACATTAAGAATTCTTTAGGCTCCGACGAGCCGATCGAGGCCACCACTACTTTTGTGGACGACAACAATGTTACCAGGACCATCAAAGACAAGTACCATTTTAAGGCGGGCAATAACCAAACCCAGCGACTGGTACAAAAAAGCGATGGCAACTACGATATCTACATCGAACGCTTTAGCGATGTGATGTGGTACGAAGGGGCCTGGCTAGCATTTACCTACAATCCCGCCACCAAAGAGATCACCAATAAAAGGGGGGGACAATACTGGGACGATGAGGACGCTTATTATGACAACGCCAGGTACGACTATAACCTGTACCAACAGGGGTTGACCTTTAACATCACGCTCGATAGCATTAACCTAAGCACTGGCGCTATTGCATTGAAATTTTCTGCTACAGCTACCGGTGAGTACACGGGCAATGCTTATTCCTATTATTCACCCAATCCGGGCAAAGAAATGTCTACCAATTTTACATTTACCGGTAAATTAAAGCTGTATCCCTACGAAGGGGAATAATGGCTGCACAATGGGGCAGTAACCAATCATCAACCCTTACTTAAACCGACAAAACATATTTCAATGAAAAGATCATTCATTGTCTTTAGCCTGCTGGTTGCCGGATCGGCTTTCTTTCCGTCGTGCAACAAGGACCTGAAAGACGATATCAAGACCCTGAGGAACCGGGTAGAAACATTAAAACAACAAAATTCCGGGCTCGGGAAAGAGGCCGATGAAACGGAACACCTGTTGGGATCAGATGAGCCGATGGTAGCGGTCACCAACTTTGGAGATAACAATAATGGCACCCGGACCGTAGAGGGTACTTATAAGTTTAAAGCCAGCGACAGCCGTACCCAACGAATGATCAATAACGGCGATGGCTCTTATGATATTTACATTGAGCGCATCAATGAAATATATTGGTATGAAGGCGCCTGGGTAGCATTCAGGTACAAACCCGCTACGAAGGAAATTATCAACCCCAAAAGCGCTCATTACTGGGACAATGACTTCGACGCTTATGACGACAGGGCCAGATATGATAGCAATCTTTATCCCAATGGCGTTACTATTAATATCACGGTTAATAACTTTAACCCTGCTACCGGTGATATTGCTTTGGTGGTTGTATCGTCTGCCACGACGGAATATACGTCCAACGTCAATTCCTACTATGTGCCCAACCAGGGTAAACCAGTTTCTACCAGGCTTACCTTCAGCGGGAAATTAAAACTGTTTACCAGGGACTAGGCCCTGGTTTGATACCGTCGCTCAAGGCTGCCCATATAACCTGTGGCAGCCTTTTTCTATACCCAATACTTAAACGATTAAGTAATACGCAGCCGCCGTCAACCTTTTTTGCCCTACCTTAATAGATGCAAGGGCAACCCTTTCTGTTTGCCTTATTTATGAAAAATTCGTTCTTAAACCTTTCAAATCCTTGTTATGAAAAAGATCAGTCTTTTCGTTTGCTTGTCTTTGTTATTATCTGTTCTCCATGTACACGCAGCCCCTACCCTGCCGGCTGTTTTCAAACTACCCGTACCAACAATCAGTGCCAAAAGCAGTAACCCGGTGATGCTGACACCTTTATTCCCTGTACGCGCTGTAAATCCCAAGGACGGCTCTGTTACTACCATCTGGGCCCGGCTGCAGTATGAAAACGAATACAATTCCGGCCCCGGCTTGTATGGGGATGTTGTGGTCCGGTTTTATGAAGACAATGGCGCTACCCCCACCAGTGTTAGCGGTTTAACCGTTAATTACACGGTAATCGGGTTTGATGGGTATAACAACTACACGTATGGTGGCAGCACGGTAGCCTATGGCGAATACCATGTAGTGGCTTCCAACCAGGAGCACGATTATTATGATGGCGAGATTTTCCGGTACAAGGACTATCACATTGCAGCAGGTGATTATGGGACGCTGTAAAGGCTCATCCCTGTTGGATAATAGCTATTAAACTATGTCGTAAAAAGGATCGCAACTGCGCGGTCCTTTTTACATTTAAAATGGTTTACCCACTATAATTTTATCACTGGTATCATCCACTTCAAACAGGTGGGGTATTCTTATGGTACGCCCGTCTTTACCTTCTTGATGACTATGTACCGATAGCAGCAGTTTTCCTTCAAACGTGCGGAATAACATCCCGTGCCCATAATCGGGTGGCGTAACCGGTTCCTTTTCCTGTATCCACGGCCCATCCAGGGCGCCACTTTGAGAATAAGCCACCCCCTGTGTATATACATTAAACACCCAACTGGTCCATAACATGCCCAATTTCCCGGTTTGCGTACGGAACAGCCAGGGGCCGTCGGTTACTTTATTCGGTATGATATTACCCTTTTCGTCGCGTTCTTTGCTCCAGGGAGATTCGCTGGCCTTAAACAGCAATTTCCCCTCACCTATGGAACCGCTCAGATCAGGTTTGAGTTCAATTTTTTCAATGGTCCCATCCCAGTTTTGCAGCCACTCATAACAATACACCATATAGGGCTTACCATCTTTGTCTACCCAAAGGGTGCCATCGAGGGTAGGTTTGTTGGCCGGCAGGTATACAGGGTCTTTCATCGGAACATACGGCCCATCGGGTTGATCGCTGACCAATACATGACAGGCACGCCGTTCGATGACATTTCCTTTCACCGTATCAATTTTCACGTCCCTGTTGGTGAAGGTGGCGAAGTAATAGTATTTGCCTTTATAGTAATGCAGCTCTGCCGCCCAGATCATGGGTCGCGGCCCCATCCAGGAGGCGGGGTCGGTCCTGGTGATCGGGAAAGGGCCCGTCCATTTCTTTAAGTCTTTGCTTTTCCACAGCAGCCCTCCTGTCCCGGTCATATAGTAGGTGGAGGTGTTTTTATCGGCCAGGATAAAAGGATCACTCAGGCGAATGGAATCCAGGGGCACATTTTCCCTTAGTACCGGCTCCCTGTTTTGTGAAAAGGCCAGTGCACCGTTCAGCGCCATTAATGTTACTATTAAAACTTTTTTATACCTCATGGTATTGCAATATAGACTTTATTTATGCTTCCTTTTTCCGGATCCCTGTCAATTATTTCTTCAAAGCACCCAGTTATTAACCGGGCTTTCGGACCGCAAAGTGAGGTAGTATTTATTATCTTTAGCTTACTAAATCCCCAACCATGTTGTCAGCTAAATCTTTCCTGCTCCTGACCCTGTTATCAACCAGCCTGCTGACGGTGCAGGGCCAGTCAAAAGCCTCCGGCGAAGTTCTAACACCTATCAAAAAATTGGTCGTACAGGTCAGGACCAGCAAGGATGCCCAGGCCCTGAAACAACTGGACATGGAGTCTATCTCCAGGTATTTACTGGCCGATTACCACGCCAAAGCCACGCCGCAGCAACTGAGTGAATTTGCGAGCCTGTTCCAGGCACTCTTTTCAAAGATCGCTTTTCCCAGGATCCGCGAAAACTTTAAAGATCTGGCCAGTATTATCTACGAAACTCCCGAGGTAAATGGGCACGAAGCTACCGTAGCCTCCATGGTCGTCATTGACAACCCGGTGAAAAAACAGGAGCTGAAGCTGATATATACAATGGTGAAAACATCCAAAGGGTGGAAAGTAAAAGATGTGGCGGTGTTGGGTGGTTCCATGCTGACCGGCATTCGCGACGACCAGGTACGGCCTTTGTTAGACGCCGGCGGTATTGATCATTTACTGCAGGAAATGCGGAAACTGAAAGACCAACAACGTTAGCAGGCTACAACTCCCCGTTCCATTCCGGCGCGCCTGCCAGTTTCTCCAGCAGGTTTTCGGGCAAATAGGGCCTGCCGCCGCCGGCTTTTACACAGGTACCTGAGAATACGGCCTTGGTAACGACCTTACTATTCAGCAAAATGGTTTGCCTGAAATGCAATACCGACTTATTGTTCTTATCCAGCATCGGGCTGCAGGTAACGATGAACTCATCGCCTCTTTTCAACGACCGTACAAACTGCAGGGTGTATTTAGACAGCACCATGTTTACCCCCTTTTTCGCTTCTTCCTCAAAATCAAACCCGAGCACCTCCCGGATGTAATCGTGCCGGCAATACTCCATGTAAAAAGGATAATACAATCCATCCATGATATTCTGAACGTCTATATGCTCGTCTTTAACAGTATAGGTCTTTGAATATTCCATATGATAATAGTGTTAGCAGAAGGCTGCAAAAGTAGAACAGGCTCTTTAGCCGGTAAAATTTTATTTAACAGGACGGACTGTCACTGAAGTAAATGCCAAGCAACGAGTTTCTAAGGTCCAGGGTACTTTTACAATAATTTACAAAGTTTACATTTTAATTTACAATCCTGACCCTTCAAGCTGAAAGGATCAGAGTAGTTTCGCTGTATCAAACTTTAATAGGATACGAAAAATAAAAGAAATGCCTTAAACGGATCTGATTTATAAGGAGATAGATCTATGTTAATTAAACCTACAAAAATATGAAAAAAGTTATTTATGCGCTGTTCTTACCGCTGGTTGTGGTAAGCGGACTAGTATTTGCTAATCGCGAAATCAAAAATGAAACTTCTAAAAAATCAACCCCAAAGCCACTCTCTGCTGCTGAAAGGGAAGCCGAATTGAAAAAATGGGAGGCTACCCCAGCTGGTATAATGTACAAAAAATGGGAAGCGTCTCCCGCAGGTCAAAAAGTTTATGCCGCTGAAGCTAAAATAAGGAAGAACATTACAGATTCTACCAATATGGAGGGAGTTGTAACCTCTCTTTCTCTTCCGCCAGGCTCAAGATTAGGTTTCGGAGTGATGGTCAGGATTAATGGTGACGATTATATTCTAAACTTTGATCCGGAAAAGTCTCAACTTGAGCAATTGCATAGCCTGAAAGTTAACGACAAAATAATTATAAGAAGCCGTAACGTATCGCATGCGCCCAAGTATGCATATCCAATAGTATCGGGCGACTATGTAGAACGAGATAGTAAAGTAATTTTTAAACGTGTCCCCCGAAAAGGCGGTTGCTGAGTAAATAAATTATGAAATACATATACTTAAATGCTTTGTTCCTGGTGTTTGTTTTTCACACCTCCTGTGAAGGGCAAAACAAAACAAACCCACCACAAGATAATTTCAGTAAAGGACCCAATGGCATCTCCGAATCTCAACTTAAAGAGTTGGACACCTCCAAGGTGCCTATTGGTCAGGTTCGTAATATAAAGCAAGATAGAAACGGAAACATTTTGATTGCTGCAGGATGGAGTGGTGTTTTTCGATACGATGGAAAATCGTTTACTAATCTCACAAGTAAACTAGGTTTGCCCAGATTCTGGGATGTTCTGGAAGATCGACGCGGAAACCTTTGGTTCGCTTCCACTGATTCAGGGGTTTATAATTACAATGGGAAATCCTTTCAACATTTTACAACCAGGGAGGGACTTGCTAATAATGCGGTTATGTGTATTTACGAAGATAAAGCCGGCATTATTTGGTTCGGCACTGGAGGAGGTGGAGTAAGCCGTTACGATGGAAAATCTTTTCGAACTTTTACAACGAAAGAAGGACATTCCAATAATGATATTACTACTATCATTGAAGACAAAACTGGGAAATTATGGATTGGCACAAGGGGCGAAGCCTTCGTTTATGACGGAAAAACGTTTACCACTTTAATCCATGAAGGCAAAGCTTTTAACAACGTTTGGTCGATAATCGAAGATAAAAAAGGCAATATTTGGTTTGGTGAAAATGGTGGGCGCGCCAACGGTCTTTGGCGCTATGACGGCAGTGTCTTTACTAAGGTATCGCAGAGAGTTGTTTATGCTGTAATCGAAGATAAAAAAGGAAATCTCTGGACTACAGGTGAAATAAATCCTAATGGGAAGGTTTGGGCTCTTTCCCGTTATGATCAAAAGTCCTTGTACAATAAAATGCCCACTTTAACAGAAATTAAGTCAGGAGGAAGAGGGGATTTTTTGGCGATATTGGAAGCTAACGATGGAAGTATTTGGTTTGGAGCTTTGGGTGGGGTGCATCGTTATGATGGAAAGACCCTCACGGACTTTAAAAGTAAAGAGGGTCAGAAATAAGCTGTATTGCCGACAATTTTAAGATGGAATTGTGTTTCAGGCGGTGGTGGACGTAGTGGGTTAGGTTAAAGTTTGCCCCGTTTTGCTTTGGCATCCCGGAGGGTTAATTTCTTTTTGTCAATATCTTCCTTTTTCAGGTAAAGGTCATTTTGGATTTCCAAAAGCCTGCTGTCAATAGCAGATCTTTTCTTTTGCAGATCGGCTTGTTCATCCAATAGCTGTTGATAATTTTTTTCGTCTTTGTTTATATCATTCACCTGGCTGGCGATCCCGATATCGGCAGAATGATGCTGGGCATCCATGATAAACGATTGTAGAAACTTTTTCACGTTCTGTGTGATGCTACTATCTGCCATGCTGTTGGCGAAGTTATTATAGCCCCTGGATACCGCCATGTAAACAACACTGCTATTGTTGGGACCTTCTTCCACTTTTGTATAAATGTCTAATTTATCCGGACTGATCTCAGAGAGTGTAACCCCTTTGTACTTCACAACGCCGTTCCTGAGCTTTTCTTTTAACCCGGAACGTTCCAGCCGCAGCTTTAAAGCTTCCCGGGTGTCTTTTTCAGGCTGTTCAACCTGTATCATGATTGCGTGATGGTTTTCATTTTCAATCATCACAGAAGCCTCCCTGGCCTGTCCATGCAGGAACATGCCCGATAACAGAGACATTGCGCTAAGTAGTACTATTTTCACTTGTTTCATTTGACAAAGTTGTATTTATTTGGCAGCATAACTGTTATACAATCACTACTATAAGTTGTATCATTCACACATTCATGCGCCTGGCATTAGTCATGGTTAACCTCAACAAGAGGTATCCAGGGAATAACAGGTTGATTTATTGATACATTTTGACTATCTTTATTTACTTCTGATCGTCTGTGTACTCTTTTAAAACGCTCTCCGGGTATCATTTTTTGTAAAAAATAACTCCCTTTTGAAACTCTTCATTAAGAATATGGTGTGTATTCGCTGCAAAATGGTAGTGAAAGAAGAGTTAACAAAACTTGGATTACATTGTATCGTGGTGGAATTGGGCGAAGTAGAAATTGTTGAAAACATCACCCAACAGCAGCATGATCAGGTCCAGAGAGCTTTGCTACGATCGGGACTGGAACTAATGGACGATAAAAAGAGCATGCTTATCCAGAAGATAAAAAATGTTATTATTGAATTGGTGCATTATTCCGAAGAACCATTACGGGTTAAGTTTTCTGAATACTTAAGTAAGAAATTAAACTACGATTATACCTATCTCGCCAATATTTTTTCAGAGGTGCAAGGCACAACCATCGAAAAATTCATTATCTCGCACAAGATTGAACGGGTAAAGGAATTACTGGTATATGATCAGTTAAATCTTTCTGAAATAGCCTACCAGATGCACTACAGCAGCGTATCGCATCTTTCTGCCCAGTTTAAAAAAGTGACCGGCCTTACCCCATCCCACTTCAAACAGATCAAAAAGAAGAGGCGTAACATGCTGGATGACCTGTAACCAGCCCCGTGTGTGAATCATACAACTATTTTGTGAAATTGTATAATGATGCCGGGTATTGATAAATCTACCTTTGTATATATGTTATGTTATTCTACTACTACCTTCTATTGTTAATAGCGCTATCAGGTATTTTTATTGCGATACGTTTTTTTGTTATGCGAAAGAAAAATATCGCTGTCGAATTATTTGCTGAAGCGCTAAAAAATGAGAACAGCGGGGATTTTGAAGCCGCCGAGGCCATTTATACTAAAGCACTGCACGAGGTTAAAAAGATCAGGTTCCACCGGAAAATGGAAGTGAAGATCATTGAAAAGATTAAAGTACTACATACCGTTATGGATTACAAGAACAGTCTTCATTTTACCAGGATTATCTGAAGTGTGAATAATGTAATAGATTCAGACAATTGTATAACACTTATCAACAGTAATGCGCTCACCTTTACACAAGTATTACATAACTCAAATAAAAATGACAAACAAAATGGCAGAAAAGACGGAACTAAAAGGAAATTGGAATGAGCAGAAGGGTAAACTTAAGAAGAAATTTGCCATTCTAACGGACAATGACCTGCTGTATGAACAGGGGAAAAAAGAGGAAATGCTGGGAAAGCTACAAGTGAAATTAGGTAAAACCAAGGAAGAACTGGTTAAGATCATTGAATCCCTGTAACCACCAACTGACGGGGAGAACTATCAACAGGTTATCAGAGCCGGTGGTAGTTCTTTTTTTAGTATAACATAAATCTTATGAGAGTATTATTTATAACTACATCATATAATAACCCAGTTGATACCGGTGGTCAGACTGGTGGATGGCTGGAAGATCTGGCAGTCCCCTATTACGTATTTATGGATGCGGGCGCTGAGGTTACGATCGCTTCCCCCAACGGGGGAGCCATTCTGCTGGCCCCTCAAAACCAGTCCATAATCATCGTAACCAGGAGCGCCAGGCATTTGCTGACTGAAGCGATGGCGATGACTTTTCTATCCCGGTCCATTTTGTTAAAAGACGCGAAAGCGGACGATTTTGATGTGGTGTTCCTGTCCGACGGATATGGCGCTTTATGGGATCTTGCCGGCAACAGAACGGTAAAAAAATTACTGGAAGCCTTTAACAACAGCGGTAAACCTATCGCGGCCGTAGGCCATGGAGTAGCAGGTTTGTTATCAGTACGGGATGGGGGCGGCAGGTTATTGGTAAAGGGTAAACGCCTTACTGCCTTCAGCAATAGTGAAGAAAGGTTAACAGGATTGACTGGTGCAGTGCCTTTTTTATTAGCCGATACGTTGATCTCGCTGGGGGCGCTCTATACCAATACCACGGATTATCTGTGCTATGTGGTGGCTGATGACAATATCATCACCGGTCAAAACCCGGCTTCCTCGGAAGAGGTGGCTAAGAGAGTAGTGGCATGGTACAGCTTCATAAAAAAGCCCAACCTGGTTGTTAAAATGCAAAATGTGTGAATTATATAAAATCATATTAGGATTCAATAATAGTTGTTGTACACCACATCCTTACCTTTAATTGGTTTTTCATAGGATATTGGATTATAACGGGGCTGGATCTTTATCCTGGCCCTTTTTATTCCATGTTTTAACATCCCCTGTTAATGCCAGTTGACAAAATTTTACATTATGAAAAAAGCATTTGATAATGAGAAACCGGACAATAGCGAACTGGAAAAATCAATAGCCCATATTATTGTCGAGATTATTGAATATGTTCCTAATTCAGTGGTTATTAAAACCATTATGAAAAAGTCAACCGGCAATATAAGTGTAATGTCTTTTGATAGCGGGGAAGGGTTAACAGAAAAAACTTCTCCCTTTGAGACCTTTGCCCAGATCATTGAAGGCAAAGCAGAAATAGTGATTGATAAAAAATCCAGTGTGCTGGAATCCGGACAGGGCATTATCATTCCCGCGCATTTGCCGAATTATATAAAACCCAACGGACGGTTTAAAATGATATTAACTACGATTAAAAGCGGGTATGAAGAAGTATAAATTGATTGCCCCAAAGAATAAGCCTGCAACATACCATTGCAGGCTTTAGGTTGTTATTGCCTGTTGAATACTTTGCTTAATTTGCATGGCTCTTTCGTACGCACCATGCACACCCAAAAGAATATTTTAGCCATTATCGGCAGCGCGAGCCTGCATTCAGCCAACCAACAACTGGTCCAGTGGCTGGCTGCCAATACTGCCAATACGTTGAATCAGCGCTCTGTCCCATTCCGGCACGCCAGCCAGTTTCTCAGCAGGTTTTCGGGCAAATAGGGCCTGCCGCCACCGGCTTTTACACAGGTACCTGAAAATACGGTGACCGTACAAACTGCAGAGTGTATTTAGACAGCACCATGTTTACCCCCCTTTTTCGCTTCTTCTTCAAAATCAAATCCAGAGTAATATCAATCAGTACAGGTACTTGCGTTTCCCGGAGAGGAGATTTCGGCTATCAGGCATACTATTTACGATTTATTTACAAAGTTTACACTTTTATTTACAACCTAAGTCGCCGGGCTTAAAGATATCAAAGTAATATCGCTGAATCAAATTGATAGAATATGAAAAATAAAATAAACATTTTATTTAGCCCGATCATGATACTGAAAAAAAAATATATACTAACTCGTCATTGGATAACAGTTTTTGTACTGTTTGCCGTTACCCCTATAGCATTTGCTCAACAAAAAGCCAAACAGATCGACGATCTCATGGGCAGATACGTAGACAATGGTAAGTTCAACGGATCTGTGCTGGTTGTAGAGAATGGAAAGGTGATCTTTAAAAAAGGTTACGGTCTGGCAAATATGGAATGGAATATTCCCAATACACCTGACACCAAGTTTCGCCTGGGTTCGCTCACCAAGCAATTTACGGCTATGCTGATAATGCAGTTAGTAGAACAAGGCAAACTTAAGCTGGAGGGCAAAATTACCGACTACCTGACCGACTACCCTAAAGCAGCGGGAGACAAAATTACCATTCACCATTTGCTTACCCATACCTCCGGCATTCCCAATTATACCAACCTTCCTGCCTTCAAGACGTTTAACCGCAATCGATACAAACCTGCTGACTTCCTTAAACAGTTTTCGGATCTGCCACTTGAATTTGAACCAGGTTCTGCTTTTGCCTACAGTAATTCAGGTTATTTTTTGCTGGGAGCTATTATTGAGAAAGTTACCGGTAAAACCTATGAAAAAGTTTTACAGGAAAACATTTTTACGCCACTACAGATGAATAATACTGGCTATGATATGTTTTTCAAGATCTTACCCAAGCGGGCCACAGGCTACGATAGATGGAATTTGGAGTATGAAAATGCTCCCTACCTTGATATGTCCATTCCTTATGCCGCAGGTTCTTTGTACTCAACCGTCGAAGATTTAGCCCTTTGGGATCAAGCTTTGTACAGCGACAAGCTTTTGTCTGCCTCCTCGAAAGCGATCATGCTTACGCCTTACAAAAGCGATTATGCCTACGGTTGGGGTGTCTACAAAACGCAGATCGCTCAGTTAAAAGACTCGGTTGAGGCGATGGGACACCAGGGTGGCATTAATGGCTTCAATACCTCGTTGATCCGGATTCCAAAGAATAAACACCTGGTGGTATTGCTCAATAATACGGGAGGCACTAATCTGGGTGCTATGCAAAATAATATCTTGAAAATATTGTATGATCAACCTTTTGATCTGCCTAAAATATCAGTTGCGTATGTGCTTGGTAAAACACTTGCGACTACTTCGCTGGCAAATGCCCTGAAGCGATATGCGGAAATCAAAAAGCAACCCGCTTATTATCTCAACGAAGGTGAGATCAATGGACTAGGATATGGTATGATCGCTACGGGTAAAATCAGGGAAGCTATTGCCGTATTTAACCTTAATGTAATGGAATATCCTCAATCGTTCAATGTGTGGGATAGCCGGGGTGAAGCCTATATGTTGAATGGTGAAAAGACAAAGGCCATCATGGATTATAAAAAATCACTCGAGCTGGACCCTTATAGCATGAACGCCATCAGAAAATTAAATGAATTGGGTGAGAAAGTTGCCGATCCCAAGGAGGCTACAGTTGAGGACAAGATATTGGATACCTATGTTGGCAAATACCAGTTGACACCTTCTTTTGTGATTTCGATAACTAAGGAAGGCGCCCGATTGTATGAACAAGCCACAGGTCAACCTCGCCATGAACTATACGCGGAATCAGAAAGCAAATTTTTCATGAAAGCAATAGATGGCAAAATCTTATTCGTAAAAAATGAGCAAGGTAGTGTGGAGAAGCTGGTTCTTTTCCAGAATGGGCAAGAGATGCAGGGGAAACGAGTCAATTAAGGCACTAGAATAAATATAAACTTTGGCTTGGTGGCTGGGATGGCCTTCGGCGCTATGCATAAAACATGGCCGAAACGTCCATTTCGCCGCCTGCGCTAAGCTCCGCCGCGCGAAGCGGGAGACACTGCGGAGAATTAAATATAACAACGGCTCCGGAAAACAACAGCACCAATATCATAACTCCCTATATTTGAGCATGAATCTTTTATTTATCTATCTACTAACATTATTCACCTTATTTCGTATCTCCGGTGTACCGGAAACACCCCAACCTACTCCCTCCACAAGCCAATACTGCAACGCCCGTTTCGGCTACTGCATCAATTACCCGGAGAAAGTGTTAACACCACAAGAAGAAGCCTTCAACGGAGACGGCAGAAAGTTTGCCAATAAACAAGGAGAAGTGATCCTCACCGTCTTTGGCCGGCTCAACCAGGACGAGAATGGCAATCCCATTACGCTACAACAACAGTTTGCCAACGATCTAGCCAGCTTGGAGAAAGCAGGCGCCTCTACCGTTATCACCTACAAGAAAAAAGGGGCCGACTTCTATATCATTTCCGGCACAAAAGGAAACAGTATCTTTTACCACAAAATGATCATAAAGCAAGACGCCTTTTGTTTTGCCCTCCTGGAGTACCCGAAGTCAGAAAAACAGGTTTACGATCCTTATTCAACCATAGTTTTCAAAACATTTAAATAGCAGCGGCATTCACTTCCTGCATGCTATAATGATAGCACACTCACACGGAAATTCTCGTTCATTAAAAAGTAAACCGATTCCCCTTGTCAACTACTCCTTACCCTCAAACACCAACCACCGCCCCAAAAAAGGCAGCATCCTCGAATACACCCGGCCATTGGCTATCCAGTTCTTATTCCAGGGTGTTCCGCGGTACTCTTCGGCCTCATGTTCAATGCCCAGGTCTTCCAGCTTACGGGTAAATGCCTGGTTCGAATATACATGTGTAGGCGTTGGGTCGTAGCGGGCCCAGTCAAAAGCAATACCGCGCAATTGCTGTAGGTTTGGTGCACTTTCTTCCAGTGATTGGTCCAACAAAAAGCCAGCCTGGGCTTTCCGGGTATTTTCGGTATGCAATTTCGGTTCGCCATTGTCGGGCTCCATCCAGAAGTCGCAATAAAAGGGCGGACGATGGGGATTCGGCAAAAAGGCCTGCGCCATGGCAACAAACATTTGCGCCCGGCCATCACCTGCCAGCTCAGCAAACGTTTTGGCCTGGTGGATCTTTTTCCAGTTCACCTCATTGGCTGCCCACGGTATATACCCGGCGCCGGTGGCCACCGGATGCAAGGCATATACTACGCTAAAAACTTCCGGATGCGTCATGGCCAGTTTGAGCGCTCCGCGCCCACCCATAAAATCCCCGGTTATCGCGCGACTATCACGATGACTGATCGTGCGAAACTGCTTATCAATAAAGGGAACAAGTTCATGCACGGTGAAATCAAGCCAACGGCCGCTCACCGGTGAGTTTTCATACAAGCTGCCCGTTGTCGGACTGCTGTAATCTGCCACTACAAAAATGAATTCGGGTATAATCTTATTCGCAAAAGCCTGCTCCAGTACGTTCACCAGCTTTCCATCCTCCAATAACTTTTCTGCAGTAGAAAAGATCGAGTGACAGTAATAGACAACCGGATAAGATCTTTTGGAATCGTTATAACCGGGAGGAAGATATACTTTAATGACCCGGTGGGTGTCAAGTCCGATCAAATTCTCCTTCAGTATGGTTGACACAAGATGCCGGGTAACTACAGCACCACGTTTTGTATCCGGGCGGTTGACTGGAGTTACCGGTTTTGCCTGGCCCAAAACAGAGCTCATCTGCATCCCCATAAGCACTACCAGCAAAAAGTATTTTATTTTCCGTGACATTGTACAGGAAGGTTGATTGGGTTATTGTAACATTCTCATTTCCGTTAGGTCTCCCCGGTTTAAGATAAGCATTATTTGGAGCATTACCAGCAGCCACACCCGCCCCGGCAACAGACACATCGGCCTTTATTTCCACACGGGTCTCAGGTTCCGCCACCTCCGCAGCGCTACGGTCAGCCGCCCACACCACCTTCATCCCCGAATCACTCATGATCCGCGCAGCGCCTCCCCCCTGCAAATGCGGAACAATACCCATCAACAACATACAGGGCGCCTCAGCGGCTGGCAGGGGTACCGTGAGTTCCACAGGCTCCAACGCAGCATTGTATTGCGTCAGCGGACCCAACACCACTTCTTTATGTACGGTGCCCTTCTCCACATCCCGGAAAATAGCCACCACGCGCAATTGATAACCCGTCCGGGGCATCGAATCCGCCACCTTCGGGTGCTGGTGCAGCAGCACGTGCAGGCGCAACTGATTTTGTGCTGCGGTTGCAGAAAAATCGTACCCTCCGGCGAGCACTTCCGCCAACGGATGTTGTAAATTACATTCAAAACCTTTCAGGCATTCCAGGCCCAGGGGTCGGCCGGATTTTAACTCGGCACGCAGTAGCTTCAACAGCCTTGACCATGCCCCTCCATCATGCGCTTCCGGGCGCAAAGCATGGTAAACAGGCTGGGCGTACTGGTTACACAACTGCGAACGGTCCTTACTTTCAGCCAGCGCCGGGGTCATAACGAAAGCTGTCTTGGAATTCTTCCGGGTGCGGGCATGCAGCCCATAACGCTTGCTGTTAACAAACGTGAGGTCTTCAATAGTCCCCTGGAGCTTAAAGATGGCGGATAGATTTTTTGCCATAAAAATTGGATTTAATTGATTATGAATAGGATATTAAAAATCAAATACTTGTCACTACCCAACAACTGCACCAACAGGCCCCTTTAAATGGACAGGCTTATCGGGACCTTATCGCGACCTTTTCGCGACCTTATCGCGACCTTACCAAGACCCAGCTCCTCTCCAGCTCCATACCCCACCCTACCCAGCCACCTGCCTGCTCCCACCACCACCCGCACCAGTCATGCTCCACCTCCATTCACTTCCATCCTTCCGCACTTCATTAAACAAGGCGCCATCAGCAACAGCCTCCATTCAAAAATAACATAGGCACATACTCCTTTCCGGAAAAAGGGAGCGAGTGTATGAGAAGCTGGGGCGGAAGGCGACGCAGGCAGGGGTGAACGGCCTCTCTTAACAACTGCTGGCCTCAAATCATATAAACTAATTTGTATATTCGAAAGCTAAACCCCTAACCTGCCATGCAAAACCAGCATTTCTTCTACCGCACGGAGGGCGTGCTAAAACAGATTGTTCTTGATGAAATCATTTACCTGGAAGCAAGGGACAATTACACAAAATTTTTTACAGGCGTTAAAACCTTTTTTATGGTGCGCGCTACCTTGGAGAATTGCCTGAACCTGCTGCCCCCAAATACGTTCTTGCGAATCCACCGCTCCTTCGCAGTGGCTGGTAAACAAATAGCGCTTGTAACACGGGAGGGAGTAATACTGCCTGCAATAAAACTTCAGTTGCCTGTTTCCAAACAATATTATCCATCACTGATGAAGCAGATCGTTGTCCTGGAAAATAAAGTCTCCAAAAGCGGGAAGCAGCAGGAGTAAGAAGACAGTTATCCCACCGCAAAAAATAAGCCCCGACGATCATCGGGGCTTTAGGCGCTTAAGCGCCCAATTATTTGCATATTAGCTTATATACGGGAAGAAGCCAATATTATTTGTAATTAAACCGCCAGGTATAGGTCTCGTCGTACGAATCTATGGTGGCTACCATTTTTCCAAGCTGTTTACTTCCATTCAGCGTATTGGTGAGGGTGATCTTATCTCCGTCCCAGGACATAGTAGCCGGTACATTTTTATTGAACAGGGACTCGTCAGTTATAAATGGTTCAAGTCCCTTCAGGTTGCTATAATTGAATAAAGCCAGTTCTTTATAATCATTCGGCAGTGAAGTATACGTCAATGTTTTTTCTACGATCAATGTCCCGCTTTTATCATACTCCTTTATGCTGGTTATATTGCCACCGGTTACCGTATAGGTATAATAGCGCCACAACTCCATCGGGCCGTTTGCATTGTGGTAATAGCTTTTTTTCTCCACTACCCCATCTTTATAGGTATATACATACCGCTCATTGGTTCCCCAGTTATAATCCTGTTGCGTCAGCAAACCATCCCCATTATAGGTATATTTTACGTACTCCCCAAAACTGTTGGTGATGCGTTCAATCCTGCCCGCGGCATCGTAGGTTGCCGTCATAGTATCGCCGTACAGGCTATCAATCAGCTTATGCAATTTACCGGAAGCATTGTAAGAAAGCAGGTATACCGTATCATCATCGGTCAGCGGGTCCTGTCCCTGGTGAATACGGACCAGTTTTCCTGTGGGCGTTGTTCCTCCTCCATCGGAGTCTTTTTTACAGGATAATACGATGCATGTAATTAAAACCGAAAGAACAGATAATTTAAGAATTTTCATAATTGGATGTTGGGGTTAAAGAGCTCGAATTAAGCGTAGGAATAACGAATAGCGAGCCTCATTATTACCCCTGTCAATCCCGTTAGGATTTTCCGGTTATCCAATATAGATATAAAATATTTATCCTGTATCGTTGAAACAATAATCCTCGTTCAGCTTATTTTCGTTGGTAAACTCTTACATAATCCACCTCAAACTGCTGCGGAAAGGTTGTTTTGGAGGCATCTCCTCCATTCATACCGCCTATGGCCAGGTTCAACAGCATGTAGTGGGGCTGACGGAACGGATTAAAACCGCTGCCATCTTTGTTGTTCAGTTTGTCAAGGGGTACTTTGTTGAGCAGGACATCATCTACGAAGAGCGCGATGTATTCTGCTGTCCAATCCATCCGCCATACATGGAACTGGCTGGCCCATTTCTCCCCGCCCAATGAATCGATGGCGAAGGTGTTGCTGAACCATTCCGCTTTCCGGTCGGGTCCCAGGCAGGCGATATTGGCCAGCAGCTTGCCGCGATAATATTCCATGATATCAATTTCGCCATTGCCGGGCCAGGGCTTGTCATTACCAAGCGTCCACCACGCAGGCCAGATCCCGTCCTTAATGCTAATGCGGCCCCGCATTTCAAAACGGCCATATAACCAGGACCCCTTGCCCCTGGTGAGCAGGCAGGCAGCGGTGTATTCTATATTCGGCCTCTTGCGTCGCCAGTCCCTGCTTCCTGCTGTATACCCGGGATTGGGCTTTTGTTCGCGCCGGGCTTCAATCACCAACTGTCCGTCCCTGCATGCCGCATTCTCCGGCTGGTACCATTGCCACTCCTCATTACGCACAAAGCCTTTTTCATAACCCCACTTCGTGGTGTCGGGCGCTCCATGATGGTTGAATTCATCCGACCATACCAAACGATAGCCATCACGGTCATGATTCAAAGTATTGTTCTGCCACCTGTACATTTCACAAGCGGCCAGCAGGAAGGCGCCTACCCCAAAGGGAGAGGTTGAGTTCTTATCTACCACCTGCCCGGGAATAGCGCGCTCACCGATGGGCTGCACATATCCAATCTTTCCATCGGGCTGCAAGGCTGTTTGGGTGAGGTAGTTCCAGGCAACCTGTGCTGTGGGCAGGTAATCTTTTTTGTCGAGGATGCCATTGTTCATGCCCCACAGCAACCCATACGTGAAGAAGGCCGTACCACTCGATTCCGGGCCTGGTGCATGCGCCGGATCAAGCATACTCCTCGTCCAATACCCTTCCGTTTGTTGCGCTTCTTTGATGGCCTGCGCCATCCGCCTGAACCGTTGCACATAGAAGGACCTGTTGGGGGCCGTGGCAGGAAGACCTTTGATCACTTTGGCCAATGCTGCAAACACCCATCCATCTCCCCTGGCCCAGAAATCTTTTTTACCGTTAACACTTTTGTGTTTGGGATAAACATATTTGGCGTCCCGGTAATAAAGCCCTGCTTCCTCGTCGTACATAATGCTATTGGCATGTTGAAAATATGCCTGCATCTTTTCGAGGTAAAGGGGGTTGCCGGTCGTATTGTACAGTTTGGTCATAACGGGCATCACCATGTACAGGCCATCTGCCCACCACCAATAATCGTTGCGGGCAGTGCTCATCTGGTATTCCATCACCTCTTTGGCCCTGGCAATCTTTTGTGCTGACGGTTGCAGGTGGTAGAGGTCGAGGTAAGTTTGAAAGCAGATCTGCCAATCGCCAAAGAGAACATATTCATCCCGCTCGCCATACGTGTGTTTCCAGTCTGCCGGGTTGTTCGATTTCGCGCCCTTCCATTGGTTGTACGCCGCCCAATCTTCTGAATATTTTCTGAAGGCAGTATCCCGGGTCAGTGAATACACTTCCATATTACCGGTATGATAGGCGGCCACATCCCAGAATGCCCAGCCTGGTTGCGGATGCGTGCTTTGCCAGTACCGGTTCACTTTATAAATGATATCCAATACGCTCTGGCTGGATGTTTCTGCTTTTACCTCAGTGGAGCTATTGTGGGGCTGTGCCTGCATGGCTGTTCCCAACAACAAGGCGGCAAAAAGAGGGAATGTTTTTCTCAGGATCATCTTAATAAGGGCAGGCTTTTATTGAACGCCTTCAAGGATAATTTACCAGCCTGCCAACGGGCAGGCTGGTAAATATAGTTCATGTACGCAAGTAATTTAATTTTTGTCTTCATCGGCTACTGCTTCTTCCCAGGTTTCCCACATAGAAATAGTGGCGTCGAAACCAGTGTAGCCCTGATTCTGGCGCAGTTTGGCTCCTCCATTCGCTTGAATGGCGCTATTGGGTATGGGCCAGTTAATATTGTGGGCAGCCATGGTATAAGAACGGTTCTTTACTATTACCCTACCCTTGTTGTAATAGTTATTATAAGCCTGTATACGGTTAAACCAGTAGCTGTTCGTCGCCAGGTTATCGGCATTGTACGTGTTACCCCACTCATCGGGCTTGCTACTTTTGGCGAGGCAATAGGAAACCCGGCTCATTTCGGTAAAACGCCATTCTTCCATGTTCAGTTCGCGGGCGCGCTCATTCATGATATCGCCGATGTTTACAGCCGCATACGTTTGTGTACAACCGGCACGCTGCCTGATGGTATTTACATCGGCCGTTGCACCCACTACGTCACCTTTGTAGAATTTGGCCTCTGCACGCAGCAGGTAGGTTTCAGCCAGGCGGTAGAAGTACCAATCGCCGGCGCCGCCGCGGTGGTTGGCATTGCTGCGATCGCCTGTTTCAATCAGGTTTTCAACATAATATTTGTAATGCGGCCAGTCGAACCAGTTACGCACCGTATCGTTGCACAGGATCGCATTGGTGGTAGGGTGACGCAGCACCAGGTTCTTGCCGAACCAGGTACTGGAAGGATCATTGTATTTGAGTGAATCCATTCTTGCCCAGTTGCCCACGGTGCTGTTGTGACGCAGGTCACCGGCATCCTCCAGGCCATTCACGATCCAAAGCTCATTGGTAGCATAATAAGTGGGGCGGATATGCGCAATACCGCGGCCGATCCCACGTGGATAGTCATAATTGACACGGTACGTGGTGGCGTTGGGTGCATAAAATCGTAAGGCTTGTTTACCATCGGGCGACTGTGTGCCGATCGCATCGTGCCAGGGCAGCCAGTTACGCATGGAGTTCATATTAATACCGGCATCCGTAGGCATGCGGTTGGGCATGATCAGGATATTTTCGTTGTTGGCCGCAATCGCCTTGTTCTCGGGGCGGTGCAGGTCCCAGATCACGTTGCGGGTGATGGGCCAGGTTTGCGGGTAAGGGTTGATGAAAGTGCCGAAGGTGTTGGTCATAAGCGAGTAACCGGAACTGTTGATCAGGATATCCGCCTGTTCTATCGCCTTGTCATATTGACCTGTTGCGAGGTAACATTTGATCAGCAACTGGCGGCAGGCGCCTTTGTTGATCATACCCTTTAAAGCCATATTCTTTTGCTCGGGCACCCACTCTATCGCTTTCTCCATATCTGCCGTGATCATCTGCAGGATGGCCTCGCGTTTGGTGGTCTTGTAGTTCACTTTGGGCGCGCTGAGTATCTTGGTCACCAGGGGCACGTCCTTGAACTCAAATACCAGTGCGAGATAACGGAAAGAGCGATGAAAAAGCGCCCTGCCCCGGTATTCGTTCCGGGTAGCTTCGTCCAGCCCTTCCACATTGCCAATAAAGCTCAATACGGTATTGGCATATTTAATGCCATTGTAGGTTTCGTTCCAGAAATAGCCGGTCCTTTCGGGCATATCGGTAGGGGTAAACCGCGTAG
Source organism: Paraflavitalea devenefica (assembly GCF_011759375.1). NCBI lineage: Bacteria > Pseudomonadati > Bacteroidota > Chitinophagia > Chitinophagales > Chitinophagaceae > Paraflavitalea > Paraflavitalea devenefica. Next base: position 1,468,379 of record NZ_JAARML010000002.1, on the reverse strand, counting down.
CAATGTCGGCAAAGATATTGCCATCATCGGTTTTACTGGCCACGGCCATGTCCGAGAACATGTATTCTGTGTTGATCGGCAGGCCAAGGTCCACGTATTCGAAATAAGTCCAGTAAGAACGCAGGTGACGGTCGGCGATGGCCAGCGCTGCATCCAGGCCGGCGCGGGTAGTAAAGGTGGCCCCTGGTTCGTAAAAAGATAACGGATCGGGTTGCAGGTATTCTTTCTTACAGCCCGTGAGCGAGGCCAGCAATCCCGCTATCAGTAAATATTTATATAGGGTCTTTTTCATGTCTCAATCGTTTAGAAGTTAGCATTTAATCCAATAGTATAGGTCCTGGGAGCCATTCCACCTGTTTCAACATCCCAGTAATCCCAGTTCTTATCTTTTTTCCATACCGCTACATTACGAACGGTGGCAAAAACTTTGAATTTGTCTATGCCCACTTTCGACAGCAGGTTTTTAGGCAGCAGGTAGCCCAACGTTACGTTTTCGAGCCTGATGAAAGAGCGGTCGAATAATCTTCCGGGAGCGTTTACACCGGAAGGACCTTTTGCATCCAACCGTCCTACCACATTACTGGGGTTTTCAAGCGTCCAGTAATCCTTCTCGTAGGCGTTGGCCAGGTTGGTCACCAGCGAGGTTCCGTTATCCTGGTTGAGGTAAATGTTGCTCAGGCTCTTGTGCCCCCAATAAGAATAGATGTTGAAGGAGAAATTGAAATTCTTATACGTAAAGTCGTTCCTTACCGACCACATGATCGGCGGAGCTGTTTGTCCCAGGAACTGCTTGTCGGGATCGCCGTAAGCAGGCGTCGTACTGCCGTCGGGATTTACCTTATCGTTGGCCGTATTGTTGGCCACCTTGGGATCGCCAGGACGTTGACCATATTTAGCAGCTTCGGCCGCTTCATTGGCTTGCCAGATACCCACCACATTGTAGTTCCAGATAGCGCTGATCGGCTGGCCGATGAACCATCCGTTGGCGAGGTCGTCCCTTTCTCTTACTTCAATAACGTTACCCTGTGCATCCAGGATATTGTCGTATACATAGTACAGGTGTTTGATCTCATTCTTATACTTCGAGAATCCGAAGTTGGTGCTCCAGGAGAAATCACGGGTCCTGATATTTTGTGAGTTGATGGTGATCTCAATACCCTTGTTTTCCACCTTACCGAGGTTGGTGGTGATACTGGACACGCCGGAGAATTGAGGCAGTGAACGGTTCATGATCATATCCACAGTGGGCGTGATATAATAATCAACGCTACCGGTGATGCGGTCGTTCAGGAAGCCGAAATCGAGACCAACGTTGAACGACTCTGTTTTCTCCCAACTGAGGTTGGGGTTGGCCAGGCGGCTCACCGACAGGTACCTGTATTGCACCAGGTTGCCACTGGCATCGAGGTAGCCCATGGTGGCTCCTGCACCGGCGCCCAGGTTGGCAATGGCCAGGTAAGGATCGGCCAGCGAGCGGTTACCATTCTGTCCCCAGGAAGCCCTCAGCTTACCGGAGCTCATGGGTTTCCAGTTGAAGAAGCTTTCGTTGGTGAACGTCCAGGCGCCTGCAATGGAGAAAAAGGTTGCACGCGGATTGGAGGTACCGAATGCAGAATAGCCATCACGGCGTACAGAAGAGGTGATCATATAACGTTCGTCAAAAGAATAGAACACACGCGCCAGCATACCATCGGCCGTTTCTTTCACGTCGTTGGCATCATAGCTGCTCCTGTCCTTACTACCATAAAATACTTCATGAAATCCGAGGGCGTCGCTGGGCTTGATGTCGCGGGCTTCCACACGGTCGGTCCACAACTGGCGGTTCTCTGCTTCCTGTACAAGGGTCACTGCCACGCGGTGTTTGGCGGCAAAAGTCTGTTCCCAGTTAAGGGTATTGTTGATCGACCAGTCGAAACGCACCGTTTGTTCCCGGTTCACGAGACCATTGGTCGTTCTCCAGTCGGGGTGGTTGGCAGATTCCCAGTAGCGGTCACGGAAGTGTTGGAAACGCGGAGAAGCGTTGAATGAATAAGTGATATTGAAAGGTAACTTCACCTTGGTGTTCAGGATCGCATTGAATACGGTGAAACCTTTGTCAAGATCGCGGTAACCACGGTCGAAGTCGTAGTTATAACCAAAATTGTTGACCATTGCTCTGCCCATAGGGTTGGCCAGCAGGGCGCCGGTAGCTTCGTTCCTGTAGGCAGCAAAGGGCGCGTTGTTCACGATCTGCTTGTTCCAGTCTACCGCCAGGTTGCCATCGGTACGGTTCTGGAAGTTGACGTTTCCACCAATCTCCAGCCATTTGGTGATCTTGCCTTCCACTTTCAGGTTGGCGCGGATGGCTTTGTAATCATCGCCTTTCACAGCGCTCTGGTTGCTCAGGTAGCCGAGTGACATGTAATAGTTCATATTATCGGTGCCGCCGGATGCGCTGATGTTATAATCCTGGTTGATGCCGGTGCGGAAAGATTGGTCATACCAATCGAAAGTGCGTCCGCCGAGAAAACGGTTCAGCACGGTGTCCTGCAACAGGAGCCGTTTTGCCCAAACCTCATTGTCGTTGGCGGAGTTGTTGCTGGTATAAGCTCTCCACGCGTCCAGCGTGATACCGTATTTGGTCAGGTTGGCTTCAGTAGGCCGGGCATAAAATCCAGGTCTTTTATTCGTGCCCCAACCCGATTGCGGTACCTGGTAGGCTTCATATTGATTGTTGGCTGTATTGAGCCCATACGTGGCGGCTGTGTACCAGTCTTCCCGGTATTGCATATAGCCTTCCGGACCAAATACCGGCCTGTTGGCTCCCATAGTGGTAACGCCCAGGCTGGAGGTGAAGCTAATTCTGGGTTTACCTTTTTGCCCTTTTTTGGTGGAAACGATCAGTACGCCATTGGCTGATTTAGCTCCATAGATAGAAGCTGCCGAAGCGTCTTTCAGGATGTCGATCTGGGCAATATCATCGGGATTGATCTCAGACAGTTCGCCGTAAAAGATCATACCATCCAAAACGATCAGGGGATCGTTGTGGCCTGCTTCAGTATATACTGAACGCTGACCGCGGATCTGTATCGCACCGCCGCCTTTAGCAGAAGGATCGAGGCCAACGCTTAGGCCCGGTGTTCCCCGCAGGATGTCCTGCACGGTATTGGGATTCTGATCGGCCAGCTTATCGGGCTTGATCTGGGTAATAGCGCCGGTAAGGTCTTTTTTCCGCGCCGAGCCATACCCGATGACCACTACTTCGTTCAGGGATACCTTGCTGGGCTCTAGTTTTATGGAGATATCGCCGCTGGCAGGCACTTTAATAGTTTGTGCCGTATAACCTAAAGAAGAAATATGCAGGGTAGCATTAACGGGAGCTTCCAGGGAAAAACGTCCCTCTCCATTGGAAGTAGTCCCCGCAGCTTTATCGCCGATGGTAATGGAAGCGCCTATCACCGGTTGGTTGGTGGTGGCATCTATAATAGTGCCGGTAACGGGGCGGTTTTGGGCCAGCATGGTCAGGGGTAACAAACACAAAGCAGTAAACACCAGGGCGATCACTCCTTGTGGTTGAGTCAGTAGCTTTTTCATAAAGCGTATAGTTATTTTCAAGTGTTAATGTCAGTTTAGTTGAAACCGCAGTTGTTGTTAGGAGCAAGCCCGGCAGTTGGGGCCTGTCTCTGATTGTTTAAGATGTTGTGATCTGTGTTGATCAGGGAGGAAGGGAAAGTGAGTAAAAAGCGAATAGATGGCCAAAGAGCCACGGACGACGTGTCGATCGGTTTACTTTTTTCATATACGCAAGCAGTTTTCTACGCCCTGCTTAGGGGTTTTTAAGAAGGCAATCCAGTGTTAATTCTTTCACAATTTAGCAGGAAGTAAACGGGCAGGTAGGGGGGCGATTTTGATAAAAAGGGGGCAATTTTACACTTGAGGGTACTACAAATTTACGCCACGAAAGATAGTGACGATTGATATTCAATGAAATAGCCTTATTGGGTGGCAGATTCGTCCCTCTTTATGATCTTCTCATTGAGATTGTACTGTTTGCCCAGGTTCCGGCGGTACTTTTCAATGTAGGCAGAGGGCTTCATACCGAAGAGACTGGTGAAATGTTTCCGGAAATGCTTGATGTCACTGATGCCCACCTGGAAAGCTGTTTCAGTGATATTATAGTTGGTATTGATGAACAGCTCCGCCGCTTTGCGCAGGCGGATGAACCGTACAAAAGCATTGGCCGGCTGTCCGGAAACGGCTTTGATCTTCTTGTTCATTTTCGCATAGCTCATGCCCAGCTCCCGCGCCAGGGTGACAATGGAGAACTGGTCATCGTCGAGATGCGCTTCCACAATGGCGATACAGTTGTCTAAAAACTCCTTGTAGTCGGAGGAGATCTTTAACGGATTATCCTGGAGTGTGATCTCATTATAAAAATACTTCTGCAGGTTGCTCCGGCTTTTCAACAGGGCGGCCACCCGGGCTATCAGCAGGTCCCGGTCGAAAGGCTTGGCAATATAATCATCAGCCCCACCCTCTACCCCGCTCAGCCTGGCTTCTGTAGAAGCGTTGCCGGTAAGGAGGATCACCGGGATATGCCCCAAAGCGGGGTCGCCTTTGATCTTTTGACAAAGCTCGATGCCCGACATGGGCTGCATCACCACATCGCTGATGATCACATCCGGCAGGTATTGGCTCGCCAGGGCAAGGGCTTCTTCGCCGCTTTGCGCCTCATACACCGCATACAGATCTTTGAACAAGTGGCGGATGTATAGCCGTATCTCCCTGTTGTCGTCCACTACCAGGATACTCCGGCTTTCTGTGGTGAGCGGATTATGTGCCTGTTGAAGATCCGGATCGTCTGCTTCCGGCAGTATTGCCGGTTCCGGCAATTCTTCGAGGATAGAAGTGGTGGTCACAGCTTCCTCCATGATCTCCTGGCTGGCCAGGTGCTCATCGCCCAGGGGCATTTCTACGAAAAACGCAGTGCCCTTTCCTGCTTCACTGGTATAATTAATGGTCCCCTTATGAGCGTTCACAAAGTGCTTTACCAAAAACAACCCTATGCCAAACCCCGCTTTGGCCGTGCTGGCCTGGTAAAACTTTTCAAATAGCTTTTCGCGTGCATCCGCGGAGATGCCCGGCCCGCTATCCCTCACCTCCATCAGTGCATGGCCATCGGCTGACTTTACGCTGACAATGACCTTCCCTTCATTGGGCGTGTATTTAAAAGCATTGGACAGCAGGTTATACAAAATGATCTCCAGTTTCTCCCGGTCGGCATACATCACCAATGCAGGTTCCTCCAGGTGCAACTGGTAGTCGATCTTCTTCGCATGGGCCAACTGGGTGAAGGAACCATACACTTCTTTAATGAGCGCAGTGAGATCAATTTTAGAGATCTTCAGCCTGTCCAGTTCACTATCGGCCTTTTGAAACAACAGTAACTGATCTACCAGGCGCAGCATCCGGCCGGCATTCTGGTATATCAGCCGCAGGTCGGCTTCGTTTTCTCCCAGCTCTTTATTTTTGATCAGGTCTTTGATCGGGTTCAGCACCAGGGTGAGCGGTGTTCTGAACTCGTGCGAGATATTGGTAAAGAAAGCCACTTTCTTTTCATTGAGGTCCCGCTCCTTTTCATTGATCACTCGTTGCGCCTCCAGCGCTACTTCCCCTTTTGCTTTTTCGGCTTTTGCCAATTCCAGCTCCGCTTCGCTGCGCTGACGTTCGGCCTTTTCCAATCCCAGCAGGGCCTGGCTTTTTGCTCTTTCAGCACGTTCATTTTCTTCATTCAGCCGGGCTATCTGCACCTCGTATTCGAGGCGTGTTTGCCTGGATTTATACCTTATATATAAGTACAACAATCCGCCCGCCAGGCAGGCATAAAGCGTATACGCCCACCAGGTGCGGTACCAGGGCGGCAGTATGCTGATGGAAAGTATCGTCTCCCTGGGATTCCATTCGCCCGCTGCATTGGTCGATTTGATGTGCAGGGTATAATCACCTTCCCGGAGGTTGGTATAATTGGCCGTACGGATATTGCTGGTATAATTCCAGCCCTTGTCCCATCCTTCGAGATAATAGCCGTACCAGATCTTCCCGGGAGAGGTATACTCCAGCGCCGCAAAATCGACCGACAGCACTGCTTCGTTGTAGGGTATGCGTAAACCGCTGATGTGGTTGTCGGTAATACTGTTGACATACCTGTTTTCTTCTCCTATCTGTTTGTTGTTGACCCGGAGGCCGGTCACCAGCACCGGCGGCATAAATTTGCGCGGCGCGATTTTTTCCGGATAGAAAAGCACAAATCCATTGATGCTGCCAAACACCATTTCGCCCGATCGCAAATGCAGGGCAGCCCGGAACATAAACTGGTTGCTGGGCAAGCCATCGCCCTGGTAATAGTTGGTAAATGTTTTTAGCTGGGGATTGAAGCTGGAGAGCCCATTGAAGGTGCTTACCCACAGGTTGCCGGCCTTGTCCTGCAACATGCTGAGTACTGAATTATTGCACAAGCCCTCGTCGTCGGCATAATGGGCTACGACCTTTCCCTGTACCGGATCGAACAACAGTATCCCCGCCCCTTCTGTGCCGACCCAAAACTTACCATCCGCAGCTTTCCACAGGGCCCTTACCGGCTTTCCGATGGCAAAGACACGGTGTTGTTGATGGCTTCTGTCCAACCTGATCAACCGGTAGGAATCGCCGGCCCACATGGCTCCCTGATCATCTTCGAGGAAGGAGACGAGATCGAACAACGACTGGTCGAATAATTCAAACCGGTCAGCGGTTTCATTGTAGCGATATAATTTACCATTGCCGAAGGTAGCTGCCCAGAGCTTGTTCTCCCGGTCGAGGTACAGTTTCCTGACATTGGCATTCTCCACCCCAACGGCCTCGTTGTAGCAGGTGTACCGCCGGAATGTGCCGGATGCTTTGTCAAACTTATTCACGCCGCCGCCAAAGGTGGCTATCCAGATCTGCCCGCGATGATCTTCCAGTATACTGGTGACCTTATCATTGCTCAGCGAGCGTATGTTGGCCGGGTCATGCCGGTAGTTCCGGAAGCGGTTGCTTTTCCGGTCCCAGATGCTCATGCCGCCGCCATCGGTGCCGATGTATAGTTGCTCGTTCTCGTCTTCAAAAAAACAGGCGGCAAAATTGCTGACGAGGCTATTGCGGTTCACGGGATCGTGGGCCACTGTCTGAAACTGGCTGATGCGGGGGTCAATGATATTCAGCCCTCCTTTGAGGGTGCCCATCCAGTGCCTCGATTCGTTGTCGTGATAAATGGCGGTGACCGACTCACTGGACAGTGACTGACTGTTTTCGCCGGGCAATATATAAGTCACCTCGCCTGTTACAGGATCGAGCACATTGATGCCGCCACCTTCTGTTCCGATCCACAGCTTCCTGGTTTTGTCGAATGCGAGGGAGGCGATATTGTCTGATGTTAAGCCGTCTTTTGCGGCCCTGTACGTTTTTACATAGGCGCCGGGTACAATGGCATATTTGTGCAAACCATTTGCCGTACCGATCCAAATATTATCCTGGTTGTCGGGCACGATATTGTTCGCAAACTTTACCGCACCGCTCACCAATTGCATTTGTTTCGTGGCAGGGTCCCACTTTAGCAGTCCCACCTCCTCCACGAAGAGCCAGATGCCTTGTTGATCATCGATCGCTGCGGTCACACTGTAATCAAACTGTTGCTTTGTCCCTGTTTTTAAAGGGATCCGTATAGCTGTATGGGTCCCGGCCAGTTGCACCATCAACCCTCTCCCATGCGTGGCAATAAATATATTCCCCTGGGCGTCTGAAACCACCCTGTCTATGCTGGCGGTGATCTTTTCGCGCCTGCCGCTACCGCCGGGCAGGAAGTAAGCCGGTGAAAACTTCGAGGTGCGGCTATTGAAGATGCTAAGCCCCTGACCGGTGCCTACCCATATATTTTTTTCCGGGTCCTGGTGAATGGAGGAGATATAATTGTGTGGGAGCGACAGTGAATCGTTGAGCTTATTGCGAAACACTTTAAACTCATAACCATCATAGCGGTTAAGTCCATCAAAAGTACCGAACCAGAAAAAGCCATCCCTGTCCTGGTATATACAGCGTATAGAATTGTTGGACAATCCCTTTTCCACTCCCAGCCGGATAATCCGGGGATTATCGGCCGCCACCAGTAACTGACTGCAAAAGATAGCCAGTAAACAAGCAATGTATCTATACATACGCGGCCAAATTTAGGGTTAATTTCTGTTGATTCAGGGATTGAATGTGGAAGCCGGAAGCCTACCGCCTCCTCTTCCGCCTTAAGAAATTAACATACACGGAAAGCAAAGCAGCCGCTATAAAGCTGATCAACGTTACCTGGTTAATAAAAGCATCGCTGAAAGAACGGCCGGTAATTTTATTAGCGAAATAGGTAATAAACGAGCCCGGAAGATTGCGCTCCCCCATCTTCTCTTTTATCTGCCATTGCCAGTCGGTAATAGGGCAATACCCCATACCAAACCAGATGCCCAGTATAAACCAACTGAAGGCAGTGATCAGTATGAAAATAAAATGAAGTTTCCTGGTGGCGGGAAATATCCATCCGAATAAATTAAACCCGATAATGAGGAGATGTAATACTGTAAACAGTATATCCAGAAAAGGAAGCATCCATTAAGATTTAAGTACATGAATCTTTCCCCATGCATCATTAGTACTCCTCCTGCAAGATACCTCCTAATACGCACACCCCACCCCCAATTTGTCCAACCCACGCCTGAATATGCCGGCTTCGGGGGATTTTACGTAACCAATACTTTGTTTCGAAACATCTTTGCCCCATCAAATCACTCAAAACATAGATCATGAACGCAAAAAATACCGGCTGTCGTCACTTGTTTACTGCCGTCGCCTTCACCCTCAGCACCGCATTGCTGGGTGGCATACATTCCGCAAAAGCGCAAGACAATACCGGTACCCCTGTGGACAACGGGAGTAATAAAGTTCCCGCATCATTTGCACACATCAAACAGATCAGGGCAGGAGTATTGGACGTTGGCTATGCAGAAGCCGGGCCGGCAAATGGAACACCTGTAATTTTATTGCATGGCTGGCCGTATGATATACACAGTTATACCGAAGTGTCGGCGCTGCTGGCGGACAAAGGGTACCGGGTGATTGTACCTTACCTGCGTGGCTATGGCACCACCCGCTTCCTCGATGCCGGGACATTACGCAACGGACAACAGTCGGCCCTGGCAGTAGATGTGATCGACCTCATGAATGCGCTGAAGATTAAGCAAGCTATCATTGGCGGTTTCGACTGGGGAGCCCGTACTGCCAATATCGTAGCGGCCCTGTGGCCCGAACGCGTTACAGCGCTGGTGAGTGTGAGCGGTTACCTGATCGGCAGCCAGGCGGTGAACAGGTCGCCGCTGGCGCCCAAAGCAGAACTATCCTGGTGGTACCAGTTTTACTTTGCTACGGAGCGTGGCCGTCTGGGCTACGAGACGAATCGTCGCGAGTTTGCCAAACTCATCTGGCAAACAGCCTCCCCGCAGTGGCATTTCGATGATGCTGCATTCGAACAGTCTGCCCCTGCTTTTGACAACAGCGATCATGTGGCCATCGTGATCCACAATTACCGCTGGCGCCTTGGCCTGGCTGAAGGCGAAGCTAAATATGATAGCCTGGAAAAGAGGCTGGCTGCGGCACCCGTAATTTCCGTACCTGCCATAACGCTGGAAGGAGATGCTAACGGCGCTCCGCACCCTGCCCCATCAGCCTATGCAGGAAAGTTTACCGGTAAGTATAGGCATTATACCCTCACTGGCGGCATTGGTCATAACCTTCCGCAGGAAGCGCCGAAAACTTTTGCCGACGCCATTGTGGAAGCAGCCGGTTATGCCAGGTGATAACAGGATTATGCTCACAATTCCTGTATCTGGCGGATCATCTGGTTGGTGAACCCCCATTCATTGTCGTACCAGGCCATCACCTTCACCAGGTCCCCGTCCACCACCCGGGTCATTTCAAGATCAACTACAGCAGCATAGGAACTTTGAATGATATCGGAAGATACCAACTGTTCCTCACTGACTGCAATGACTTTTTTATAGCGGTCAGTTTGCGCTTCCTCTTTCAGAATGTTGTTGATCTCTTCCGGCGTGGTGGGCTTTTCAGCAATGAAGGTAACATCGGAAATAGAGCCTACCATCACCGGCACCCGGATAGCCACGCCATCAAATTTTCCGTCATATTGCGGTAAGGCTTTCGTCGTGGCAATGGCGGCGCCGGTAGAAGCAGGCGCCAGGTTCATACCGGCAGCGCGGCCCATTCTGGGCTCGCGTTTGGAAGGCGCATCTACTAAAGTCTGGGAAGCAGTATAGGCATGTACGGTATTGAGGATGGCTTTTTTGATGCCGATGCGGCGACCGAGGATCTCAATGAGTGGACTGATGTTGTTGGTAGTGCAACTGGCGCAGGAAAAGATATGGGTACGCCCGTCTTCGGTATTCACCCCATGCACCACTGTTGGCACGTCCTTGCTTTTGGTAGGGCCCGACATGACCACTGTGTTGGCGCCGGCCAGAATATGTTTATCCGCATCTTCTTTTTTTGTGAACAGGCCGGTGCTTTCAATCACTACCTCCACCTGCAATGCTTTCCAGGGCAGGTCTTTCGGATCCCTCACCGACAAATATTTGATTTTTTTACCATCAACAACCAGTGTATCACCCTCAATGGCTACCGTTTTTTCATAACGGCGATATACGGTATCGGATTTCAACAGGTAAGCTGCATTCTCTATATCCATCAGGTCATTCACGGCTACTACTTCCAGGTCAGGAGTTTCCAGGATGATCTTCAGGGAAGCCCGGCCAATTCTTCCAAAGCCATTGATGGCAATTTTCTTCATGGTATTCAATTTTTTAAATGTGAGTAAATCAGGCCTGCCACCAACAGGTGTTAGTTACAGGCAGTCTTATACACAACCATTTTTGAACCACAATTGTTTAATTTACATGCCAATCCCCCTGTAGAAAAAAGCCTACGATTCTTATTCACCATAGTTTTAATACCTGTAAAAGTCCGGAACATTACAGCACTGCCAGCATACCATTTGAGTAATTCATCATTTCACAAAATCCTCCATGCACAACTGGTTATTGCAAAAAGCTGCCGCTTTATGGCCGGTGCTGATCGCTTCGGAAACCTGGTGATAGCCCGGATGAGAAAGATCACCGCAGGCAAATACACCGGGCACGGAAGTCTGCATGCCGGCATCCGTCAGCACCGACCCACTCTTACTCATTTCACAGCCAAGCATGCCGGCCAGTTCATTGTTAAACTGTACACGCACCGGTTTGGAATAAGCAACCGGTCCGGAGACTACTTGTCCATCGGCCAGCCACGCCACTACTTCACCCTCCTGTTCAATCACCCGTACAACAGGGGTTTCAACAAGCTTCCATCCTCTTTGCAGTAGTTGCTCTTTTTTAGCAGTGTCTTCTATAGCCGAACCATGCAGCAAAAAGGTGAGTTGGCTATTCCATTGACTGATGGTCATGGCCACCTCCCAGGCAATAGCTCCTTTCACCAGTACAAGCGCCGGCTGGTCCCTGGCCTCCCAGCCATGGCAGTAAATACAATGAAACACTTTGTTGCCCCACAATTCAATCAACCCTTCAATGGGCAGCAGATGATCTGTAACGCCGGTGGCTAATATAACCTTGCGTACTTCGACGGTATCATGTTCGTCTACAGTCAACCGGTAACCTGCTCCGGAAATGGATATCTCCGTCACTGGCTGTTGTGAGTACCTTACATGCGGAAACTGTTGCAACTGTTGTTGTGCCAGGGAACGTAACGCATCAGGAGAAGTCCCGTCATGAGCCGAGAAATTATGCGACCGGCTGGCAGCTTTGTTGCGCGGATTACCAGTATCGAATACGATCGTACTGCGTTTACTTCTGCCAAGCGTATGCGCCGCCGCCAGGCCGGCATGGCTGCCGCCCACGACAGCTACTTCATAATCAAAAACTTCCATCACTGACGATTTAATTGAACTGTTCTTGTAAAAATAAAATTACAACTCAGTTGCATTCAATGCAAATTCCCCTATCTTTGTTTGCATGTATCGCACAAGGCATGCACATACCAGGCAACTGATCGCACTGCTGCTCATGGCAGTGATGTTGTTGGTGCATATCACCAAAGTGCTGCATACACACGCTTCGAACAGCCACGGACCGCTTTGCAAACAAGAAAATGTTATTAGCCAAAACGGTCCCATCCATTGCGCCTGTACGATCTGCGAATTCCAGCTCGCCAAAGACACACCATTCACCGGCGAAATACAACTGGTAATAGCGCCTGTACACATTGCTCCCACTTACAGCAGGCTGCTTACTTCCATCAATCCCGATCGCTTATTCATTATTGAGGTCAGAGGCCCACCCAGCGCATAAGACCGGACACACTGCGCAATACCGTTCTTTGCCTGGCCCTGTAAATCCATGCAGGCAATGTCTGCCATGTATGTCCCCTGTTAACGTTCACCCGCTCGCATGACCGCAGGCGGCATTTACAACATCCTTTTACTTCCCTTTTCATTCAGCCGGAGCACGCCACGCTCCGTATACCGCATTGCTGTTTAGGCACGAGGTACCCGTGCTGCTATAGCAACAGAGGAAATTGCCGAACACCTCTTTCAAAATAGTAGGCATTAACAGTTAAACATTTTCACTATGGAAATCATCAACAAGGATGCACTCATTGCTTCCCTTATCGAAAAAAGAGAATGGACCGGGACCGGCACACATTGCTGCGGCGGCAGCCATTGCTGCGGCACCCAGGATTAATGGTTAGTCTGTCGTAAAAAAACAGCGGAGGCATTGACCTCCGCTGTTTATACACTTAAAACTTTACTGCCATGAGCGCTACCACGCTTACTGAACTTTTACAATACAGGAATGAAGATGTACTATCCCGCTTTACCGACCTGTTTGAAGTAACGGAGGCCGAAGCGGAAGACATATTCACGGAAACAAAGAAATTCCTCTTCATCTGCCGGCAGCCGGGCGTATTCATCCCGGATGAATTGCTGATCGTGGATGAGATGTGGCACAACTTCATCCTGTTCACCAAAGAGTACCAGGACTTTTGCGCTTTTTATTTCGGAGGCTACCTGCACCACACGCCTTCTTCCAAAGCCGCCAAAACAAAGCACCGGCAGGAACTGGCCGCCGATGCAGCCGCCGCAAGGAAAGCATTCCATGATCAACTGGCCACGTTCATGTCCATCACGTACGACCAACTGGGCCGCGATACCGTGGTCAAGTGGTTTCAGCAATATCCCGCACAATACAGTAAACAAACCATCAAAAACCTTCGAAAAAACTGACATGAGCATCTTTCCCAAACGCACCGTTGCCGGCAGTGCCGTCACCATCCACTGGAACCTCACCCTTCCGCCCGCGATGGAATCGGCTGTATGCCCGTACGTGCGTATTGGCATCCACACGCCCGATGGGAAAACGTATATGCTTTTTGAAGAACCTGTGCTGCTATTGCCCTCCACGGCGGCTCCTGCCCCACCCGGTCTGCAGCAAAGCGGTACGTATCAATACCTCAACAAGCACACGCCCTTGTTGGTACTGGCCTCCTACCTCGCCGGAAAACAACCACGCGGGAAGCTCGTGGAAATACTGACCAATATTCAGAACGGCCGGCACTATTACTTTACCTGGTCCGTTCCGCCCGGCGCTCCGCCCGGCAAATACACCCTGCTGTCGGAAATGTACCTCAACGGATCGCTCAAACATTCAGGTACAGCCGCAGAAGACTTCTTCTATGTAGAACAACTCGACATCACCACCTATTCCGCGGGTGAGGTGAATATCCACAATCCTGGCGCAGAACCTGTGCCGGCCAAACTCATTACCTATGCCGCAGGCCAACATCAGCGGCCCGAAAACCTCGAAGTATTTTATATCGCCCCTGGCGACAGCCATGCTGTAAACACCGCCGGCAAAAGCATATTCCTCGTGTACAACGAAGAAAGGATCACGATTCCCCTGCATGCCTGGCAGCAGCCGCGTTCACTACGCAACCAGCAATACCACGCCTTACACAAGGAAGAAACCGGAGAACCGGTAACCTATGTATTGCCCCATGAAGGAGAAGAAGCCTGGCGGCTCACCGGTCCGCAACGGGCAATATGGGAAGCGGCAGACGGAATGACCAGCGCCATACAACTGCGCGAAACAGACAACAACAGCTATGATGAAATGATCGCCCATGGGCTAATCACCGAAATACGATGAACAAACTATATTACATATTACCCATGCTGGTTGGCGTATTGTTATGGCACAACAGTCAGGCGCAATCACCGGCAACCAATACAACCGCCACATCCGCCCGGCAGGACACGCTGAAAAAGCCTGCTACCGAATTAAAGTCTGTACAGGTGAGCACCACCTCCGCCGGCAGCCTGCAGCAATCCAACCGCGCCGTCACCGTGATCGACGCAAAGAAATATTACAACAGGCCAGCCACCACGCTCAATCTTATCAATCAAAGCCCCGGTGTACGGGTGCGCCAGGATGGCGGCCTTGGCAGCAAGGCCGACTTCTCCATCAATGGCATTAGCGGCCGGCAGGTGAAGTTCTTTATCAACGGCATTCCCGCCGACTTCCTCGGCGCCGGTAACCGCCTCAATATTTTCCCGGTCAACGCCATTGACCGTATTGAAGTATACAAAGGCGTAGTACCCATCGAACTGGGCAGCGATGCCCTCGGGGGCGCCATCAACATCGTTACCCGTCAGCAACTCAGCAACTATACCGATGCCTCCTACAGCATCGGCTCGTTCAACACCCACAAGGCAGCCGTGAATACCTACCAAGGCCTGGGTGATCACTTCTTCCTGCAGGCAGGTGGCTTCTACAATTACAGCGACAACAACTACACCATCACCGCCGATGTGCCCGATCAACTGGGCAATCCAAAACCTCAAAAGGTAAAACGCTTTCACGACCGCTACCGCGATTACCAGCTCAATGCCGAAGTTGGTATCCTGAAAAAGAACTGGGCCGACCTGTTCAGCATCCATGCATCGTACTATGGCATGGACAAAGACGTGCAGCACAACCTGGTGATGATGGAACCCTACGGCGCCGTGATCCGCAACGAACACACCTGGAATGCCGGTATACGCTATGTAAAACAACAGGTACTGCCACGGCTCAATTTGTCCTTCTATGGCAATGCAGGTCAGATCAAAGAACACTTCCTCGATACCTCGTATAATGCGTATACCTGGGATGGAAAAGTATATGAAAGAAGGATCGCTTATGGAGAAATAGCCAGTTCGCGCACCGATCTGCTGTTCACCACCTGCAACCTCGTAGGCAGGCTGCAACTGGATTATGCGGCCGACAGCAACAATAAATTCAGCTTCTCGCTCACCAGCACGTATTTTACCCGCAAGGGAAAAGATACCATTGCGGAAAAATATTACGGGCAGGACTTTTACGGCCACACCGTAAAGATGCAAAAGAATACGGCCGGACTGGCCTGGCAACATCAGTTCGCACCACACCTCACCAGCACTACCTCCCTCAAATATTACTGGTACCACGCAACGGGGTTTACGATCGACAACATGGTGTTCAATCCCGCCGGACAGTCGAAACAACAATTTGGCATAAGCGAAGCACTGAAATACCTTTTGAACAGGAACTTACTTTTTAAACTATCCTACGAATATGCCAGCAGGCTACCGGATGAGATGGAGGTGTTTGGCGATTTTAGTCTGGTAAGGGCCAACCCTTCCATCCAACCGGAAAACAGCCACAACCTCAACCTCATGGCGAAGTATACCCGGCCGGCTTTCACAGCCGGGCTCACCGGTTTCTTCCGGCTTACCGACAACATCATTTTCCTGCAGGCCTCGCCGCGCAGTTCACAATACCGCAACCTGCTCAAAGCCCTGTCGGCCGGTATCGAAGCAGAAGCCAGTTACCAGTTCACCCCTTCACTATCCCTATGGGGTAATGGCACTTTCCAGCACATCATCAACAAATCTGATAAAGAGAATACGGGCAATATTGATGACCGCTATTATAACCGGCGCCTGCCCAATAAACCTTTTCTGTTTGCCAATGGCGAACTCCAATGGACACGCCGCAACCTGTTCAGTAAACAACATACCCTGCAGTGCTGGTATGGCATCAACTACGTGAACTGGTTTTACCTCTACTGGTCGAACGACGGGCGGGGCGATACCAAAGCCGTCATCCCTACGCAATTCGTGCAGCAGGCCGGCATCAGCTATGCACTCGCCGGCAACAGGGCAGCGCTGAGTTTCGAAGTGCACAACCTCGGCAATGCACGGGTGTACGACAATTTCAACGTGCAGTTGCCCGGCCGCGCCTGGACCCTCAAAGGCAGAATATTCATTGACCAATAAAAGCAACTCAAAAAATGAAACGTAACAGAACACTGGCAGCAACGCTCTCTCTTACCGGCATGATAGCCCTGGTGGCTGCGAGCGGTTGCAGCAAAGACAAGAACAACGGCGGCGAACCCGTTAACAAAGATGCCAACCAATACGCCATTGCATTGGTAGCCGGTACCGGCAGCGCCAGGACCACTTATATCCAGGGGTTGGCGAATTTCGACACCGCCTCGCTGGACAATGGCAACGCCACCGAGCTCACCGGCAATGGTCGCATGCTGGTGTACAACGGTGCTGCCTATGCCAGCGTGTATAACTCGCCTGCTACCATGACAAAGTATTCCTTTGATAAAAGCGGCAAGGCTACCAAAGTGGGAGAACTGGTAGTGCCCGGCGCCAAAACCTACAGCACCGTTGAATTTGTAAGCCCTGCCGAAGCCTATGCCTCCGTGGCAGGCGGCCTGGCCAAGGTGATCAAATTCAATCCCACCACGATGGAACGCACAGGAGAGATCGACCTGTCCTCCATCCTGCGTGCAGAAGCGCCTGTGATGTATTACCTCGGCATGAAAGCCCGCGACGGCAAACTGTTCATGGGCGTATTCTATGAAGGCGCCGGCTTCGTGGAGAAATACAATGACACTGCCTACGTGGCCGTGATCGACCTTGCCACCGCCAAACTGGAAAAACTGATCAAAGACTACCGCACCGGCAGCGTGTTCGACGCATACAACTCCTTTGCCATCGACAAGAATGGTGATATCTATGTAGCGGGCCTCGGTTATACCAACCGCCCCAGCGGCATCCTGCGCATCAAAAAAGGACAAGCTGATTTTGATCCTTCCTGGTTCTTCGACCTGGATGCTGCCACCGGTTACAAATGCCGTGGCGTATCACTGTTCGACAATGGCCTGGCCTTCACCCTCGCCCTCGTGAAACCCGGCGACTCTTATGAGATCAATGGCCCGTCACACAGCTTTTACAAGCTCGATGTGGTACAGAAGACCAGCGCCGGCAAACTGGGCAACCTGCCCGATGTGTACGGCTCCAATGGCGCCACCATGCGTCGCTACGGCAATGACCAGCTCGTCTTTGCCCTGGCCAACAAAACAGAGAACAGCCTGTACAGCTATCAGCTTGCCAATGGCAACGTGAGCAAGAAGGTTACCCTCACCGGAGGCCCCTGCAGCGGCTTCGACAAACTACTACAGTAATCATGACCAGCAACCTGCTATCTATAGCCATGAAAGAACTGACCACCGTGTACCGCAGCAAGGTGATCCTGCTGATCGCAGGCATCATCGTGCTGCTCCTCGGGGTGGCAGCCTGGGGCGGCTATCGCAATTACCATACGGCAAAAGACATACGGGAAGAAGCGAAGCAAGAAAAGCGGGAACAATGGCTGCACCAGGACCCCAAACACCCGCACATCGCGGCGCACTTTGGCACCTTTGCCTACAAACCCAAAACCTGGTTCAGCATGTTCGATGCAGGCCTCGACAGCTATGCAGGCGCTTATGCCTACCTGGAACCTCACC
Organism: Paraflavitalea devenefica; assembly: GCF_011759375.1. Classification (NCBI taxonomy): domain Bacteria; kingdom Pseudomonadati; phylum Bacteroidota; class Chitinophagia; order Chitinophagales; family Chitinophagaceae; genus Paraflavitalea; species Paraflavitalea devenefica. The sequence goes on along the minus strand of NZ_JAARML010000002.1, from coordinate 1,450,403 downwards.
GGCAAAATGATTTCGTATTTAAACCGGCCGAAGGCTATGGCGCCAGTATTCGCTTTGGCCAGCTATCGGTAGCCCTCGTACTGCAACTGCTGGCGCCCCTGCTCATCATTTTCATGGGCTTTGCCTCCATTACGCAGGAAAGGGACCAGGGCACCCTCAAGCTGCTGCTGAGCAGCGGCGTACCCTTCACCACCATTGCCGCCGGTAAAGTACTGGGACAATTCCTGGCCCTGCTGCTGCTCCTGCTGCCCGCCTTGCTCATTACCGGTCTTTTCTATGCAGGCATGGCGCCCGGCGCCGGCAGTGACTGGAGCTGGCGCGCCTTGCTGCTGCTGGTCGTGTATAGCAGTTACTTCGGGCTGTTCACCCTACTCACCGTGTTCATATCCGCCATCAGCAAAACCAGCGGCAACGCCCTGCTCACCCTCCTGACCATCTGGATCGCAGGCTGCATCATTTTACCTAAAACCGCTGCCAACATGGGCAGCGACCGTTACCCGCTGCCTTCCCAATATGCTTTCCGGGAAGCTATTCAGCAAGACATAACACAGGGCATCAATGGCCACAACACCAAAGATGAACGCGCCCGGGAACTGGAAGCCAAACTGCTGCAGCAATACCAGGTGAAAAACGTGAGCGAACTGCCCTTCAATTTCGAAGGCTACATCATGCAGGCAGGCGAAGCATACAGCAGCATGGTATACGATAAACATTTTCATCAACTGCAGCAAACCCTGTTGCAGCAGGACCGCTTCTGTCGCCTTGCCGGCATGGCCGATCCTTACCTCGCCGTGCAGGGCCTTTCCATGGGGCTGGCGGCTACCGACCTCTATACGCATATCGACTTCCAGCAAAAGACGGAAGCCTACCGCCGCCATTTTGTACAACAGATGAATGAAGACATGATGCACCATTCCAGGCTGGGCGACTGGGATTATAAAGCCTCGCAGGCGCTCTATGCATCGGTGCCGGATTTTCAATACCAACTGTTGCCCCTGCGGCAGGTAATACAGCTTTACCGTAAAGAGCTGTTATCACTGGCAGTACTGCTGGTGCTTTCCTGCGGGCTCTTTTACCTGGTACTTAAACGAATCCCCCTCATCACCCAGTTATGAAAACATTCCTTCTTATAGGCGCGCGCGAATGGAAAATGCTCACCAGGAACTACGGTCAGGGGGTGATCATGGCCGTATTCGTATGCGCGGCCCTGTATGCCATTCATTACGGCAATGCGGTCATCGACCGGCAGGAAGACACGGTGCAATACATCCGCCGGCAAAATGCCCTCGATCAACAGCAACTAATAAAAGGACTGGCAGCCGATACCAGCACAGCCGCCGGCCTGGCCGCCTGGGAAAAAGCCGCCTACCCTTCCAAAGTGCGCTTCTTCCTCAACTACTACGCCATCGACGAGCCCGCACCCATGTCCCGGCTGTCTATCGGCCAGCGCGATGTGAATGCCTTTTACCTCCCGCTCAATGCACAGAACCTGTACCTGCAACTCTTCCGGTCGGAGATCGCCAATCCACGTAAACTGCTGGCCGGGAATTTTGACCTGTCGTTCGTCATCATCTACCTGCTGCCCCTCCTCATCATCAGCTTTACCTACAACCTGCTGTCGGATGAAGCGGAAAAAGGCACGTTGCCCATGCTGCGCATACAACCCATTCCCCTGCACCACATCATCCTGAGCAAAGCATTATTCTGGTTGGGCATCACCACCTCCCTGCTGTTTTTCATAACAGGCATAGCCTTCGTGTGGAGCGGCACACCGGTCAGCGCTGCTTCCTCCATGGGGTGGTGGCTGCTCATCACCTGGTCGTACACCGTCTGCTGGTTTGCGTTGTTGCTGCTCGTGAATGCATTCCGGCGCAGCAGCGCGTTCAACGCGCTGTGCAGCCTGGGCGTATGGCTTTTGTTCCTGGTAGTGATACCAGCCTTGCTCAACCTTAGCTTCACCAATGAAAAGCAGGCCGACCCGACGAAGCTCACCGACTTTATTCGCCGCCAGCAGGGACTGGGCGAATCGAAGCAGGAGAAACTGGAAGTACTGGAACGCTTTTACAAGCTTTATCCCCAATACAAGCATACAGATACCGCTGCCGCGGCCCGCTTCTTCGAATTCCAGGCCTACTCGGCGTATGTCACCCTCACCGATGCTGCCGCCAAACCTTCGGTAGATGCCTATTACCAACAGGTGTGGGACCGCCATCAAAAAATAACAGCCTTTAACCTCGTCAATCCTGCTGCCAATACGCAGAACCTGCTGAATATACTGGCGCATAGCGGACTGGAAGATGCCTTCACCTTCCGGCAATCCATAACTGCCTTTCACGGGCAGCTATGCCATTTCAGCTTTGAACCGCTCTTTGCCGGCAGATTGATGACAAAGGCCGACTTCCATCACATCCCCGTTTTCAAACCCTCCCCGCCCTTGCAGGCCACCGGCGCTTTATTCAAAGGATTGGGGTGGCTGTGGCTGCTGACGGCCATCACGGTCACCGTGGCTTACTACCGGCTCCGGTATAGATTAAATGCACAACCATGAAAATACCTTATTCATTCATCCTGGTCATGCTGCTCACCGCAGCTATCCCCGCTACCGGACTGGCGCAACCGGCGCCTGCCACAAAGGACACCCTGGTATTTCCCCGCACCGATTCGATGCGGCAGGTGATCGTTAGCGCCACTAAAAACATGCTACAGGTGGAGAATGGCCGCATCGTCATGAATCTTACCAACAGCGCCCTCACCACCGGCGCATCGGTATTCGACCTGCTGAAGAAAATGCCGGGTGTAAGCGTAAGCCAGGATGACAACATCAGCCTGCGCGGAACGGAAGGCGTGAACGTACTGATCGATGGAAAAATGAATTACCTCTCCGGCAAGCAACTGGCCGACTTCCTGAAAGGATTGAGCGGCGACAATATTGCGAAGATAGAACTGATCACTGCACCCACGGCCGAGTTCGATGCCGCCGGCAATGCCGGCATCATCAACATCGTTACCCGCAAACGCACCATTCGCGGCTACGCTATCGACCTGCGCTCGGCCGTTACACGAGGCAGCACCTGGATGACGAATCAAAATATCAGCGCCACGCTCAACACGCGCGCGTTCAGCCTCTACGGCTCCTTCGATTATAATACCCCCAACCGCAAAGTGATCAGCACCAGCGGCAATACCGTGCATGATAACGGCAACACCTACCGGCTGGACAGGGAAAGCATCAGTCACTATCTTATAAAATTCTATACCTGGCGCGCGGGGGCCGACTGGCGCCTCAGCGATCGTCACCAACTCAGCGCCCATTACCATGGGTACTTCGATGACTTTGCAGCGCCCAAAGATGCCATCGTGCGCCGTTATAGCGACGGACATCAGCTCCACTCCGCCATCAGCACGTTCAACAACATCATCGAGCCCTACCACTACGATGCCGGCAACGTAGCCTGGACCTGGAACATCGATACCACCGGCAAAAAACTGACCACAGAAGGCCACTATATCAGTTATCGCAACTTGTCGGACGCACTAATGACCAGCGTAACCACCGATGGTACTACCAGTGCCGTTATAGACGAAAATGCCCTGCGCTCTCACCAGCCCGGCTATATCACCATCCGCTCGGCCAAGACAGATCTCGAATGGCCACACCAGGGCATCCTGTGGAAGGCAGGACTTAAATATGCGTATGTAACCAATGACAACAACTATCGCTTCGACTCATTGATCGGCGGCTCGTACAAAGAGGCAGTTACCATGTCGAACCATTTCCTATACGACGAGCGCATATCAGCGGCCTATGTATCTGTCGCAAAGAAATTCAAACGAACCAGTATCCTCGCGGGCCTGCGGATAGAGCATACCGATGCCAAAGGCTATACCGTTAAAAACGGCTTTACCAACCGGTGGGAATACAGCAGCTTCTTCCCCAGCCTGTCGGTAGACCATGAGCTGAAACAACACAAGCTCAACCTCTCCGTCAGCCGGCGCATCAACCGGCCTACGTACGCCGACCTCAACCCCGTACGCTGGTACACCGATCAATACTTTTACTATTCAGGTAATCCGGCCCTGGTGCCGGAAATGGCCTGGCTGCTGTCGGCAGCCTTGACCATCCACCGTAAATACATCCTCACAGCTACCTATGCCCTGCGCGACAACTATATGACCAAAAGGCTGCTCATCGACTCCGCCGCCAATGCGATTAAAAGTGTGACGGCCAACTTCCGCAATATGCAACGCTTCGATCTGCTGTTCTCGGCCCCCTTCAACGTAGGCCCGTGGAGCATGCAGCTATCGGCCGGCGCCAATTATTCCCGTTATCCTTTTCCACAGATAGGAGGCGATGCTACCGCTTCCCGCTGGGCCTTCAATGCACAGGCCCAGCAGCAGCTCAGGCTGCCGGCCGGCTTCCGTCTCGAAGTAGCCACCTTCTTTTATTCGCGTGAGCTCTGGGGCATTTACCTCAAGGAACCCTTGTTCTTTGCGGATGCCGGCGTACGCAAATCCATGATGAAAGACAAGCTCACGGTACAACTCAACTTCATGGATTGCCTGCGCACCTACCACCTGCGCGGCGCCTCCCTCACCAACACCACCGACTACCGGTACAACGACCGGCCGGAAGCCCACCGCCTCAGTCTGAGCATACGCTACCATATTGGCGGCAAACTCATTCCCAAAAGAGCCAATAGTATAGAAGAGCAGGAAAGACTATAACATTTAAAAAAGACTTGAGTACTATGCTACACTTAATGAACATCTTAAAGAAATGCCAGCAACTTGTAACTATGATATGGCTGTTGAACTGGTCCACTTTAGCAGCCTTTGGCCGGCAGACGCCCTTTATACTGGAAGGACACCAGGTGGCTGCGGGGACAAAAGCCTCCTTTGACCTGCCTGTTGTTGCTCCTTCGAAAGACAGTACTTATATCCCCGTTACCATTGTACATGGCAAAAACCCTGGTCCTGTGATCGGCTTAATAGCCGGTATCCATGGATTCGAGTATCCACCGATCATAGCCATGCAGCAGATGGCCCGTGAACTTCACCCGGATTCGTTGCGTGGAACAGTTATCATTGTACATATAGCGAATGTAAAGGCGTTCTTTGGCCGGTCGGTGTATTATAATCCTGTTGACGGCAAAAACCTTAACCGTGAATTTCCCGGCAATAAGAACGGCAGCCTCACCCAATGCATCGCCTGGGTATTATCACAGCAAATATTACCCAGGTGTAATTACCTGGTAGATATTCATGCCGGTGATGCGTCAGAAGATCTGCACGATTATGTAGGGTATTATGCCTTGGGGGAACAGGCCGCTACCGCCAAACAGATGGCAGAGGCGTTGGGCTTTGACTGGATCATGAAATCTGAAGCCGGGTTTGTGAAAGGAGAACCTACTGTTTATTGTTCCAAAGAAGCAGTTGCACAGGGCATACCCACCGTTGCCATTGAATGCGGAAAGCTGGGAGGGGTTTCAACAGCAGAAATTAAAAAGATCAACGATGGCTTATTGAATGTAATGCGCAGCCTGCAATTGTTGCCAGGCACACCGGTAATGTCCAACAAGCCCCTGGAGATCACCAAACGCACTACCCTTAACAGTGAACACACCGGCATCTTTTACAGCCATTGCAAGAGTGGCCAGCTTATCCGTGCCGGCATGAAACTGGGCTATATCACCGATGTAAAAGGGAATTGGCTCACGGATATTTATTCACCGGTGGACGGCTTTATCGTTTATCAGATAGCCACGCCACCGGTTAATAAAGGAGAGATATTGTTCAACCTGGGTTCATTGTAAAACTATATAACATGGCCGGATAGATGCCCGGCGCTCACAACTGGAGGGCCTTCAGCCTGATCATCAGGTTCCTGCCCGCACCGCTTATCCCCGATGAGAACACCCGGTAATTGCGGTCCAGTATATTTTCCAGGGTAACCTGCACCTGCAAATGCCGGCCAATGGTGCAGGCTACTGAAGCATTGAAGATACTCCAGGAGGGCATTCCTGCCGCAGTGGCATAGGGCAGGTTATCTTCACCGGAAGGATTATAATCCTTTAGTTTTTTCCAGCCATTATACAATAAAGCACACTCGCTTTCAACAAAACGCCAGGTATAGGTAATGCCTGTTTTACCAAAGACAGGAGGAATATGGTCCATGGGCACCTGCTGACCGTCGCTGCCTTTATAACGTCCATAGGTATAAGCAGCATGACTGTACAGGCTGAAATGGCTGACCGGCCTGAGCGTGACAGATCCTTGCAAACCATAAATGAATGCCCGCGCTTTATTTTGATTGGCCACCACAGGGGTGATCCGGCCATCGTATTCAATGGATGAAGCGCCATTCAGGTGAAAATTATCCAGCACAATAGCATCCCTGAAAAACGTATAAAAAGCATTCGCTTCCAAGGTTACCCACTCATCAAATTGCCGCTCCAGGTTCAGGTTGAACTGATAGGTCTTCTCAGGTTGCAGATCAGCATTGGGTACCACCAGTTGTATCCCTCCTGCCGATTCGAATACCTTGGCCAGGTCGTCAATATTGGGCGCACGGAAACCGGTGGAGAAATTAAAAGATAATTTCGTTACAGGATCAGGGAGGTAAATAATGCCTGCATTCAGGCTATAGGTAAAATTCCTTTGCGAGGCATCGGTAAATGGCAAATGCAGCAGGGAAGGATCGGCAATATGTGCGTTGAGTGCTACATAATTCACCCGTATGCCGTCATTCAGGATCAGTTTACCGGGAATGATCTTATACAAATGCTGCAGGTAGGCGCCTGCATAGCTCATATTGTTTTTCCCGTCGGGATAGCGGGTCTGTAAACCATAAGTCTTTTGACCGTTCGCAATATTATAATTGTAAGCGGTTGAGTTCAGGTAATTGAGCTGTCCGTCGGCCCCGGTGCTCAGCTCATGCCGCCCGGCGCTTTTACGCAGGTCGATATGAAAGGCCGCTACGTCGATATGTTCTATCCTGTTTTCCCGCAGGTCCTTGCGGTAAGCGCGCTGCATGCGGCTTTCTACAATGCGCTGGTAGCTCATGCCGGCCATTAACTGGTCAAAGAAACCAGGCAGTTGCCTGCGTTTGTAGGTATAGGCAGCCATCAGCCGGTCCTGGGGACCATAATACCATTCCGCCCACCTTAATTGGCCATTCCTGGTGTCCGTTAAGCGATCATAACGGGGAATATCACTGCTGGTGGAATACTGCAGGTTCAGTTCGTGCGATTGTGTTGCGCCGGGTTCCCATCGCAGCTTTTGCAAAAAGTCATATTGTTTGTAATTGCTGAACTTTTGGATGTTAACATTTTTATTCGCTACAATGGAATCCATTCCGTTAATGCGGGCAATGTACGCTGTTCTTTTGCCAAAGTCGCCATAGAAAGGATTGCGGTCAGCTCCTTGCCGGAGGTCGCCAAAACTACTGTAGCTGACAGAAGTAAGAGAAGCAAACTTTTTCCATCCCAGGTTTACATCTACATGACCGGAAAATTCAGCAAAGGCGCTGCTGTACCGGGTACTGGCATTGGTTTGCGCCCGGAACCCTTCCCGGGAAAGCCGGGGCTGCCGGGTTTGAAAATGAATAACGCCCCCCAGGGCATCAGAACCGTAAATAGTGGAGGAAGGACCATATAAGATCTCCGTTCTTTCCAGGATATCATCATCGATCGTGATCGCATTTTGCAAATGCCCCGTGCGGTAGATGGCATTATTCATACGCACACCATCTACCACCAGCAATATCCTGCTTGCTTCAAAACCATTGATCACCGGACTTCCCCCGCCCAACTGGCTGCGCTGTACAAATATCTTTCCGGTTTGCTCCAGCAGGCCTGCTGTATTGTTCGACAGCGAAGAAGCTATTTCACGACTGCTGATAACAGTTACCTTTTGTGCTACATGCCTGCTTTTTTCTGCAAATTTATTGGCGCTCACCACCACTTCTGTAAGAGACTGTGCCGAATCTGTAACGGGTTCCTGCCCCCGGGCAGGGATAACAATAGCTGAAATGAATATAATGAGTACTATTGATCTCATAAGAAAAAGTTGAAATAAAAATGCATTTGCAAAAGCGGATACAGGCTTTAATCATATTAATGGATTGAACGTATGTGTGCTTTGAGCAGCACACATACGTTCAATTCCGATGTCTGCACGAAGCCCGTTTATTCCTTCATCAGTTTGGTGGAATAAACTGTGCCCTTTTCATCTCTTACCACAAGGATATACTGGCCACTGGCCATATTGCTCAGGTTGATCTGTACCGTGCTCTTCGCAGCAGCCACGGGTTGTTTTTTAACCAGCCTGCCCTGCAGGTCAAATACTTCCAGGTTAACCCGGCTGCCCTGCAAAGCAGGTAGCTTTACAGTCACCATGCCTTTTGTGGGAACGGGATACGATAAGAGATCATCTCCCTTCACGGTCCTCAAAACAATAGGTATGGAAGGAGCAGCGGCACCGCATCCGGCAAAGGACAGTTCGGCTACAGAAGTCCATGGGTTATTATTTACTTCGGAACTGGCAGTAAGCCGGACATACCGTGCCTGGATGGCCCCGAAGCTCACCGTTTGTGTGGTGGTGCTGTTGGGCCATGTGCCTTCGGCTACTGTGAACCATGCCTGCCCCAATACGCTTACTTCTATTTTGTAATTCTTGATCCGCCCATTCGTACTGTTCTGCCGTGGTACATACGTAACCGTAGTAAGCTGGTTGGTGGCGCCCAGGTCGATCGTGATATAATGCGGCATGGGAGCCGTTGAATTGTACCATTGGGTATGCCAGAAAGTGCTGTTGTTGCCATCTATCGCGTTGGTGGCCGGTGCTGTTTCGCCGGTAGTCTCCTGGCTGTCGAACCCGTTTACACTATAATTACTGCGTGGAATGCCGGTAGTGGTACAGGAAGCAGGAACGGCACAACCAAAGAAGGTTAATTCCGCTATGGTGGTAAATGCCTGGCCGCTTAACTCGGAAGTAGCTGTCAGCTTCACATACCGGGCATGTGCAGGCCTGCTTAATATTACATCCTGCGCGGTAGCAGTATTGGTAAAATTGCCGGATGCTACCAGCGTCCAGGTGCTTCCATCAATGCTGGTATGCACCTGGTAGGCATTGATCCGCCCATTGGTGCTGTTCTGGCGGGGCACATACCGCAATTTGGTCACGTTGTACGTAGCGCCGAGATTAATGGCAATATAATGCGGCAGCGGTGCTGTTGAACCACTCCATTGGGTATGCCAAAAGGTATTTACATCTCCGTCGATAGCATGGGTGGCAGGGGCCGTTTCACCGGCGGTCTCTTCACTGTCAAACTGGTACACACTGTATTGTGTGCGGGGAATAGCTGCATGGCAGGGCTCCTGCGACTCACTCACAGAAATATTTACAGGCACAGAGGCAGTGCTGGCGCTCCCGTTATCAATGGCAACGGCGGTAATGTTATAGGAGCCGGTGCCTACAGCGTTCCAGGCAAAGGAAAAAGGAGTGGTGGTGCTTTCACCAATTTTAGCGCCGCCATTCCAGTATTCCACTTTGGTAACACTGCCATCGGCATCCGTAGCATTCACCGTAAAATTAATATTGGCCGGCGCTACAAAATTGCTGTTATTGACAGGTGCTGTAATAGTTACAGAAGACGGCTGATTGCCCGACCCGTCATTGTTAACAGGGATCTCCCATACGCCGCGGCCATAAAAAGATACCCGCAATAAACTGTTGTTCGAAGTCGTATTGAACAACCGCAAATTGGTGATATTGGCTATAGCAGGAAGCCCTGCTGAAATATTCTGCCAGGCGCCATTGGTGCTGTTACGGTATTGTACACTTTTGGCTGTAGCAATATAAATGCTTTCATTGGTGCTGAATTTATCATGCTGCAGGTCAATAATGTTCACACTGGCTAAGGTTCCGCTCACATCTGTCCAGGTTACTGCCTTGTTGGAAGAACGGTATACCTTAGCCCCCGCTGTTGCGTAGACTACACTGGTATTGCTATTGATCACCACCAGGTTGCCAAAGGTAGCTGCGCTGTTGGGAACCGTGGAGACCTGTGCAAAGGTTGGACTGGCCGCTGTAGCATTACTGGAATAATACACTTTGGCATCACTGGTCAGCACATATACTTCATTGGTATTGTCGGGAGCAATGGTAATGGCTTTGATGTTGGCCGTGAAAGTAGTAAGGCTGCTCCAGGTGGGGGAAGCATTCAGCAGGTTGGAACTGCGTTTGAGGGAAGTGCCCTGACCCACAAAGGCAAGATTGGTATTTTGAGCGGTTACCGAATAAACATCATTGTTATTCGGAGTCGTCAACCCAATGCCTGTGGAACCATTGTTGAGCACCAGGTCGCGCCGTGTGGCATTCTCAACATAATACGCCACATTGGTATTGGCATAATCAAATTCATATTTGGATCCCCAGTCGCCGCCGCGGTTACAATACCAGGTAGTGCCATTATAATACAGCTCACCGTTGTCCTGTGTGCCAATACCGATAATGCTACGGGAAAGCTTGCTGGTCCCCATATGATAAATTTCTGTGGCGCTTAATCCATTGGCGGAAGGAGACCAGCTTACACCGCCGTCGGTACTTAAAAAGATCCCGCCGTCATTGGCATTGAATAAACGGTTATTGTTGTACGGCGAAGTAACAATATGATGCATATCGGTATGGCATTTCTCCCACCAGTTGGTCAGCTTCGTCCAGTTCACACCGCCATCCGTGCTTTTCCAGTTGCAATGTGCGCCAACATATAGGATATCGGCATTTGCCCGGTCAGCAAAAATGGTAAAATTGTAATTGCCCTGTCCGCCGGAGCCGGCGTCATAACCAGTCAGGTTGGGCGTAACATCGCCTTTCTGTAAAGTAAAATTCAACCCGCCGTCTGTCGACCGGTAAATGATCCCTCCTGCGGAATTATTGGAACCAATAAAACCAACATACACCACGTTGGTATTAGCGGCCGATACAGCAATACGTCCGCCATTGCCGGCTGCCGGGGCTACACTGCTGATCTGGGTCCAGGTTTCCCCGTTATCGGCCGAACGCCAGAAAGTAGCATTATCTACTGCATACAGGATGGCAGAAGATCCGGGTTTATAGATCATGTCTTTAAAAGCACCCCCGCTTTTTTTAACTGTCCACGACACACCGGCATTGGTCGATTTCCAGATGCCATCGGTAGTAGCAGCGATCAGCGTATTTTGATCGGTAGGGCTCATCAGTATTTCCAGCGCCATCCTGTTCCCCATACCGGAGTTGGAAGCAGCCCAGGTAGTGCCGCCATCGGTACTTTTCCAGATCCCATATCCATTGCCATAATAATTGGGATCACCACTGGAGAGGTACAGGATATTATCATTGGTGTAGTCGATACAAACCGAAGCACAACTGCCTTGCGGTATTTCTGTATCGCTGCCTGTCCGCTGCCAGTTGGCGCCGGCATCATTGCTGATCCATAATCCGCCGGAAGCGCTCACCGCATACATCCTGTTGGCATCAGTAGCATGGAACTTGAGCTGGCATACACGGCCAATGCCATGTATCTGCCCGGAAATATTGGTGGGGAAAGCGATCGGGCCTACTTCCGACCAGCTTTGCGCATGCATGGTATGGTGAAAGACAAGCAGGCATATAGTAAGTATAAGAGGATAAAGCTTCATAGATAAAAGTTTTCAGTCATTAATGGATAGGTTATTACTGCCCTTTGGAGCGGCGCTGCCGTTCCTTTTTTTCCTGCTCAAATAATTGCAGCCTTTCTTCTGTGGAAAGGATACGGCCATTGGGCTGAACATAAGGCAATACCTGCTGTTGCCAGTACAGGAACTTCTTGTATTCAAAAGCATACTCTTTGGCCTCTCTTTCGGTTTTCCGGATGGTGACAATCTTTTGCTGATTGTAATTGCTGAATACCTCTTTTTCTTCTACGGGTTTGGTCTTGCCTTTCCAGTATGTTTCAAATGCTTTCACAGCCTCAAAATAATTGACATTCGGATCATCCATCATTTTGATCCAGTGGGGATGTTTGCCGTAGTCTGGCTGCTGAGCCTGCCCGTGCAGGGAAAATGAAAAGCATAGCAGCAGGATCACTGCTGCAAGGAATGATTGATTGCTCATGAATAAATGGTTTAATGAATAATAATATAGTAAAGTAGAGAAGAAATGCGATGCTATACAATAGTACGAGTTGGATATTTATCTTTTCATCAGCTTTGCCACCTCTTCGTTACCATTGTTCCTTATTTTAACTACGTATCCTCCTGACCGTAAGCCAGATATATTCAGGGACGTTTTATTCTTATTAAATCTTTTTGATACAACAACACGTCCGTTCATATCGTACATCCGGACATCCGTATTTCCTGTATAACCAGTCAGACTAATGTAGAATACATCCTTGGCAGGATTGGGGAATAGTTCAACTGTTTTCTTTACTTCGGTTTCGACGCCTGTCAAGGTCGACGTAACTGGTGAGGATGGAATATATAGGCACCCAACCACACCTATTTCAGCGGCAGACGCCCATATATTGTTATTAACTTCCGTTAAAGCCCTGAACCGGATATACTTTCCCGCCTTCGCGGCAAAACTCACCACCTTTTCCGTGGCACTATTGGCAAATGTGCCGGTATACACCGGTGTTCCCCAACTGGAAGTATTGGCAGCAACATATATTTCATAATTCGCCACCCGCCCATTTACATTGCCATCCTGCCTTGGCAGGTATTTTAATTGACTAATGGTAAAGGTATCGCCCAGGTTTATTTGTAATTCATGTGGGTAGCCCGGAGGCGAACCCCCACTCCACCTGGTATGCCATATACTGCCTGATCCTCCATCGATAGCATTGGCCGGAGGATCAGTAGATTCATAGCTGTCTGCATATTCAATCGTCCAGTTGGTTTTAGGAAGGTCTGTGGGATTGCTGCAATTACTGAATTGACCACAGTTTACCTTAATAAAGCCGGTCAGCGTTTGCGTGCTGGAGCCATATTGGTCTGTTACTGTAAGGGTAACGTCATAATTGCCTGGCGCAGCATTGGCATAAGATACCAGGGGTCGCTCACTGGTGGAAGTGGAAGGAGTACCGCCAGGAAAACTCCAGCTATACGTTGTTTGTGCATCATTGTGCAATACTGAATAATCAGCGAATTGGACCTGCGCATTTTGGAGCGCAGGGCAAAAGCTAAGCTTATTGGCACTGATATTGGCTTTGGGCGGAGTGATGGCTGCCAAAGCATTTTCCCAGATACCCCGTTGTGTGCCGATCCTGATTTTCCCCAATGCGTAGTTGATATGCATAAAGCTCACCTGGGTGGCGGGCAGACTGGTGCCAAACTGCTCCCAGGCAGTCATGCCATTTTTACGATAATATACACCGTACGTGGTGCCTGCATAAATACCATCATCGCTTCCGCGCTGGTAGATCATGGAAGTAATGGCATAAGCGGGCAACCCTGTTGAATAATCCTCCCAGGTAGCGCCACCGTCGGTTGAGCGAATAATCTTTACCGTATTCTGATGTCCTTTTACAGAAACCCAAAGATGGTTAGGGTTCTTATCACTTACTGCCAGTCGCCATAATGCATAAGAGCTTATCAGCGAAGCAGGAGGCGAAACCTCTGTCCAGGTAGCGCCTGCATCAGCAGATTTCCAGACCTTGTTCGGCTCTACTACTGCATAGATATAATGGTTATTGGCATAACTCTGCTTTACGGCTACCGCATTTTTCTGCTCGGCAGCGAATGATTTAATGATCGTCCAGCTATCAGCGTTGTTGGTGGTCTTGGCTATCCGGTAACTTTTGTTACGGTCCCCATAGTCGCTGGCATAGATCGTATAATAATGATGCGCGTCAAATTCAACATTGTCCAGGGTGATGTATCCCAGCTCAATGCCGAGTGGATTGATAATATGCCCTGTATTGGCCGTTGTATTTCTCTTTACCCGGTCATGCCCCCAGGGATGGGTATACAGGTATTGGTCATCTATCGGATTCACATTGGCCGCCATCGCATCAGCGCCATTAATGCGCACCCAGCCACTATAAGCCGCATCATCCCGCATATTGATCGCATTATGATTCAGACCCACCGCCATGATATCCTTTTTAAAGGCCTGGCCAAAGCCCCACAATTCCTGCACGGCCATACCATCCGATACATCTTTCACCACCGTATTCCCCCCATCACCCGAATGGTAAACACCGCCATCATTGGTGTTCCATATATCACTGCCCTGGATGGCCATACCGTGGTGATCGCCATGCACGCCTCTGTGACCAGGGCAGGCCTGGTAGTTGTCATATTGGGAACCTGTGATGGTGGTTCCGCTGAGGTCATAATGCCAGGTAGCGCCGCCGTCGTTACTTACTTTGATCTTATTGGCGGCACAGGCCAGCAAGTTTTCATTGGTAGCCGAAACAGCAAAAGCAAAATTCCAGGTCAGTTGTGCAAGGTGACAGGTTTCATAAAGAAAATCATTGCTGCCATTGGAATAGACCAACGGCTGGGAAGCTGTACCGCAACAGGTTTTGGTAAATGAGACGCCGGCATTGGAAGATTTAAAGAAACTGATCTTATCGTTGGTGTCCCCACCATTATACCCTGTGGCAATATATACGACGTTCGGATTGGCCGGCGTTACTGCCAATCGTGCCCGGTGGGCGGCTACAGCAGCATCTGCAGGATAACCGTTATTGATCTTTGTAAAATTCACTCCGCCATCGGTCGACCGCCAAAAATTGATCCATTGCCCGCCGGCATCTACCCGCATAATATACACTGTTTTGGCATCGTTGGGTTTAACCTTCATATCCCATATAGTAGTGCCGGAAGGAAAGGTTTGCTGTGTGCTCCAGGTGGCGCCACCGTTCGTTGTTCTTTTAAGATAGCACAGGCCATTTTCTTTGATAGTAGCATATACTGTGTCAGTGGTATGACTGGTAACACCCAGCCATACCAGTTCGCCCAACGTGTTGGGATAATTGGCCGCGTTATTCAGGCCTGTATAGCTCCAGTTTTCCCCACCATCGGTCGATTTGATAACACCCATGTCCGTGCCGGCATACACGGTAGCAGGGAAATTTTTAACATAGGCAATATCATTTACCCATTTTACATGGGGCGTGCCCTGACTTACAGTTCGCCAGGTGACGCCTTCATCGGTGGTTTTCCATATAGCCGCCAGCGTACCGCCCGCCAACACCCTGTTCGTATTACCGGGATCAATGGCAATCGAACGCACCACTCCTACCCCATCGTTGCCCCCGGCCTGGTTGGTTTTCCATTTGGTAAACAATTGGGTCCATGGCCCTCCAATTGCTGCAACACTAAAGTCAGTTTGCCTGGCCCCGGGGAAATTCAACGTTGGCAACACATAACCATTGGCATCTACATTGATCATGTTCTGCTGCAAAAACCGCATGTAGGCATTGGTTTCATAACTGCGTTTATAAGTGTGGGCCGCAAAGTAACCAGCATACAGGCTGCGCAGGCGGTAAATATTCGGGTTCCCGGATACCAGCTCTTTATACCAGGCCGAACGCAAATGCGCCACTTCGGAGATAGCCTCTTCTTCCCCTTCCTCCTCCTTTTTCACTTCATTTTTCGAAAAAAGATCATTGCCTATAGAAAGACGTGTAATATAAAATCCTCCGGCAACAGATAATAAAAAAATTAAGATTGCTTTGACGGGCATAGCCTTCTTTTTCATATCATAAGTTTAATGCGTAATAAATCTGTTGAACGCCTGAACAGATCAATAATTATCTTCCGCTACTGTTTCAAGATCAGTGATCTTTTCTCCCATGGCGTGGAAGCTCATGTCACCAAGTGCTATCCAGGTAGTGTTGTTAAAGCTGGCTTCAATGTTTATGCGGAAAAATTTAGCAGAATAATTTTTGTCAAACGCCAGCAGCCTTTCTTCTGTAACCGGTGTAGTGACCGACAAGCCGGCTTGTGAGGTCCATTGTTTTGTCCAGGTAAGCCCGTCCTCACTTGTTTCTACAGAAAACTGTGTCGGCCTGCCGCTTTGGGTATTATTATTTCTGAAATAATATTTAATAGCGCCCAATTTGGCAGCTTCGGCAAAACTGATCTTTACCCAATGGGGTAAGGGGGCAACATTGGCCGACCAGGCAGTATGCCAATAGGTAAGCCTGTCGCCGTCAACGAGGTTTTGCTTATACCCCTCAGATGTTTCCTGCGTGTAGGTTTCAATCATAGGGTCTGTTACAGTGAGTTTGGTCAACTGGTCCTGGAGATAAGCAACAGCCACCGGGCGGCGCACAGGCCTTATAGGGCCTACTGCCAGCACTTTACCGCCCGCATGACTACCGCTGATGGCATTGAAAGCCTGCACCTCAAATGAATATTCATATTTATTCAGCAAGCCATCAATCAATACAGAGTCGGTAAACCGGCTTACTTTCACCGTCCTTGTTTCATCGTTCCGCTGGTATCGCACTTCCACATAGAGAAAATTGCTGTCTGCCGGTTTGTTCCATTTTAATAAAACACCGCCAACCCTTGGCTCGCCGGTAAGGTTTGAGAGGTCGGAAGGAGTTGCAGGGCCTGCTTCTTCTTTGGTACAGGCAAAAAATAAACCTGCAAGCATGATATATAATAGCTTTTTCATGAGTCGTTAATTTGGTGATGATCAATAGCCGGGATTTTGGTCCAGGTTGCCGCTTTTATTTATTTCATCAATAGGAATGGGCATCAGGTAAAAGGCAGGAGAACGGAAGCTGCGGGGAAACACAATATCTGTCACCTTAAAGAAGTCAGCATCGGTTGTTCCCTGTACATTCATTCCTTTTGCTTTTACACCCAGGTAAGATTCAGCGATCATCCATCGGCGCAGGTCCCAGAACCGGTGATTTTCCAGGTAAAACTCTATTGTGCGCTCCTGTCTTACAATGGACCTTAACGTAGCCTGGTCATTGGCCCCGCCAATCGCATTCCAGGCTGCATCAACGGCAGGAATACCTGCTCTCGTACGGACTTTATCAATGTAAGTCTTTGCTGTAGTCAGGTCAGCTCCGTATTCAATCAATGCTTCCGCATAATTAAGGTACAGTTCTGCCAGCCGTACTACCGGCCAGGGATAGTTTTGCGTAACGCTTAAGGAAGTCTGAACAGATAAGGGATGAACACCTTTCTTATTCAGGTAGCCGGTGGGTGAATAATCATTGCTCCTTCCCTGGATACCATGTGCATCATTTTTCCGGAACATCATTTTCACAAATTTGCTGGAGCCGCGGATGATCTCGTAATTGCTGTTATGGTAAGCGATCCAGGCGTTGAATCGGGGCTCCCGGTTCAGGTTAAGGCTCAGCGTATTGCCAAGTGGCCCTGATACGACACTATATCTCCCGCCATAATCATAGGTTGGGTCCTTGTCTATCGGCAAACCGTTTTTAGTGTAAAAGGATTCAAGCATGGTTAATGTCGGGGCAACGCCATTATAAGAGGTACCGGCAATAAAGGGAGTTGATTTATTCTGAAAATCATACACACCCTCTCTTCGTGTGTCTGCAAAAATTACTTCATTGGAATTTTTGTCTACAAAAGTGAAACGAAGGTCCTTTTCAATGGGGTCTGTTGGATAATCAGCACCTACTGCCGTGTTGTAATGGTACAATTGATGCCCGTTTGCTTCTGCCAGGTTGATAGCTTCCAATGCAGCGTCGGCGGCTTTTTTCCATTTTTCCTTATCATAAGTACTGCTGATCAGTTGTTGCCCGTCTGATGCCCGCTTGAAATTGCCGTAAAAACTGGACATGTTTCCACCTCCCCCATTAAACAGGGGCGATGCGGCATACAACAGCATGCGCGCCTTGATCGACTTGGCGGCAATACTGGTAGCCCTTCCGTATTCGGAACTGGTCACCCGTTTGGGTGGCAGGCCTGTGGCCGCTTCATCAAGTATATCACCAATAAATTGCACACACTCGTCATAGGTGGAACGGGCAGGATATTCCGATGCCGGCATTTCAATATCGGCTACACCTTTTTGAATAATGATAGGGCCATACATGCGCACCAGCAGAAAATGATAATACCCGATCAGGAACTTCGCTTCTGCCTTATAAAGGGCTTTGTCTTCCTCAGCCAGGCCGGGCGTTTTATCCACATTGGCGATCAGGATATAACACTGCCTGATCCCTTTATACAAAGTAC
Source organism: Paraflavitalea devenefica (assembly GCF_011759375.1). Lineage (NCBI taxonomy): Bacteria > Pseudomonadati > Bacteroidota > Chitinophagia > Chitinophagales > Chitinophagaceae > Paraflavitalea > Paraflavitalea devenefica. The sequence continues at coordinate 1,432,206 of NZ_JAARML010000002.1, read as the reverse complement.
TCCAATAAGAAATGACTGTATTCGAGGCCGTAAACGTGCCTTTGGGGAATTGGGCAAATGTTTCATGCTCAAAAGCCGTTACCACTTCATCGGTGGTCATCAGGTCGATGGAGTTAACACTTGCCCTTGGATTTGGCAAAGGCGCATAACAGGAATACAAAAAGTTTTCCGCTGCGTATATATCTTTGAACGCATCTTCTTCCGTTGGTCTTTCATCCGGAACAATATCCAGGTATTTTTTACACCCGCTTGTTATGACTCCGGCAACCAACAACAAGAGGACAATATTTTTTAGTTTCATACTATTTAAATTTTAGAATCCCATTTGAACACCTACATTCACTACTTTTTGTGTGGGATACCCCAAACCATTCCCGCCACCCTGCTCCGGGTCCCAGAGCTTGAACTTTGAAAAGGTCAATAAATTATATCCGCTCAGGTACACCCTGAGAAACTTGTGGTTGTATCCTATTTCCGCATTCCTGAGCTTCAGAAAAGATCCGTCTCTCAGCCAATAGGAAGAGTTGGCCGTATTATTGGGATTCTCCAGCTTACTCAGCCTGGGATAGCTTGCCCAGATATCGGGATTTTTAGGGCTCCAGTGATCTTCATCAATGAAGGTTAATACATTGCGTATGTCACTCGTACCGAATGGATGGAACCCGCTCAGGAAAAACGATGTTCTGGCCACACCCTGGAAATAAAATGATACATCAAACTTCTTGTAGCGGAAAGAAGCCCCGAAGCCATATACAATTTCGGGCACTGTTGGATAACCCATGCGGATGCGGTCATCGCTGTTGATCATATTTAACCCATCAATGTGGTTGGTGACGTCAAAGTATTTAATATCCCCACCGGTAACAAAACCACCGATCTGTTGCAAAGGGCTTGCATCAACTTCAGCCTGGTCAATAAACAAGCGGTGAGCCGAGTAGCCGAGTAGCGAATTGACCGGATACCCTATGCGGGAAAGGTTTTTATACTTATAGAATGCCGGTTCGTCATAGTCCAATACCGTATTGTGCGCATAGGTGAAAGTTCCTTTCACAGTAAAAGACAGGTCCTTGTTGATCTTGCCCGAATAATCCAAGGATGCATCGAATCCCTCGTTGCGTACCTTCCCAAGATTTCCATATACACTTGTGCCCTGTGTGCCCAGGAAATCCGGGATACCCTGTCTTTGCAGGAATATGTCAGACCTGTTCTCCCGGAAAATATCGAACACAATATTTATTTTATTGAACAACTGAAGGTCGATACCCAGGTTCACTTTTTCTGCCACTTCCCAGGTGATATTTTCATTGGCAAAGCGATTATACGTAGGTCCGTTCCTGGTATAGTCCTGTCCAATGCCCGTAGTATAGCCCTGGCCGCCAAGATCGATATCGGAAAGGTATACAAACCTGTCCCCGCCAATCTGGTCATTTCCTACCAGGCCCCATGAGCCTCTTAATTTCAGCAGGCTTATTACCGGTGCAATTTTCGCCCAGAATTTTTCATTACTCACCACATAGCCGGCTGCCGCAGAAGGGAATAAACCATAGCGGTGGTTTTTGGCAAAATTCTCCGAACCGTTATAGCCTGCATTGAACTCCAGCAGGTAAGTATTATCAAAGGCATACGTTACCCTTCCTGCCAGCCCCTGTATCCTTTTCGGTAAGGAGCCGATAAGCGTGGTAGAGCCGTTATTACTAAACTCCTGCTGATTGTATAAGAACAACCCGCTTACAGTATGTGGCCCAAATGTTCTGTTATAATCAAAGGAGGTCTGAAAATAGATCTGCCGGTCCCCGCTTGTACTTCCGGATGTCGACAACACTTCATTTTGAACGGTCCCTACTCTTGTAATATCATAAGTAAAAGTGCCATCAGGTTTTTTGACAATATTGGAGGCCTGGTATTGGTTCACGCCTCTTTCCCTGGTGGTGCCACCATTGCTCCAGTTCTTAAACGATGCCAGGGCTTTGAACGAAAGCCCTTTGGTAACGAGATCCAGTTTTTGTTGTCCGTCTACAACCGCCGTGATCGAACTTTGGAAATTATCAGTATACCCTTTTTGCATTTCGGCAAAGGGGTTGATGAAGCCATCATTGAAACGGCCACCGCTCTTACCGCCAAACCGGATGCTCTTGCTGCCCTCCTCGCTGGGAAACATCAGCGGGAAATCTACCGGGTTAGCACCCATTACCTGTCCAAAAATAGTTTGAGGACTTACAGACGGTCCATGGTAATCACGAAGAAATGAATTGAGCTTTAGCGACAACGATGTGCTTTTGGTAAAATCAACATGGATGTTGTTCTGAAAAGAATACCTTTTTACATTGATATTATTATCATAGCTGTTCACATTTAATTTTCTTAATACCCCATTATCATTATTCAGGGTGGCGCTCAAAAAATAATCCACTTTCTGCCCTCCACCCATCACGTTAATATTCACAGTTTGATTCATGGCATAGGGCTTGAACATTTCATCATACCAGTCCACATCCGGAAATAAATAAGGATCAAGTTTTGCTCTTGTACCCTCAATTTTATCTTTGGAGTAGGGTATTTCACCGGTACCACGGCCGGTTACCGCTTCATTATAGAGCTCCATGAAACGGGCCCCATCTGCAAATTCAGGAACAGTGGTGGGGGTAGACACCGAATTTTCGATGCGGATGTTCACACGGGGTTTATCAATATTCCGCCCCCTTTTGGTGGTCACGATCATTACCCCATTGGCCCCTCTTGACCCATACACCGCAGTAGCCGTAGCATCTTTAAGGATAGAAAAGCTTTCAATGACTTCCGGCGCCAGGGCATTTAATTCACCTGCGTTGACTACAACACCATCCAGTACGATCAGCGGGTTCGTAGCGCCACTGAAGGTGGAAATGCCGCGGATATAAAAGGACGACCCGTCGGCGCCGGGTTCGCCTGTACGTTGATAAGCGATTACCCCTGCCAACCTTCCGGCAAAAGAGTTGGATAGCTGGCTGCTGGGCAACCGGAGCTCTGCCGGTTTAATAGATTGTACAGCGCCCACCACGCTGGCTTTCTTCTGTGTGCCAAATCCAACCACCACCACTTCATCCATTCCTTTGTCGGCCTTTTTCAACTGTACATGAAAATCCCTTTGCCCGCTCACGCTTATTTCCTGTGTTACAAAATCAACGTAAGAAACTTCCAGCACGGCATCAGCCGGAACATTCAGTGAAAACTCTCCTGCTGTATTGGTCAGTGAAACATGTTCCTTTAAAGAAGATCCTTTTACTTTTACCGTGGCGCCCGGCAGCGGATTGCCATTTTCATCAGTTACCTTTCCCTTAACAGGCAAAAGGGGTGGCGGACTTATTTCTTTTACTTCGGTGTAGGGTGCTTTTAGCCGCAATACAATGGTCCTTTTGATAATATTGTACTCCAGCGGCTGTTTTTTTAAAATGAGGGCAAGCGCCTCTTCCAGCGTAACATTCTGCACGTGAATGCTTACCTTTTCAGTCTTTTGCAAAACATCCTCATCATAAAAAAATACATACCCTGTTTGCTTTTTGATTTCACGAAATACTCTTTCCGGGGAAGCATCCTTTAGGGATAAGCTTACTTTTTGGGAGAACCCGGTGGCGCTTACCTGCAGGGCAGTGGCCAATAGAAAGATTGCTGTTAATTTCATAACAAGCAGTGTTTTGGTGATAGGCCCCGGCATGACATGCCGGGGTTGGCAAGGAGCCTTGAAATGCATACCTTTGAGTTTTGGGTTGAACAATGAATAAAACAGTCTTACCGGATTCGTTTTTCAGGTTGACCCAGGAATTTCGCCAGGAGTGTTCCCGCACTCCTGGTTTGCTCCGTCCCGATAGCTATCGGGACGGGCTTTTTTTTGGATCAGCCTTTAAAACTTTTACTTTCTACCTACTTATACCAGTTTTAAGATCTTATAATAATTTTTTTGTGCTCGATCGAAAATTTTACCCTGCTATAGTTTAATATCTTTAAAACCTCAGAGAGATCGCTGTCCATCGGTATCTCACCGCCAAACCGCTGTGTGGGTGACTTCCCCTGAAATTCAACTTCCACATCATACCACCTTACTAATTGGCGCAATACTTCATCCAGGCTGGTATGGTTAAATTGGAACAGGCCGTTTTTCCAGGCAATAGCTGCTTCTACATTGGCATGCGGTATCGTTTTCATCTCGCCGGCCTTTGTCACCTGCACCTGTTCACCGGGCTTCATAAAAGCAACAGCCGCCTGCTGTTTTATCGAAACAGCTCCTTCTATAAGTGTGGTTCGGATACTGGGTTCATCATCGTAGCTGTTAACATTAAAATGAGTGCCCAGCACGGCTATTTCCATCCCTTGTACATCCACCTTAAAAGGCATGGCTGCATTTCTTACAACTTCAAAATAAGCTTCACCGGTGATGGCTACCCTTCGCTCATTGCCTGCAAAAGCAGCCGGATAACGGATAGAAGAGGCAGCATTTAACCATACAACCGTACCATCAGCAAGCATGATCTTATATTGTCCGCCCCTGGGCGTGCTTACTGTATTATAAAGCACGGCTGTCACCGGTTTAGCTGTTTGCTGGTACGACAACTGGCCACTGTTTAATTTGATCACTTTTACATTGCCTTGTTGCGATAGCGTTCCGTTATCAGCACTATCCAGTACGATCTGCGAACCATCTGCCAGCGTAAGCACCGCTTTATTGCCACCCGGGGCCACATCATTATTGAGCTGTCCTTTTTGTTGTGCAGGCCGGGCAGTCCCCGTGGCAGGCTTATCCAGGTACAATAAATAACCGCCGGCGCCCAGCATAAAACCAAGGATCGCCACGGCTGTCCACATCCATACTTTACGCCTCACTGGCATGTGAATTACCGGCGGTTGGTTTTCATAATGCCTGCCGTTAGCTGAAATATATTCCTGGATATACGTCCTGAATCGTTCGGTTTCGGCGGGCACATCCACCAGCTCGGCTTTCACCAGCTCATACAATTTCCTGGCCTGTTCTGCCTGCTTGCTTAATGCCGGGTTTTGCTGAAGTTGACTTTCCCAATACAGCTTTTCCTGCTCATCGCCTCCGCAATACTTCAAAAACGATTCATCGGACAATAATGCTTCAATTTGATTTGTTCCGGGATTCATAAAATGAGGTTAAGGCTTTACTAATAAGAAGCAGGTACAAGGGATTTTTACCCAAGAAAAACTTAACTATTTTTTAAAAAAGGGAACGCAAACGATTGCAATAGTAGCTGCCCTATTAATGTGTACTTGTTTGAGGGATGCGAATAGTGCAAGAATCAAAAAAAACATAATGCAGATCATACTAATGATGCCATAATGGAGAACTGGCCGTAAGATGTCACAAAACAGGATGTTGTTCTGTCTCAGTATGTAAAAAGTATTATGAAAATTGTTATTCTTGGAGCCTCGCGTGGAACGGGGCTTTTAGCAGTTAAGCAGGCATTAGCAAAAGGATATGATGTGACAGCAGTGGCCAGGAATGTGGTCACGATCCAGCAGGAATGTCATGCATCAATAGCATATTCCAGCCTGAAAATATCAAAGGGAGATGTATTATATCCGGCAAGCTTTGATCATGAACTGGAGGGGGCTGATGTGGTAATATCTTCTATCGGCGTAACCAACAATAAACCTACGGTACTCTATTCAATGGGAATGATCAATATTATTCATGCAATGCATAAGTACAATGTTTCGCGGCTGATATGTGTTTCGGGAATTGGGGTGGAGGTTACACCGGGCATGCCGTTTATAATGAAACTGGCAACTAAATATATTCTGCAGCCTCTTTTGAAAAATAATTTTTCGGACCTGCTAAAAATGGAAGCAGTGGTGAAGCAAAGTCGACTAAACTGGACGATTGTGCGGGCACCCAGGCTAAGAAATGGGGAAATAACCGGCAAATACCGCTTTGCGGCCAATGAATATCTCCGCAACCCGCTGATATTGCGGCGGTCTGACCTGGCCCATTTTATAGTAAACAATATTGATAATAAACAGGTCTTTTGCTCGCGGGTGGAAATATCTAATTAAAAGTCCATCCGCATGCCAAAAGTCGGGAACACGGCAAGGCCGAGAAAATAAGTTTTTCCTGTAAGCGGCTGAAAGAGGGCGGAGCTTTCATTGAACCTGTTCAGCACATTTACAACATCAAAGAAAGCTGTCCATCCAATTTTCTTCAACCGGAATTTATAATCAGCCCGCAGGTCGAGGCTGATAAAATCAGCGAGCCTTTCACCATTTTTTTCTTTTACCTCCTGCGCATACCGCAGATAGCCTGCATTATCAAAAACATCGGAATGCACTATGTATTGATCTGTGGGACGGCCGCTTGCATACCTGAATTTGCCGGAGAAGATCCACTTATCATTTGGCTTGTAACTTCCGAGCAGGCTGATCACATGGGGAAGGTTAAATATATAGTTGTATTCGCCCAACCCATCATGGTCATCTCTTTTGGAATCCATATAGGAATAGCTTACCTGGCCGTGGTATTTTTGGGAGAGCCGTTTGGTAAGGCTTACATCAAAACCATGGGCCTTACCGGTCCCATTGTTGTTCAACAAAGGCTCACCACTGGATGGCCTTACAGCAAGGTCGTCCATTTCTTTATACCATCCCTCTGCAGTAAATTTCACATCGGGGCTGAAGTATATTTTGTAACCAAGTATGTATTGAATGGTACGTTCAGACTTTAACCGGTGGCCTTGGGGCTGAGAAGCAACATCCGCAATAGCGGGATCCTGGTAATAGATACCTGAAGCAAAATTGATACTGTGCTTTCCACCCAACTCAAGCATCCCGCTGATCCTCGGTGACAGGGTGTGTTTCGCAGCAAAACCAGTGTAGTCATATCTTACACCAGGATTTAAGGTGAGGCGCTTAAACAGGGTAAAGGAAAGATCGAGATACCCGGATACATTCCAGGCAGCATCCTCAAAAGCCGCATTGAAATGGTCGGGTGTAAGGATGAGATAATATTGAGCAGGATTTGGCCTGTAATCCGTGGGCAAAAAACTGTACAAAGTGTCGGTATGCTTCAGTTTGCGGCTATAATCGATATTCACCCTGGCCACATCGGCTCCCGCCGTGAATGTGATGTGTTTGCCCCGCTGTGTAAAGATGCTCCGGTAACCCACTTCCTGTTGTTCGTTCTCAATTTTCCGGAGGTCCTGTTCAAAATTGATCTTATCAGTAGGCATGATGTCCCCGTCGGGTTCAATAACAGGATTTGTATAGCCGAGATCGTTGTTAACATCCATCATCCTGTAGTAAAGGATATTTTTCAGGTAGCTGGATTTCCCTGTGAGTGTACGCAGGTTAAGACCAACGACCGCTTTGCTTACTTTTGATTGGCCGATAAAATTGGAATTGTTGTCATCATTGAGGTTTTTGCTTTCCAGCACATTTTTTACGGTGCGCTTATAGGTCTCGGGATTGAACATGGCAATGAAGGACAATTTGTTGCGGGCATTGATCTCAGTAATTGTCTTGAGCATGTAATCACCATACGAAGGTGAGCCGGAATGGGTGAGACCGATCATTTTGAGCAACAGGTCGAAATTCTGGTACCTGGCAGAAGCAAAGAGGCTTGTTTTTTTGTCGAATCCTGAAGGACCATCATACATAAGCGTAAAACCAATGAGATCGAACTGACCACTGTACAAAGGATTGGTGCGGTTACCTTCTTTGATGCCGAGGCCAAGATACGATGAACTTTTTCTTCCATACTGGGCGCCAAAGCCACCGCCCTGGAAAGTGGCATTCTCTACTACGCGGGGAGCGAATATGCTAAAGCGCCCACCGTTGGGATCATTAAAGCCGGTATTGAATCCTTCGATCTCCAGGTGTGAGACCTGGAACAGGGGTATGTCATCCGCCATAAACAAATTATCTGAAGTGCCCTGTCCACGCACTGCAATGGCGGAATACTGGCCACCACTGCTTACCACGCCTGGCAGAATGCCGATGGCCCTGAAAATATCGCCCTGCGCCCCGGGACTTCTGAATATCTCTTCCCTGGAAAGCGCAAAAGCAGATACAGGCATCTGGGGATTATTTTCACCTTTAAAGGCTCTCACGGTAACATCATTCAGTTTTATGGCATCCTCTGTCAGTTCTGTTTCAAAGTAATAGGTTTTACCGGGCACTACATTTATATCGTTCAACGTTTTGTCATAATAACCAATACTGGTTATTGTTACCGTGTAGGTACCGGCAGACAGGTTTGGAATGAAGAAAATGCCTGTGCTGTCTGTGACGGCCACAAAATTATTTTCCCTGATGGCTATGGTAGCCCCTGCCAGGGGCTGCTTTGTTCTGTATTCAACCACTTTTCCTTTGATGGCGCTGTTGTTCTGTGCAACCAGCATGGTGCTGATGAGCATGAAAAAAATGATGCAAACGGTCCTGTTATACATGTTACTTTATTTAAAATAATGGTAAAAACCGCCATGCTGAGCCATGGGAGTCGAAACATGTGACAGGAGAGGGATATTTTTTGTGACAACGGTGACGGGAAAGTATACGGCGCTGTTTTGTTTCGGGAAATTATTAGCTTAGGAAAGGAAGAGAAAGATTAATACAAAAAGTATGTCCCTCAATTCATCGGCCAGTATTTTCATGGCGTTATAGATGGTATTATACACTGTTTTCATGCTGATACCCGTCTCGCTTTCAATCTGCTGGTAATCCATGCCTTTGAAGTATTTCATTTGGATCAGTTCTCTTTGCCTGCCGGTCAGCTTTTCCAGGGCCTTTTGTACCTTATAGCGTATCTCATCCGATCGCTGCATGGCTACTAATATATCCTCATAAGACAAGTCGCCCTGGTCATTGAAAAGTTGCATATCCTCGGGTAGGTTGCTTATTTTCCGGTGAGAAGCTATTGATTGAAAAATTTTTCGACGGATACAGGCAAACAAATAAGCCCTTACATGTTCAACCGGTTTTAGTTTGGAGCGGTTGTCCCATATATCAACAAATACATCATTAATAGCATCCTTGGCAACTTCGTTGCTGTTGCTCAGTTGTACGCCGTAACTTAACAGGTCCGCATACGTTTGCTCATATAGGGAGACCATGGCAGAAGTATCCTCCTGGCGTATCTTTTCCCATAAGCTAGTCATATTCAAAGCAGGCATGTGCTGGCAGCGCTCCTGTTTGCAAGGATACAAAAATTAAAACAAGTTATTATAAACTTTTAGATTGCCAGGTGCGGAAGCCATTCAATCGTTTGCGTGATTTTTAGCAGCCAGATTATCCGGCACCACAAAATATGCGCACCCGATTGCGTAAAAAAAGGTCAATAATTCTCGCTATTATTGATCATGATTTGTGGTATTATCTCATCCAATTTTAACTAACGATCTATGAGCACGAACAGAAGAAATTTTCTCCGCAATATTTCCCTTGGTACCGGCGCAATGGCCATAGGCCTGCCTTCCCGGGTTGCTGCAAAAAGCAACGAGGAAAGTTTGTCACGGGTTTATGAATGGGCCGGACGGCCACCGCAGTTTAACATGTGTGGATACGCCGCACCTAAAATAGACAAAGTGCGTATCGGCTTTATTGGTTTAGGTATGCGTGGGCCCGGTGCCGTGCAGCGCATGTCGCATATAGAGGGCGTGGAAATTAAAGCATTATGCGATAAGGATCCGCAAAGGGCAACAAAAGCACAGGCCATCCTGGAGAAACAGGGATTACCAAAAGCAAAAGAATATTCGGGAGAGAACGGATGGAAAACCATGATCAATACAGAGGAGCTTGACCTGGTGTATATCTGTACCCCGTGGAAGTTGCATACCCCCATGGCATTATACGCCATGCAACATGGAAAACATGTCGCCTGTGAAGTGCCTATCGCGGTAACACTCGATGAATGCTGGCAACTGGTTGAAACTTCTGAAAAAACACGGCGGCACTGTATGATGCTCGAAAACTGCTGTTATGATTTCTTTGAAATGCTCACATTGAATATGGTGCGCAATGGCCTGTTGGGTGAACTGGTACATGCGGAAGGCGCGTATATTCATGATCTGCGCGACCTGAATTTTAGTAAAACAGGCTATGCCGATATGTGGCGGCTGAAAGAAAATTTCCGTAATGGTAACCTGTATCCCACACATGGACTTGGCCCGGTTGCCCAGTGTCTTAATATTAACAGGGGTGATCAAATGAGCCATTTGGTGGCTATGTCTTCCGGCGATTTTATGATGAGCGCTATGGCAAAGGAAAAAGCAGCCGCCGATCCTTTCTATAACCAGTTTACAGGAAAGCCGTTCCGTGGCAACATGAATACCACGCTGATCCATACACAAAAGGGTAAGACCATCATGCTACAGCATGATGTTACCACACCACGCCCCTATTCGCGTATCCATTTGATCAGTGGAACAAAGGGCATCGCCAGCAAATATCCTTCGCCCGAACGCATTGCATTTGGACATGGCTGGATAAAAAACGAAGAGTTAAAAGAGCTGTACGATAAATATACGCCCCCTATCATCAGGCATGTGGGAGAGATCGCTAAAAAGATAGGCGGTCATGGCGGTATGGATTTTATTATGGACTGGCGGTTGATCGATTGTTTGCGCAACGGACTTCCCCTGGACCAGGATGTATACGATGGCGCCTTATGGAGTTCTATTGCGCCGTTAAGTGAACAGTCCGTCGCCAACCGTTCACGAACAGTGGATGTGCCGGATTTTACCAGGAGTGCCTGGAAAAATAATAAACCCGTAAACCTTACACTGGAGAATGGTGGGAATACCGGCATACGGAAAGCAGCCACACAAAGCGAACCGCAGTGAGGTTTTCGAACAACCAAAAACCCAATGCAGGTAGTTATTAAGCGCAGTGTAGTATGAATCCCGCTCCCCGCACACTCTCGAGGCGGATCCGGGCATCCGCTTCCAGCAACTTGCGCAGTCTTCCAATATAAACATCGAGGCTACGGCCATTAAAATAGTCTGCATTGCCCCAGATCTTTTCCAATACATCCTTACGGCTCACAATACGGCCCTGTTGCCGGGCCAGCAGTTCAAGTACGCCTGCTTCCTTTTTCGTCAGCAGTACAGAGGAAGAGCCGTGATACAACCTTAGCTGTGCCGGTTCAAAACGAAAAGCCCCAAAGATCAGTCCGTCGGCAGGAGGCGCTACCGCACTGCTACGCCGAAGGATATTCTGTACACGCAACACCAGTTCATCAGCATCAAAAGGCTTGACCATATAGTCGTCGGCCCCCAGCCCAAGCCCTTTCAGCACATCTTCCTTTTGGCGGCGCGCCGTCAGGAAGAGGAAGGGCATACCGGGATGTTTTCTTTTTAGGGTATCAGCCAGGGAAAAGCCATCTCCCTTGGGCAGCATGACATCAAGCACTACCATATCAAAAGTTTGTTCTGTCAGTAAAGTAAGGGCCAATTCGCCATCGCCGGCCAGCACCACCTCCAAACCCTGCAGCCGCAGGTATTTACCCAGCAGGCGCCCCAGGTCTGCATCATCCTCTACCAATAATAGCCGTGTTGTTGTCATAAGGCAAAGTTATAGTGAATAGGCTTCCGCCGGAGGCGCTGGTATGATAAGCAATATCGCCGCCAAGCTGTTTTGCCTGCATACGGCACAGGTACAAACCCAGGCCCAAACCACGGATATGGTTACCGGCAGGCCGGGGCACACGGAAAAATTTCCTGAACAGGTGGCGGCGCAGGGACGACGGGATCCCCGACCCCTGGTCTTCGAGGGAGATCCTTAGCGTCCTTCCCGCTATTTCGGTATGGATATGCAAAGACGTGCCGGCCGGCGTATATTTCAAAGCATTGTCTACGAGGTTGGCCAGAATGCCTGTTAGCAGGTCGGGATCAGCATTGACCACAATATCTTCATTGCCTGTATACTGTAAGTCCCGCCCGGAGGCCGTCACCAGTTGCTCCATTTCTTTAAGCACGCCGGCGAGATTGAATGGCCGGGACTGTGTCATGCCCATTGGCTGATCCATGGCGCTGGTAAGTATACTGTCCATCATCCGCCGTATCTTCTCATGTTGCCTGTCCAGCTCGTTCAACAGTTCGCCATACCAGCTTTCATCCAGTCTTGCCTCAGGCGTCCGCAGGGATTTAACCACTACTGCTGCCGAACTAAGCGGCGTCTTCAGCTCATGGGTCATATTGTTGGCAAAATCAGTGGTCACATCAGCGATCTGCTTCTGACGAAATAGTGTCATAAACACCAGGAAAAAGATCACTGTCACCGCTATGATCAGCAGCGCGCTGCCAATCAGGGTCCAGGCCATGCGCCTGAGTATGGTCGCCTGCCAATGCTCAGCAACGATTGCTGCTTTTGTCCAGACCGACAGGCGATAGGCAGGCGTATAGGTCATCGCGGTTACGGTATCAGTGCCCAGGCTGAAACCAGCCTGTTGCAATCCTTCGCTTATAGGTAAAACGTTAGCGCTTTGATCTGCATTACCTCCTGTCAGCACCAGTGGTGGTGCTCCTCCTGGCAACAAGGTATCTGCCACCTGCCGGTGGTACAGCACTACATGGGTGTACAGTAAAACGTAATGATTGTCGTGGAGCAGGCTGTCGCCCGAAAGCGCCTGGCTGATGGCATGCCGGTGAGGGGCCGCTACCACTTCGATCTGTTGTTGAAAATTATTCAAGGAAGGTTTCCGCCCGCTTTCGAGCGAGTCCCGTATGTCCCGGAGCAAGGCTACCATCCCCTGGTGATTCAGTGAATCGATCAGTACCTGGCCCCTGGTTCCCAGGCGCTGCTTCACTTGCTGCAGGTAGGCCGATTGCTCCAGCCGGTAGGTATTGCGGATCAGGTAGTATTGGATCAGGCACAATCCTCCCAATACGATTATACAACCGATGATCAGCAGGGTCAGTTTTTGGGCAAAACGCATGCTGAAAAGATACAGGCTAACCGCAGAATAACGAAACATCCTGCTGTTTTTAACCTTCGTTTTGCCTTCATTTAACCTTATTTAACCCAATTTCTGATTGTAATTCCCGCTATTTGCTGCAGGTTTTCATTTAATATTTTACGCATGAAACTATCTTTCACGCTGTTTTTAACAGCCTGCCTGCTGATCACCCTCAACGTTTTTTCACAAGAGAACAAAACAAGCCTCTACAACGAGGCCATGAAACAGTACGAGGGAAAGAATTATAAAGCTGCCGCAAAAGTATTTGACAACATATTCAGTTACCGGTTGAGCAATAAAAGGCTATACGATGCCGCCTGTATTTATGCCCTGAACCAGCAAAACAAGAGGGCGCTGGATATCCTGGCGTATTTGGCCGGCAAACAGTTTTATTCCAACTATGACCACATCGTGAAGGATAGCGATTTAACGGGCTTGCACCATCACAAACGCTGGCCTGTAATAGTAAATAAGGTAAAGGACAACAAGGCTTCCGCATCTCAACGGCTGCCCGGGCGCATCGCCACAGCGCTGCACAATGCGAAACAACGATTGCAGGCAGATAACGGGCAGTTATGGGGACAACTTATCTGGAATGAAAACATGTTGGTATTGGACTATGACAATACCGTTTATTCCATCACGGAATTTCCCGGCAGCAAAACCGATAGCGGGAAAATATACTATGCCAAACTGCCGCCCAATACGCTCACCTTTGTCAATACCGTTCAAACCTATGCAGGGAAGGATTATGCCATCGTATTATCCAACTATCTTTCAGACCATTCCAGTACTATAATTCATGAACTGTTCCACCTCTTGCAGAGGAAGGCCCGCAAACTGAACGGCGACGCCATCAAATACCTGGACAATTACGAGGCCCGGGAGCTGCTGCGTTTGGAATACCAGGCATTGCGCAACGCGCTGTATTATGCCGGCCATAAAAGCGCTCAGCAAAAAGTGGTGGCCTGTCTTGAAGACGCCCTACGATTCAGGAAAATAAGACAGGGGCGTAATAAAGACTACCTCCAACCGGAACTAGAGATAGAAACCCTGGAAGGACTGGCGAATTATACCGGTTTTGCCTTGTCCGGCACGCCCGATAAATACGAAGAAGCCATCGAAGAGATCTACCAGCGAGAAGAAGCGCAAACCTATACCCGGCCCTTCCCGTATGCTACCGGTGTAGCTTATGGCTTGCTGTTTGATCACCTGCACATTCAGTGGAAAGCCGGGCTTGACCAGGTATATAATTTCCTGGCCATTTATGAAAAGGCAAAAGCGACCGCGATTGATACCACGGTCAATCAATTGGCAAGGGCCAGGAAATCCAACAACTTTGAACAGATACACCGCGAAGAAGAAGACCGGAGGACCCAAAACGAAAAACTCCTTGCTTACTACCGGAGCCTGCTGCAGGAGAAACCCACCCTACGTGCACAAATTACAGACGGGATGGAGTACAATCGCACCTTCAATATGAATGGCACCATCGAAATCCCCGGACTGGGCACTGTATATTCCGGCATTCAAGGCCGGGACAAATCGGGCAAATGCTTTGGATCTTTTAAGACCATCGAAGATAAATCTGTGCTGGGTAATGCTGGCGTGCTCATGCTACCTGATTACAAAACGTTCATCTTTCCCACCCCTTTCCGGATGGAAGGGAATAAGATCATTGGCGACACGTACGAAATAGAGCTGAACGAAGGCTGGTCGGCAGAAAAGGCAGACGATACCGGCAATTACGTGATCAGGAAAAAGAATAATCCGTGAATCCCATTATGGAAGTTACAGGACCGCATCCAGCACCAACACGCCACCAAGACCGATGATAGAAATAACCGTTTCCATCACTGTCCAGGAGCGCAGGGTTTGCGGTAAAGACAACTGGAAGAACTCCTTGAACATCCAAAAACCTGAGTCGTTGATATGAGAGCCGAATACGCTGCCGGCGCCCACGGCCAGCACCATGAGTTCGGGTGATGCGTTGCCGGCGGTTACTAACGGAGCCACTACCCCAGCGGCCGTAATACCGGCCACCGTGGCCGAACCGATCATGACCCGCAGGAAGGCAGTAATAACCCAGGCAAATAACAAGGGCGGCATATCCCATTTGCTGCTGAAGGTGGCAATATAACTGCCGGTGCCACTGTCAACCAGCACCTGCTTGAATACACCACCGGCGGTAATGATGAGCAAGATCATGGCAATGCCGGCGATGGCTTCCCCCAACAATTTCATCATTTGTGCAATGTTGATGCCTGCCTCCTTACCCAGGAAATACATGGCCAGTAATACGGTGATCAGCAAGGCAATGACACTATCACCGATAAACAGTAAAATGGTTTGCAGAATACTTCCAGGCTGTAAAAGATGCCCTGCCACCACCGCCAGTGCGATCAGGCATACCGGCATTAAGGCGAAGAGTAAACTTGCTGCCACAGGCGGCAGTGTTTTGTGCTGAACGGTAGCGGCTGTTAAAGCAATATCCTGTGCTGGTGTGGTCAGGTTCTTCAATAGTTTACCCAACAAGGGTCCGGCCACGATGACTGCCGGGATGGCCAATACGATCCCATACAACAGCACTTTACCCATATTGGCATTGAATGCCTTTACCAGCACCACCGGTCCCGGATGTGGCGGCAAAAAACAATGCGTAGTGCTTAAGGAAGCCGCCATGGGTATAACGATGTATAATAAAGGTAAACCGGTTTTGCGGGTCAAGGTTACCACCAGCGGCACCAGGATCACGAAACCCGCATTGTAATAGAGCGGAATGCCGATTAAAAAACCAGTCAGCAATACCGCCCATTGTATATTCCTGATCCCAAAAGCCCTGATGAGCGTAGAAGTAATTTGTTCGGCAGCGCCCGTCACTTCCAGTATCTTTCCCAGGAAGGCGCCGAGACAAATGATCAGGGCCAACCCTCCCAGCGTACTGCCTACCCCTTTTTCAATGGATACCAATAACACGCCGGGCTTCATGCCCAGGAATAAACCGGCCAGTATAGCTACCACCAGCAAGGAGATAAACGGACTTACTTTCTTTGCAGACAGGAAGATCTGTAACGCGATGGCCAATACGATGATGAGGATTGTCATGCGTTATTGTACCGTGTTTTCGAGTGTGCCGATAGGATCAATGGAGATGGCTATTTCGTCAC
Source organism: Paraflavitalea devenefica (assembly GCF_011759375.1). Taxonomy (NCBI): domain Bacteria; kingdom Pseudomonadati; phylum Bacteroidota; class Chitinophagia; order Chitinophagales; family Chitinophagaceae; genus Paraflavitalea; species Paraflavitalea devenefica. Next base: position 1,416,099 of record NZ_JAARML010000002.1, on the reverse strand, counting down.
CACTTTGCAGGGTAAAATCATGCCCCGGCACAATGCCTGTTCCCGTCATGATCAAACAGCCGTACGGAAAACTGCATTCCCTGTATACAAACGACACCAGTTCTTCCGGCGTTCTTTTCAACTGACTGATGGACACTTCGCCTTTATAAGCAGTGGTATTGTTGCGGGCAATGACCAGGCTGATAGCTGTGTTTGCAGGGAGCGGTTCCCTGGTAACATAAATACAAGGCCCCACCGCCGCACTGCCATCATACGTTTTTGCCTGCGGCAGGTACAACGGGTTCTCCCCTTCAATACTCCGGCTGCTCATGTCATTGCCGATGGTATACCCCACTATTTTGCCGGAAGGAGTGACCACTAAGGTGAGCTCAGGTTCCGGCACATCCCAGGTGCTGTCTTTGCGGATACGCACCAGTCCCCCATGTCCTACAATGCGGTGATAAGTGGATTTAAAGAACACTTCCGGTCTTTCGGCTTCATATACTTTGGCATAAAAATCGGCGCCGCCTGCTGCCTTGCTTTCTTCCTGCCTGCCAATCTTGCTTCGCAGGTAGGTAACGCCACAGGCCCACAACTCCTGGTCCCTCCCTACGGGCGGTAACAACTCTTGGATGGCACTGCTATCTGCCATCGTCGATGTGTAGGTGAGTTGATCCAGTTTTTCATACAGTTGGTCATCATTCACCAATGCCTCCCAGCTTTCATTCAAAGCATAATAATGACCATCCTTTTCAATGACGGCGCCTTTTTTTGTTTTGTAGAGTTTCATGTTTTTTATTGAAGTAAAATCCTTTAGTGTGAATCCCTCGTTACCGTGGAGCCCGAATTGCCCTGTAAAAAATCCAGATCGGCGCCTTTATCGGCTCCCAATACGTGCTTAATGTAAAGACTCACATAGCCACGGCTGGCGGCAGGTTTGGGTGGCATCCAGGCAGCCCTTCGCTTTGCCAGTTCCTCCTCGCTCACATCCAGGTGCAACCGGCGCTGCTCTACATCCAGCTCAATCATATCCCCGTTTTGTACCAGGGCCAGGTTACCACCGATGGCGCTTTCCGGCGATACATGCAGCACCACGGTGCCATAAGCAGTGCCGCTCATCCTGCCGTCGGAAATGCGCACCATATCAGTGATGCCTTTTTGCAATAGCTTTTTAGGCAGCGCCATATTGCCCACTTCCGGCATGCCGGGATAGCCAACGGGGCCTACGTATTTTAATACCATCACACAGGTTTCATCAATATCCAGTTCCGGCGTATCAATCCTGGCATGGTAATCTTCGATGCTTTCAAACACCACCGCCCTGCCCCGGTGCTTCATCAGGGAAGGCGAGGCGGCCGATGGCTTCATCACGGCGCCGTTTAAAGCCAGGTTGCCCTTTACCACCACACAGCCGGCTTCTGCCATGAGGGGTTTCGTTAAGGGAGCAATGACATTTTCATTGTGGCAGTCAATATTGCCTTTGATATTTTCATGGTGGTTCTTCCCGGTAACAGTGACCACATTTTTATGCAAATGGTCCTTCAGCTCATTCAATATCACCGGCAGTCCGCCTGCATAGAAAAAGTCTTCCATTAAATATTTCCCGGAAGGCATGAGGTTTAACAACAACGGGATCTTGCTGCCGATGGTATCAAATTCTTCAAGCGCCAATGGCACCCCTATTCTTCCTGCAATGGCTGTTAAATGAATAATGAAGTTGCTGGACCCGCCTACTGCGGCGTTTACTTTGATGGCATTCTCAAAAGCCTCCCGGGTAAGTATCTTATCAATGGTCAGGTTTTCCCGCACCATATTCACGATCCTCCTGCCACTCAGTTGCGCCAGTTGCTTTTTCCGGCTATCGGCAGCAGGTATGGCAGCGGCACCGCTTAAAGTGAGCCCCAGCGATTCTACCATACAAGCCATCGTGCTGGCCGTACCCATTGTCATGCAATGGCCAATACTCCGGCTCATGCAGCTTTCGGCAAACTCGCAATCTTCATGCGTCATCTTCCCCGTCTTCATATCTTCATCAAACTTCCATACATGGGTACCCGATCCGATGTCCTGGCCCTTGTACTTTCCATTCAACATCGGGCCGCCGGGCACCACGATGGTGGGCAGCCCCACGCTCGCTGCACCCATCACCGTGGAAGGCGTTGTTTTATCGCAGCCGGTCAATAATACGACTCCATCTACCGGGTTGCCGCGGATGCTTTCTTCTGTATCCATACTGGCCAGGTTGCGAAACAACATGGCAGTAGGCTTCAGCAAAGTTTCCCCCAGACTCATGACCGGGAACTCGACCGGGAAACCGCCCGCTTCCAGCACCCCCCGCTTTACCATCTCCGCATGTTCCCGGAAATGCGCATTGCAGGGGGTCAGTTCGCTGAACGTGTTGCAAATACCGATCACCGGTCTGCCGTCGAATAGATCGTTCGGCATACCCTGGTTCTTCATCCAGCTCCTGTAAATGATACCGTCCTTGTCTTTTCTGCCAAACCAATCGTGGCTTCTTAATTTTTGCTGGTTGTTCATTTTCTATGCATTTATGATCTGTCCACCGGTCCTCTACCGATGATATATATCCTATGATCCTACTCTTCCGACCTCAGACCTCAGACTTCCGACTTCACTGCTTATCCCACCATATCCTGGTGCTTAATTTGTCGGGTCCTTGCTTGTCAATCGCGTCATTCACATGCTCCGTATTCACAGAGATCTCCGAAGTAGGATAAGTCAGCCTCCTGATAAAAGTACCATTGGGTACATCGGGATTATTGGGCTGTCCATAAGGATTGGGTGTAAGGGCCGGAAAACCGCTTCGTCTAAAATTAGCGAAAGCCTCCGGACCATTCAAAAAAGAAGCGATCCAGTACTGGGTATTGATCTGCTGCAGTTCATTGCCTGCCGTCAGCGGGTTGTTAGTTACATAAATATCGCGGGCGCCGCCGGCAACCGCACTATTGGGATCATACACCACCATCTGGTCCATATGGGCTTCGATCCCGTCTTCAAAATATTGCGCAGCGGTATTGCCGGTGGTGATCCATCCCCTGAACCGGGCCTCGGCCAGCAACAGGTTGGTTTGTGCGGCAGTGACCAGGAATACCGGCGAAGTGGTCTTCACCATCCTGCGGCGGTCTACCTGGCTGTAATCGTAAAAGCTGGCCAAACCGTCGGCAGTGGCAGCGGCTACAACCGTGCCATTGTCTTTGCCGATGGGCATACCTATTTGTTTGGCGGGGTCAGTGGAACCTACAGCCACCGTTTGCCCCGCGCCATTGGGAGCACCTACATAACGGATGGCAATAGCTTGCAGGCGCGGATCATTGGTACTCTTGAGCTGATCCACAAACGGCTTGGTGAGGTAGAAATTCGCGGCCTCACTGCCATTGAGCGTACCGCCAATGGGCTGTTGAAAGTTAGCGTCATGCCGTATATAGGCATTATCAGCATTGGCCGTGATGACACCTCCTGCAAAAGCAGCCTGCACCGTGCTTTGCGCTTTGGCCGCATCTATTTTAGACAGCCGCATACCGGCGCGCAGCAATAGCGAATAAGCAAACTTTTTCCATTTATCTATACTGCCTGCATACAATACATCCAGGATTTCAATAGTGCCTGCGGAATTCAGGGCCGCTGCCGCCTCCGTTAACTCCTGTATAAGCTTCGGATAAATATCCTGCTGGCGTTCGTATTGGGGAAACATTACTTTGGTCATCCATCCCGCGCCGGCTTCGGTATACGGTATGTCGCCATACTCATCCGTGAGTATCATGAACACATACGCCTGGTAAATGCGTATCATATTGTACATATTGCTCCTCGTCGCATCGTCCTTGGCACGCGTCAGGGCATCATAGGTATTCTTGATCACGCTTTGATAGTAGGCCGTCCACAGGGGAGCCGTGGTTACATCACGGCTGTCCTGGTTGAAATTGGCGCCTGCCAGCACGCCACCGTTGGGAGTGACCATCTGCTGCACAATGCCTGCATCGAATACCAGTGTTTTTACGGGAAACGAAGTATTGATAATGGCCTGGTTCAGCAACAGGACCGGGTCGAGTCCTTTGGGACTGGTTTTATTTACATTCAGGTCCGACAATCCTTTATCACAGCCAACAGTGGCGAGCAGGAATAAGACCGGTAAACTATATTTCAATATCTTTTGCATAACAGAAGGTATTAGAATTTAATATTCAGGTTCAATCCAAGGCTGCGGGTGGTAGGCAGACCGGGCGATTCAAGCCCTACCTGGTTATCCGAACCGAAGCCGAATGTTTCAGGGTCAATATTGTCAACCCATTTTTTGAGGATCAGTACATTATTAGCTACGAAGTCGAGCTTCAATCCTTTAATGGGCCATTTGACAGGAATATGTTTGGTAAAATCATACCCCAGCGATAGCTGGCGCAACTTCCAGTAACCACCGTCATAAATAACCGATTCCACGATCTGCTGCGTACGCAGGTGTTCCCAATAAGTTTGTACCGCCATCACTGCATTATTGGGATTACCGTTGGCATCCACACCCACTCCTTTCACGCCACCGACGCGGCCTTCCAGCGTCATCTTGTGCAGGCCATGCCGCACCGCATTAAAGTTGGTGCCGGAAAGTACTTTGTTGCCCAGTTTATAATCAATAAACACCGATAGGTTAATACCCTTGTAGTTGAACGTATTCAGGAAACCACCTACCCATTTGGGCAGGGCGCTGCCAAACAATACAAAGCCGGCCGTGCGCTGTGGCAAGCCGTTCGACTGGAATATCCTTTGTCCTTTTGCGTCCCTCGCATACCCAAAGCCGGCAATCTGCCCGATCTCCTCTCCTACTACATGCCTCGTTTCTCCATTAAACACGTGCGTACCGGTGGTAATGCGCTCACCCGGCGTGCTGGTGATGATGCTGAGTACTTTGGTGATGTTGTAAGAGGTATTAGCCGTAAATTCCCAGGTGAAGAACCTGTTCTTGACTGGCACCAGGTTCAGCATAGTTTCAAACCCAAGGTTACGGCTTTTACCACTGTTAATAGGGGTATTGAGGTAACCCGAAGCATCGGATATCTGCACCAGCACGATCTGGTCGCTCGTGATCTTGCGATACGCGGCCAGGTCAAGATTTACACGGTTGTTGAACATCCGTAATTCCAACCCGATCTCTGTTTCCGCCACACGGCTGGGTTTCAGGTTCGGATTGGGCAAGGTGGTGCCGCTGGCATTGTTGCTGATATTGCTGGTGCCCACTGGTACCGGTATGCTGTTGGGATTGTTGATGAAGTTGGCATTGACAGTATAGAACAGTTGATCGGCATAAGGTGCCACATCACCATCGCTGCCCACTTCGGCATAACCCACCCGCAGCTTACCAAAGTTCAGCCAGGAAATATTGGGCAGGTGTTCGGAAAATACATAGCTGCCCGACACGGAAGGATACAAAATACTCCGCTTGTCTGGTGAGAGCGTGGAGAACCAATCATTACGCGCCGTTCCGGTGAGGTAGAAAGTCTGCTTCCAGTTCAGTTCAACAGAACCATACAAAGAATTCACGCCCTGCTCTATCAGGGTATACACCGGGTCTTTGCCCCGTCCGTTCTGCACGGTATACAAACCCTTGACGATAAAATCTGTTACCACTACATTATTAATATCAGAACGCTTGCGCATGCGGTTGCCTCCGGCATTGACGGTTACGCCCAGGTCGCCAAACTCCTTATTGGCATTCACCAGGAAGTCGAGGTTCGTTTCCCGGAAGCGGCGTGATTCCTGCGTGAATACACCATTCACAAAACCGGGAGGCGCGGTGGACCTGGAAGCCTGGCCGGTGGGGAAATTATTCACGTCTTCATCGCGCGACCAGTAATCCTGCCCAAAGCGGCCCTGCACGCTTAACCAGGGCAAGAGATTATACTTCAATGCCACGTTGCCGAATATACGGTCGCGTTTAATATTATGAAACTGCTCAGCCATCACCCAATAAGGATTCGTACGGTTGGTAAACCGCGTCCAGGGATACTCATTGCCTGCTGCATTATATTTATTGGCATTGAGTACGCTCAATGGCATGGAGCTGGCCAGGGCCATTAAAGTAGTAGGAATGGAATTGTCCTGGTTGGCAATATTGGGCGGGTTCTTGTTGTGCTCTCTCGAATAATTGATATTGCCCGATAACATGAACTGCTCCGTAAGATTGTAGCTGAAGCCAAGGTTCATGCTTTTACGGTTGAACGAATTGTTGGGCATGATGCCTTTATTGTCGGTATTGTTCAGCGACAGCCGCAGCCCTCCTTTATCATTGCTCGCTTCAAGGGCTACCGTATTGGAGAAATTCTGACCATTACGGTAAAATTCTTTAATGCGGCTCCCCTGTGGCTGATAGGGAACAGTCAGGTTATTAAAGAGTATATGCGTCATGCCCGGTGCAAATTTTTCACCGAACGACCATTGTCCCGTAGTAGGATTGGCTGTAGTAGGACGAACGCCGCCCTCACCCTGACCGTATTCGTTCTGGTAATCGGTAAAATCCAGGGGCGTCTCGTTGGTATAATTCCCATTATACGTAACACCGATGCCTTTTGTTTTTCCTCTCGTTTTGGTGGTGATCATGATCACCCCGTCTTTGGCGCGTGAGCCATAGAGGGCCGATGCCGGCGCTCCTTTCAATATCGTCATACTTTCAATATCATCGGGGTTGATGCTCGACAAACCGTCGCCGCCGTCGGCAAATACACCGCCGCCTTTCACGGAAATCGTATTGTCGTTGAAGTTGGTATTATCAACCGGTACGCCATTAATAACGATGAGCGGGTTGTTTTGCCCGGAAAGAGACGACTGGCCGCGGATGCGGATCTTGGAAGTACCGCCGGGGCCGGTGCCCAGTGAGGAGATATTTACCCCTGCCACCTTGCCCTGCAGGGAATTCATGATATTGCTGGAACGGTTCACGGTCAGCTCTTCGGGCTTCACGCTGGTGGCGGAATAACCCAATGCACGGGCCTGCTTCTTAATACCAAGCGCCGTTACCACCACTTCGCCCAGGTCTTGGTTACTGGCCACCAGCGTTACATTCACTACACTGCGGCCTCCTATGGCCACTTCCATCGTTTTAAATCCTATTGAACTAAAAACGAGGGTGGCATTGTTACCGGCAGTGGCCGGCACGGGAATGCTGAATTTGCCATCAGCATCGGTAACAGTTCCTTGTGAACTTCCTTTCACTACGACGGATGCATTAAAAAGTTTCGTACCTTTTTCATCCGATACAGTACCTGTAATTGTTTGAGCGCGGGCAGCGGATATCAACAAAAGAAAAACGCAAAGCAGCCATAGTCCCGTAAAACGGGATGGCTTGCCGCTGGTGTACTTTTTCATACCGGCAAGTTGTTTTGGTGAGATAATCGTTAAGGTGCCAAATTATCCGGTATTCCATTCAAAAACTTCCAAAATAAAACTGTGTTGAATTTTGTACATCCGGCACCGATAAATTTCCTTTCTTTATATGGAGGTGATCAAAGGGTGGGTCACCTTCCAAAGGTGGCTCACCCTGACAAACGTTAACGGTTGCCTCAGTCATTTAGATAAAGCCATATGAATCAATTTGTGCTACAACACGGCAAATCAGCAGAATTGCGGTTATTCCCGCATATGCTGGAAGTGGGCATAAAAAAGAATGGCTCTATCCAGCTCAATACCTTTCTCACTACGGCCACAGAAGGCATCAGGATCTATTATATTATAGAAGGCAAATTTGAATGGCGCATCAATCACCAGCCTTATGTCTTTTACCCGGGCGATGTAGCCGTGATAATGCCCGGCGCCCCGTTTGGCAGCGATAACGGCGTACTGGAGATCGGCGCCTTTACCTGGATCCACCTCGGCATTCACAAAGGAGAGAATGGACATATCCTTCCCGGCAAATGGAGCGGCTTGTCGGAAAGTGAAGGCGCCGCCATCGGTAAAATATTATCATTGAATAGTTCACCGGTACTATCCAGGTTCAACGAAGCCGGTAAAATACTCAAATGTATACATGCCGAACTGTTTGGTCATGAAATAGGTTACCAGGCGCGCATCAACCACCAGGTAGATGACCTGCTGATACAGGTAACCCGCCACATGACCCGGCAAAGCCATCCCGGCCGCGACTTCCCCAAAACTTTCATGCGCCTGGAACAGGTGTTGCGCGAAAACCTCTCGCACCAATGGACGGTAGAAGAAATGGCAGCCCTCGTAGGGCTGGGCACTACCCTGTTCACAGAAAGGGTAAAAAGCTATTCAGGCTTTTCGCCCATCAACTACCTCATCAATATCCGTATTTCGGAAGCCATTAAACTATTGAAGCGGCCTGATATCAGTGTGACCGACATCGCACTGGATACCGGGTTCTATTCATCACAACATTTTTCCACCACCTTTAAAAAACTGACCGGTTACCGGCCCAGTGAATTCAGAAAAAACCATTTGAGCAACCAATAATCCCCACAAATATGAAATGCATCATTACGATAGAGTTAGGGACCAACGGGATCAGGGTATTTGCTTTTGACCTCAATGGCCGTGTCATCGGTTCGATGAAGGGTTACTATCCTACATTTCATACAGAGCCCGACCACAGTGAGCAGGACCCCGAGCAGATATTTATTACCACCCTGTATGTACTGAAGAACCTGCTGAATGAATACATACACCCGAAGAAATATAAAGTAGCCTGCATTTGTTTCAGCGCCGCTATGCACAGTCTGCTGGCAGTAGATAAAAATGGTAACCCGCTTGGCAATGCCATTACCTGGAGCGACAACCGCGCCAAGAAAGAAGCACTAGAGCTACGCAACTCGGCGGCTGGCAAAAAACTCTATGCAGCTACCGGAACGCCCATCCATCCCATGTCGCCCCTGCTGAAGATAGCGTGGATCAGGAGCCGTGATGCAGCGCGTTTCCGGCAAACCAGTAAGTTCCTCTCCATTAAAAGTTACATCATTCACCAGTTGACCGGTGAATACCTGATAGACTACAGCATTGCTTCGGCCACCGGTCTGCTGAATATTCATACTGTTTCCTGGGAAGCCGATGCCCTGCAGTATGCCGGCATTACAGCCGCCAAACTGCCCGACCTGGCACCTGTATTTGCCACTGCCGGCAAACTGAAGAAAGCCTACCAGCAATCACTGGGCCTGCTGGCCGAAACGAAGATCATTGTTGGCTCCAGCGATGGTTGCCTGGCAACCCTGGGCGATGGGGTGAAAGGCGAAGGCAATGCCACCATTACCATTGAAGACAGCGGCGCCGTACGCGTAATGGGCCCCACGGTACTGAAAGACGATCAAATGCGTTTCTTCAACTACCTGCTGACCGATAATTGTTATGTAAGTGGCGGACCTACCAATAATGGCGGCAACATCTTTGAATGGTTTACCCGGCAGTTTGGCGACTTTACCAACCCTTTCGATATAGAGCACAGCATGCAACAACTGATCGAAGAGGCATCCCAGGTGCCGGTGGGTTCAGATGGCCTGCTCTTCCTGCCCTACCTGCTGGGCGAACGCGCCCCCATCTGGAATGCCAATGCCCGGGGTGCTTATTTCGGGCTGAACATTAAACACGAACGTAAACATTTTGTGCGGGCCACCATTGAAGGCATCCTGTATGAAATATACAGCATCGGTAAAAGTCTCGGCGAACAACGCACGATCAAAAGCCTTTCCGTGAATGGCAGCTTCGGCACCATTCCTTTCTGTACCCAGATGATCGCGAACATGTTTAACAAGCCCGTACGCCTGCGGCAGCAATCGCACAGCGTGAGTTTTGGCGCCTGGTTGTTAAGCGCTACGGAGATGGGCATCTACAAATCGCTGGATGAAGCAGCCAAAACCGTTGAATTGCCCGATGTATACAAACCGCATAAACAGCACCATGCCGTCTATGCAGATTACTTCGGCATCTTTGAAAAACTGAGCACCAAACTGTTTGATGAATTTGAAGCCATCGGCAACCTGCAACAAAAACATGCAGTTCCGGAGGAATTGGAGAAGAAAAAGCAAAGTGTTTTCCGGTAAGGGCCAGGAAGCCAGAAGCCGGATGCAGGAAAAAATCAGACTTCAGACTTCAGACCTCAGACTTCAGACCTCAAAAAAATCCATATGAAAAAGAATTTTCTAACGATGACAGGCTTGCTCCTGTGTTCGCTATTACACGCACAACAGGTAACACTTACCCCGCAACAGATCAAAGCCTTAACGCCCGAATGGAAAGGAGAACGCTCTGCCGACGGACGCCCACACGTACCCGACAAATTATTGCAACGCCTCAAAGCGGTGCGCCTCGAAGAGGCCTGGGGCATTTTGCGCAACAAAGGATACATGAACCAGTTTGAAGGCGACTGGATGGTATTGCATCCTGATTCGGCCATGACCGGCCGTGCAGTAACGGCGCAATACCTGCCCCTGCGGCCCGATGCCGACAAGCTGGTAAAAGATAAAGGTAAAGCCGAAGGCCGCATCGGCGCGCCCAACTCCTGGCCCATTGATGTATTGAAAAATGGCGACATCTACATTGCCGACAGCTATGGCAAGGTGGTGGATGGCACCCTGATTGGCGATAACCTCGGCAATGCCATCTATGCCAAATCTGCCCGCGGCGTTATTTTCTTTGGCTCCGTACGCGATATAGAAGGACTGGCAGAGATCAAAGGGTTCAATGCCTGGATCAAAGGCTATGATCCCTCTTACATACAACAGATGATGCTCGGCGGCATCAATGTGCCCATTCGCATTGGTCGCGCCACCGTATTGCCCGGCGATGCGGTGCTGGCGAAGAAAGGTGGTGTGGTATTCGTCCCTGCCCACCTGCTGGAGGAAGTGGTGTTGAATGCCGAATTCATTGCCCTGCGCGATGCCTTTGGCCACCAGCGCCTGCGCGAAGGCAAGTACACACCCGGACAAATTGATACGCAATGGACCGACGAGATCAAAAAAGATTTCCTGCAATGGCTGAACGACAATCCTGATAAGCTGCCGATGAGCAGGAAGGAATTGGATGAGTTTATGAAACAACGAACGTGGTAAGACGAAGGCAGAAGTCGGAGGTCTGAAGTCTGAGGTCAGATAGAACGTAAATGCTCAAGTTTCGCAATTCTCGGACCTCAGACTTCGGACTTCGGACTTCAGACTTCAGACTTCAGACTTCAGACTTCAGACTTCAGACTTCAGACTTCAGACCTCAGACTTCAGACCTCAGACCTCAGACTTCCGACATCACTTAACCAATCATAACAATTAAATTATCCTATATGACACCATCACAAAAATTCCTCACCAAACTGGGTTTGAAAGACCCGTCCCCCGCTCCAGATAGTCATCTCTCTACTAATGATTCACCACCCAACAGTCGCCGTTCTTTTATAAAACGATCCGCCTTGGGTGGCATTACATTGGGTGGCGCCTGTATGTTGTCGCCCATCGAAGACATCGTGGCGCAAAGCACGCAAAAGGTAAGCCGGAACTCCGCTCCTTCCGATCTGAAGATAACCGACATGCGTTACTGCGTCACCACCGTGCTGGGAAGAACAGCCATCATACGCATTGACACCAACCAGGGTATTTATGGATTGGGCGAGGTAAGGGACGGGGCCGACGTACGTTATGCCTTACTGCTCAAAAGCCGGCTGCTGGGTGAAAATCCCTGCAACGTGGAAATGCTGTTCAAGAAAATAAGACAGTTTGGCGGACAGGCCAGACAAGCCGGTGGCGTGTGCGCCGTGGAAATGGCTTTGTGGGACATCTGTGGCAAGGCCTACAATGTACCCGCCTGGCAATTACTGGGTGGCCGCTACCGTGATAAGGTAAGATTGTATGCAGATACGCCGGAAGCAGGCTCGCCCGAAGCGCAAAAGAAACTCATTAATTACCGGATGAAAGACCAGGGCTACACCTGGTTGAAAATGGATGTATCCATCAATGAATTGAAGAACAAGCCGGGTACATTGGTCAATGCCGATATGTGGCGCAATGCCCAGGGCAACCTGGCGCAATGGGGCGACATGAACAATCCGATGTCCTACGCCAATACCCTGCATCCGTTCACACAGATACAGATCACGGACAAAGGACTGGCAGAGTTGGCCAACGTTGTAGAAAATGTACGCAGCATGGTGGGCTATGAAACGCCCATTTCCACCGACCACTATGGCCATTTTGATTTGAACAATGGCATACGTCTCGGGAGAGCACTGGAAAAATACCGGCTGGCCTGGCTGGAAGATGTAGTGTCCTGGGAGTTGACCGATCAATGGAAAACATTGAGCGATGCATTGGAAACCCCCTGCCTTACCGGTGAAGACATATTCCTGCTGAAAGGATTCAAAGCTTTAATTGACAAAAGGGCCGTTGATATTGTGCACCCCGACCTTGCTTCTTCCGGCGGGTTGCTGGAGACCAAACGGATCGGTGATTATGCAGAAGAAAATGGCATAGCGATGGCCATGCACCAGGCCGGCACCCCGGTCTCCTTCATGGCCAGTGTGCATTGTGCCGCCGCCACACAAAACTTCCTATCACTGGAGCATCACTCCGTTGACCTGCCCTGGTGGGAAGACCTCGTGAAAACAACCGATGGAAGAAAACTGATCACCAAAGGCTTTGGCAACCTTCCGTTAACGGCTCCCGGGCTGGGCATTGAATTAAATGAGGAGGTAGTGAAGCAGCACCTGCACGCCTCCGACAAAACCTATTTTGAGCCCACGCCCCAATGGAATGATGTACGCTCGCATGACCGCACCTGGAGTTGATGCAAAGGGTGGGTCGCCTTCCAAAGGCGGCTCACCCTGGTCTAAGGAGAAATATCTTACAACAACCAAACGCATTGCCACATGAAACGTTCTACGGTCTACTACCTCACATCGGCTGTTCTTTTAATCGTGTACTGCATACTGGCCCTGCAGCAACAACATCAATGGGGTGGCTGGCTATTGCTCTTGTTCTTTGTAAGTCTGGCGCTGGCCTTCCGGCAACACCCTTTGCTAAAAGGGCTTACCTATACGCTCATGATCATGGCGGTTGTGAGCCTCGCCATGTATCATCCCCAGCATTTCAAAACCATCGGCAGCTTTAAACTATCGGGCCTCATCATTCCTTTGTTGCAGATCATCATGTTTGGCATGGGTACGGAATTAAGCCTGAAAGATTTTGCCAATGTGCTGCGCATGCCCAAAGGCATCATTGTAGGCGTTGTATGCCATTACGTGATCATGCCACTGGTAGGGTTTGCCGTGGCCAAGCTATTCAACTTTCCCAATGAAATTGCTGCCGGCATCATCCTGGTAGGCTGCTGCCCCAGCGGACTCGCCTCCAACGTAATGTGTTACCTGGCCAAGGGCAACCTGGCCTTATCCGTATCGGTCACCACTATTTCCACCATGGTAGCGCCTTTCTTAACGCCGCTGCTCATGCGACTGCTGGGCGGCAGCTTTGTAGACATTAATTTCTGGGGTATGGTGTGGGATATTACCAAGATCGTGATCATTCCGGTAGCGGCTGGTCTGGCGTTTCATTATCTCCTGCACGGAAAATCCAAATGGCTCGATAAAGCCATGCCTTTATTGTCTATGGGGGGTATTGCCATTATCCTCACCATCATCACCGCCGCCGGCAGGGACAACCTGTTGCAGGTAGGCGCTTTATTGCTCATTGCTGTGCTGCTACACAATGTACTGGGCTATTTCATGGGTTATTGGTCGGCCAGGCTGCTGCATTTTCACGAAAGGGATTGCCGCACCATTGCCCTGGAGGTAGGGATGCAGAATGCGGGCCTGGCATCCGGACTCGCGCTGGCCATGGGCAAGCTGGCTACTGCCGGACTCGCGCCTGCCATCTTTGGACCTGTGATGAACATCACCGGTTCTTCGCTGGCCAGTTGGTGGCACAACCATCCGCCCGGAGAAGACAAAAAGGTTGTTCCTGAAGCCGTCATTGTAAAAAATTAACTCACTTCAAATGCTTGCTTATGCATCTTTTAAAAAGCGGGATCACCTTACTCCTCATAACGATCCTTTGTGAATACACCACTGCACAGGAAGTGCAGATCAGCAAAGAAGAACTGGTAGCCTTAACGCCCGAATGGAAAGGGGAACGGTTTCCCGATGGAAGGCCCAAAGTGCCGGATAAGATCCTCGAACGCATGAAACAGGTCAGTGTGGAAGAAGCCTGGGCCGTCATGAAAAATGCCAGTTATGGCTACCAGGTAGCCGAGCATTGGCAGGTCATCAATCCCGATAGCGTGCTGGTGGGAAGAGCCGTTACGGCTATGTTCATGCCCGCAAGGCCCGATGTGTGGAAAGCCATTGATACCCTAGGTAAGAAAAAAGGGAAACGCGGACAGAACACCTGGCCGGTGGATATATTGGTGAAAGGAGATGTATACGTGGCCGATCAGTTTGGCGCACACCGGAACGGACCTACCATTGGCGATAATGTGGGCAACGCCATCTATGCCCGCACCGGCAATGGCATTGTGTACGATGGCGCGCTCCGGGATGTAGAAGGACTCAAAGAAATAGGCGGCTTCACCTCCTATTATACCAGCTATGATCCTTCCTATCATAATCCGCCGGGCGATCTGAACACCATGATCGTTGGCATTAACAAGCCCACGCGCATTCGCACCGTGACCGTAATGCCGGGTGATGTGGTATTGGGCAAATTGGGCGTAGTGGTATTTGTGCCGCCGCACCTCGCGGAGAAAGTGTGTACCACTTCAGAAATTGTTCGCCTGCGCGACATGTTTGGTCACCAGCGGCTGCGGGAAGGCAAATACACCGCCGGCCAGATCGATGCCCGGTGGACGGACGAGATTGAAAAGGACTTTTCCAAATGGGTCAATGACCACATCAATGAACTGCCAGTGCCGAAAGAGACCATTCAGCAGTTCCTGAAAGACCGTACCTGGTAAAGGCTGCTCTTCGGAGCTTGTAGCTCCGAAGCTCTATTTTGTTGCCTCCGGCAACCCAATACTAAAAAACAACATGCAATGACAAACTCACGCAGATCATTCATAACCAAGGCCGCTATCGCAGCCGCCATGACACCATTGGCCTCCTTATCTTCCTTCGGCAAGGAATATGAACAGGCAATAGACCGCACGCCCAAGAGTTCTCCCCCCTCCGACCTCAAGATCACCGACGTGAAATGCGGTTACATCAGGGGCAGCCTCTTCGTAAAAATATACAGCAACCAGGATATCTGGGGATGTGGTGAAGGCGTGGATGCCATTCCCGGCACTTATCATCTCGTGAAGAATTTCGGCGAGCGCATCAAAGGAAAAAATCCGCTGAATGTGCACCGGCTCTTTGAAGACATCCGCAAGTCGGGTTTCTTCCAGGGAGCGCAGTCGGGCATGTATGTAGCAGTATTGTCGGCCATCGAATCGGCCTTGTGGGACCTCGCGGGTAAAGCCCTGAAACTGCCGGTGTACCAGTTGCTGGGCGGCAAATTCCGCGACAAGGTGCGTGTGTATTGCGATACCGCATTGTACCAGCGCAACCTGCCCAAACCTGCTGACTTTGCCGAAGCCGCTAAAAACGCCAGGAAGATGGGCTTCAATGCCATCAAGTTCGACCTGGACCAGGCCAACGATCCCAACAAATACGATTGGTACAACTGGACTGCCAGTCCGGCCGAGCTGCAACGCATGTACGATCAACTGGCTGCCGCCCGGGAGGCAGTAGGTCCCAACATCGACATCTGTGCCGACATGCACGGCCGTTATGATGCAGTAACTGCACAGGCCATTGCCAAACGGGTGGAGCCATTAAACCTGATGTGGCTGGAAGAGCCGGTACCGGCGGAGAATGTAGAAGCCTATAAACTGATCACCGAATCCACCAGCACGCCCATCTGTGCCGGCGAGAACCATTACCTGGCGTATGGTTTCCGAAGGATGCTGGAGATCGGCGCAGTAGACATCGTCATGCCCGACCTGCAAAAGTGTGGCGGCCTGGGCGAAGGGCAGCGCATTGCCAACCTCGCCAATTTATACTATGTACCTTTTGCGCCCCACATGGTGGCTTCGTTCCTGGGTGCCATGGCCTGCGCGCATGTGTGCGCCTCAGTTCCCAACTTCATGATCATGGAATGGCAGTCTTACTTTCATACCCAGCCTATGTTCAAGGAGATTGTGACTTTTGAAGGTGAATGGGTAAAGGACAGTTTTATCACGGTATCGGATAAACCGGGTATCGGCGTAGAGATCAATGAAGCGGGGATGAAGAAGTATGCGATACCGGGCGTGCCGTTTTTTGAGTAGGATAAAGCTGGGAATTAGGAAAAGGGCAAAGACAGAAAATTTTCGATAAAGATAAAAAATGTCTTTTTCGGTCCTGAACGGGAGAAAGCAGATTTCTCATAAACTTGTACCCATAGCATATTTCATCCAATTAATAATAGCCATTACCCAAACAACAAATCACAGGAAATTTTGAGTATTGCAAGCAAAGAGCTTATTGTTACCAAAGTAGTAAATTATACCAATGAAATTAAACCAATACAAGCTGAAACCATTTTTAGGTATACGTTTCAGCATAATTTGATTCAATATGATCCGGTCATCTAACTTAATCAGCAATACCGTATATGCCTTTTATATAACCTGAATCAATCGTTCAACTTGAGTTAAAATATGCTTTCCCAAGAACCTTTAAACCGTGATAGCGCGCCTTCACAATTTCCAAAATACACAATCTCATACATCAACTGCTTCAAAAATGCGTCATGAATAACAATTATAAGTTTTTGTTCTTCATGATAAGCCTCGCGTAAATGTTCTAATATTGCTTTGGTAGGAGCATTTCTGGTAAGTATTATTCCGAACCGGCCAATGTTAGTTTTTGATAGGTAACGATATATTTGTCCAATATCTTGGGAACGTATCTTTTTTACATTTTTAAACTCAAAAACAATTTGTTTCGATCCAAATTCAGATCGAATCGAATTCCAAAATCCAGAATCATAGATATTATTAAGTAGCAACGCATCCTTTCTTTGAGTTCCACTTAGATTTCTATGTTGAATATTAATCTCGGAAAAAGGAGGAACAAATAAAAAGTTCAGAATTTCAAAGCAAATTTCTTCATAAGCTTTCCACCCTTTTATTCCTACAGGACATAGCATCAATTTCTCCAATAGTGGCTTTAAAATTTCAATCCTTCGATAGATTGTTATAGATTCTGGAAGTAAACTATCTGACAACTCTCTTGAAATGTCAGACACTTCTTGTAATTGATCATTCTGCTTTAAGTTCTTAATCAATGATATAAGTTTCAAAAAAATTAACTGTAAGTTTTCTCCAAAGTAGTTTTTTATTGGAATGATTTGATTCAGCAATAAAACTGACAACTCATTTAAAAACCACAACATAAGCTTTTTATCCAGAATGCGACCTTTTGATTTAGTCTTAAAGTCAATTGACGATAAATCATAAATGATATTAGTAATTTCAACAACAATAAAGACCAATGAGTATGATTGACCATACTTATCAAAAACAGCTTGATGTAAATAGTTTTTGTCCCCAAAATGATCAAAGATAGATTTCACAGGATTTTTTTCTTCAGGATCGGGTAACACATATTCTCCAGGCAAATCCAGTCCTAACGAGTCTGAAACAACAAGCATTCCCGCCATTAAGTGAATGACATTTTTATCTATCCCTTTAAATTTTCCTGGTAATTGATTTAGCCCCAATCCTAACCTTAATGACGCGGTTTTTAATGCGGCTAATATTCGTAACCTTTGACATATTCTGTCATCCAAGTTTAAATCTTTCCGAATAATCATCGTAATTAGGCATTTTGATATATACAACACTTACCTTCTACGAATTATAGATAGTGCCATGTCACGGAAATCATTTGACATACAAATTGTCAGTCGAAATTTTTTAGATAACTCAGTAGAATTAATATTATAACTTGTAAACATATTTGCAGCTCGCTTGAAATTTTAAAATGCAAGAACTTTTAACTTATTCTTGGTTTCCCAATTTTTGATCTTATTATACAATGTTGTTTGAATAAAATAAGAAGAATCATAGCCAAGAATCAAATTTTGCTCTACAGCCTTCGGGCTTATTTCAGAGCTGTCACCTTGACCAATCTTTTTCTTTAGGCTTAGTTGGAAAACAAATGTAAAATCATGACCATTGCATAAATGCATTAAATCGTAGTACTTACTTTCAATTTCAACCAGTTTAGTTTTTATAACATCTTTAGAAACTATTTTACTCGATTTAGCAACAGAAAAATTGAATACGGAAGAAACCATTTTATCATGTCCTAAATATGTAAACGTTTTGGTATCTATGAAATCTGAGTATGGCAAAGCATTCCCTTCAGGTTTTTGAGGTTTAAATACCAACCCTAAATCATGTAGTTGGTTAGCTAATTTTAGGTTACCTAAAGGAGTAATCAGTTCAAGAAGTTTGTTTTTTAAATGCAATGAAGATTTTGAGAATAAAGACGACATTTTTTCGGGACTACAATGTGTGGCAACAATTGTATCGAAGCAAGGGGAATCTAATATAGACATTTCTATATCATGATAGTCGCATTCAATTAAATAGTCATTTTCAAAAGTTTGCTTTAGCAGGAATCCAAAATCTCGATCTATTATTCCCAACCCTCTCTCAAATTTCCTTTGACTTAGAATCTTAACAACTTCGATAACAAACAATTTGCCGAATGCAATTTGAATTTGACAACTTTTATGAGAGATAAATTTATGAAAAAAAAGAAAATCCCTTCTTCCTTCTACAATCAATGAGGCTCCATTAAAGGAACTATCCATTACAATAGCATTGGCAATCCTATCAGGGCTTAGATATTCAATCATGCTTGTTCGTTTATATTCCTTCTAATTGTACCGTTAAATCCCAGTTATTCCCTATAATATCAGGTGAATGGGTAGCAATTAGAATTTCCATTTCATTAATTTTAATTACTTCTTTTAAATCATCAATGAAATGTTTTTGCCAAGAAATATGCAACGATATTTCAGGCTCATCAATTAGTAAAAGGGAGCCCTTCGGCGTATTAAAAAGTAGGATATAGAATAGCACGAGTTCGTGCTGCTCTCCTGATGAAAGGCCCGAAAGAGGAATATCTTTTTTTGTTATGTTTGATTTAAATATAAATCCAAGTTGCTTATCAATGTAAAATGTTTTATAGAGAAATCTTCTATTTATGATATCTAAGAAAAGCTTTATTCTCTTACTTAAATAGTCATACACAGAAAGTTTTTCATTACTATCAGTAATATATAATTCCAATACACTTTTAATAATCTCGTTTTGTTGTATACCAATATAAGGTTGTATATATTCTTCCTCGGCATCAATAAGCCCAACACCATTTAGTAATTTTCTTTTATCTTCCAAAACCAATAAACTATCCGCTATCTGACTTTCATTTATATTATCCTTATTGCTCAATTTTTCCAGTAATCTTTTCGGATATGTTCTGTCCAATTTCGATGCTCTGTCCGAAGCTTCTGCTCTTGTAGTTTTAATTGTGTCAATTATTGCTTGGCTAAACTCAATAACGGCAGACTTATACTTGCTGTCCTCGGATTTAATTCTATTCAATAGTCGTTGAGTTTCGATAAATCTAATTTTTTGACTTTGAGTAATCTCACTAAGCCATTTGGGAAATTCAAAAATATCAATCAGACTTTTTGGTAGATGCTTATTAAATTTTTCAATAAGCTGGGGCAAAGTATATTCTCTACGGGTCTTTAAGTCAAGCCAAACTCCAGGACCAACCAACCTTAACTCGGGCAAAGCAGACTGTACAATATACTCTATCTCCCGATAGTTTATTCTTTCATCAAACAACTCATCAATTTCAAAAATATAAGGTTGAGAATGAGAATACTTTATATTTCGGTATCTTTTTTGAGAATGAGTATCTTTGGTAATAAAGGGATCTTCAGTTCTTTTTCCATTAGTGTACCTTTCAATCCTCAGTTGTATTTCACTATTTTTAATAAGTCTTGTAATCTTAATTTCAATGTTGTTTCCAAAGAACAAACAGAAATGGTCAAATTGAATCGATTTGAGTTCTATGAAATTTTGATCAAAGAAATGCTGAACCATTCGTAGGATTACTGTTTTCCCCAACCCATTTTGTCCATGTAGAAGTGTAATCTTTTCTTTAGAGTTAAGGTTGATTGTGTAGGAAAAGCTTTCAAAAAGTTTATCAACACTTAGTTTTGTAAGTTCCATTAAATATTATTTAGTAACCAATTAACTAATTGATTTACGAGTTTCATCAAAGACTATATAGTGACTTATTTATTGGTTCGGCACTAAAAATTTCCCAATTAATCATTTTCACCTCTCGTTTTTTTCTTATTATTAATCTTTTTTTGGGGCGATGTATTTGCATTGCTTGGAGCAAATGGTTTATTATTCTAAACTACATAATTGCAAAAGATATCATGCATTTCAATTCCTATAGCCTGGCTAGTTGGCAATAGCAATAAATTGAATATTTGTTTTACCATTCTCAATCTTACTGATATCATCATTATTAATACCTGTAGGCACTTCAATATCCAATTGCGTTTCTCCCAGACTGGCGCGGGTATGCAGGGTTGGCTATGTGAATTTGCGTACCCGTACCTCAAGAACTTCTTCCTTCACATTACAGTGTCTGGTTTCAGTTTTTACAGGCACAATAATCCATGCCGGCCAAGAACGTAAAGGCTTATAGCCAATCACTGAATCGAGCACGTCTACTGTGCCGGTGAAAATCGTTATAACCTATTGGTCTCCATAAAAGTTGAATTAAGTTTATCTTATTGTAGATAAATCATTCATAATTGCTGTAAAGAAATAGGTGTCCACCTCGTAGCCTGGAATAATATAGTCTACCTAATTCTAAAGTTAATCGCTTGTCTCAGTCCTTAATCGCTTTGTCATATTTCTGCCGTAATTGCTTTTCCCTTTGAAACATTTTTGAAATAGAAGTAAAGAACAACAATCCCAACGCAAAAAGGTACAAATAAAACATTAATTTAGTACTTTTCTTCAAAATTATCTGACTTTGAAGATCCGCCGTAACATATACCTAATATTGGGTATTCTATTTGTCTTGGTCGACTGTTTGTCCACTTTGCTCCAGTTCGAAGAAATAACAGCAAATCTGGCCAGTGGTGTATATGGTATAGGTTATTTAATGGGGTCTCAACTCCTTTTGTATATAGGTCTTGCATTTTTATACGGTAGTCACCGGGTGCAGCAAAAGATCAACTGGAAGAAGCACCGAGCGTTGGAAGATGCATTCATGGATGGTGGCGAGGGATGAATATGTGACTGTATGGGATGGGCTATAACAATCCCAAGGATCTTGAAGTGATACTTACAATCTTGTATTCGATTCTGACACCACGTGGTTCATCTGCAACCTTGTTTTCCACCATTTTCCAAGGCTCTACATAGTAGAATTCGACGAACTTATCTTTCCACACTTCGCCGGACGGTTTTAGATAGGACACCTTGACCGTCACTTTGTCAATGATGTAAATGGTTTTGTTTTGCACTTTAATACTTAGGCCATAAATGCCGCCCAGATTGCTGTACTGATAACTATTTCTTTCTGCCAGGACAAAGCTTGTAATGTGATTTCGGATGTTAGTGATTTGGTCCTGCTCACGGCGTTTTTGTTCCTTGAGTTCAGAATCCTGCCTGTGTGCCTGCCAGCCGAAATAGGCAATAATAATGGCAGCAAGAAGAACCACAACCTTCACTTTTGTGTTAAATGGCTTCATAGTTATAGGGTTTAAAGGTGGTCTTTAATCTTCTAACGTACAAGCAACACTAAATAATGTCTTATTACTTTTTAATTGATTTATGTTAAGGCATTGGATACACGAAACGTACTGCATTGAATAAAACCAATTGGACGGCAAGAGATAAAAAAGGAGCTTTGATCTAAAAGGCATTCAGGCAAACCACAGTGGAAATCAATAAGATGAACTCAAATTGAAGACAGATCTTGGAGTTGGCCAATTGTGCAAGCGACACTTGCACGTTCGAAAAGCCCGAATATACTTGGATATACTTCTGCAAATGCATGCACCTCCTTATGCCTAGTCCCATTGACAGCATTCGGAAAAATAGCCACCAAACGTAGTTGGTAACCCCATCCACAGTATCAAAATGCACAAGACAGAGAATTAGGATAAGTGAGATCTTTTTTCGAGTCCAGGCGAGATAACCGTTCCGCTTACATCTTTTTTAAAAACAGCCATTTAATTTAAAGGTCGACTATAGTACAACCTTTTGCAACCGCTCCAAAGCCAGTTGCCGTTCCCTTACCTTGCCTACCCGTAAAATGTCCACGCTTGCCAGCAGTTCGTAAAGAAGTTCATCCTGCAGGCATGCTTTAGGCACGCCTTTATGAAGTGGCTGAATAGCCAGTCCCCGCATAGTTCCGTCTTCATACGACCATACGTAATTAAACTCAATGGCAAAATGTTGTTTATAGAAAGGGTGGCTGTGGGCTGTAGGTATGCCCGTAACCATACTGCCTGGCACTTGCGGGAAAACATAGCGAATGCCATGTTCCAGGAATTCCATCAGCGATTGACGGTGAACATTCCGCCGGCTTTCATCTATTAGTCTGGCCTGGTGACTACGTACCAGGGATTCTGACACTTCGGAAGTGGCAATAGAAAGCGAAGCCGACAGGTCGCGATACTTCCAGTCAGGCTCCTGGACAGTCAGCAGTTTCAACAGGATGACAATATCCTGGGGGCGCATCGAACTTAATGACTTCATGTAGCCAATTTAGTTCTTTGTTCGCGAATCGCGAACAAGAACAAGAAATACTCATGTTGCCCCCGCTTCTGCACATACCACAAAACCATAGACAATTGCTACGCAGTGCGTAGCAACTCCGGCCCCCTCACCCCACCCACAACGCCTTTATCCCCTGAATTCCAAAATGAAGATTATGACGAAATAACGTGTAAAGAACATGCAATCGTTTATCACTTTGATTTTTAACAACTTACAGCGTTTCGAATCCTTATTAATTTAAACAATAACGCCAACCATAAAAATAAACAATTTTGTTTACAAACTATTGTATCCATAATAATGGCTAAATTTTATTGTAACTTTATATCATGACAATGCAAGATATTAACCTGCTGAAAGGCATCCATCCGGGTATCATCTTGGAACGTGAACTCAAAAAGAGGAACATTCGCAAGGGACTTTTTGCTATGTCGATTAATGAATACCCTACCATCATTGGCGATATTACTAAAGGTAGGCGCAAGATGAATACAGACCTTGCGCTCCGCATTGAGCACGCGCTGGGCATCGAGGAAGGTTTTTTTATGATCCTGCAGATTCATTATGATATCAAAGAGATCAAACAAAAACAGGGCAAAGAACACCACCCAGATCTTAACATGTTCCGCAAAAGCCTTTTCTGGGATACAGATATAAACTCGATTGATTGGCTCAACCAGAAAGAAGCCGTTATTCAACGTGTATTCGAACGGGGAAACGACCAGGAGAAAGCCGAGATCATGCATTTCTATGGAGAATATACTGTAAATGCTGCGCTGTCTGCTAATCAGCATAATAAATACGCACAGGGATCATGAGATGGGAAACGGTATCACCACTCCTTGCAGACAGTTTAAGAAAACTACCTATCACTTCATTGACATCAACGGGGTCAACATCTTTTACCGCGAAGCGGGACCTAAAAATGCCCCCCGGCGCTCATCACACCTGGTCCTTAACCAACAACGCTTCCAGTTGACGAATCTCCTCCCTGAAAATCGTCTTCTTCCGTTTGCAGAAATACAACATGCTTTCTACCGGCGAACTTCCCTCCCAGGCAAGCCTGATCGTTTGATGGTCGATCGCCCTCCTGCAAAGGAAATCCGGCATGACGGCCAGGCCCTTACCATTGCTCAGGCAGCGAAGGATAGAAGAGAAGTGAGGGACCACATAATTGGGATGCAGGTCCGGTAGGCAATCGAAGTTGGCCAACCAGAAATTTTTGAGGTGTTCCATATCTGCACCCATAGTATACCATACCTGCTGCTTCAACCATTGCCGGATGGCGGGTCTGTCATTGGTCATAACCAGTTGGTCCAACGGTCCGGAATCCGTATGACTGCCACAGACCAAAACCATCCGTTCGCGCATAAACGGTGTATATTCCAGGTTAGCTTGCAAACCCTTTTGGGGCGTCACGATCAGGTCCAGTTTACCCGTATCCAGGTCGTGCAATAGCGTGAGGTACCGGTCAAATCGTACGATCAGGTTGAAAGGCAAGGTGGCCAGGTGCTCTTCCAGGGTATACTCAAACGTTTCAACCCCCATGCCCACACTGATCGTTGGCTTATTCACTTTGGAATTCCGGAAAAATGATTGTTCAGCTTCCTCCAACTTATTCAGGGAATCCAGGATGCAATTATAAAGTATAATGCCTCGCTCGGTGGGTGTCATCTTCCGTGTTTCACGCATGAACAAAGGGTACCCTGTATACGTTTCCAGGGAGTTTAAATGAAGGCTTGCACCTGGCTGCGAAATAAAGAGCGTTTGTGCGGCGGCGGTCAGGTTGCCGGTCTCGTAAATTGCTTTAAAAGTGCGAAGCCATTCCAGGTTCAACATATAAGGTTTATTTTAGGATCCATACAAATAGCCCGGCAGGAAGGACTAATGCTGTTGCAGGCAGGGCCAGCTATTGGCGTGCCAGTTAATAATAAACGGGGAACTAAAATAAACGGGTGCTGCAATTCATTGATGAACAATGATCTTTAGGAATGCTGTCATGGAGGCCTACAGGAAAAAAGTAGCAAGCGATCCGAAAAAATCGGAGGCTGGCCGTGTAGCCCCCGGAAATATCGGAGTCTTACAATCTATAGGTCGCTGGTTGAACCGATAAAATCGTCTCTTTTGATGTTTAACTTTTCCATTTTTGATTCCAGGGTGGTAGGTTTAATATTCAACAATTCCGCAGCTCCATTGGCGCCACGGATCCGGCCGGCTGTCTTTTTGAGAATAGAAATAATATAATCTCTTTCTGTTTCTCTTTGAATACGCTTTACATCATCCAGCGTTTTAATATCCACCTTCCTGGCCAATTCGGTGGCGCCGCCTGCAAGATTGCGCCGCAAGGACAATTTCGACTGCCCGTCATTGAGCACTACAGACTGCTCCAGCACATTCTCAAGTTCACGGATATTGCCCGGCCAGTCATAAGCCATCATGGCTTCCATCATGGAAGTAGCAATGCCGGTGAACGGCTTATTGAACTCCCGGCAGAACTTTTCCGCAAAATAAGTGGCCAACCCCGCTATATCACTGCTCCGTTCCCGCAGGGAGGGTAATGTAATAGGAAAAACATTGAGGCGATAATACAGGTCAAGCCGGAAATTGCCCGCAGCCACCTCTTTCTCCAGGTGGCGGTTGGTGGCAGCAATAATACGCACATTGAGCTTCACCGGGGAGTCGCCGCCGACATATTCAATTTCCTTCTCCTGTAAAACACGTAATATCTTCACCTGCATGTCTAATGGAAGCTCTCCGATCTCATCTAAAAAAATAGTGCCACCATCAGCCTGTTCAAATCGCCCTTTTCGTTTTTCTATAGCGCCGGTAAATGCCCCTTTCTCATGACCAAACAATTCCGATTCTATAAGCGCAGTAGGAATAGCCGCGCAATTAACCTTGATGAAGGGCCCGTTTTTTCTGGGAGAAAGTAAGTGAATGGCTTGAGCCACCTTTTCTTTTCCGGTCCCGCTTTCCCCGAGAATTAAAACCGACGTATTATAAGGCGCTACCTGCGCAGTAAGGTCCAATGCAGCTAACAAGAGATGGTGGTTCCCGATAATAGGACTGAATTCAGGGCGATGCAAAGCCCCTCCTGGCAGCCTTCTGGGAGAACCGGCCTCATCCGGCATGGAAGTGGCCGGATCATCGCCGTAAATTATTTTTTCAGCTACGGCTGTTAAACCAATTCTCAACCGGTTCAATAAGGCAATGTGCTGAAAAGCGTATACAGCGCGCTGACGGCTGTAGAAAAAATAATGAAACGATAGTCCATTGCTGAGGGTAACAGGAAATACCAGGTATGACTGCAGGTCGAATGTTTCGGTCAATGTTTTTTGAATTGACGGGATATTCGGCTTCTCATGGCCCGTTTCATAGTTATAAATGATCGCGTTTATATCCGTATGGCTGTTGGCAAGAATAACAGCCAGGGAGGTCCTCTTTAAATGAGCGATGGTCAGCAATTCTTTTTCCCCGATAAACTGGTATTCATCGAACCCGATACGTAAATACCCCTTGTCGTTGTATTGCGCAGCATTGAATGGCCTGAGCCCGGAACTGATAAGATCGAATGGCAGGTGAGGTTGCAGGATCCTGGCAAGCTTCAACAACTTTTGCCGGCTATCCAGGCTTTCATGGCTGGTGTCCATGATCTGTTGCTGCAAAAGCCCTTCCTGGTTCGTTTTTGTTTCGATAGCATGCATATGACGGTACCACGCAATATCCAGCATCACCAGCAGGTCTTTCTTCCGGAATGGTTTCACCAAAAATCCATAAGGATCAGTCGTCTTTGCTTCTTCCAATATTTGTTGGTTCGAATTAGCCGACAAATAAATAAAAGCTATATTCTCAGCCTTTAACTTCCTGGCAATATCAATGCCGGAGCGTTCCCCCTGTAGCCGGATATCCAGCAGGGCAATATCTGGCTTATGGCTTTGGATATGCGCTTCCGCCTCTTCGGCGGAAATGGCAATACCACTTACCTCATAGCCAAACCGCTGCAATACCTGCCGCAGGTTATTGGCTACAATAAATTCATCTTCTACAATCAGCACTTTTTTCTTCATGGCATTCAGGTACTTAAGAATTGGTCAAAGATGGGTGCGAAAAGTGATGGCGGAGAACGGTAAACCTGATAGTAATATGCAGACCGTTATTATTCTCAAAGCCAAAGCTGCCATTCAATTGCCGGGCAAGTCCCTTCATCAGGTCAAGCCCCAGTGAAGTAGACGCCTTTGTATTAAGTCCTGCCGGCAAACCAACACCATTATCTGCTATTTGCAGGACCAAATGATCAGCTCCGTCCTGGTAAAAGCGGATCCGTACAACTCCTTTCCGCCCGTCGGGAAATGCATACTTAATAGCATTAACGATCACTTCATTTATGATCAGCCCCAGTGGAATAGCCTGCGATACGTCAAGGTCCAACGGCTCAATAGCTTGTTCAAAGCTTATCCGGTTACCGGTATCAAAACTGTCACGCGCATAGCTCACCAATTCATGGACATACTCAGGCATGGAGATGGTGGAAATATCGTCCGACTGATAAAGCTTTTGGTGTATCAGTGCCATGGCATGCACCCGCCGCATATTGTCTTCAATAGCAGCAAGCGCAGCATCATTATTAATATATTCAGACTGCGAATCCAGCAGGCTCAAAACGATCTGGAGGTTATTCTTCACACGGTGATGTATCTCCCTTAATAACCACTCCTTATCGGAAAGCAATTGCTGCAGTTGTTCGTTCTTCCCGGTAATCACTTGATTACTCCGCTGTTTCAGGCGATTTTGCCGGTATAACAAACCCGCAATGATCAGGACGGCTAAAATGCCGGCAATCGTTAAATTCCTTACCAGGGCTGCTTTCTCCGAATTGGCCTTTTCAAGCTTTGCTTCCTGCGTTAGCGATTTGATCTGGTTCTCTTTTTCATTCATTTGGTAGGTTACCTGGAGTTCTTCCGCCTGTCTTATCTTTGTTACTTTAAAGTTGGAATCAAGCAACTGTGTGTACGATTTGTAATGTGATACCGCAGCCGCATGATCTCCCAGCGCAGAATCAATAAAGATCAGCCAGCGGTAGGTTACCAGTTTATTGGGCAAAACGCCTTCATCGAGGCTGGGAGAAGTGATTTGCCTTTCAAAATACGCCCTGGCTTTTTGATATTGTTTCCGTAGCACAAACAGGTGTGCAAACTGCGCATTGATGGCGGATTGCCTGACCGGCCCTCTGAAAACCGCGGCTTTGGCCTCCAGGGAGTCCAGCTTTTTTATATGCAGCTCTGCCTGGTCTGCCATGCCAAGATTCAGGTAACAGTTGGAAAACACAAAGTGATAAAAGAATTGCTCCGAAAAATTGTCAGGGAAGCCCACCTTATTGGCAATATCCTGCGTAAGGGCCAGCGCTTCTTTTGCACGCCCCTCCTCCCCCATATACCCCACCACATCATTCAGTATATTGTATACCGATGTATTGCGGTCAGCAACAAACCGTTTTACCGATTGCTGCGCCATCTCAGCACTTTCTTTCGTTCTGCCCTCTGAATTGAGCAGCAGCGCCAGGCTGGTATAGAAATAACCCCAGGCAAGACTGTCACGGGTGATCTCCGCCGTCTTGATCGTTTGATATACATACCGCAATGGCTCACCAAACTTTCCCTGGTAAATAGTAGCGGAGGCCAGCGCCTGCGTACTGTAATGGGTATAAGGATAATGAATAGCCTCGGCCAGCTTATAGGCTTTTAAGTGACTTTCGTAACCAGCAGGCAACTGCCCGGTAATGATCTGCAAATAACCAAGGTCAGTCAACACATTGATGGCTCCTTCCGCATTGCCTGTGCTTTGATATAAGGCTGCCGCTTCCTGCAGGTCCAGCACCTTCTTTTCCAGCGTGGAAGGCGTGGGAGGTTTGTAGATGCCGCGGTAGGCCAATATCCTGGCGACCGTTTCTTGATCACCTGCCCGCTTGCATTCATTGATCAATGCGTCACTGAGGGAATCGCCCCTTTTATCGTTACCCTGGATATATACCTTACCCAGCAGGCAAAGGGCCTGCCTGCCCAGCCTTTCCTCCTTCAACGATTTACTTTCATGGAGGGCCCTCGTCAGAAAATATTCAACACTGTCCCGGTGCCTGTCATAACTATGGGGCTCAAAGGCATAATACGCACCCAGTAATAGCAGTAATTGCAAATGTTTTCTACCGTTAGCTGCTGAAAGCAGGCGGACGCCTTTGCCGGGGTCCCGCCGGTCAATCCATGTTGATTGCCCAAACAAGTCAGGATCGTCGAACCCTTCAGCCAATAGGGAAAACCGGCTTATGCCCAGTGAGCGGCTGGCGGCATACAGGCAACTGTCAGCATCGGCCTGCCCTTCCTTTACAATAACCAGGAAAGTGCTGCTCAGCCACAAATTCAATCGTTGCCAGGATAATTTGTCTTCATGCGGTGGATGATAAGTATAGCCGGGAATGGCGGAGGGGGGTGAAGGTTGGGATAGCCCGTGTAGGGACATCAACAGGCTGAACAGGATATAGGCTACCACTACCTTAAACATAGCTTTCTTTTTTAGGAAAACCATAAGAAAAGCCGGCTCCCAACAGGCTTGTGGGAAAGGTAATGAAAAAACGCTACAATGCGGCCTTTACCCCCGCTGTTAATCAGAATAATAATAGCACCTATGACGCAGCTTATTTTTCCGGTGGAGTCCTTCTTGCCATATTTACCTGATCAAACGATTGCTTTTCCTAATACCTATCGCAATGAAACTGCTCAGCATATGGAGGATGGCCGTCTTATACCTGGTGCGTGCCTGGAACAAGCGTGTACACGCCCGGGCCATGGATAGTTCCATCACGGTGGTGTTAACACAATACCAGGTAAAAACTTCCTGCCGGCATCAATTCCTGGAGGCCTTGAGTGAATATATCTTTAGTTCCGGGAGAGCAACCGGCAACATACAGGCTGAAGCATACTATGAAAAAGGAAATGCCGGCATTATGTGGACAATCGAACGGTGGAGTGACCGGAGCTTTTATAAAATGAACAGGAGGACCGATGCGGCAAAAGTGGTCAGTGCTTTAACAAAGATCGGGTTGGTATCGCCAGTGGAGACCATGTTGCTGAAAGACCTGGAACTCCTTTCCAAAGAAGCTGCCGGGAATCCACCAACCGCCCATCAGCAGCCAATAACCGTCATGTTATTGGTAGATGTGAAAGCAGGTACTGAAAATCACTTCAGGTCAATCAACCAGGTGCTCCTGTCCGCTTTCCGGAATGAGCCGGGCGTGCTGCTTTTTCAACTTAGCCAGGTAGCTTACCATAAATACAGGTTCATCGTCTTCAAGAAATTCCGCAACTGGGACGCATTCAAATATCATTTAACAGATCCTGCGCTGGAGCCGGTGATACAATTCCTGCAAGCCTCCATCAAACAACCGCCGTTTGAGAAAGGGTATCACCACCTCATTCAATTTTCGCCGCATTTTTAAAACTGCCAGGTGCCGGTAATAAAAAACAGGTTAAGGTTGCCCTTATACCTGTTCCATTGCCTGACATACGCAATAGCTGCGGCAGGCGGAGGCATAAAACGAATACCAGGTCAGTCACCGATGGGTGTAGTCAACGTAACTTCCCGCTCTTCCAATAAGGGAACAATTTGTTCAACCACCACCCTTTTAAAATGATCGGCATTCGTATGCGCTTGCTGTGCAACGGCATCTGCGTACCCTTCAAATAAGATCAGGGTGTTGGCATCTGCCTGGCTTTGATGTATCTTATAAAACAGGTTCCCTTTTTCCCGGATGGTTTTTGAACGTACCTCTTGCAGCAGTTTTAAAACAGTTTGCCTATTGCCCTCTTTCACTTTCCACCGGGCAAATACATGAACGGGAGTTGTTGTCATGATCATTGATTTTTCTATTGTTACCAGGATTTCTATTTGTCACCGGCAGCTTTAAGGATCACTTCGGCCACTTTATCAGGCTTTGACAACATGGCAACGTGGCTTGTAGGAAGATGATAAGTAGTGGCATGAATGTTCTTAGCCATCTCGCTCTCCACCTGTGGCGAAATGATATGGTCATTGTCAGATACGATGAAAAAACTTGGTTTGTTTTTCCACGCAGGATTAGATACTTTGGCAGTTATTGTACTAACGTGAAAACGACCCTGACCAGCCGCAATGATCCTGGCTTCCTGCCGGGAAAGGTCTTGCGCGAAATGGTTGATCACTGTTTCCTCTTTAAGCCGGATATAACCATCACTAACGACGGGGTCCGCCAGGCCTGGCACATTGGGCACCTTCCTCACCTCGTGGGCATCCTTGCTGATACTTTCAATACTCTGCCCCTCATCCGGTGCGTAAGCGGCAACATACACCAATGATTTTACTTTTTCGTTGTTGCCAGCCTGGGTAATAACAACGCCTCCCCACGAATGTCCCACCAGTATTACCTTTCCCTGTACTTCGGCCATAGCCCGCTCAACAAATGCCACATCATCGCCCAAAGAAGTAAGCGGATTTTGCACCGCGATCGTCTGGTATCCTTTTTTCTGCAAAATGGGTATCACTTTGTTCCAGGACGAACCATCGGCAAAGGCGCCGTGAACCAACACAATCGTTGGTTTGTCTTCTTCTTTAGAAGACAAGACCTGCCGGGATGCGTCTGTAAAAGATATGACGGACAGGCTCGTAAACACCAATATTGCCCCCGCGATATATGCTAATAATGATTGCTGTTTTTTCATGATCTTCGTTTATGTTGTTATAAATCTATTTACAGTCCCTTCTCCCCTGCCCGGGAAGAAGGGGGCGAATAGCCCTGTCGTAAAATCCTTAAGCTTCTAAAATAGCGATCACCTTTTCGGCTACACCCTGGGCTGAAGCCGGGTTTTGCCCGGTGACCAGTCTCCCGTCGGTAATACTATGAGGTTGCCATGGGTCAACAGCACTATAATTAGCTCCACGCTCTTTTAAAAGGTCTTCCAGTTCAAACGAGACATCTTCTTTTGCATAGTTTAGTTCCTCAGCGATACTGAAACCCGTAACATTTTTACCTTTGACCAGGTAAGAACCATTTTTCAGCTTAGCATTCGCCAAAGACACTGGTCCATGGCAGACAGCACTCACCACCTTGCCACTATCATACATGGAGGCCAGGATTTTTTGCACCGGAGGATTGTCAGTCATGTCAACAACAGGCCCCAACCCGCCAGGGACGAACACAGCATCATAACCATCTATTGATACATCTTTGATACGGGCGGTGTTTTTCATCTTCGCCGGTCCGTCACCCTTGAGAAATGCAATATTAACCGGGTCTTCCAGTTCAACCATGTCTATAGGGGCCTCACCTCCTTTTACACTATAAATATCAATGTCATACCCTTGCTTTTTAAATGCTTCGTAGGGGTGGGCCACCTCGGTCAGCAAACTTCCGGTGCGACGATTCTTTGGTCCAATAAGATCAGCACTGGTTACCATAAACAAAATCTTCTTTTTCATGTAAACAAATATTAAAGTGATGAATAAATGTGAAGCTTTGTTAAATGATCTTTTCGGTACGGAACAAGTAAAAGGTCATAGTCTGGGTGTCAACATAAAACCTATGACAAAATTGAGGAGTAGTGTGTGACCGGACAAATAACTTGAGTTATAGGTCCTCTTATAATTATAATGATCCTTCTCACTTCACATTTAAAGATCAGAACACCCCGCCTATTACATTTTTGATACAACCTATTAGTAGGGTGATTTTAAAAATCAAATTATTGGTTTGAGCTTTGAAGTGAACAAACTGAGATATAGGCTTAACGAAAAAAATATAATAACAAAAAAACAAAGATGATGAAAAACGAAACACATTATCACTTCGCGAAGATTAGCGGTGTGGATATCTTTTACAGGGAAGCAGGTCCCGCCGATGCACCGGTACTGGTATTGTTGCACGGCTATCCAACCTCCTCACACATGTACCGTAACCTGATCAACGACTTATCGGACAAATACCATTTGATCGCGCCCGATTACCCCGGTTATGGCAGAAGTGAACAACCCCCTATGGCCGATTTCGAATACAGTTTCGCAAACTACGCCAGGCTCATCGAAGGATTGCTGAACCACTTGAATATTGAAAAGTTCAGCCTTTACCTGATGGATTACGGCGCTCCCATTGGCTGGACACTGGCTTCAAAATATCCAGACAAGATTGAGACCATTATTGTACAGAACGGATGTTGTTATGAAGAAGGATTGGAAACGTTCTGGGATCCCATCAAGGCGCTTTGGAAAGACAGGAACGACAAGGATGCTATCAGAGCCTGCCAGGCTTTTCATAATCCCGACGGATTGAAATGGCAATACACACACAATGTTCCGGATGCGAGCCTTGTATCCCCAGACAACTGGGAAATAGACCTCCGGCACCTGCAGCGCCCTGAAAATGACGACATCCAGATCGCGATGTTTTATGATTACCGGAATAACGTAAAACAATACCCCAAATGGCAGGAATACCTGCGCACGAAAAATCCGGAGATGTTGATCGTGTATGGTAAGGATGATTACATTTTTCCAGGTATTGGTGCCGAGGCATTTAAGAAGGACGTAAAGAACCTTGAATTTCACTTGTATCCTACAGGACATTTCGCTCTCGAAAGTTTCGGCGACGAGATCGGGGCAACGATCAGGGATTTTCTTGACAGAAAGGTGACCGCAAAAGGAAAAGTAAAAAAGCAAATGAAAGAAATGTAAGGTAGTCTTATTTACAAAAAGCCCCGTGAGCTGGTATATGCAAGTAATGAAAGGGCTTTTTCATTGATCAAGGACTACTGTATTAATCCTTAAAATTAGCTCATGAAAGCAGTATGGTTCATCATCGTTTTTATCGCTGGCGCCTTGTTGCCCCTGCAGGCGGGATTGAACGCCCGGTTTGGAAAGTCAATTGACAGTCCGTTATTCGCCTCATTGTTTTCCTTCATCGTCGGGGCATTTGCGGTTGCATTATACCTGCCATTTACAAAAGACTCTGTTTCCTGGGCTGGGCTAAGGTCCACACCCCTTTACTATTGGTTAGGGGGCGGTCTTACCGGGGCCGTTTACATAACAGCGACCATGCTGGCATTACCCCGGATTGGCATGGCACTCACTTTCGGCCTTGTAGTAGCAGGACAGGTTATTATCGCTGTTCTACTGGATCATTACAATGTATTGGTAGCAGAACAACACTCTTTTAATGCATGGCGTTTGCTGGGAATAATCCTTATTATCCTTGGTGTCATTGTCGTTAGAAAATTCTAACAATTCAATCTATTCACCCTCACTGCACCCACATCACCTTCATCCCCGAATCACTCATGACCTCCCAGGCGCCCAACCCCTGCAGGTGCGTCGTCATGCCCAGCAACAACATACCGGGCGCTTCAGCCGACGGCAGGGGCACCATTAGTTCCACCGCTTCCAACGCGGCGTCATATTTCGTCAGCGGACCCAACACCACTTCCTTATGCGTGGCGCCGTTTTCTGCATCCGGGAAGATAGCCACCAGGCGCACCTGGTAACCCGTCCGCGGCAGATCGTCATTGACGGCCGGATGCTGGCGTAACAACACCCGTACACGCAATTGGTTTTGTTCTTGGGTTGCAGAAAAATCATAACCGCGGGTGAACAATTCCGACAGCTTATGTTGTAAATTACAGTCAAAGCCTTGCAGGCAGGTCAGGCCCAACGGCCCGCCGGCTTTTAACCTGGCAAAAAGTGCTTTTACCAGTCGCGACCAAAGGGAGCCATGATACACTTCGGTACGCAAAGCCTGGAATACAGGCTGCAGGTAATTATTACATTCCTGCAGGCGGTTCTTGCTTTCGGCCAAAGCGGCCGTCATCACGAAAGGTTTTTTGGAGTTCTTGCGGGCGCGGACATGCGGCTTGTAGCGCTTGCTGTTCACGAAGGTAAGGTCTTCAATAGTTCCCTGGAACTTGAAGAGACGGGATGTTGATTTTGCCATAAAAATTGGAATTAATTGATTATGAATAAAGTTTACATACAGGGCGCTCGCCCCTACCAATACTTACGGTAAAAATTCCCACCTGGATTGCCACCCTTATCGAGACCTTTTCGAGACATTGTCGAGACCTTATCGAGACTTTACCGAGACCCTCCTCAATACCAGATCCTCATCACATAGTACCCCCATAGGTACCAGGCAGCTACCTGCCATACCCCTTCCCCCACTCACTACCAGTCTTCCCCGCCTCTTCTGCCATCTCCCTCCATCGGCTAAAACCCACCGGCATACCCATAATTCCAGGTTCAGCTTCAACGAAGCGGGTATGAAGAAGTATGCAATACCGGGGGTGCCGTTTTTTAGCCTTTAGCCGTCCATCACGCTCGGATTTTTGAAACCAGCCCCCAAAAAAACAATCGCCTGGTAAATGACCAGGCGATTGACCAGCCGGCAATTGTGAACAGCGGTATCAGGTAATGCTGCCCGTTAACCGGCTGCCAGGGAGACCATGTGTGAATTATATAAAAGAAATATGTCATTCAATAACAACCGCTATCAATCAACCATCTACCTTTAGATCGGTTTTTCATAGGATATTGGATTAAAAAACGGGCTGGATTTCTATCCTGGCCCTTTTAAATGATCTTAACGACCATTCAAAGTGGTTACGAAGGAAGAAGGGATGAATTTTGCAGTCTGTTAAATACCTACATCTTATAACAGCCATGATGAGCGAACAACTGCTCTGGCGGGAGCTGAGCAGTTGTTATTTTTTAACCTCCTTTAAAACAATAAAAAACGAGTGGCATCCATCAGGGGGCATGAGAACGCCCCAATTGTTTCATGAGGCGTACATGCGAGTAGATGGCTTGCCTCATGGTGGGGTAGAAATTGTAGGGCAGTCCAAACAGCTCACATTGCTGCCGGACTATTTTACTCAATGCCGGATAATGCACATGGCTGATCTGTGGGAAGAGGTGATGTTCTATCTGAAAGTTCAACCCACCCACCAGCCAGCTGATCACTTTGTTTTTGGGAGCAAAGTCAGCCGTGGTACTTACTTCGTGGATAGCCCATTCCGACGCTATCACTTTGGGCTTTTCCGCAATGACTTCAAAGGTTGTTTTTTCTACTACATGCGCAAGTTGAAATACGATGGATAAACTAAGACCCATTACCACATGGATAACCAGGAAACCGGCCAGCCATGATTGCCACCCGATGAAATATATAGGCACCGCCACATAAAAGAACAGGTACAACAATTTGCTGGTCCAGAAAACGATATGCTGATGGAGATCAATTTGGTTGATCGGTGTATGATGGATCTTCCTGGAGAAATATTTTACAAAATCCGTACCCCACATCCAGGCAAGCGTGCTGATGGCATATAGGAGATACATGTAAATGAACTGGAACCGGTGGATGGGTTTCCATTGCTGGGTGTTGCACATCCTTAACAGGGAACTGTTGGCCAGGTCATCATCGATGCCATCGATATTGGTATAGGTGTGGTGGATGATGTTGTGCTTGATCTTCCATATAAAAGCGTTGCTGCCTAAAACATTCATGCTAAGGCCCATGAGCTCATTCACCCATTTTTTGCGGGAATAGCTGCCATGGCAGGCATCATGCATTACATTGAAAGCGATGCATACCAGCGACAATCCCAACAGGGCCGCCAGGAGGATGCCGGCCAGCCAGTGATAGTGCCCCAATAGCAGGTAGCCATACAGGCCCATGGCAACCGGTATTAGTATGAATGCTTTCATATACAGCTTCCAGTTGCCGGTTTTTCTGAGCCGGTTGCTTTGAAAGTAGGCATCCACTGACTTTTTAACGGCCTGATAAAACAGGCGGTTGCTGTTATTAAAAGTTACTTTAGACATATCACGCCGGGCAAATGAATAATGTGATACCTGGCCAAAGGTGATACAATTTGCCCAAAAGAGGGTTATATGATTCCGGGATTAAATCACATGATTCACACTTTTGCCTGATAAATGGAGGGTATCCGGCAAATAGGACTACATTACATGAATTAAATCTATGTTACTCGAATCAAGTATTCCCATTAAATATTCATTCGGCATCATCAAATATGAGTTGATAATAGTTTTATGCGTCGGATTGGCCACTCATTTTGGAGCCATTGAATTTATGAGTGCTCTACCGGTCATGCCACTGGCTATTCCGGCATTTTTAGGTACTTCTATATCGGTACTTCTTTCGTTTAAGATGAACCAGTCGTACGACAGGTGGTGGGAGGCAAGAAGAATATGGGGAGGTATCCTGAATGATTCCAGGAGCCTGATCATCCAGTTACAAACTTTTATGGGAGCCGGACAGGCCCAGGCAATAAAGCAGATCGGCTACCGGCAAATAGCGTGGGGGTATATACTGGGAAGATCATTACGCAAGCTCGATACCCTGCAAAATATCGGACACCTGCTTCCCGTCGCCGAACTGGCAGAAGCGGCTAAGCAAAACAACCAGCCGCTTTTCTTATTGCAAACTACCTCCAGGGACCTGCAGGAACTCCGCCTGCGCAAAATACTTGACGTACATGCGCATATCCATCTGCAGGAAACTATTATCCGCCTCACCGATTCGATGGGAAGCGTGGAAAGGATTAACAGCACAATTTTCCCGTCTTCTTATCGATTGGTCCTTCATTTCATCATTTACCTCTTTGTCGTCACCCTGGCCATTTCCCTGAAAGACATCGATAACCGTTTAGTAGCACCACTGCTGCTCCTGATCTCCGCTGGTTTCTTTCTCATTGAAAAGGTCGCCTATCACCTGCAGGATCCCTTCAGAAACAGGCCCAGCGATGTACCCATTACGGAGATCGCGATGACTGTAGAAAGAGATATCAGGCAGCTATTAGGAGAAGCGGCTGCTACCACGAAGCCTGATACAAGAACCTACTATATCATGTAAATTTTGACAGACCATCCCACCTGTGCAGGCATCACCACCAAAAACAACTCCACCAAATACCTAACCTGCAAAATCTTGCACCCGTCTTGTCTTGTACCTTGAAATTGCCGTATTTATATTGAATATCAAATAGATTCACGTAATTTAAAGTGTACATACGGTAACACCGGCATGATACTACTCTTCCAACCACTCCCAACCCCGCCTCCCTACCCGCTATTATTCATTCAAAAAAAAGGTTTATGACTGCACCTTTATCAATGCATGGCCGGCCTTTACGGGTTATTGGCCTGTTCCTGATCAGTAACCTCATCGCCCTGCTGGCAATGGCCCAGGTTACCATCAGCGGTAAAGTGACCGGGCCTAACGACCAGGCCCTCAACGGCATTTCAGTATCGGTTAAAAATACCACCTATGGTACGGCTACCGATGCCGCCGGGAACTTCAGTGTAACGGCTCCCCTGAAACCCGGGAGTTATACCCTGGAATTTTCGGGCGTGGGATTTAAAGCCGTGGAGCGTACGCTTCAGATCGGTAACGCCACCACCTACACCCAGCAGGTAACCATGGTGGAAGATGTACTGGGCCTCGATGAAGTGATCGTAACCGGTACCTCACAAGGTACCACCCGCCGGCAACTGGGCAGTTACATCAGCACGCTAAAAGCGGATGACATCAACAAAGGCGCTACCAGTAATGTGCTGGCGGCTTTACAGGGTAAAACTGCCGGCGCCCAGATCATCCAAAACTCCGGCGATCCTGCCGGCGGCATCTCTGTGCGGCTGCGCGGTATCAGTTCCGTCAACAGCTCTTCCGAGCCTTTGTACATTGTAGATGGCGTTATTGTTAACAATGCCACCAACCGCGTCACCAATACCCAAAACACCTACGATGCGCCCAACACCACCACTAATAATACGGGCAGTAACTTATTTGTAGGTACGGTTGGCCAAAGCCGTATGGCCGACATCAACCCGGCCGATATTGAACGGGTGGAAGTGCTGAACGGCGCTGCTGCTGCCGCCATTTATGGATCAAGGGCCAATGCCGGTGTGGTACAGATCTTTACCAAAAGAGGCAGTACCGGCGCACCGGTGGTGAGCTTTTCTACCGGCATTTTGGTCAGCGAGCTGCGCAAAAAGCTCGATGTAAACCAGGCGCCGGTGAAGTTTGGCGGACCCACCGATGGCCCCGGTGCATTAACGCAAGACATCATCACGGCAGTAGGTACACCTCCCGCCC
This sequence comes from Paraflavitalea devenefica, assembly GCF_011759375.1. Lineage (NCBI taxonomy): Bacteria > Pseudomonadati > Bacteroidota > Chitinophagia > Chitinophagales > Chitinophagaceae > Paraflavitalea > Paraflavitalea devenefica. The sequence goes on along the minus strand of NZ_JAARML010000002.1, from coordinate 1,377,089 downwards.
TGCCCACCAATACAACCAATGTAACCCGTTATGACTACCAGGACTATATCTTCCGCACCGGGCTGGGTACCGATAACAATGTATCGGTCAGTGGAGGGAAGGATAAAACCAAATATTATACTTCCGCTTCTTATTTCTTCAACCAGGGTATTATTAATCATACCGATTTCCGCCGCTTCAGTTTCCGGTTGAACCTCGACCAGGAAATCACCAAATGGGCCAGCATGAGTGTGGGCCTAAATTACATCAACAGCCTCGCCAATGAAAAACCGGATGGCAACTCCTTTTTCTCTCCCATGAATGCCGTTACCATCATTGGTAACTTCCACAACATCTGGCAGCGCGATATCTTCGGCAACCTACAGGCAGTAGGTGAACGCGGCCGCGTGAACCCTGTATCGGTCATGGAAGACTTCAAACAACGGCAGGAAACCAACCGCCTTATAGCCAGCACTTCGTTAAAGTTAAGACCGGCAAAAGGGTTGACGGTCGATTATACACTGGGTATTGACAACTATGCACAGCGTGGCACTACCACCATGCCGCCGTATACTTATAACGTAAGCACGGCTTTCTTTGGCGGAGGCCCCGATCTGTCGGTGGCGCTGAATGGTTATGCCAGTGCCGCTACCAACAATTTCTTCCAGATCAACCATGAGCTGAACGGCACCTACCAGTTCGACATCAACGATGACATTGCCAGCACTACGCAGGCAGGCTATTCGATGCAATATGAAAAGAATGGTTATACGCTCTTGCATGGCAGGGGACTGGCGCCTTTTGTGGAAACCGTCAATGCGGCCAGCACACTGCTGCCCGGCTCCGATGAGCGCACCGAATTGTCTGTTTCCGGTGTGTACCTGCAACAGAACTTTAAATACCGCAACCAATTGTTTGTAACAGGCGCAGTACGTTTGGATGGCTCCTCCGTGTTTGGAGAAGACCAGCGCAACCAGGTGTATATAAAAGGAAGTGGCAGTTATGTGCTGTCTGAAACGGAGTGGTGGAACAAGCTATCGATCGCAAAATGGTGGAACCTGGCCAAGCTGAGGATTGCCTACGGCGAATCGGGCAACCTCACCGGCATTGCTCCCTACGCACGGTTCAACGCCTATAATACCATTGCTTTCCTGAGCCGGATCGCCCTGTTTAGCAACGCCCAACTGGTCAATCCCGATATTAAGCCGGAGCGCCAAAAAGAGTTAGAGCTGGGTACTGACCTTTCCTTTTTTGACAACAGGCTCGGCCTGCAGTTCAATTATTATATCAAAAAAGTAAATGACCTGCTCATCAGTCGCGTGATTGCGCCTACCAACGGCTACGCCAGCTTCCTCGACAACCTCGGTTCGCTGGAGAACAAAGGTTTCGAAGTAGTGCTTACCGGTACACCCGTTAAAAACAAAGACTGGCGCTGGGATATAACCGGTATTTACAACCACAACCGGAATGAAGCGCTGGAAATAGGACAGGCATTGACCTTGTTGAGCACCACTGCCGGCGCGCCCGTAGCCATACTGGAAGGACAGCCCATTGGCGTTTTCTATGGCACTTTTTTCGCGCTCGATGCCAATGGCGGCCAGATCAAAAATGCAGCGGGATTTCCGCAACTGGAAAGAGGCACGCAAAATGGTCCATTGGGTTATACCACCCAGCGTGATGCCAATGGCCTGCCCACCGGCACGCCTTTACGGAAAGTGATTGGTGATCCCAATCCCGATTACACAGCTACCCTGGTCAATGAGGTAAGCTATAAAAAGTTCGGACTGCGCGTACAGTTCGATGCGGTACAGGGTGTGGATGTATGGAATGCCGATTTCAGAACAAGGCAGGGCGTGGGCAATGGTAAAGTGGCCGAACAGGAACACCTGGGTCAGTTGCCCCGCGGCTATATTAACAGCGTGTACCAGATAGAAGAATGGCGTGTGGATGATGGTTCATTCGTGAAGCTGCGGGAGATTTCATTGAGCTACCGCTTCGGCAAACTGAAAATCTTTAGTGACCTGACGGTCAGCGCCAGTGGCCGCAACCTGTTCTCCTGGGATGATTACAAGGGATATGATCCTGAAGTGAATTCCGGCGGACAAAGTACCGTGTTGCGCGGCGTTGATTTTGGCACCGTTCCTATTCCACGCACTTTCAGTCTTTCTGTAGCTGCTAAGTTCTAATACTTAAATTTTATTTGTATGAAATTGATCAATATAAAACTATCCGCTGTTTTTTTCCTGGCCCTGGTGCTGATACAGACAGTGGGCTGCAAAAAGAACTATACCGATCCATCCAAAGCACCGGTAGACGATGCTTTGACCACTTCCCGTGGTTTGACTGGCGTAGCAGTGGGGCTGCAAAGGGTATACACTTTCCAGCGTGCCAGTTCGCTGTACACCCAAATAACAACAGACGGATTCGTCACCCGGCAACTCAACATCATTAACCAGGGCAATACCGCAGAGTACCAGTTGTTCCTGGGAGGCACTGCCGTTGATGGAACCAATACCATCCTGGCTAACTTGTGGATCAACAGTAATAAGATCATCTTCGATGCCAACAACGTGCTTAGGAATGCACCTGCTTTGGCCGACAAAGGATATGCCAGCGGCCTGATCGCTTATGCCAGCCTCTTCAAAGCCCTGGCCATCGGCAACCTGGCCATGAATTGGGACCATGTACCGGATACCATAGGTGCCAATGTTACTTTCATTACCAGCGCCGAAGCCTTTACAAAAGCCATCGGCATACTGGATAATGCCCTGGTGGTTATTGCTGCCAATCCCATGAGCGCCCAATTCCTGGCCAATATTCCGGCCGGCATAGATATCGTAAACACCTTACACGCATTGAAAGCAAGGTACGCCTTGAATGTGGGCAACAATGCCCTTGCCCTCACAGAAGCCAATGCAGTAAACCTCACTATAAAATCAACCTTTAATTTCGACGCCATCACGCTGAACCCTATCTGGGAAACAGCCACTTCTACCAACAACGTGTACCAGCCGATCGATTCCACGATGGGATTGCCACCGGCGCTGGCGCCCAGCCTCACGGATAAACGCGTACCGTTTTATATTACCGTCAATCCAACTTCGGCGCAGCGATTCCGTATTAATGGATTTGCGGCTGCCTCCGCCTCCGGATGGCCGCTTTATCTACCCGGTGAAATGATGCTGATCAAAGCCGAGGCGTCCGCCCGGCAAAACAACCTGCCCAATGCCATCGTATACCTCAACCAGGTGCTGACCAAAAAGCCAGCCGATGATCCCTTTGGCGTAGGAGCTGATCAGCCTGTCTATGTCGGTGCTATTACGCAGGCAGCCTTGCTGACCGAAATATACCGTAACCGCAGTATCGAACTCTATATGTCGGGATTGCGGCTGCAGGACCAGCGGCGCCTGGAGCGCCCACTGGCAGAACGTAAGCGGAATTACCTGCCTTATCCGTTCGTTGAACGGGATAACAATTCCAATACACCCGCGGATCCACCTAATTGAGCTTTCCTATCGATTTGCTGGTAGACGAGGGTCTGAAATATTGATGTATATCTTCCCCCATTTCATGACAAAAGCAGTCTTGAGCAGTTCATGGATATCCTTATCGAGGTTGCCGCCAAAAGCAACGATATGAGCAGGCTGCCCCCGTTTGATCGACCCTGTGGCATTCCTGATGCCTATATGGCGGGTAGCATTCACCGTAGCTGTTTGTAAGGCGGCAGGTATCGACATGCCCTTTTCCACATAGCCGATGAGTACATGCTTGGTCGCTTCTCCAGGGGGCTTACCATTGTCGAGGTAATCATCACTGCCGCATACGATGGTCAGCCCGTTTTTGATTCCCCTTTGCAAGAGCGTTGAATCTCTCTTAAAGCGTCTATAGATGCCCCTTGCACGATCTGCCGCGCTCATCTCCGGCCAACTGGTCAAAGAAAATTTCCAGGAACCTGTCGTATCGCCCAGGGTGGCAACCCAGTTCACCTTTTTGGAAGCCATCAACTGCATCGTGCTATCATCCATTGAATAACCATGTTCAATGCCGTTCACACCTGCTGTTACGGCATTCCATACGGATTCATTATCGGAGGCGTGCGCGGTCACTTTACGCCCGTGACGATGTGCCTCCTTCGCAATAGCGGCGATCTCTTCTATGCGCATCTTCGTAACATTGGGAGTGTTGTTTGAATAGATCTTAATGACATCCACACCCTGGTTCAGATGCTCCCTGACCGCCTGGATAGCGTCATCCACTCCTTTTATAATGCGGTATTCATCACTAACAATATCCCTATACTTATAAATAAGACCTGGCAACTGACCGCCTTCAGTAGCCAGCCCCGGCCCGGAGCAACTCATATCGGGACCTGCTACCAACCCGTTTCGAATCGCCTTACGCAAGGCGAGATCCGCGAAGCTGCCGGAATTGCCCAGGTCCTGTACCCAAACGATCCCGTTCTCCAGGTAGGCTTTCGCTTTGGCAGCACCATACAATGCACGGTAGGCATCTCCATCCATCTCCAACTCTCTTAACAGGTCAAGGCTGCCAGTACGGCGATTGGGATAAACAAACTCCTTATAGAGCAGGTGCGTATGGCAATCTATCAGGCCATGCATTACTGTGTAAGCAGAAAGATCGATGACCTGAGGATAACTGTTGCGATCGGCTGCGGTGAGATCTTTTTCCACTTTGACAGTATCGATCATCGGACCATTCACAAGGATCACCATATTGGTAGTAAACACGCCTTTTTCGCTGTCGAAAAATTTACCTGCTTTTATCAGGTATTTCGTGGGTTGAGCAAAGAGGTTAGATACAGAACAGATAGCGAACAGGATCATAATAGTCCATTTCATATATTTCATATTTCAATTTATAAGGGGGAGTATATTTACTTCCGGTCAGAGGCCACGTTAATAAGAGGATCATTAGCTGTAAAGGTTGGAAAGAAAGGAAAAATAAATTATGTGCCGCCGGTGGTTTAACTTAGTATACTATTACTGAATTACGGTTATCACTATGAGCACACAAGCATTCTCCATACAGGTATCGCCTGAAATTGGCAAAGTTTCAGCCGAAAGCATGGTGCCTGCCAAAGCCACCTGCATCCTCACGCTGGCGCATGGTGCAGGCGCCGGCATGGATCATTCGTTTATGGTAGCACTGTCCACCCAGCTTGCAGCAGCAGGCATTGGCACGGTGCGTTTCAATTTCCCATTTACCGAACACAAAAAAGGAAGGGCCGATACACCGGCAGTGGCGCATCAAACAATTGAAGCAGCTATTAATAAAGCGCAGGAATTATTTCCTTCCCTGCCATTGTTTGCTGCCGGTAAATCTTTCGGCGGACGTATGTCTTCGCAGTATCTATCGGCCCATCCGCGCAAGGAAGTCAAAGGGATCATCTTCTACGGCTTCCCCCTCCACCCTGCCAAAAAACCTGCCACGGAAAGGGCAGAACACCTGAAGGAGGTAAAAGCGCCGATGCTTTTCCTGCAGGGTACCAAAGATGCCCTGGCTGAATGGAAACTGATTGAAGGCGTTTGCTCCTCCCTGAAAAAAGCCACGCTGGTGAAAATAGAAGGGGCTGATCATATGTTCAAAGCAGGCAAGAAGGATATCCTGTCACTACTGGTAGAGGCCACCCAACAATGGGTGAAGGATAAAGTGTAAGTTACTATTTCCTTAAAATGATAATTGGCACTAAGATTGATTGTCTTTAGCCTTTTTATAACCAGACAAATCTTATCTGCCCCAAGATGAATGCATTGTTAACCGCGCTGATGAAGAGCAGCCTGGAGGAAGCCGCAGCGCTTATCCGGCAGGGAGAAAAACTTCCCCGCAATTTGCACGGCTACGAAACCCGGCAAATATTCGAGCCCCTGTTCCAAAACAGGGCTTTCACCCATTTGGTATGCCTGCGCCAACAACCAGAAAGAGATCGTAAGCCTGTTCCTGGACAATGGCGTGAACGTGAATTTCAGTCAACCGGTATCCGGTAATACGGAGAGCATGAATGGCTACCTTGCCTGGGTGGAGCAGGGAGCAGATACTACCGTGGTGAATAGCCGGGAGCAGAAAGCCATCGATTATGCTACCATTAAAGGGTTTAATGAAATAACAATACTATTGCTGAGCCTTAAAACGCTTTGAGTCTTTCTGCAACATTTATCTATAACTGGCGTCTATTGCTGCAAAAGTGTATAGCTAAGATCCTATTGGCTGGCTATCAGGCAAACATTAAAAGAAAAGACGCATAGTACTTATGAAAATTATTGGCATTCTGACCCTTGTTTTTACCCTATTGCAGGCTACAGCTCAAACGCAACCCCATATCCAGGGCACGGTCCATATCAAAATGAGCGATGGGCTCATTGACTGCAACTTCCGGCTTTCCAACCTGCCTCCACTAAAAGAATACAAAATCATGCTTAACCGGGGCATGAATATCCGGTATTGTACGTCCGACAGCGGACAGGTATTACACTATGACGGGTATTACAATGGTAAAATAAACGGGGAAGCCATTGGCTACTACCTGATGAAAAACAAAAAAGACAGTTTCCCTTTTCTTCCCCCAGCTTTCAGCATCCAATACAAAGGAGCTTTCCCGGTATACAGCGATACCCTGAATAGCTTCGACTATAAAGGCTTCATTGCACTGAACGGAAAAACACTGCGGGCAACAGAACAAAGCAAATGGTATCCGGTGATCTATGATGTAAGCAATGACCGGCTGCTTGACAAGTACACGTATGATATTACCGTGTATACCGAGGATGCCAGAACGGTGTTTATCAACGGATGTCCGCCGCGGCAGGAACGGCCGGCCCATTTGATTTCCCAAACAGCCGTGCCACTGCTTTTATTTGCCGGTGATTACGATTTCTTGCAGTCCGGCAGGAACTACCTGTTGAATGCTACCGTAGATACAGGTACTGCACAGACGCTTTTCCGGGAGTTGGATAAATTAAAAGCTTTTTATGCAGAAAAATTAAAACTTCCCTATGAAGGCGGCATCTACATCATCTCCCACCAGGCAGTGGAACCTTTCAAACCTGGACGCGCCTGGGGATTTACAGTTTTCCCCAGCTTTGCCTATGCAGGGGTTAATTTCACTACGTTGATCACCCCGGCCGGCAAGCTGGACAATAAGAATACTGCCTTTTTTGCTCATGAACTGGCGCACTACTATTTTAATGGCACTGCAGGCCGCTGGTTCTGGTTCTGGCTTGAATCGGCTACAGAATATCTCTCCCTGAAAGCGGCAGAAGCATTTACGGATACCAGCTTTTATCACCAGCGGATCCGCGAATATGTTACACAAATACAAGATAAAAAATACCCGCCCCTTGCCCGGATCACGGCCGCCAATGAAATTGATAATGGCTACCGGTATATGTATGGTCCGCTTTTATTATTATGCTTTGAAAAGCAATTCGGACAAAAAACAACTTACAGGATTCTCTCAGACATTATCAAAAAAGCTCCCCGGGAAGCTATTACCCTGGATGTTTTTAAGCAAACCGCCCTGGCCAATAAGATCAAAGAGGCTGATTTCGATCAGTTCTATACTGATTACCTGCAGTCGGACAAGGCGCTTTCCAATACCTGCAACAGTGTAACCGATATGATCCGGCAATAGATCATGCCGTTGATGCTGGCCTTTTGGTACGACCTGACGCCCCTTGCTGTTTTCTTCTTTTTCTCCGTTTGTCAATGAAGATGTAGGCAATCAAAAACAGTACTGATGCACCTGCTATCCAATACAGGGCTTTTTCTATTTTACCATTTTCACCATAGATCGCCAGTAAAACGATCAGGGGCGTGATGCCGCACAAGGTGGCCAGTATGTACTTGGTGTAGTTCATTCTCAAAATACCTGTCACAAAACTGAGGGAGTCATTGGATAACGAAGAAAGACGCGTAATAGCAATGGCCGGCACGCCATACTTTTTAATAAAGGTACCAACCTTTTGCTGTATCTTTTTACCAACGAATTTATCGACGGTGTGCGGCCCTAAATACCTGCCGATCATATAACCCAGGGAAGAAGAGGCAAACACCCCTGCCAATGAAATAACAGAACCCGGCGCTTATCTTATTACATAGTTTTGTTAGCCCGGTAATTGGGTTTCGTCCATGTAAGCAAACTCCCATTGGTGACCATCCAGGTCGGCAAAATTGTGCTGATACATCCACCCAAGGTCCTGCGGTTCACTGTACATAGTAGCACCCAATGCTTTTGCTTTGGCTACTATACCGATCACTTCTTCTTTGGAAGCAGCATCCAATGTGATTAACACTTCTGTGCTTTTGCGGGCATCACTGATTTCCTTTTTGGTGAAGGTCTTAAAATAGGACTCCGTCAGCAGCATGGCGTATATAGTTTCGCTGATCACCATACACGCTGCATTTTCATCAGTAAATTGTGGATTGAAGCTGAAACCAAGACCTTCAAAGAAAGCCTTTGACTTGTTCAGATCTTTTACGGGCAGATTGATAAAAACCTTTGTTGCCATACTTAAATTGTTAATGGTTAAAAATTTGTTTCACGCAACAAAGTAAAATATAGCAGCCCTGAACAAATGGTCAAAAACTTGGGTAAACCGGTAAATTTGATCACTTGCCCAGGTTCCGGAACTCCGAAGGAGACATACCCGCCTGTTTTTTAAAGAACTTACCAAAGTTGGCAGGGTCAGAAAAGTTTAACTGGTAGGCAATTTCAGCAATCTCAAAATCAGTATACCGGATGAGCGACTTAGCCTCACTTACTAACCTTTCGGCAATATAAGAGAGCGCATTCTTACCGGAAACAGCCTTGACCGACTGGGAAAGGTAATTGGCCGTTACAGAGAGCAGGTCCGCATATTCCTGTACGGTCCTTTTATCGATATAGTGGTTATTGACCAGTTGAACATATTTCCTTAGTAGAATTTGCTGCGGGGTGGCCAACCGTATCTCCTTCTTTCTTTCCAGGGAAAAGTCTTTCAAATAATACAACAGGCCCAGTAATTTAACACGCGCCTCGATATGCTGGTCTTTGGCCGATCTTTCATACGCTGCAAATACTTCTTCAAAATGGGGCGCCAGCTTTTGGAAGGTGGCACGGTCCAGCTTAAATAAATTGGTGTGCAGCAGGTTGAATAAGGGGAATTCGGTGTGAAAATCCGGTTTAAAATAAGAGAAGCATTCCGATTTAAAGTAGATCACATAGCCCTCCAGGGCGTTATTGTGGGAGAAACTGTACACCAGGTTGGGGGAATGAAAAACCAGGTACGACTCGGGATCATTCACCGTTTCATCACCATAATTAATTTCGATCTTCCCCGAGTTAATTAACAACGAAAAGAAATAAAAGGACCTTTTAAAGGGAGGCCTGTATATCTGTACGGGTTCATCTGATGGCTGTAAACGCAGGCAGTAAAAATCCGGGTTCGTTGTTTTTCCTGGCCAGGAGATAGACGCCAGGAAATCATTGATCTCAGTATAATAAGGGATCATAGTTTTCGACCGTTCCATGAAGTAAAAATAATATACCCGGGCTATCCTTTTTCTTTTTTGTTATACATATCACACCAACCGGCCAGGATGGCCACCACAAAGGCAATGCCTGAATTCCATAACAAAAGGGACAGCGTTCCATGGCGCTCCGGCAAACCGGTATAAAACATAAAAATGGGGTACACATACGGAAAGTAAATACTCTTATCCCAATCCATTAATACCAGTCCTAGTATGAGCAGGCCAATCCCAATGCCAAGGGGAATGATATAATTATGGAAACGAAGGCTTAACCAATATTGAATAGCGGCCACACCCATAACGGCCAGGCCAATACGGGCGGATAAAATAAACATCTCGTTGAAAGGGAAAGCGTGCGTAGAGAATGGATATCCTTTATTGATCCATCCGGCCACCAAACCACCTGCAATGATCCAGGCATGAAAAAGCAGGAAGAAAGCTGCAAGGAAACCAAGCATGACGATAAATTTAGAAAAGAAGATATCCGTGTACCGGCGTGGCAGGGCATATACCTGTTTCCAGGCATTATTCCGGTATTCGATCTGCGCCATGGCATTGTTCAGCAAAATAAGGTAAAGGGGCAGTATGAAGGCTGCATTGCTCTTCCAGTTCATGTGCAGAAAAATGAGCCAGGGATCAGTTTGCAGCTTATTGACTAAAACATCCGGACGGGCCAGCAGGATAATACAGTTGATAGCGGGCAGGAAACCGGCTGCCAGTAAGGTAAGCCAGGGTATAGCTGTGCTGCTGGTTTTTAATAATTCTGCTTTGGTATTATGCAGGAATGATAGTGTCATAACGGGTTGGAGATAATTTGCATGAATAAATTTTCCAGATCGTTTTGGGCAGGATCGAGCTGGTAGAGCCCCTGTAGACTTCCTTCATAGCGTACCCTGCCCTGGTGAATGATGATAAGATCAGTGGCAATTTTGCCGATCTCAGCCAGTAGATGACTGGATATGATGACCGTTTTATGATGGGTGGTATGCAGGTCTGTGATCAGGTTGCGCATTTCGATGATACCCACCGGGTCCAACCCATTGGAAGGTTCATCCAGCACCAACAGATCAGGATCGGGCAAAAGGGCAATGGCAATGGCCAAACGCTGCTTCATGCCCAATGAAAAAGCGCGCACTTTCTTACGGCCTGTATCTGTCAGTTTCACAATTTCCAATACCTCCGCTATCCGCTTCTTTTCACAAGGGTAGGAAAGCCGGTAAATATCCAGGTTCTCCCGGGCATTCAGGTGCCCGTATAGGGATGGCTGCTCTATTAATGAACCGGTACGCCGGAGCAGCTCCAGCCGGTTCGTGGCTATGTCTTTGCCGAAGATTTGGATACTGCCATCTTGTTTTTGCAACAAGCCCAGTAATAACCGCAGGGTGGTCGTTTTACCCGCGCCATTGGGGCCGAGAAATCCGTAAATACTCCCGGCAGGCACAGTAAGGGAAATATTGTCAAGTATGGTTTGCTTTCCAAACCGGTGAGATACGTGCCGGATGCTGACTACAGGTGGATGCATAGCGGTGCTGTTGTTGTGCGGCAAATGTGTAATGCTTTTATGCGTATGCCAAAAGCGTTCAACCAACCAGCCTCCCAAAAGTAGCAATGGCGTGCCGCGGTCAATGACCGCTAAAATCCCGTTTGGTAGAGCAGGTAGGGACGTTCATTGATAGGTCCTGCGCAGAAGAAAGCGTTTTCACTACCTTTAATTCATGAAGAGGATAGCATTGGTAATGATACACATCGTGGGTTGGCTGATCATACTGGCCCTGGTGCTGATACCACTTATCAGGTTTGGAATAAAGCAACCGATACCTTATGTAACCACTGCCTATTTTCTTTACATGGGCTCGTTTTACCTCAATCTCCTGGTCATTTTTCCCTGGTGGGTGAAAAAACGCCGGATCGCTCATTTATTGCTGAGCTGGCTGATCCTGATTATTTTGTATACAGCCTTATTCCTGCTGGTCAATTACCTGTTTAATGTTTACCAATACCAGCCCCCATGGCTTACCCTGCTGAACACCTTTACCAGGAGCGTCATCTTTACCGGCTACTTTTTGCTCGCCAGTACGGTTTATAAGTTTACAGTAGATTGGTTTCGTAGTGCAAGAATGCGGGAACAACAGGAAAACCAACACCTGAGAACAGAACTGGCATTTTTGCGCTCCCAGATCAATCCCCATTTTTTATTCAACACCCTTAACAATATTTATACGCTTGCTTACCAACAATCGGATAAAACGGCGGATGCAGTAATGCGGCTCTCTGGCATGATGCAGTACATGTTATATGAAAGCAATGTGGAGCGGGTGGCATTGCAGAAAGAACTGGACTATATCGACCAGTTGATTGCTTTGCAGCAACTACGCATGAAGGACCGGATGGCGCTGGAATATACAGTTACAGGCAACACGGGCGCCTGCACCATACCACCCCTGGTACTGATACCTTTTGTGGAAAATATATTCAAGCATGGGGTACTGAACAATGAAGAAGATCCGGCCATGATCAGGCTGCAAATTGACAACGGGCAATTATCATTCCATACCCGCAACAGGATCAATGATCACCTGAAGGATGCGACTAGCGGTATTGGACTGGCCAATGTAAAACGAAGGATAGCCCTGTTATATCCTCCTGCTTCAGGTTTTACCATTGAACAGAACGGCACACATTATTGTGTACATTTAACCTTGCAACTACATTGATATGGAACGGATCCGTTGTATGATCGTGGATGATGAACCCCTGCCGCTGGAACTGTTGGAAGACTATATCCGTAAAACGCCCTTCCTCGAACTGGCAGGCGCTTTTACCAATCCGTTGGAAGCGCTGGCCCTGGCTACGCAACAGCCACCACAGCTTATTTTCCTGGACATCCAGATGGCAGAACTGAATGGCGTACAGTTTACCCAATTGTTAAATAAGAAGAGTAAAGTAATCTTTACAACGGCTTATCCGCAATATGCCATACAAGGTTTTGAGTTGGAAGTAGTGGACTATTTATTAAAACCGGTGTCCTTTGAACGCTTTTTAAAATCGGCGGGAAAAGCCCGTGAACTCATTGCATTGGAAAACAGACCAGGCATACCGGAAGTCGCCACCCGGTCAGCACCGGAAGAAATATTGTTCGTTAAATCAGGCCATAAGATCATTAAGGTTGCTATCCCCGACATTCTCTATATTGAAGGACTGAAAGAATACATTGCCATCCATACACTGCAGGGGAAAACAATTGCTTTGCAAACCTTCAAAAGGACAGCAGAAGTATTGCCGCCAGGCCGCTTTGTCAGGGTACATAAATCGTTCCTGGTTGCTTTCGACAAGATTGAGTCGATAGAACGCAACCAGGTATTGGTCAGGGGCAGAAATATACCCGTGGGAGATACTTACCGGGAGGCTTTTTTCAGCCTGCTCAGGCAAAAGAACCTGCTGTAGCCCCCTGCCTGGCCCACCCGGCCACGGAACCATACAACAAAGATACAGGAGGTGATAAAATACAAAAACCCGCTTAACAGCGGGTTTTCTTATTCGGAGGTCCCGACCAGATTTGAACTGGTGTAGGAGCTTTTGCAGAGCTCTGCCTAGCCGCTCGGCCACAGGACCTTGTTTTCCCCTTTTTTCCGGAACGCCGGGAGGCGCCGTTGAATGGGGTGTGCAAAAGTAGGATATTTGTCGGATATTTGGCAACTATCAGCAACACTTTTTATGCAACGTATCCCGGAGTCGGAACTGATTATCAACCATCGCGGAGCTATTTACCACCTTGATCTACGTCCAGAAGAGCTTGCCCACACCATTATTACCGTTGGCGATCCGGACCGGGTAGCCCTGGTGAGCCGGCATTTTGACCGGGTAGAATACCAGCGCCAGCACCGGGAATTTGTGACCCATACCGGCTATATCGGGCAAAAAAGGGTGTCGGTAGTGTCTACCGGTATTGGTCCGGATAATATAGATATTGTGCTGAATGAGCTGGATGCCCTCGTGAATATTGATCTGGAGAGCCGGACGATCAAACCGGAACATACACTCCTGAATATTATACGGGTGGGCACTTCCGGCGCTCTGCAGGCGGATATTCCCGTAGACAGTTACGTGGTATCCACCCATGGACTGGGCATTGACAACCTGCTGAATTTTTACCGCCATGAAGAAAATGACGGGGAAAAACAGCTTTTACAGGCTTTTGTGACCCAGACCCAGCTCAACAGCGGCATTTCCCAGCCTTATATCAGCGCCGCCAGCGCCTCCCTGATGAAACACTTTGCCGGCGATGGCTTTTATCCCGGTATTACAGTTACCTGTCCGGGGTTTTATGGCCCGCAGGGCCGGGTCCTGCGCCTGGGACTGAGCAATCCCGGCCTGATTGACCGGCTGACGGAATTCAGCTTTGGCCAGCATCGTATTACGAATTTTGAGATGGAAACCTCGGGTATCTATGGACTGGGCAAGATGCTGGGGCATCATTGCCTTTCCCTGAGCACGATTGTAGCCAACCGGGTTGTTAAGGAATTCTCAAAGGATGGCAGCGCGGCTGTGCAGCAATTAATTGTGAAAACATTAGAAGTGGTAAGCGGGTTATAATAGTTGTGTGATTGTTATTAATTTTGAGGCGTGAAGCCGGGGCTGACAAAAGCCGCAGCGTCCCCTTCGGGAGACACTGCGGAGAAGATAAAGAGCGAGTGAATCAAGTAAAACCGTAGAAGACACATACTCCATGAAACTGAATTTTTACAAATACCAGGGCACAGGGAATGATTTTGTGATACTGGATAATCGGAAAGAGCAATACAACGAACTGAATACCGAGCAGATTCGTTTTCTGTGCGATCGCCGCTTTGGGATTGGCGCAGACGGCCTGATGCTGCTGAATGCGAAACCCGGCTATGATTTTGAGATGAAGTATTACAATGCCGACGGCCGGGAGAGCACCATGTGCGGCAATGGCGGCCGCTGCCTGGTAAAGTTTGCCTGGCACCAGGGCATTAAGAAGAACCTGTACCATTTCATCGCAGTAGATGGCGACCACGAGGCAGAGATCGATGACGATGGTACTGTAAGCCTGAAGATGAAAGACGTGAACGGCATCCGTGAGTCGCACGGCGATTTTATCCTCGATACCGGCTCCCCCCACTATGTAAAGATGGTAACGGATGTAATGGCTTTTGATGTATATAAAAAAGGTATGGACATCCGCTATAATAACAGCTTTGCCAAAGAAGGCATCAATGTAAACTTTGTGGAGCAGAAAAAGGAAGATGAAATTATCGTACGCACCTATGAGCGTGGTGTGGAAGATGAAACCCTTTCCTGCGGCACCGGCGTTACCGCCAGCGCGCTCGTATGCTACCACAATGAGCGCGGCTTTAATGATGTCACCGTGCTCACGCGCGGCGGCAAGCTGAGCGTGGAATACGATCGTATTGATGACGACACCTATAATAATGTATGGTTGTGCGGTCCCGCAGAAAAAGTGTTTGAGGGAGGGATCGAACTATAACCATGAGCCTACCCACTACACTTACCATAGAAGAGATCCTGCACGAATCGGAAAAGTCCTTTCACCGGTTTACCACCTTTTGCCAGGCCGTGCCTGCCGACCTGTTCTTTATTGAACCGTCGTCCGACAAATGGTCTATTGCCCAAAACCTGCAGCACCTGGTGATCTCCACGAAAACCACCACGGCAGCGTATGCCCTGCCCAAATTTCTCGTACGCCTGATCGGGGGGAAGCCCAACCGCCCCTCGCGCACCTACCCTGCCCTGGTAGAAAAATACCGGCAGAAACTGGCCGCCGGCGGCAAAGCCCAGGGTCGTTATGTACCCAAACACATGAAACCCAACGCCAATAAGGACGAAATGATCAATAACTGGCGGCAATTCACCACCATTTACCTGCAGGCCCTCCGCAAGAACTGGAAGGATGAACAATTGGATAAATACATAGTGAAACATCCTTTATTGGGAAAGATCACTTTGCGGGAGCTTTGTTATTTTACCATTTACCACACAGAGCATCATTTGGCCATTGTGAAGAAGAGAATCCAATAGATTATCGGCCCGTTTTCCCCTACCTTTGCGCCGGCCAAATGATCCAGTACTTCAAAAATATCAACCATCAGACGGTAGCCATCGACAAACCAGAGAATGGCTCCTGGGTGAATGTATTGCCTCCCCTCAAGCAGGAAGAGTTCTCCGACCTGTCGGACGGCCTGGACATTCCCCTCGACTTTTTAACAGACTCCCTGGATATTGACGAAAGAAGCCGCTTTGAGGAGGATGATAATGTGAAGCTGGTGGTCATTAAAACGCCTACAGAGAATAACTCTTTTAACGCGAGTGATGCCCTGTACATCACCATCCCGATCGTTATTATCCTTACCCACAACCAGATCGTTACAGTCAACTCCTTCGATAACGGCGCGATCAAGAAATTCCTGCACACTTTTCAGAACCGCCACCCGGACAACCGGAAGATGATGGCCCTGAAGATCTTTGAGAAGATCATCCAGACGTATATGGAATCGCTGAAGGAGATCAATCACCGCCGCAATATTGTGGAGCAGAAGCTGTACGCCGCCAACCGGAATGAAGAACTGCTGCAACTGATGCGCATCCAGAAGAGCCTGGTGTATTTCGTGACCGCCCTCCGCTCGAATGAGATGCTGCTGATGAAGATCGAACGTACCAATTTCCTGGGCCTGAATGAAGATGAAAAGGAATTCCTGGGTGACCTGATCGTAGACAACTCCCAGGCGCTTGAAATGGCCAATATTTATACCAACATCCTGAGCAGTACCCTGGATGCTTTTGCCAGTATTATTGCCAATAACCAGAATGAGGTGTTGAGGCGCTTGTCGGTGATCACCATCGTATTGACCTTCCCTGTACTGGTAGCCAGTATTTATGGTATGAATGTGCCCATCCCTTATAAGGATTCACCGTATGCGTTTTACATACCGGTATTCCTGTCACTTGTCATCTCTCTCGTGATCGGGTGGTTCTTTTTAAAGAAGAAGATATTTTGAGTTCAGGTTATTTTTCAGCCTCTTCCTCACAAGACCACACATTTTTCACCAGTTTGCTGTCCTCCAGGAAGTCGGTGAAGCTATAGTCCTGCGCCATTTGAATGGTCTGTCCCTGACTATTGAAATAGCCAGGCGTCCAATCACAGGCAGGTCCTTTAAAGGCCAGCACATACACTTGTTGATTATTCCAGGTATACAGGTTAACATAAGGCAGACATACACAATTGCTCTCATCTATCAGCTTACTGATGTTAGCCGGTAATTTTTCGGGCTGATCATTATCTTTGGAACAGCTTGCCAGGGTAAGACAGGCCAGGGTAGCAGTGAGTATGAAAAATTGCTTCATAAAAAGACGGGTTTGCCTTGACTGACAAGCAACTATTTAAAACCGTTGCGCAGGCAGGAAAAAAGTTAACATTGGACCACTTAAATTATCATCATGTTTAATGTAAGAGTATACGGCATTCTTCTCGGGGACAACAAACAGGTATTGGTAAGCGACGAATACATCCGTGGCGGTTATTATACGAAGTTTCCCGGTGGCGGACTGGAATTTGGAGAAGGCACCCGCGATTGCCTGAAACGGGAATTCAAGGAAGAGATGGACCTGGAAGTACGCATCGGGGACCATATTTATACCACCGACTTTTTCCAGATGAGCGCTTTCACACCCGACCAGCAGATCATTGCTATTTATTATTTCGCCCATGCCGTGGAGCCGATCAGGGCGCCCCTTCGTATAAAGCCCTTCGATTTTGATGAACAACAACTGGAAGTATACAAGCGTACCGGTGAAACGGAGACCTTCCGGTTTATTGATTGGGATAAGTTTTCTGCAGAAGAGATTACACTCCCGATTGATAAGATTGTAGCCAATATAATAAAAGCAAGCTAGTAGTAAATGGCAAGTGGCGAGTGGGCTGTTAGATCAGCTTGCTACCAGGTCATCAGCTTGCTGCACTTCAGGCCCCACTAGCTACTCGCTACTCACCACTAGCCTCTTCACAATTACGCTTCCACTTTTATAGGCTGGTAAACGGGAAGGTTAATAATAAAAGTGGTGCCTTCATTGGCCTTGCTGTGGGCGGTGATGGACCCGTGGTGCTTTTCCACTATCTTTTTGCAGAGGGCCAGGCCAATGCCTGTACCTTCAAAGGCACTGCTCACATGCAGGCGGCGGAACATTTCAAAGACCTGCTCGGCATAGACCTGGTCAAACCCGATCCCATTGTCTTCAATATAGATGCGGCAGTATTTGGTAATGTTCTCCCTGTTGCTGGCCAATTGCACGCCACTAAGCTCATACCGGATGCTGATCAACGGCGCTACCTCTTTTTTACTGTATTTAAGCGCATTGCTGATGAGGTTAAAGAACAAGGGTCTGATAAGACCGGGATTTACTTCCAGTGCAGGCAAGGGTTCTGCCACACTGATATGGGCACTCTTTTCCCGGATGGTTACTTCCAGGTCGGCCAGGGCTTCTTCCAGCAAAATATTGAGGTCGGTAAATTCGAAATTGTCTTTTTCACCGGTCAGCTTGGAGAAGGCGAGGATATCTTTAATGAGCGCCTGCATGCGGGCGGCGGCACTTTGTATGCGAACTATATAAGAGCCGGCATCTTCATCGAGGCTGTCCTTGTATTTGGAAGACAACAGGTCGCTGAAAGTGCGGATCTTGCGCAAAGGCTCCTGCAGGTCGTGCGAGGCCATGAAGGCAAAGCGGTCCAGGTCGCGGTTGGCCGATTCCAGCAGGGTGATATTGCCGAGCAACTGGTTGTTAAGCTGTCTCACCTTTTCCTCCGATGCCTTGCGCTCACTGATCTCATTTTCCAGGCTTTTGTTGATAGCCTTGAGCTTTTGTTCCTGGATGAGCAGGCGCCGGTTCTTCTGGTACAGGTCTATGAACACACCTACCTTGGCCCGCAACAATTCGGGATTGATGGGCTTATAAATATAGTCCACGGCGCCCGTGCGGTATCCCTTGAAGATGTTTTCCTCCCCGTAATTGTTGGCCGTAATGAAGATGATGGGTATATGCCGCAGCTTCTCCCGTTCATAAATGAGTGCCGCTGTTTCAAAACCGCTGAGGTTGGGCATTTTCACATCCATCAGAATGAGGGCAAAGTCGAACTCCGTAAGCAGGATCTTCAGGGCATGACGTCCCGAGTTGGCCCGCACGAACTGATAACCGTCCGGCTCCAATATGGCCTCCATCGAAAGCAAATTATCTTCCCGGTCGTCTACCAATAAGATCTTTTGCTGCATTTGTAGTCAATTTCGAATTTAGAATTTAGTATTTCGGAAGAAGCTAGTGGTGAATAGCTAGTGGCTAGTGGGGCACTCGCTACTCGCCACTTACCACTCGCTTTTACTTATAAAACCACACCCTCATCAGTGACAACAGTTGATCTATCTTCAACGGCTTGGTGATGTAATCACTGGCGCCGGCCTCAATACATTTCTGGCGGTCGCCCTTCATGGCCTTGGCCGTTACAGCGATGATGGGCAAGGTACTGTTCTTGTGCTCGCGCCTGATCTTTTGGGTAGTTTCATAACCATCCATTTCGGGCATCATAATATCCATCAGCACCATGTCAATCTTCGGACTTTCATCACGGATGATGTTGATGGCATCTTTGCCGCTCTCGGCCGTGATCACGTTGATATTGTACCTTTCGAATACGGTAGTAAGCGCAAACAGGTTTCTTACATCATCATCCACTACCAGGATGTTCTTCCCGGTGAGGATGTCTTCTTTCATCCGTATATTCTCAATGACCTTTTTCTTATCCTGCGGCAGGTCCTTGTGGTTGATATGCAAATGCAGGACGGTTTCTTCCAGCAGGTGCTCCAGGGAATTCACCCCTTTCAGGATGATGGAATTGGAGGTACGGTTCAGGTGCTGCAACTCTTTTTTACCAAAGTCTCTCCCCGAATAGATGATGACCGGCGTGAGCTTGCTTTTGGATTCCGCTACTTTGTTCACAATATCCGTACCCGAAATATCGGGCAATGTATAATCTAGGATGATACAATCAAAATCGCTCTCCTCACTGTTGATCTCCTTGACCGCTTTATTCCCCGTATCGGCCAGGGTAATGTCCATGTTATCGGCCTGCAGGATCTTGACGATCTGTGAGGCGTCAATTTCATTGTCTTCCACTACCAGCACTTTTTTCACCTGCTTGCTATTGAAGCCCATGATATCGTTAAATAACTCATTGAGGGCTTCATTGTCGAGCGGCTTAAGCAGGAAACTGCGGGCGCCCCGTTTCAATGCCAGCTCCTTGTTCTCTTCCCCGGAAATGAGGTGGATAGGAATATGGCGGTAGTTGAGGTCATTGCGCAGCAGGTCCAGCACCTTCCAGCCGCTGGTATCGGGCAGTTTCACATCGAGGGTGATGGCAATGGGCAGGAAGCGGTTGATGAAGTCAAACACTTCTATATAGTTGGTGGCCACGATGGCCTTGAGACCCAGCTCATGGGCTTTGTCAATAATGATCTTGCCAAAACGCAGGTCGTCTTCCACAATGAGTATGACCTTATCATTGGGCTGTATGGCATTCCTGTCGTCGCCGGCCTCGTTGAGCATTTCATTCACCATACCATGCATGCCCTGCACCTCCTTGGTTTCGGAGGTAGCACGGATGGAATTAATGAGGGTATCAATTTCGCCGCTATCGCCACCCAACTGGAACTGGCGGTAAGCAGAGAGGTTATCGTCTTTGGGCAGCATTTCTCCCAGGGCCTCTACCGGCAGGAACAAAGTAAAGGTACTGCCGAAGGAAGGCTGGCTTTCCAGTTCGATGGTGCCACCCAGCAGTTCGGCCAGGCCACGGCTGATGGATAAGCCCAGACCCGTACCACCGTATTTACGGCTGGTAGAACCCTCTGCCTGCTGGAAGGCCTCGAAAATGATGTTCTGCTTTTCCTGCGGAATACCAATACCGGTATCGGTGATGGCAAAAGCTACTACCTTATGGGCATTGTCGAGGCTGTGCGTTCCCGGCTTCCAGTTGCGCCTGGCCTCATAGATGCGCAGTTTTACTTCCCCTTTCTCTGTAAACTTAAAGGAGTTGGAGAGCAGGTTCTTCAATATCTGGTTGAGGCGCTGCAGGTCGGTTTCCATGAAGTCGGGCAGCGCCGGATCTGTTTCGATGGTAAAGCGTAAATGCCTTGCTTCCGAGATCGGCTTGAAGGTCGTTTCCACAAAGGAAGCAATCTCGGTAAAGCGGACCGCGCCGAAATTGGCGGTGATGAAACCAGACTCGATCTTGGACAGGTCGAGGATATCATTGATCAATTGTATCAGGTCATCCCCACAGGAGTGGATGGTCTTGGCATAGCGTATCTGCTTATCGGAAAGGTTACCTTCTGCATTTTCATAAAGCTGCTGCGCCAGGATGAGCAAGCTGTTGAGCGGCGTACGCAACTCGTGCGACATATTGGCCAGGAACTCGGATTTGTATTTGGAGGTGAGGGTAAGCTGTTCCGCTTTTTCTTCCAGCGAACGGCGGGCTTCCTCCACCTCTTTGTTCTTGGCTTCCACTTCGTTCTTTTGTTTTACCAGCAGCAGGGCTTTATCCTGCAATTCATCGTTGGTACGGCGCAACTCTTCCTGTTGTATTTTGAGCTCACCCGCCAGTGACTGGGATTGCGTCAGCAACTCTTCTGTACGGGTATTCGCTTCAATGGTGTTCAATACGATACCGATACTTTCTGTGAGCTGGCTTAAGAAGTCGAGGTGCGTTTCACTGAACACATCGAGAGAGGCCAGCTCAATAACCGCTTTCACATTGTTCTCGAACAATACCGGCAGGATGATGAGGTTGGCCGGCCGCGCCTTGCCCAACCCCGAACTGATCTTAATATAGTTGCCCGGCACATTGGAGAGGATGATCCTTTCTTTCTCAAAGGCCACCTGCCCTACCAGGCTTTCACCAATGGCAAATTCCGTAGGAATATTTTTATCCGATTTATACCCATAAGCCGCAAAGAGGCTCAGCTTCACATTTTGTGCGTCTTCTTCCTGCTTTAAAATATAGAAGGCGCCATAGTGCGCTGTCACCACCTGTGCCAGCTCGGAGAGGATACGCTGTGTTACCGTCTTGAGGTCTTTTTGTCCCTGCAGCATTTGCCCGAACTTGGCCAGGTTGGACTTTAACCAGTCCTGTTCCTGGTTGCGCAAAGTAGTTTGCTTCAGGTTGCTGATCATCTGGTTGATGGTATCTTTCAGGGCTTCCACCTCTCCTTTCGCTTCTACCCTGATGGTACGCGTAAGGTCGCCTTTCGTTACCGCAGAAGCCACTTCCGAGATAGAACGCACCTGTGTGGTGAGGTTCTGGGCCAACTGGTTCACATTCTCCGTGAGGTTTTTCCAGATACCAGAGGCGCCGGGTACACTGGCCTGGCCACCCAGCCGTCCTTCTACACCCACCTCACGGGCCACCGTGGTTACCTGGTCGCCAAATACCGCGAGGGTATCAATCATCTCGTTGATGGTATCGGTCAACTGCGCTACCTCACCGCGCGATACGATAGAGAGTTTCTGTTTCAGGTTACCGGTTGCCACGGCTGTTACCACCTTGGCAATACCGCGCACCTGGTTGGTGAGGTTGGAGGCCATCATGTTTACGGAGTCGGTAAGGTCTTTCCACGTACCGGCCACACCGCGTACTTCGGCCTGGCCACCCAGTTTACCTTCCGTACCTACTTCCCGCGCCACCCGGGTTACCTCGAAGGCGAAAGAGTTGAGCTGTTCCACCATCGTATTGATCGTATTCTTCAGGTCGAGGATCTCCCCCTTTACGTCAATCTGTACTGTTTTAGACAAGTCACCACTCGCCACCGCCTTCGTTACTTCAGCGATATTACGCACCTGGGCGGTCAGGTTACCCGTCATCTGGTTTACAGAGTCGGTCAGATCCTTCCAGGTACCGGCCACACCGGGTACGAATGCCTGTCCACCCAGTTTACCATCGGTACCCACCTCACGCGCCACCCGCGTTACTTCAGAAGCGAAGGCGCGCAACTGGTCCACCATCGTATTCAGGGTTTCTTTCAACTGCAGGATCTCACCGCGTACGTCTACCGTGATCTTTTTCGACATATCCCCATTCGCCACGGCGATGGCCACTTCGGCAATATTACGCACCTGGGCAGTGAGGTTACCGGCCATCTGGTTCACAGAGTCGGTAAGGTCTTTCCAGGTACCGGCCACACCAGGCACATTGGCCTGGCCACCCAGCTTACCTTCGGTACCCACCTCACGCGCCACCCGTGTTACTTCGGAAGCGAAACCACGGAGCTGGTCCACCATCGTGTTGATCGTGTTCTTCAACTCCAGGATCTCCCCTTTTACGTCCACACCGATCTTACGCGATAAGTCACCATTCGCCACCGCGGTAGTCACCTCCGCGATATTACGCACCTGCGAGGTAAGGTTGGAAGCCATTTTATTGACAGAGTCGGTCAGGTCTTTCCAGGTACCGGCTACGCCGGGTACATCGGCCTGTCCGCCCAACTTCCCTTCGGAACCTACTTCCCGCGCCACCCGCGTTACTTCCGATCCGAAGGCGTTCAACTGGTCCACCATCGTATTGATCGTATTCTTCAATTCGAGGATCTCTCCTTTTACGTCCACTGTGATCTTACGGCTAAGGTCACCCTTGGCCACCGCGGTGGTCACCTCCGCAATATTACGCACCTGGCCGGTGAGGTTGGAAGCCATTCCATTCACGGAGTCGGTCAGGTCCTTCCACACACCACCTACCCCTTCTACCGTAGCCTGTCCGCCCAGTTTTCCTTCCGATCCTACTTCCCGCGCCACCCGCGTTACTTCGGAAGCGAAACCGCGCAACTGGTCCACCATCGTATTGATCGTATTCTTCAATTCGAGGATCTCACCCCGTACATCCACATCGATCTTACGCGACAAGTCGCCGGTAGCCACGGCCGTGGTCACCTCAGCAATATTGCGCACCTGCGAGGTAAGGTTGCCGGCCATGATATTCACGGAGTCGGTAAGATCTTTCCAGGTACCAGCCACACCAGGCACCTGCGCCTGTCCACCCAGTTTACCTTCTGAGCCCACTTCCCGCGCCACCCGCGTTACTTCCGATCCAAAGGCGTTCAACTGGTCCACCATCGTATTGATCGTATTCTTCAATTCGAGGATCTCCCCTTTTACGTCCACCGTGATCTTACGGCTCAGGTCACCCTTGGCCACCGCGGTGGTCACCTCCGCAATATTACGCACCTGGCCGGTAAGGTTGGAGGCCATCCCGTTTACAGAATCGGTAAGGTCTTTCCAGGTACCGGCTACGCCTTTTACCTGTGCCTGACCGCCCAGCTTTCCTTCCGTACCTACTTCCAGTGCCACCCGCGTTACTTCGGAAGAGAAAGAGTTGAGCTGGTCCACCATCGTATTGATCGTATTCTTCAATTCCAGGATCTCTCCTTTTACGTCCACCGTGATCTGCCGGGAAAGGTCGCCCTTGGCCACGGCAGTAGTTACTTCCGCGATATTGCGCACCTGGCCGGTGAGGTTGGAGGCCATCTGGTTCACCGAGTCAGTAAGGTCTTTCCAGGTGCCGGCCACGCCTTTTACCTGCGCCTGACCGCCCAGCTTTCCTTCCGTACCTACTTCCAGCGCCACCCGCGTTACTTCGGAAGAGAAAGAGTTAAGCTGGTCCACCATCGTATTGATCGTATTCTTCAATTCCAGGATCTCCCCCTTTACGTCCACCGTGATCTTTTTGGAGAGGTCGCCCTTGGCCACCGCCGTGGTCACCTCCGCAATATTGCGCACCTGTTCGGTGAGGTTACTACCCATTTGGTTCACGGAATCTGTCAGGTCTTTCCACACACCGGCCACACCTTTTACCTTGGCCTGTCCGCCCAGCTTTCCTTCATTACTTACTTCCCGCGCTACCCGCGTTACTTCCACGGAGAAGAGGTTGAGCTGCTTCACCATGTCGTTCACCTCTTTGGCAATACGGGCAAATTCCCCCTGCAGCGGGTGACCGCCGATCTCGAGGGGCATTTCCTGCGACAGGTTGCCTTTGGCCACGAGACTGATCACATGGGCGATTTCAATGGTAGGGTGCACCAGGTCGGAAATGAGTGCATTGAGCGATTCCACCCCTGTACCCCAGGCCCCTTTGGCATCGGGCACTCCTATACGCTGGGTGAGCTTACCCTGCTTGCCGATGGTATTACCGGCGCGGGTAAATTCCTGCATCATTTTTTCATTGAGGGAAATGATATCATTGAGGGTATCACAGATCTTTCCGCTGAGGCCTGTTTCATCAATGGGCATACGCACGTCGAAATTCCCATTCTTCACTTCGGTGAGCACGTGCAACAATTCGCGAAGATCGAGCTGACCGGCCCCCTGCTGCGCCCGGGCATCATCATAACCGATATTGTCAGGCGCTCCTTTTTTGGCTTTGGCGCCTCGCTTGGCAGGGGGTATTCCGTTTGCATTGGTTATGACAGCTCTGTTACCGTCCGAAGACTTAGTGGACTTAGTTTTTGGGCGGGTCATACAAATAGTTTGGTGTAAGAAGTGATAATAAACGGTATATCAAATAATAAATCATGCCAGTTTTACCTATAAAAATGAGCTGGCATCTGTATTGACTTTCAGCCCGCTATACCCGGGAATGATTAAACAAAACCAGGTATCCTGGGGGAATAAATACCCATTTTGGGGAAAAATTTCCATAGGCCTTTTGACTCCTGGTCACTGCCTGTGGTGGGAATTGTATACATACAGGGACATACCGGAATCGGTGGGGAATGGGTAATGCGAACGGGCATTGTTTTTTAGGAAGACAAGGCAACGAGGCACTAGGGCAACGAGGCCTTTATTGTCGCCGACTCCTGTTTTCCAACTCGTTGCCTGCATGCCTTTTTGCCTTGATGCCTATACGCTTTGATGCCTATGATACCTGATAATCCAAACGATATGGTAGCAAAGACGATCTTATTGGTGGATGATGATTCAGAGGACCAACTCCTGATGCAGGAAGCTTTCAGTGATAACGGTATTGGTAATGCACTGCGGTTTGCTGATAATGGCGAATCGGCTATTGAATTCCTGGACCAGCTTCCTCCCGGAGAGCTGCCGGCCCTGATCGTGATGGACCTGAATATGCCACGTATGAATGGCCGGGAAGCCCTCACCTACCTGAAGCAACATCCCTTGTACCACGATATTCCCGTGATTATTTATTCCACTTCTATTAATGATGCAGAGCGGACCCGGTGTAAAGAGATCGGCGCCGCCGCTTATATTACAAAACCGGCCACTTTTACGGAATGCCAGCAGATTGCCTGGTGGTTCCACAAGATAGGGAGTGAAGGGAAAGAAGTGAGTAGTGAGTAGTTATCCTCCATCCACGATTATGCTATTTGAGAATAAAGCCAACACGATCCGCGCCCTCCTGAAAGAACGCCATGAAACACTGGCGGTGGCCGAGAGTGTAACAGCCGGTTATGTACAGGCCATCCTCTCTTCCGCTGATGAAGCCACCTTCTTTTTCCAGGGTGGTATTACCGTATACAATATCGGCCAGCAATGTAAACACCTGCAGATAGACCCCATCGAGGCCCTGCAAAGCAACGGAGTTTCGGCCAAGGTAGCTTTCCAGATGAGCCTGGGCGTACAACAGCTTTTCCGGAGCGATTATGGGATTGCCATTACCGGCTACGCCGCTCCGTTGCCGGAGAAGAACGTGCATGATATCTTTGCCTTTGTAGCCGTTACTTACCGGGGTGAAGTACTTACCCTGGAAAAGATCACCTCCGATAAAGGGGCCGCCCCGGCCGTGCAGGTGGATTATGCGGAACAGGTGTTAAGGATACTGGAAGAATGCCTGAAAGGGAGTTGAAGGTCTATATGCCTTTCTTTCCGTAATTTGTAGAATGATCTCCCCAATTTAAAGATCCGGTAATTAAAATGATGCAGGGTGAAAAAGGCTTGCTTTTTGAACTATGCACCAGGAGCCTTTATGATCAATGGTATCACCAATAAATACGGGATTCAACTTGAAACAACAGCGTACTGTACCTGCTAAACTCAAAAAGATCGGGAGGATATTATTGAAGACCTTCCTGATATTGCTGGGCGTATTGATCCTGTTGCTCATCTTGATCCAAACACCTCCCGTTCAACATTTCCTCCGCGGCAAGGCAGTGGGCTGGCTCGAAAAGAAGCTGCAAACAAAGGTAGACGTACGCAAACTGTACATCGGTTTTCCCAAAAAGATCGTACTGGAAGGCATTTACCTGGAAGATAAACAGCAGGACACGTTGTTCTATGGCGGCCGTATGAAGTTTGACGTGAACCTGTGGAAGTTGCTTAAAAACGAACTGGTCGTAAACGAGGTGAACCTGGAGGAGATCACGGCCTCGATCAAAAGGACCTTGCCCGACACTATGTTTAATTTCCAGTTTATTGTGGATGCTTTTGCCCCGAAGGAACCTGCTGCCCCTTCTACCGATACCAGTAGTTTTAAGATGCAGATCAAACGGGTAATACTGAATAAGATCAATGCCCGGTATGAGGATGTAGTGACTGGCAATGATGTGACGACGTACATAGGGCACCTGGATACCCGCATCACCGTTTTTGATCCCACGCATTCCATCTACCATGTCCCTGCTACCGAAGTCAGCGGCCTGCGGGCGCGTATTTACCAGCGCAAACCACTGGCTACGTCCGAACCGGAAGCAGTAGACAAAGCAGAAGCTGAAGCCCCCTCCGCGCTGCAATTGCAGTTTAAAGAGATTGACCTGGAAGATTGCACCCTCGACTATGGCAATGATGTATCTGCCGTTTATGCCAACCTGAACCTGGGTGAGCTGACCGTAAACACGAAAGATGTTGACCTGAATAAACGCCTGATCGCCCTGGATAAGCTGGCGCTGACCAGGACCACTGCCGCCATCCGCCTGGGCAAAAAAGAAGCGGCCAAAGTAGTGGTGAAGGAAGTGAAGCAGGAGGTGAAAACACGAACAGAAAGCGGCTGGCGCGTGCAGGTAGCCGACCTGGACCTGCAGGAGAATAATTTCAGGATGGACGATGACAATGCGCCCAAAGCCAAACAAGGTATGGACTATTCCCATCTTGACCTGCGCAACCTGCATTTTGCAGCCAACAATATTTACTACAGCGCCGATACCATCCGTGGCCGTATTACAGCAGGCAAGGTGACCGAACAATCGGGCTTTACCCTGCAGCAGTTAAAAACAGATTTCCAGTATACCGCCAAAGGCGCTTACCTGCACGACCTGCTGGTGGAAACGCCCGGCACCCGGCTGGAGCGCAGCATCGAAGTACGTTATCCTTCGCTTGACGCCTTGCAAAAAGATATTACCCGGTTGCAGGTGACGATGGACCTGCGCAACAGCAAGGTGCAGGTAAAGGATGTGCTCACGTTTGCCCCCAGCCTGCGTTCGCAACCCGCTTTTGCCAACCCGCAGGGTACCTGGTATATCCATAGCCAGGTAAGCGGCGCTGTAAACGACCTGCGGATCGGTTCCCTGCGCCTGAAAGGCCTGCAGCAAACGAATGTGGAGATGGCCGGCTATATCAGGGGATTGCCCGACATGAAAAAGATGCAAGCCGACCTGGTGATCAAAGACATCAGCAGCAGCGCCCGGGATATGCGTAGGCTGCTGCCGGCCGGCACGATACCAGACAATATTACATTTCCCTCCCAGTTCAATATTTCGGGTAAGCTGAATGGCACGGAAAAAAACCTCCGGGCCGACCTGGTGCTGAACACCACGCTGGGCTCCGCCAGTTTTAAGGGAACGGTACAAAACCCCGCAGATCCCAATAACATCCGGTATGATGCGGTGGTGACCACGCGCTCATTCGACCTGAAACAGTTGCTAAAGCAACCCGACCTGGGATTACTGACCATGGATGTAACGGTGAAAGGCAGGGGCTACCAGCCCAAAACGATGGATGCCTCGCTGAACGGCCTGATAGCAGTAGCGGAATACAAGGGCTATACGTACCGCGACCTGCGGTTAGCCGGCAGCATTGCCCAACAGCAGTTCACCGTCAATGCCGGTATTCAGAATGAACCCATCCATCTTTCACTGGATGCCTCCGGCAACCTGGCCGGCGCTTACCCCGCTATTAAATTGCAGGCAGTCGTAGACAGTATCAAGACCCAGGCACTGCATCTTACCACAGATCCTATTATTTACCGCGGCAATATTGACGCTGATTTCCCGGTAACCAATATTGACAGCCTGCAGGGGCGATTATTGGTAACGAAGAACCTGCTGTTAATGGGTGAACAGCGTATTGAAACAGATACCCTGGAGGTGATAGCCAACCTTACCGATTCGGGCAAGGTGATCCGCCTGAACAGTGAAGCGCTCACAGCGCAGTTGTGGGGACAATACAATCTTACACAATTGGGCACGGTGATACAGCGCTCGGTACAACAGTATTTTTCCAATGCAGGCGATTCGCTCACCACCCTCCCGCCCTATGACTTCCGGATACGGGCCAGGCTGGTTGACAGGCCCCTGCTACAGGCATTTGCGCCCGACCTGAAGCGTATGGACCCGGTAATGCTCAACGGCCATTTCACCAGTAATGGCGGATTGAATGCCACCCTGCGTGCCCCGATGATCGCCTATGGCGCCACAGAGGTCAACAACCTGCTGTTAACGGCCAATACAAATGAAAGCAGGCTGCAGGCAGTGGCTACGGTTGAAGGCATACGCAACGGAGCATCATTATCCATATATGGCACCTCCCTGCGCACGACGGTGGCCGATAACAAGATCAATTTCACCCTTGCCACGAGAGATGTGAACGGTAAAGACAAGTACCACCTGGAAGGATTGGTAGCGCAACCTTCCAAAGGCGTGTATGACCTTTCGCTCAGGCCCGACTCGCTGATGCTGAATTACCAGTCCTGGCAGGTGAGCAATGATAATAAGATCACGTTCGATTCCACGAATATAACGGCCAGCAATTTCTCGCTCAGCTTTATGGACCAGCGGCTGACATTACAAACACGCACAGACCAGAACGGGCGGCCACTGGGTGTTGACTTTTCCCGGTTCAGGATCGCCACGCTGGCCAGCTTTATACAGCGGGATTCACTGCTGTTCGATGGTGAACTGAACGGCAATATCATCTTTGCCAACATTAGTAAAGATCCTGTTTTTGCAGGCGACCTTACGGTGAAGCATGTAAGCGTGAACCGCGATACCCTGGGCGACCTGCACATATTGGCAGATAATAAAACACCCAATAATTATGAGGCCGATATTACATTAACCGGCCGGGGCAATGATGTAGGAATGAAAGGGGTATATAAGATGGCGGAGGTAAGCTCTTTTGATTTTGATGTAGCGGTGCGGCAACTGCAGCTCAGTACGATCGAAGGTATTTCAATGGGACAAATTAAAAAAGCTTCGGGTACCCTGAACGGGCAGTTTGCCGTCAATGGCACGATGGACAAACCCTCCATCACCGGAGAACTGAATTTTAATAAGGCTGTTTTTGTACCGCGTATGCTGAGCAGCACACTGAAGGTAGACCAGGAACAGATCCGTATTACCAATGAGGGCGTGGTGTTTAATAATTTTACGATCCGGGATTCGGCGAATAATACCGCCGAACTGGATGGCACCGCCTATACGACCAATTTCAGCAATTATAAGTTTGACCTGGTATTCAATGCCCGCAATTTCCAGGCGCTGAACAGTACGAAGAAAGATAATGAGCTGTATTATGGCAGGGTATTCTTTAACAGCCGTCTTAATATTAAAGGTACCGAACTGCACCCGGTGGTGGACGGCTCGCTGAAGGTGAATGAGAAAACGAAGCTGACGGTGGTACTGCCCCAGGATGACCCGGGCGTACAGGAACGGGAAGGCATTGTACGTTTTGTAGACAAAGATGCAGTACCCAATGATTCTTTGTGGCTGAATGCGCTGGACTCACTCAATACAGCCGCCATACGCGACTTTGATATTTCTGTAAATATCACCATTGACAAGGAAGCCGAGCTGAACCTGATCATAGATGAAGGCAATGGCGATTTCCTGCGGGTAAAAGGAGAAGCAGCGCTGAATGGCGGTATTGACCCCAGCGGTAAGGTAACCCTGACGGGAACGTACGAACTGGAGTCGGGCAGTTATGAACTATCGCTCGATTTCCTGAAGCGCAAGTTTGATATCCAGAAAGGCAGCCGCATCATCTGGCAGGGAGAACCTACAAAAGCGGAAGTGGACATCACTGCCATGTATATTGCCAAAACTGCCCCCATTGACCTGGTAGAAAGCCAGTTGCCGGAGATGACGGCTGCTGTACGCAATACCTATCGCCAGCGGCTTCCCTTCGAGGTATACCTGAAGATGACCGGCGAGCTGATGAAACCCACTATTGCTTTTGACATTAAGCTGCCGGAAGATAAAACGTATGTAGTGGACAAAGCGATCATTGAGAATGCCAATATCAAGCTGGAGCAAATACGGCAACAACCTACGGAGATGAACAAGCAGGTATTTGCCTTGCTGCTGCTGAACCGGTTTATCCGGGAAGATCCCTTTGTTACCGGCAACAGCAGCCTCACCGCGGAAGGATTTGCCCGGCAGAGCGTGAGTAAAATACTGACCGAACAGCTTAACCAACTGGCGTCCGGACTGGTATCGGGTGTTGATATCAATTTCGATGTGCAGTCGCAGGAAGATTACAGCACCGGCCAGTTTACCAACCGTACCGATGTGAATGTGGCTTTATCCAAACGGTTGCTGAATGACCGGCTGACTGTTACCGTTGGCAGTAGTTTTGAAGTGGAAGGTGCGCAGAACACCAACCGGCAAAGCAGTAATATTGCCGGCGATGTATCGCTCGCTTACCAGCTCAGCAAGGATGGCCGCTATTTGCTGCGTGCTTATCGCAAGAATGAATACGAGGGTATCCTGGAAGGCTATGTGGTGGAAACAGGACTGGGCTTTGTGATCAGTATTGACTATAACCGTTTCCGGGAAATTTTTGAATCGGCGAAGAAACGCCAGGCCAGAAGGCTGGAGCGGCAACGCTTACGTCAACTGCAGGAAGAGAAGGAAAAGGAAGAAAAACCGCCTGTGGTACCGGGAGCTGGTAGTGGAAGCGAGTAGTAAATGGCCACTCACCACTAGCCACTTGCCATAGATTTTAGAAAGAAGAACACGAATCTGGACACATTACATGATTAGTTTGATACGCATACTGATATACGGACTTATATTGACCGGCTTAGTAATGATGATGGCCAGTTGCAGCAATACCAGGAAGCTGCCGGATGGCGAGGCGTTGTACCTGGGCGCTACAGTGAGGGTGCGCGGAGAAGACCTGGGCGCGAAAAAAAGAAAGGCCATCCGGAAAGAACTGGGCGCCCTTACCCGCCCGCAGCCCAATAAAAAGATATTGGGCGTCCGTTTTAAGTTGTGGGTATACAACCTGGCCGGCAATCCCAAAAAGGAAACTTCTATCCGTGGCTGGCTCAAGAACAAGGTGGGCGAACCGCCTGTATTGCTGAGCGACCTGAGCCTGAACAAGAATACCGCTGTGCTGGAAAATTACCTGGAGAATAAAGGTTTTTTCCAGGCGGGCGTAAGAGGCGATACAACGGTAAAAAATAAAAAGGCCACCGCTACTTACCAGGTAAGGACCGGCCTTCAATATGTGATTGATACGGTACGTTTTGAAATGGACAGCAGCTTCCTGGCCAATACGATCCGCCAGACAGAGAAGCTCTCCCTGCTGAAGCGGGATGCACCTTTTGACCTCACGATTATTAAGCTGGAACGGGAACGCATTGATGCCTATTTAAAGGACAATGGCTTTTACTATTTCAATCCTGAATACCTGGTGATCGAAGCCGACACAACGATTGGTAACCACCGGGTGAATATGTATGTAAAACTCAAACCCGGTATTCCCAAAGTTGCCCGGGAAATGTATACGATCAAGGATATTGTTATTTACACCAATTACCGGCTGAACCAGGCGGCCAGTGATACGGCCCGGAGATATGGGCAATTTTACCAGGGCTATTATGTAGTAGACTCCAACAGGCGGTATAAACCTTACCTGTTTTCACAGGCCATGCAATTTAATCCCAATGATATTTATAACCGGGAGGACCACAATCTCTCCCTCAACCGCCTGGTGAACCTGGGCGTGTTCAAGTTTGTGAAGAACCGGTTTGAGCGGGTAGCCAACAGTCCCTTTGCCCAGCTCAATACCTATTATTACCTCACGCCCTTTCCCAAAAAGTCTTTGCGCGCAGAGATCAACGGCACCACAAAGAGCAATAACCTGGTGGGCACCAATATATCGGTATCCTGGCGCAACCGCAATACCTTCCGGGCCGGTGAACTGCTCACCATCACTGCTTCGGGCGGCGCCGAAGTGCAGTACAGCAGCGCCCAGGAGGGTTATAATGTGTACCGGCTGGGCCTGGAAGGCGGGCTCACCTTCCCGCGGTTCCTGATCCCTTTTTTCAATATCAAGACACGCGGCGGTTTTGTACCCAAGACGAATATGCTGCTGGGCTATGACCTGCTGAATAAACGGAAATTATATACGCTTAATTCCTTCCGCGCCTCCTATGGCTATGCCTGGAAGGAATCACTGTACAAAGAACACCAGTTCAACTTCATCAGCATTAATTATGTGCAGCCGATGAATGTAACTACGGAATACGAAAAATTGATGAGCAACGATGTGACCCTGGCAAAGGCGATCGAAAAGCAGTTCATCCTGGGCAGCACGTACAATTTTACGTACGATACGCGCATCAATAAAAGCAAGTATGCTACGGGCATTTATTTCAGTGGCACGCTCGACGGTTCGGGTAATGTAGCCGGGCTGATCTTTGGAGATACCACCCGCGGAAAAGGCGGCGGCCGTGTATTCGGCGGCGTGTTCTCCCAGTACATCAAGGCCGAGAGCGACCTGCGGTATTATCTGCAGGTAGGCAGCACAGCCAGTTGGGCCAACCGCCTGATCATTGGCGGCAGTATTCCCCACGGCAATTCGAGCGAGCTGCCCTATATCAAACAATTCTTTAGCGGCGGCAGCAACAGCATCCGGGCCTTCCGTAACCGCAGTATCGGTCCCGGTACTTTTAATGGCAGCGCCACGAATGCTATTCCCGACCAGACCGGCGATATTAAACTGGAGCTGAATACAGAACTGCGCAGTAAACTGTTCAGTATTGTGGAAGGCGCCGCTTTTGTCGATGCCGGTAATATCTGGTTGTACAGGGACAATCCCCATAAGCCGGGCGCCAAATTCAGTAAAGACTTCCTGAAAGAAATAGCTGTCGGGGCCGGCGTGGGCCTGCGCTTCGATGTTACCATCCTGATTATCCGCCTCGATGTGGCTTTCCCGTTGCGCAAGCCCTGGCTGCCAGCGGGTGAACGCTGGGTAATTGATAAGATCTCCTTTGGCGACAGCCAGTGGCGAAGAGAGAACCTGGTGTGGAACCTGGGTATCGGGTACTCATTTTAGTGCCTTGATCGCATTGGCATAGATCACATTGACATCATCGGGCAGTACATCCAGTTGCTGTAAAAATCCCAGCCGGTCCGTTTGCACCAATCCGCTGATGATCTTACCGTCCTTCAGTTCAAAGAAGCCTATACCGGTATTGGCTACCTTGTTGCCGGTTGGCGGCAAATTATTGAAGGATGCGGTATGGGTACCCCGCACTGTCCACCGTACGGTGACCTTATTCCCCTCCCCTACCATTTCATCCACCGTCCATTGCATGTCGGGAAAGGCCTTGATGAGCGGCATGACCGGTTCGCTGAAGCCGGCAGCGCCTTTTAAGCGTATGCCTGTATACTCATCCGCTATCAGGTCTTTCAATAATTCAAAGTTTCGCCTGTTGAGGGATTCCTCAAATAACTTCAACATCGTTGCTTTGTTTGTTTGAACAGTCATCATAGTCAACTCCTTTTTTTTACTTTTTACTTTATTATTATCAGCCGATTGTGCATGCGCCAGGCCCGCCGTGAACAGCAGGGTCCATAACAGGGGCAGCGCGGTAAATGCCGGTTTCATGGTGTTGTGTTTTTTATTACTGCAAAGCTCTGCACCGGCAGGAATGATTCCTTGTAAAAAATCATTGATCTATGACATTGCCGGGCGGGGCAATCACCAGCAATGGCTTTTTTATGCCATGAATGGAACGTTGGTAAAGCGTGAAGTAAGCAATGATCACATGATCATTGGGTTCTTCATAAACTCCGTGGGTGTTTGTCCGGTAAATAGTTTGAAGTCTTTATTGAAATGGGGCTGATCAAAGTAGCCGGCATCAAAAGCTATCCCGGCCAGAGATATCTTCTCCGCAGCGTCTCTCGCAGAGGACGCTGCGGGAACCAAATTCAGGACGTTGTTGACAACAGCCCTCATTTTGACAATGTAGGCGAATTGCTTGGGAGATATACCTACCATCCGCCGGAAACGTTTTTCAAAAGCATCCTGGCTGATGTACAAGGCCCCGGCCAGGTCTTTTATGCGGATGATGCCGTTGGCTGCCCGGATCTTTTTCAGGGCCGCTGTGATGAGGGCATCGGGCCGGTGATTGTATAATCTTTCCAGGAGGAAGGCTTCTATTATATTGATCCTTTGCGTATGGTTATGCGCTGCTGCCAGTTGTTCCCCAATGGCCGATAGATGCTGGTACCCGGTGAAATTATCCAGCGGCACACTGTCCTCAAACAATTCATGCAGCGGCTCTTTAATAAAAGCATGGGCGGCAGCTTCCCTGAATACAACGAGAATATTGGCGGTGTCTTTTGTATAATTGATCACCCGGTTTGATTTTCGCAGACCGGTGAGTGTAAAAGATGACAATGCTGTTTTTGTATCCTTCAGGAGGAAATTCACCTGCCCTTTGTACCTGAACGACATGACCAGCGATGTATCCGGGAAAATCCGGTTGGTCATTTCTTCCCGGCTCTCCATGATCATGAAATGCCTGATGAAGGGACTCAATAACTGGGTGGGCAAATGTATCTCCATGGCTGTGGCTAAATGGTAACCTGCCTTAAAGATAATCAATTATTTGCCGTCCCTTCCTTATCGGATCAGGACCATCTTTTTCGTAAATACTTCATTACCCAGTATTGTCTTGATGAAATAGGTACCGCTTTTCCAGCCGGGCGGGCATTCGATGTCCACCAGGGAAGAGCCCTTGGGCAGTTTGGTGCGGACCGTTTTCAGCACACTGCCCGAAGGATCAACGACCAGGATGGTGGCCTCTTCTTTCACAGGACTGGCCACCGAAAGTTGTATATGATCCTTCACCGGATTGCGCAGGAGCAACACGGCTTTCTTCAGTGGTGTATAACTGAATGGAGGACGATTGTCTTTATCTTTTTGTTCCAGGAGGGTGCAGCCTGCGTCGAGGGCTACCACTACCGTATCTTTTGCATAGGAAGTACCGCAGCTATCCATCAATTGCTGGCTCACGATGTAAGTACCGGGCTGGTCAACATTGATGGAATGCCCCACAGTATCACCGATGATATGCCCATCGGCGGTAGACCAGGTGTATAAGGAAGTGACGAGCGGGTTATCTACACTAATGGTGCTGACGCCCGTTGTGCCACAAAATACCGGGATATTGGCCGAGGCTGCCGCCATCGGCGCCCGGAAGAAATCGAAGGGGCCTACAAAATCTTTCAGTTCGGCAGTGAATGCGTTGGAGCTCCTTGATTTTACAAGGATACGCCTGAAAGGCATCAGGCAGGGATCGCCTACATTCACCAGCGGGTCTACCCCCAGTTTACTGAGGTTGACAGAAAATTCCAGGAACTGTTCAGCATTGTAATTAGATACAATACTATTGTCAACCCGCACCAGGCTGAACGGCCCTGCCCAGGTATTGTTATCGCATTGAAGACCTGTATAGAAGGTGCCTGCCGCCGTAGGAAGAATATTGGCATAGCCATAGGTAGCGCCACCTGAAGCACCATCAAACTCGCTACCCCAGCTAAAGGCCGCAGGCGTTACGGTAGTGCGTGCATCCTTGTGCACCCAGATCCTTGCTTCGAGAGCAGTAAGTCCCGATCCACTATATTCTGCAGTAAAGATGATATCGCCGGCCCTGGTCACATTGCCTGCTGCATCAAACAGCCAACTGGTATGTCCTGCATCAAGGCCATATCCTTTAAAGCTTAAACTCGCCCGCTCATAGTAGATATCTGTCTGGTACATTTCAAAATCGAAATAACGGTTGCCGCCGGTCCCTTCGAGGGATACACCGCCAAATAACCAGAGGGAATCGGCAGCGTTGACACCAGCCCGCCGCACATGCATGAACATGTCGAGGATATCATTCTTGTTGGGTACCCCCTGGGCAACAGGCGTTGTCCAATCCGCCGGGCTCAAACCATTTTTATTGGCGCCGGACGCAAAGACGGTAGAGTCATCGCCATGGTGGTCTCGGATGAACACGGCATCAATGAGCATATGGTTGTTCACGATCGCAAACTGCGGATAACGCATACCCCTGAATAAAGGCAGCATCCGGGTACCAGGATTGGTAATATACAATTGGTTGATATAAGCGGCCCCCATAGTATCTATCACAAAGATGCCGCTACCGGCATCACCATTGCTAAACCAGTCGTCAGTACCGGAGTTGGGCGTTCCGTTAAAATTATTGGCGCGCAGTCCGCCATCTACTTCAAAGCCGGCGCGTACAGCAGGTGTGGTGATCTGGGCATCGAGGGAGCACACACAGCAGGATAACAATAAGAATTGTATAATTCTCTTCATAAGGGGGAGGGGGATTTAGTATATGATAACCGGAAGCATACCAATTGCTATTGTCATGTTCCCGGGTCAAAATGAATAGCTATCATCAATTCCGTAATCAGCCCAGCGGCCTATAACGGTCGTACCTAGTTGATGTACAATGGAGGAAGGTTATATTATAAAAAAACAAAGAATGCGACAGAGGCCGGTGCGAAGGGGTTGAAAGTAAAATTGCTTTCATGGATTACAGATTTGGTGACAAGATATAATAAATGTTTTTATTTCGCTATACCTATTTCATCATTTTTCACCGAATGCAACCAGGCATCATTTATTTATTCCGGTCTCCTTGTTTTTTACCGATCAGCCTGACAATCAGTAGTACTAGCTGTTGTTTGATCTTTATCAAAAGCATGCCTGCAGGCATTTTGTTAAAGAATATCTTTCCAGGGATTAAACCTTTTTAACCTGCCACAGTCTAACTTAGTTAACCGTTTGATTTACTGAATGTTACATAGATTTCTGGCATGATTTTCTCATTCATGTAATCAAAATACACACTATGAAACCACTGCGTTATTTATTGGCTGTAGCTGTTGTAGCCGGAACTATTGTTGCCTGTAATAAGGACAATGACAGCACCACCGATTTAAGGATCAGGCTTACCGACAATCCGTACAATGCTACAGAAGTAAATGTAGACATTCAGCAAGTACGTGTTAACCTGCAGGATGACTCTACGGGCTGGATCAACCTCGACACCAGGGCTGGTATTTATAACCTGCTCGATTTTCAAAACGGCATTGATACCCTCATTGCACAAAGCACCATACCCACCGGCACCCTGAAAGAAGTGCGGTTTGTACTGGGCAGCCAGAACAGTATTATGATAGACAGTGTGCTGTACCCGCTTACCATTCCCAGCGGCAGTGAATCGGGTTTAAAGATCAAGCTGAATAAAAGGCTGAATGCCCACCTGGATTCGCTGGTTATTGATTTTGATGCCGCGCTTTCCATTTTCCAGGAAGGTACCGGCGATTACAAACTGAAACCTGTATTAAAAATCAAATAAGTTGCAGTTACATCAGAGCGTTTAATACGTTCATGACAATCAGCCTCCCTTTTGGGGGGCTTTTTGTTGCACTAAAACTTATAACTATACCCTACTCTGAAGACCTGCGTTTCGTAATAGTCGTTGCTGACGTAGCGGAATCCATCCCCTTTTATTTCTTTCTTTAATTGTAAGGTATTGGCCAGATCGGTGAAGTTGCCGAACAGTTCGCCCCTGCCCTGCTGAATACCTTTTTTAACCCCTGCATCTATGGAAAAGCGAGCAAAAGTTTTTCCCTGCGGTATGAGGTCCGGCGCCTGGTAAATAGCGAAGAGCTGTGCCTCCCATTGCGCAGGCAGGTGGAATAACCCATTGAATTTAATATTACCTGAAAAGAGGTCTTCCTTACCTGCCGTAAAAGTATTCTCTACCGGGTATTTGTTCACCACGGTGAAAGCGTCAATGGTGTTTTGATAACCATTGAGATTGAGGCTAACCGTAGCCCATTGGGCAAGGTCCTGTGATACCATGAGCTCCATACCGGTACTATAGCTTTTACCCGCATTCTGAAAGATGTTGTAGATGATGGTACTGCCGGGCACGATACTGCCGATCCGGGTGATGGTGGCATTCATCCATTTGTGGTAAACAGCAGCAAATAAATAACCAGCATTCCAACCGGTTTTATAACCCAGCTCTGCCGTATTGGTGAACTGCGGACGCAGGGCCGGATTGCCCACTTTGATGATCTCCGCATCATCATATTTGGGAAAGATGCGGAGATCCACTTCATTGGGCCTGTCTACCCGCCGGTTATAAAACAGCGATAGTTTGTTATCGTCATTGATCTTCCAGGCCAGCCGCAGGTTGGGGAAAGGCTGTGTGTAGTCATAGCCATCGCTTTTGTAAGTTGGATGGTTGGGGTTTACGTCATATTCCACCCCTACATACTCCACACGCAAGCCGGCCTCTATTTCAAAGCGGGCATTTTCAAATACATAGTTGCCATACACGGCCGGTATGGTTTCGCTGTAATCGGCCCAACCACCGGCGTTGACATCCAGCGGCGAGTTAATACCCGGTTTAAACTGCATGTTCACCGGAATGTACCGCCTGCGGTATTTAAACCCGGTTTCAAAGCGGCCATGTTTCAGCGGTTGTACATAATCCATGGTCAGGTCTGCCACGTGCTCATCCGAGAGGAGCTTGAAGGAATCCAGCCCGGTATACGCCGGCATGATGTTGGTAAAAAAATACTTTTCATCTTCCCGGTGAAAGGTATAGTTGAAGCCTATGTTCAACGTTCTGCCCGGCTGCCTGAAGGTATGTTGCCAACCTGCTGCTGCCGTGACCGTTGTTTTCAATTCATCTTCGAGGAATTGCCAGAGGCGTTGCCTTTTGGAGAGGTCGCCGTTAAAGAAGGGTTCATCGCCGCGGTCAAGGATCTTTTCACTGCTGAACAGTCCG
Source organism: Paraflavitalea devenefica (assembly GCF_011759375.1). Classification (NCBI taxonomy): domain Bacteria; kingdom Pseudomonadati; phylum Bacteroidota; class Chitinophagia; order Chitinophagales; family Chitinophagaceae; genus Paraflavitalea; species Paraflavitalea devenefica. Next base: position 1,337,224 of record NZ_JAARML010000002.1, on the reverse strand, counting down.
GAAATGTTGAAAGTATTATCGCTGTTGATAAACCAGTCGGCCCCGGTTTTCAGGGTCACAATATTAGTGGTCCTGTTCCTTTTGGTTTGTTGCAGCACGGTATCACCATCATCGTAGAAGCGGTTTGCAAATTCATTTTTATTCAGCGTTTTGGTATAGAGGTTATCGCCCTGGAAAAACAGGTTCAGTTTGTGCTGACGGTAGTTGAGTGACAACGAGGGATTGATCTTGGGTGTGCCCTGGTATTGGGGCCGGATGGCAGGATAGTTCTCCCGCTTGACCCAGAGCGCCCCTGCCCCGGCGGCCAGGGCGGCCCTGCCATTGAAGCCTTCTTTTTTCTCTTTTTTGTAAATGATGTTGATGATGCCCGCATGGCCATTGGCATCGTATTTTGAAGAGGGATTGTTGATGAGCTCGATCCTTTCAATGGCCGATGCGGGAATATTGTCCAGCCCCCGCTGACCTCCAAAACCGGTGAGGGCGGTTTGTTTGCCATCGAGGAGGATCATGACTTTATCACTGCCCCGCAATTGCACGGTGCCATCCTGGCCAGTGGTGATGCCCGGCAGGTTCCTGATGGCTTCGAGGACCGAGCCACCTGCCTGGCTGATATTGTCGGCCACCTTAAATGTCTTCTTATCCATCTTTTGCGATACAGCCTCCTGCTGGCCGGTAACAGTTACCTCGCCCAATAGTTTTTCTTCCGGCATCAGTTCGATATTGCCGAGGTGGAGGTAGGCACTTAACTGCCCAATCGTCACTGGCTGTGCTGCCGGCTGATAGCCCACATAGGAAATCATGAGTACGTACCCGCCGGGCTTACTATCAGGCAGGGAAAAGCGGCCATCCTCGCCGGAGATGGTGCCGGCTACAAAGTTGCTATCCTTCGCCGTTAGGAGCCTGACGTTGACAAAGGACAAAGCAGCTTTGTTTTTTGCATCCCTGGTCATCCCGGATAAAGTTACTTGGGAGAATTGCGCCTGTGCTGCAGAAGTGATGATCAATAAAAGAAGATAAGTGTACCGGCCTTTTTTCATGCTATACGGGGGCTGTTTGTGCATAGGTACCGCCCGATTTGGAAGGAAATCTAAATCAAAAGCCGATAGAGAAGGTGTGCAGGTGATCTTTAAAGGCGTAAGTGATATGCCAGCCATAGCGGTGACCGATCTGTTTTACCAGGGCGAGGCCCAGGCCGGTGCCGGGCGTGTGGGCCGAAGTGGCGCCAAAACGTTTGAACAGTTGTTCCTGTTGCAGCGGCGTGGCGCCGGTATTGGAAACGGAGAGGTTATTGGCGGTGAGGTGAATATCAATCGTTCCGCCGGCGGCAGTATGCCGGATGGCATTTGTGATGAGGTTATTGAGCATTATCTCTACCAGTATTTTATTGCCTTCTACCTGTACACCGGGCGCTATATGGGTTTGCAGGGCGAGCTGCTTGTCTTCCGAGAAACTCGTGAATACGGCAATAGCCTGTTCCAGTAGTTCCGTCAGACAGATCGCTTCCTTCTCCATAAACTGGCTGTTCTCTATTTTGGTCAGCAGCAGCAGGTTCTTATTAATGCGGGTTACACGCGCCAGTGCTTTATTGGCTTCTTCAATGATGGTAAATTGTTCATTGGTGAGTGATTTGCTTTGCAGCAGCAGGTCGAGTTTGGACTGTATAATGGCCAGCGGCGTTTGCAGTTCATGGGAAGCATTGTCGGCAAATTCCTGCTGTTGGTTATAAGCGGCAATATTGCCGGCAATCAGCTTGTCCAGGCTTTGGTTCAAGGCGGCGAACTCGTCTACATCCGTTGGTTCAAAAACCACTTTTTGCTGAGCGCCCAGGTCAAACAGCCTGATCTGCTCCAGGCTGCGGTAAAAGGGCTGCCATAAGCGGCGGGAGATGCGGCGGTTGAGCAATATAAAACCACCCATGAGCAATATAAAGAACAAGGCGGTCAGGGAGGTCACCGCAACAATGATGAGATAGCTATCTTCCCGGCCTGCTTCGGGCGTTACGATCACGTTGTGCTCATCCAGCTCATATTGCCATAGCCTGCTCATGGTGAGGTAATAGACAGGGATACTGCCTGCCAGTATGATCCCGGCATAGACCAGGAACCTTTTCAGTGAGCGGTTGAGCAGTTTACTCATATTTCCCATTTATAACCGGTGCCATACAAGGTTTTCAGGTAATTGTTGCTGCCGGCTTCCAGCAGCTTTTTTTTCAGGTTCTTGATGTGCACATATACAAAATCATAATTATCGAGCATATCGGCTACTTCGCCCGACAAATGCTCGGCCAATGCGTTCTTGGAGATCACTTTATTTTTATTGCTTATAAAATACAGGAGCAGGTCAAATTCTTTTCGCGTAAGCGATACAGGCCGCTCATGCACCAGCACTGTTTTGGCCAGCAGGTCTATCTTCAGCTCATATTGTTCTATGATGTTGACGTTGCCAAATTGCTTGCGGCGGATGATGGAATAGATGCGGGCCGCCAGTTCTGACAGGTGGAAAGGCTTGGTGAGGTAGTCGTCGGCGCCGATCTGCAGGCCCTTTATCTTGTCTTCCAGGGAATTTTTGGCAGAGATGATGATCACGCCATCCTGTTTGTTCTGGGCCTTGATCTCCTGTAATATGCTGAGGCCGTCGCCACCGGGCAGCATGAGGTCCAGCACGATGCAATCATAATCATATACATCAATTTTATCAATTGCTTCCCTGGCTGTGGCAGCCCGTTCACACAAATAGTTCTCATCCGACAGGTAGGCAACGATACTCTGGGCCAGCGCAGTCTCGTCTTCTATTACCAGGATTTTCATGCGCAAATGTATTAGCCGATTCTAAAGTGATTTGGAATGCCATTTGTTAAGTGCAAGTTAATATATTGCACAACAATTACAGGATTCCTTCGTTAGGGGGATGCGACATGCTTGCCTTCAAATTTCCAACAGAATTATTGGGCATGTTTGCACCCCCACAAAACATGCAATATGGTTAAGATGCTCTCCCGCAGCAGGTTTTTCCCTGTCTGGCTCATTATCCTTTTGTTTCTCGTTATTTCCATCATTACACGTATAACGTTACTGGCAAGTATTCCTGCTTCCGGCATTACCTTTCCGCAGGCGGCAGGCGCTTTCTGTATCGGCCTGTTGTACGACAGTACGGTAGCCGTATTTGTGATCCTGCCCTTCGTGCTGCAGTTGTGGCTGCAAAATGACAGGATATACCGTAAGCGCCTCTTACCATTTATAACGGCCTTTTTCATTGGGTCGACAGCCCTGTTGCTGTTCACGAACGTGGTGCCAAGGGCTTTCTGTCCGCCCCTGCATACCGCCCTGATCGTTTATGTGGTACTGCGGTTTGCCGTTTACCTATTGTTGTATTTTGTACCTGCTTTCCGGCAACGCTGGCGCGCGGGTGTATTGTATACCGGACTGGGCCTGGTGATCTTTTTACTGCTGCTGAATGCGGTGAGCGAGTGGTTTTTCTGGCAGGAGTTTTCCACCCGGTATAATTTTATCGCTGTTGACTACCTGGTATATACTACCGAAGTATTGGGCAATATTGCAGAATCTTATCCCATTGGCTGGATATTGGCGGGCCTGCTTGTTATAGCGGCGCTGACGGTATACCTGTTCCGGAAACCTGTACGCCAAAGCGTACAACAGCCCTTGCCTGTTGTACGGCGTTCCCTGCTGGCCCTTGTACTCATGACCCTGCCCCTGCTGGTGTATTATACGGTGTCGGCCAAATGGCGGCAGTTCAGCCGTAATGAGTATGCCAATTCCCTGGCGGGCGATGGCCTTTTTGAATTTGCCACCGCCTTTACCCAAAATGAGCTGGATTTTTACCAGTTCTATACCACCCTGCCCGATACGACGGCCTTCCGGATCACGCGGGAGCAACTGCAGACCCCCAATAGCCGTTTTACCAGCAACGATCCTTACAGCATTGAGCGGGAGATCAGTTATGCTGAACCGGAAAGGAAACAGAATGTGGTGCTGATCAGCGTGGAGAGCCTGAGCGCCGATTTTATGCGCGCTTTCGGGAGTACTGAAAATATTACGCCGCAACTCGACTCGCTGGCGGCGCACAGTTTGTTCTTCAACAACCTGTATGCTTCCGGTACCCGCACGGTGCGCGGCCTCGAAGCACTGTCACTCTCCATTCCCCCTACGCCAGGGCAAAGTATTGTGAAGCGGCCCGATAACGGGGGCCTGTTTTCCCTGGGCAGCGTATTGCGCTCCCACGGGTATACCACCCAGTACCTGTATGGCGGGTACAGTTATTTTGATAATATGAAGACTTTCTTTGGCAATAATGGCTATACGGTGATTGACCGGTCGGCCATACCGCCCGAAAAGGTACACTACGAGAATATCTGGGGCGTGGCGGATGAGGACCTGTTTTCCCTGGCGCTGCAGGTGCTGGATTCCAACAGTGCTACCGGCAAGCCTTTCTTTACCCATATTATGACGGTGAGTAATCACCGGCCTTATACGTATCCCGAAGGACGTATTGATATACCACCTGCCCGGCAGGTAAGGCAAGGCGCCGTAAAGTATACGGATTATGCCATTGGCCGCTTCCTGCGGGAGGCACGCAGCAAGAAATGGTTCGACAGTACGGTGTTTGTGATCGTATCGGACCATTGCGCGGGCAGTGCGGGCAGTGTGGAGCTGCCTGTAACGGGTTATCATATTCCCATGCTCATTTATGCGCCGGCGCTGCTACAACCTAAGGAAGTGAATACACTGGCTGCGCAGATAGACGTAGCGCCCACCATCCTTGGACTGCTCAACCTGCGCTACCGGTCGAAGTTCTTCGGGCAGGACCTGCTGCACCTGCCGCCGGGCCGCGAGCGGGCTTTCATCAGCACCTACCAGGGGCTGGGCTACCTGCGCAACGGCAAGCTGGTGGTGCAGTCGCCCGTACACCGCCTGGCGCACTATACACCCGATTTTGCCACGGGCAATGCCACCCCTGCCCCAGCCGATGATACCCTCACCCGGCAGGCCATTGCGTATTATCAAAGTATCAGTTGGTTGCTGAAGCACCGCCGGCAGACGGAATAGCTGGTTACTGGTTACTGAACACTCATCAATCCTTGCATAAAGGCATTTAGTATATGTATAGATTGAAAAGGTAAAGCCCCGTTGCCGGGGCTTTACTTATTATTACCAACCTGCTGGCTTAGCTTTTAGCAGACTTGCTCTTTTCGCATTTGTCCTTCGGGCATGGCTTGGGACAGGATTTTGTGCAGCAGGTCTTTTTGCACTTTTCCTTGTCCTGTGTGGGTGCACCGTTGGCATAAGTTACAGTACTGGTCATGAGCATGGCAATAGTAGCCAATAACAATATTCTTTTCATATTGAGTGTTTGTAATGAAAGTAAATAGATGGAATAAAAAGTTGGTATGGTTAACCCACATTGGGTGGCTTCCAGGTGGTAGCCAAAAAGATGAAGTCGTAGTGAGATAAATACAGTGAATATTCCTTTTTAATAATGTCGTTCCATTGGCCGGGCATAGATACGCCGGGCACGGTCATCACATAACAGAGCGGACAATTGACACAGCAGGTGGTGGTATTACAATCTTTGGGAGGTTTCTGGCAAGGCGTGTTGGCCGCTTCTTTGGTTTTGGCGCAACAGCTTACCTCAGGCGGCTCCGGATTGATGTAAAAAGGCAAAGCCGCCCATTCGCCGATGTATACCAGCACGAAAAAGAATAATATGGTGGCTTTGAGCTTCAGTGACTGCTTTGATGATGAAACCAAGATAGTGAAAAGCAATCAACTTACCTGCCTTTTGTTATAGGCGGCGTAATAGGCAACGAGGCATTGGAGGCAGGCACAAGTACCCTGCGCGCCTGACCAGACTACACACTTGCGCCAGTTGAGGACTAAGTGAAAAACTGCCGGCTAATACCGGCAGTTTTTGTCTGCCCTGAAAACTTCATGATGCTTTTCTTTTTATAGTTACTGAATTATTAGGTACTTCAACCCAGTCTATATATGATTCCTGCGGCTCCTGCACATACCGGATGTTCAGGAATTTACAGGCTTTTTCCAGGGGATAACCAAAATATTCGCAGTATTCCGTGAGAAATACCGGCTGGCGGGATTTCCTATTGAGTTTGTCGCGTACTTCTTTCAAGTCGCGCCGGGCGGTGGACGTTGTTACGCCTCTTAACTGTTCCACCTCCTTTACAGAAAGGACGTACAGATAGGGCGGTAGCTGCTTTTTCGGGTCTTTACTGGTACTCATAGCATTGTTGAATTTTAGATGGTTTTACTGAATATGTTTTTGTGGTCCATACAATAGCTGGCACCGACAGTTGATCCTGCCTGCAGGAGATTACTACTTGTGCGCCTGCGTGCAGTATTGACGGTCAACTGCCTTCAACAGCTTTAGCGATGATGTATAGTAAAAGGATAAGCGGAACTCATGGTCCGTTCATGGAATAACAAACCATGAACTGGTTATGGAAACGCTGGTTGGGACACGAGTGGTGCTACTATTCTGATAATGCCTTGGAGATCATTCACCTGGACGGGAAAAGGAAAGGCTACATGGGCATGCCTATAATAGTGGTACGAACGAGCCTATCCAAATGTTACAGGCACTGAAAAAAAAATTATTATGCAGCAAATCTTTCGTTGGCCGTGTTATGGTCGCCACTTTTCCAAATTTTGGAAATAATTAGGGGACCAGGTATTTTGAGGGGGACTATGTTGTTTGTCTTTTCGTTCGTGCGGTACCACTTTACCCCTGTTACTACCATGTTTAGCTGATGCCGGCCGGTTTTTATTTCCCGTATTATTGTTTTTGTTTTTATTGCTTTTATGGGCAGGTGGCCTTTTTTAATTATTTCTCTATCCGCTTGTAAGTGATCAAGATCGAAAGAGGCAACGATAGCATACAAATTGTAGTGGGTAGCACCAGGGGGTGGATTTACTGCTTCATTTGCCGTACATGCCGGAAAGGTGATCTCTACTATGTTGTTGCGCGTATCCACGGTTACCAGGACACCGGTATTTACACAAGTTTGCCATGGACAGGCATCATTAAAGTTAAAGCCCTCCAATTGGTCGATTGGGCCATTGACAGGACTGCGACTGCCATACCTGTTGTGCTGATCGGCGACCTGCAGGTTGCGAAGGGCATTTATGAACGGACGGGCAGGCAATTTTTTACCAGTTTCTACTAACAGGACGGAGCGCATGAGTGAGGAGCTTTTCATGAGATGGCCAAATTCCTGGTTGTTCCGCCGGGTATTGATAAACCGCGGATCGGTATTGACCAGCTTTCCTGACAAGCTGATCTTTTTTATCTGGTAATGGTCCTCTTTGGGAATAAGTGTATAGCCGGGAAGGGCCCGTTTGCTGATCTTATTATTTTTTTGTGTTGACATGATGGTTTAATTTTTAAAGTGGATGAAAAAGGGACCGGGTAGAGCAACCCGGTCCCGGGGTTGTGATGGTTCGTGGGGACACGAACCATGGCGACAGGAATGGAAATTCCTACGGAAGATCAATGGCTATGAGCTGTAGCGCACTGAGCTTTCGGCTTTTGGTGTATACAACGCCATTGACCAGTTGTACAAACTCCAATCCCAATACTACAAATATGGGCGTGGTAGCGTTTGGCGGGATGGTCAATGATATGGCAGCTGCGGGTACCACTGTTTCATTGTACTCCACATTAGGCCGGCTTTGGCGTCCTATGAAATACTCCTCCGTAGCAAAATCTATTACAGCGGCCGCTGCAAAGAAATTGTAGTGCCTGATATCCTTGGGTGCCGCAATGTCTTCCTCCGCTATATATTCCGGAATGTTGACGTTGACGGTCCCGGTGGTCCGGTTAATAACGCAGGCCGGTATTTTCCTGAATACCGAGGAAAGCGGGGCTGAGGTGTTGAATTCAAAATCCTCCAACAGGTTGAAATCGCCCAGTACCACTTTACGTTGCCCAAAGGTGCTTACCGGATCGGATTTCGCAATAGCCACCATGGCCTTTGTAACGCGGCTGGCGACGCGGTTATCGGAGGCATTGTTGATCTCATCACCAAAGATCCTACGGAATAGCTTACCTGCCTTTCCGGCTGCATTGAATTCCGCATTGTGACGCCGGGTGTTCCTAAAGGCAGGATCGCTTTTCAGGCGCTCAGGATCGATGCTGGTCTTTTCCCTGGCCAGGAAACCGTCCTGTGTTTTGTAAAAACTAACCCCGTGCATACTTCCCTTGAATTTAATAAGGGGATTTATCTGTTTTGGCATAAACTGAATTTTTAATTGTTACTAATTGTTGTTAGGACCGTTGCCCGCGGTTGCAACGTATATAAACAGGCTTTTACCTCGGGGCGGGGCGCCAGCTGCCCTGCTACTTTTGGTGAAAGCTGCTCATTTTTGCTGAAATGGGTAAACTATAGACTATGTATAGGGAAGCTATAGGTAATCCATAGGTGATCTATAGGTAATCTATAGGTGATGTATAGCTGATCCATTGGCGATCTATAGTCACACGTACTGTTCTATGCTTTCTTTTTTCCTCTTCTTTTATTGCTTCTTTGCTGCTGTAGTAACATCACAAGACAAACGTACGTTGCAGAACAGATGTTTTCCAAATGTTGGTGAGCGCACTTGCGCGTGATGAACGATGATGGGCGCTTTTGCGTGTACATGAACGCGCATTATGTACCATTAGCGTTCATTACGCGCATAATCGCTCATGCAGATTTGGAGAATGGGTAACCGGTGTTGTAGGTTTGTATTGCTGCATACGTCATGACAACTGCCAGCAAGTATTTCCAGGTTTCTTTATGATCATAAGAGTGACCAAGGACACAAGTACGCTCAAGCACATTGCCAGGCTGCCTACTTTCCCGTAAAACGGGACAGGCTCCGCAGAGCGGGACAAGTTGTGCCAGTATTAGTAGCCGCTGTTGTACCCGTTTTTCCGGCCAATAATTATTCGCCTGCAGAAGCCAGCCGCAGGTCTTCCGGACATAACACCGGTAGCCGTTGAAAAATGGGGTATGACAGTGTAGGTATTCACAAGATTATTCATTATTAAAAACGATTTATTATGAGTATACAAGAAAGAATGCAAAGCCCTACCCCGCCCTTCTTTGCGAAGCTGCGGAACTGGGGACTTATCCTCGCTGCCGTGAGCGGCGCTATCCTAACTACACCGGTGGCACTGCCGGCGATTATGGTGAAGATAGCAGGCTACCTGGCTGTTGCCGGCACTGTAGCCGGTGCGGTGAGCCAGGTGGTGGTAGAAGACCCGCAGGCTAAGTGATGTGATCTCCATCTGATATTCCTGTGAAGTAGCCCCGTTCGAAAGAGCGGGGCTTTTTGATTGTCTGAACTGGGATTGGTGGATTTTGGGATTGGTGGGATGCTTTAGTAATTCAAAAAAAAGATAAGATTGCTTTAGTACAGGAGCGCGGTTTAGTTGTTATAATATAAAGGATAAGGTTTAATGGTTAACGAATTTGATTAGTGTAAGCCCTGCATTTCAATGCGGGGCTTTGTTGTCTGAATTGGAATTGGCGGGATGCAATGAGCGTCCATTGCGATTATATACTTCATAAAAAAAACCGCCTTATGGCGGCTTTTTTGTGTATCCTCATTCAAGAGAACGGATTAAAGCAGAAAAAGACCCCTACAAATTTGTAATGGCATACGGTAAGTTCCCTCACGATCCCCTTCAGGATGAAAGACCCTCCGTCTTCAACCATTGGCGCCTTGCAGGAAGTCTTTCTGTTATTTCTTTTGTTTTATTAGTTGCTTAACACTGTTATCAGGTAGCTGAGCCTTGTGCAAATACCAACTACTTTTTAATAACCTACTTAGGATTTTATAGAAAAATATGAGGTTACTACGGTCTCTGGCTCTGGCATAATTGCTATGTTCACCGCCTAGACCTGCCTCCAGCCAATTCCATAACTGTTCCTCTACTTCATCGAGGTGGTAGTTGTCGAAAAAATCTTCCATCGATTCGTGAAACTGCTGCTGTGCTAATGTGACTGTTGCGGGTGTTGTTTTGGCCGCGCTGCTTTTCTTTTTTCGGGTAGGCATAGACTAGATTAACGTTAGTGTAATAAATTAGTACGCGATTAGCAGATGATCTGCGCTGTTAATGCAAGTCTATTGAAGGAGATTTGAGTGGCATTCGTGTTTGATCATAAGATTAAACACATAAGGCTGGAACCTACTCTTCCCTTTGTCCGCGGGCTCTGACAAAGCCACGCCTTTCGGCGCTGGTCACAAAGGTACATAAGCAGGCCCAACCCTATATGTAAATATAGAGATTGGGCACTTTACTTACGCTTGCGACCATGGGAACTGTCAGATTCGCGGAGCAAGACCTGTAAGAATGTGCCTGTTATTGGTTGGTAGTGTAAATGTAAGGGAATTTTTGACAAGTAAACAGCACTGTTTACTTATTTTTTTTAATAGTAGCCACATTGCATGATGGCTGTGGTATTAAGTAAAGAAGACCTTCATTTAAAAAAGCAAATTACTGCACGGTTAAAAGAACTGCGTGAAAGCACCGGCAAAAACCAGGTAGATTTTGCTTATGACATTGGCCTGGACAAACAGGCTTTAAACCGCATAGAAAAAGGGAATGGTGCTACTCTTTATACGATCCTGAAATACTGCAAATACTTCGGAATGTCTTTTAAAGACTTTTTTGATTCAGACCTGTTTAAAGGAATTGGAAAGTAACTGTATCGTCTTAAAAGAAAGGCAGAACTCGCTCCCAGAGCGTTTTTTAGTTCGAATGTTTTTGATCATTCCGACCAAAAAATGTTCAAAGGGATATATAAAAATAATTTAAATGGTTCGAACTATTAAAACCTGTAGGTTTTTATAAAGCACCAGACTTTAACCTGACTTTTGGACAACGACAGGTATCTTAAAATCGACGTTTCTGGGAAACAGACAAGTTTTGGAATTACATGCCTGATATCTGATCCTGCCTTGCACATAATACCTCCCTGCGCTAACGTTAGCCATTACTTTTATAGGTAAGCGTATGATAAAAGCGCTGTCAAATACATTCAGCACTTCTTCAGAACCTTCCAGTCGAAAAATTTTGTAAGGAGGAAAAAGTGGTTTATAGATTAAAAAAGAAATGTCGGGTGTTGTCTCCAGCGAAACAGGAATCAGGGATGCATTGGTTACTTTATTGGCCTGGATATGATAACCTGCTTTAACTGTAACATGAATAATGGCTACGATTTTCTTCACGGGAGTCAATAAAATTTCGTCTACAGATACGCTTACTATATCTTGTTCTTTTACCTGTAGCTGTCCCGTCTCCATAAAACAGGCAATAAGTATAATTCTCAAAAAGATCATAGCTATTGTTCATTGAGCAACTCATCCAGTTTTTTACGCACACTGAGAAGTTTGGCATCAAACGCGGTAGTATTCAATAAAGAATAAAAACGGATTTTCCCTTCTTTGTCAATGATCAGGTTGGAAGCTAAAACCACCTCATCTCTTGACAAGTCGGGCAAAACACCTGGTGGGGAATAAGCTGTGGCTACTTTCCCATCCTCGTCCAATAACACGGGAAATGATAAATTATACCGTTTGAAAGACTGTTCTACAAGGGCTTTATTTTCTTTTACATCAATAAGGAACACCTGTATTCCCTTGTCTTTGTACGATTGGTAGAGCTCCTCCAGATTGGGGGCTTCTGCGTTGCAGAAAGGGCACCAGGTGGTGGCGAAATGGATCAATACCAGCTTGCCTTTCAATTGTGACAGTGAATAGTTATTGCCATCAACACCTTTCAATTCAAATGAAGGGGCAGCTTGCCCGATCATGGGTTGCGCAGTCTGGGCATGTAAGGCAGTACCTGCACAAATAATGAGCAGAATAGCCATGAGTACTAAAGAATTTTTCATTTTGCCCCTGTTTTTGTTTGTTATTCTTTGTCTTATCAGGGTAAGGTTTCTTTTATATACTCATAGGAAGAAAGCAGATGCAGGAGAATTGTATCTATTCAATAATTTTATTGAATAATTGAATTTACGTACTTTTGCTGAATAGTTATATAAAATGGAGAAAAGAATTTTTAAGGATAAGGCATATTCCATGCTGGCAACAATGATCAAAGCAATGGCCAACTCCCACCGGCTTGAAATTGTTGATTTACTTGGCCAGGGAGAAAAAGCGGTGGAGGAAATAGCTAATGAAACCAGCATGTCCATTGCCAATACATCACAACACCTGCAGGTGCTAAAGGCTGCCAATTTGGTGGAAATCAGGCGGGAAGGGAATTTTATTTATTACAAACTGGGGCATGAGGAGATATACCAATCCTGGCAAATGCTTCGCGAACTGGGACTGAAACATATGGCAGAGATGGAAAAACTGGTAAATGACTTCCGGGAAAAACGAAACAGCCTGGAGGCGCTCAAAATGGACGATTTATTAAAAAGGATAAAATCCAAAAATGTGGTCATACTGGATGTTCGCCCGGAAACGGAATTTAAAAATGGGCATATTCCCGGGGCAATCAACATTCCTGTAGAGGGACTTGCCACCCGGCTTAAAAAACTACCAAAGAATAAAGAATATGTTGCTTACTGCCGGGGGCCCTTTTGTGTATTTGCCGATGAAGCGGTACAAATACTTACCCAAAAGGGGTTTAACGCCAAAAGGTTGGGAGAAGGTTTTCCGGACTGGAAAATGAAAGGATTGCCTGTTGAAATCATTGAAGAATAATAAAAAAAAGAGCAATGCAAGATACTCCTGTTATTACAACTGATGCGCTCAGGAAAAAATTATCTTCAGGCGAAGCAGTAAACATTATTGATGTAAGGCCGTTGCAGGAAAGGTCGGAATGGTTCATACCCGGCAGTATTCATATTGATGTATATGACAGGTTGAAGCAGCGTGACTTTACTGTATTTGACGATATTCAATTAGACGCATCCACTCCGGTAGTAACGGTTTGTGCAGGTGGTAAAGTAAGTTTGACGGCAGCCAATATACTAAAACAAAAAGGATATAATGCTTTCTCATTGCAAAACGGCATGAAGGGATGGAGCCTGGCATGGAATATCGCCCATCAGGAATTCAATGGTTTTGAACTATGGCAGATACGGCGAACTGGCAAAGGTTGCCTATCGTATATTATTGCATCGGGCAAAGAGGCAACGATTATTGATGCTTCGCTCCCTGTTGAAGTATATACTGAACTGGTTAGTCTGCATGGCCTTTCTATAAAATATGTGATAGAAACCCATATACATGCCGATCATCTTTCCCGTTCAAAAGAAATTGCACAGTATTATAATATTCCATTGTACCTGCCTGTTCCTAATAATGTGCAATTTGAATATAACCCTATTGAAGGCGGTACCAAATTTGCAGTTGGCGCTGTAGTATTGCAATCAATACCTACACCTGGCCATACATTTAACAGCTTTAGCTTCTATATTGATGACAGTATATTACTTACAGGGGATACGCTTTTTACCAATGGAGTAGGTCGCCCGGATTTGAAATCCAGCGGGGAGGAAAGCAGGGAAAAAGCTGAAATGTTATATCAATCGCTGCAGAAGCTGCTTTTATTACACGATAGCGTAATGGTATTACCGGCTCATACCAACAGGCCAGTCGAATTTGATAATAAACTCATTGCAATAACCATTGGTGAAGCAAAAAGGAATATTACCCTGCTGCAAAGCGGTAAGGATGAGTTTATTCATTTGCTATTACTAAAGATCCCGCCAACACCGCCCAACTTTCTTGCTATTACCGAAAAAAACATTACCGGTAACTATGAAGGAGTTAACCCCATTGATCTGGAAGCAGGGGCCAATAGATGCGCTATATCCTGATCCTAAAATTATAGCAATATGGAACAAAGCAAATCTTATCCCCATGAGCAGACAAGTTAAATTAGGATTACAGGAAAACTGGAAACAATTCACCTTGCTTGTTATCATCAATGCTTTTGTTGGTGGCATGATTGGTTTGGAGAGAAGTATATTGCCACAAATAGCAGCAATTGAATTTCATATTGCTGCTAAAACCGCTATACTTTCTTTCATCATTGTTTTTGGAATAGTAAAAGCAATTACCAACTATTTCACGGGAGCACTGGCAAACAAAGTAGGACGCAAAAACCTGCTTACGCTTGGGTGGGTAATTGGAATTCCAGTTCCCTTTGTTTTAATGTTCGCTGATAACTGGAATTGGATTGTCGCAGCCAATGTTTTATTGGGGATCAACCAAGGCTTAACATGGAGTAGCACTGTCGTAATGAAAATTGACCTGGTAGGTGAAAAGCAAAGAGGCTTTGCAATGGGTTTAAATGAGTTTGCAGGTTATCTGGCAGTAGCTATTGTTGCATTCCTTACCGGGTGGATCGCTGCAACGTATGGTTTACGCCCCTATCCTTTTTACCTTGGAATAGCTTTGTCTGTATTAGGATTGTTGGGAAGTTGGCTGCTGGTGAAAGATACCCGGCATCACGTTACTGCTGAAACAACAACCAGTAACGTTGTAAAGCTAAAGAATGTATTTTGGGAAACTACCTGGAAGAATAAAAATCTTGGTTCCGTTACTCAGGCAGGGTTGATCAATAATTTAAACGATGGGATGGCCTGGGGATTATTTCCCATTTTGTTAGCAGCAAAAGGTTTTAGCATCGGACAAATTGGAATAGTAACAGCCATTTATCCTGCTGTTTGGGGAATAGGACAATTGTTTACAGGAAAGATGGCGGATCATTTCTGTAAAAAAGACTTATTATTTATCGGAATGTTATTGCAGGGAATAGCATTGGTTTGTTTGTTGTTTGCGAACACCATGACACACTTTATAATCCTTTCATCTATTCTTGGGTGGGGTACTGCAATGGTATATCCTACATTTCTCGCTACTGTCGCTGAAAATACCCATCCTGCCGACAGGGCTAATAGTTTGGGAGTATTTCGACTTTGGCGGGATTTGGGTTATGCAATTGGTGCCGTTCTCACCGGCATTATTGCTGACACATTTGGGATTAGCATATCAGTCTTGGTAATAGGCTTACTTACAATATTTTCTGCAGGGGTTATTTTCTATCGAATGAAATGTAGTGACAAGAATTTTATTAAGATTACAGATTGGATTAAGAATAAATTATCCAGGGCATACGGAGTTAAGTATAAAAGTGTTTGAACTTACCAACCTTTGAAAATAGTTTACGACCATGTAAATTTGTAAACATATTGCCTTTATGTATTCAAGAGTTGCAAACTATATTAAACAGCGTATTGAAATTTCCGACGAAGAAATTGAGGAAGGTTTGCAGTATACTACTTTCAAAAAGTATTTAAAAGGGGAATATATTTTGAGAATTGGTGAGTATTGCAGATTTATTGGATTCATAAACAAGGGGCTGATAGTAACAACCACTATTGATGATAATGGCAAAGAATCGGCATTCGACTTTAAGTGTGAAAATTGTTTCTTCACTTATACTGAAGAATTAATGAACAATGCGCTTTCTCACAAAAATTTTATTGCGTTGGAAGATTGCGAAGCGCTGATCTTGCCTAAGGAGAACCTGGAAAAAATACTAAAACTAAACCTAAAGTTTGAATCATTATTTACCAAAATACTTGCTGAAGATTTAAGAAATGTACTAATGAACCAGCAAAGCGTAAAAGAACTAAGTGCAGAGGAAAGATACCTGTCTCTTGAGAAAATGTATCCGGGTGCCTTGCAAAGGATACCTGTTAAATACATTGCAGGGTATCTTGGTATTGAGCCAGAAAGCCTTAGCCGCTTACGTCGCCGCCTGGCAGGAAAACAAAATAACCCAGGTTAGTTTTTAACTAATACAGTCATTTTAACTTCGGCCTTCAATAATGAAGTTATGAATTGGGATAAATTTGTTTGGTTGTTACTGGATAATGCGTATAAATACTTTTTAATTGCGCTCCCATTTTTTCTTGTTTACTATGTTTTCTTCAGGAAAAAATTAGCCTATAGGAAAATCCAGGAAAAGTTTCCAAAACAAAAGGATTATATCAGAGAGCTTGTGTTTTCTACTCTATCAGTAATCATTTTCTCCATTCCACCGCTGATAATGCTTTATAGTGATACTATCCGCCCATACACTACTTTTTATACCGATATAGAAAAGCATGGGTTGATTTATCTGATCCTTGCGTTCCCCCTTATGCTGATGATACATGATACTTATTTTTATTGGGCGCATCGCCTCATGCATCACCCTTTATTATTTAAGAAATTCCACCTTGTTCATCATAAATCAACAAACCCATCACCTTGGGCGGCTTATGCGTTTCACCCGCTGGAAGCAGTAGTGGAATCCTTAATTTTTGTTGTGTTCCTGTTTATTATTCCTATTCATGGTATTCATTTAATGACTTTTTTTGTTTTTAGCCTTGTTTACAATGTGTATGGTCATTTAGGTTTTGAATTATATCCCAAGGGTTTTAACAGACATTGGTTGGGCAAGTGGATAAATACCTCCATCTGCCACAATCAGCATCATCAGTATTTTAAGGGGAACTACGGTTTATATTTTACTATCTGGGACAGAATGATGGGTACTCTACGGGACGACTATGACAAAAAATTTGATGAAGTAAATGGAAAAACCTGTCCTGTAAAACCAAAAAGCAATGAAACTGTACATATATAGAATAGGTGGCGCTCTGGATCTTTATCGCAACCTCCTTGCATTTAATAAAATAGTAAACCCTGCTCCGAAGGGGGAAATCATGCTGTGTGAAAAATTAAAAAACTCCAATATGGATACTTTCGTACTTGAATCGACGATTACCTGTCCACATTGCGGCTTTCAGAAAGAAGAAACCATGCCGGTGGATGCCTGTCAGTATTTTTATACCTGCACCAACTGCAAAACCCTAATAAAGCCCAAACAAGGGGATTGTTGTGTATTTTGTAGCTATGGTACTGTGAAATGTCCGCCGATACAGATGAATAAATCTTGTTGTACATAGCCTCATCACCTAAATACCGTTAATCCATAAGTTTATGAGGATAAAAAAACACCGGCAATCAACCGGTGCCTATGACTATACTATCCCCAAAGACACAAAATTACTTTCCTGTAAATATTTTATTTTTTGTAAGCCATTCTATACGGGCTTTTCCCAGGTCGGCTACGAACTGCGGATTGTTGTACCAGTATTTTATCAGGTTCCAACTGATGATGCGGGAGGCTTCATTGTCACTTGGAAAATGAATGCCCATTACTTCCCTGGACCAGCGTACTTCCTCTGCTCTTTTCAGGAATTCATTTCTTTTCTCCGGGATGATCTCACTGAACAGGAAGGCTTGTGTGAAGGCCCATAAGGAATGCCCGCTTGGAAATGAGGGTGAATTGATCCTGGTGAGTGGTTGTAAAGCCGGTTCCAGATGATAAGGACGCGGACGTTTGAAGTGCCTTTTTAACCTGAACTCCGTTACCCTGGTATCCTGAATACAATTCAGTAATAAATCTGTAAGAGCCGGGAAATTCTTATCATTAAACCAATCACCCACGATGGTGGAGGAAATATAAAATAACTGTTCCCTGTTTTCTGCACAAGAGGAATCCAGCGGATTGATGATGTTGGGCCAGGAACCTATATTGGCAATGTATTGTGCCCGTTGTATTTCTTTGGGAGTCCTTTTCTGCTGGAGGGTGAGCATGTACTCCAGTTCTGCTTTTGTTTGCTCTGAGCTGTTGGCCGGAAACCTGATCAGTGACGACAGCCTGGCCTCATCTTCAGGTAGCAAGTACACTGTCCTCCACAGCGCATTTGATAAGGCTCCCTTGCTGTATTCGGTCCAGGGAAAGGTAATGGTATCCTTAAAAGCTCTTTTGTCGACCGGTGCATTGTCCAATACTGCCTGCGTTTGGTAATGCTGCCCAATGGGTTCCAAGGGGTCAAGGGACTGAGCGATTGTCCGGCTACTGAAGGAAAAGGTAAACAGTGTGTAAGTAAGGAGAAACAATAACACCTGCATTGATTGTCTGGTTGTCTGAAACATTTTCATGGTAGTGTCTTTTACCAGACGACGCAGGTTTTTGAAAAAAGACGCAGGTTTTACCAGCAATTTATTTATTCGGGAAAAGCGGGTTGATCTTTTTTACAACAGGAGACAATGTTTCCATACGTATCAAATTCATAGTTACAGCATTGCAATATGATCTCTTTGAGCTTTTCACGGGCGCGTTGTACCCTTGTTTTGGCATTGGTCAGGGAAATGCCTGCTTTCTCCGCCAATTCCCTGTGCTTCAGGCCCTCCAATTCTACCATGACCAGTGCGTCGCGGTATATGGGTGGCAGGGAATCAATCATCGGACGCAGGCAACAATCGGCCAATTTTAAAGAAGTATCTGGTTTTTCTGTGGTTTCAGCAGCCACCAACTGGTCTGGCTCCTCCTCTACCATTATTTTTCCATTCTTCCGGTAGTAATCAATGACCGTGTTGCCGGTAAGCCTGGATAAATAGGCGATCATGTTATCGGCCTGTTCGATCTTAGGCAGATTGGCCATGATCTTTATATACACTTCCTGCATGATATCATGGCAATAATCCTGGTGTTTTACTTTTCTGCAGACCATGTCCAGGAGCTCCTTTTCAAAGTTATTCCGGATGGTCAAGACTAAATTTTCCATGTTCACTGAATTAATAAATTATATATGGCAGCCTAAGTAAAAGCCCAGGATCATCACCATGCATCTATGTATTAAACTCCTTTTCTTAAACTTTCGGCGTAGGCGTTGGGCAGCCTGCTATCTTCTACTGCTTTGGCTGCTTTTTCTATATCGTAATTAAACCTGACAAACTCTACCTGGACGGTGTCTTTTGTCAGAATGCTGCTGTTGTCGTTGATGGTCAATATAACGTAGCCTCCCCTGTTGTCTCCATCTTTGGGTTTACCGACTGAACCGATGTTGATGGCATGCCGGTAATGCGGGGCATCTTCCGTCCCTGAATTCAGTACCCGGTGGTAGGGCTTGTGTGTATGGCCAAAGCACATAATATCTGCATCGGCATCCTGCATGATCCGCAGCATGCTTTTTTCTTCGCGGTCTTCAAAGAGGTATTCATTAATCTTGCGCGGGCTTCCATGCACCAGCAATAGGTTCAGTTTGTCATTGTTCAATTGAAACTCCACCCGGATGTGAGCTGGTAATGTTCTCAGGTATTCCCGTTCTTCGGACTTAACGATCTCATTGGTAAAGGAAATAGAGACGGCGCCATTTGCTTTTTCTTCATCGGTTTTATAGGCGCAACCACAATCATCAATGGCCCTGCCGATCCCGAAATCATAATTGCCGGCAATGGTGGGAATTTTACGGGCTTTGATCTCGTTGATGACTTCATTGGGCCAGATATTATATCCTACCAAATCGCCTAAACAGTAGATGCTATCGTAATGCCTGCTATCTATCTCCTTAAAAAATGCTTCCAATGCGGGCAGGTTGGCGTGGATGTCTGAAAAAAGTACAATCCTGGTCATGTGTAGTTGTTTTCAAAAATTATTAGTTGGAAAGAGGACACTTTTATACTGTTTGCGGATCATTGGACAAGGTATAATATCTTCTACGTAACCAGAAGGCAACATTTACCAATGCGATCAGTGCCGGGACCTCAACCAATGGCCCTATTACGCCGGCAAATGCCTGGCCGCTGTTGATGCCGAATACGCCAATGGCGACGGCTATTGCCAGTTCAAAGTTGTTGCCTGCGGCGGTGAAAGCAATGGATGCATTTTTGGAGTAGTCGGCTCCGAGGGATTTACCCAACAGAAAGCTGACGAGGAACATGATCACAAAGTAAATAGCGAGTGGAATGGCAATCCGTATTACATCCAAGGGGATCCGGACAATCAGCTCACCTTTCAGGCTGAACATAACCACAATGGTAAACAGCAGGGCAATGAGTGTAATAGGTGAAATGACGGGCACGAATTTTTCGCGGAACCAGGTCTCTCCTTTTAGCCTGATCAAGACGTAGCGGCTAATGATACCGGCAACAAAAGGTATTCCGAGGTAGATAGCTACGCTTTCTGCAATCTGGCCGATGGTGACATGCACTTCCAATCCTTTCATACCAAATAAAGGCGGCAAGATGGTGATGAATACATAGGCATATACACTGTACAAGAGCACCTGGAAGATGCTGTTGAGGGCTACCAGCCCGGCAGCATATTCGCGGTTCCCTTCGGCCAGTTCGTTCCATACGATGACCATGGCGAGACAACGGGCAAGACCGATGAGGATGAGGCCTATCATGTATTCGGGGTAACCCTTTAAGAATATGATGGCCAGTATGAACATGAGGATTGGCCCGATGATCCAATTGAGGAAGAGGGATGCTCCTAAGATTTTTGTGTTCTTAAAGACTTCGCCCATTTTTTCATACCTGACTTTTGCCAGGGGCGGGTACATCATGAGGATGAGGCCAATTGCGAGCGGAATGTTGGTAGTGCCGGTGGAAAATGAATTGATGAAGGTGGCGGATGAAGGGATGAAGTAGCCAATGGATACTCCTGCCGCCATTGCCAGGAATATCCATAGTGTTAAATACCGGTCCAGGAAGCTCAATTTCTTTCTTTCATTGGCCGGATTACAGTTGTTGGCGCTCACGATGGTTATCTTTTTCGTTAAGGGAAGAAATCCTAACACAGCATTTGGTATATAGCGAAATACAGCCAGGGAACCGGACCTATTCAAACCGGTTCCCTGACTGTTTATGTCAACAGCAGTCCGGACCACAGCAGGCTTTGGCGGCTACTGGTTTTTGTGCAAATACGGTGATGCTATAGATACCGGTTTTGCCACTCCTGAATTCCTGTAACTGGTCTTTGGACAGATAATTTAATAATATATCATCGGGAATGTGAATGGGCTTTTCTTTCTGGATGATGATGTTCTCAAAACCGTTTTGTTCAATCAGTTCCAGGTACACCTGTTTTTGAATAGCACCGGATACGCAGCCCGCATACATTTCAGCAGCCTGCTGGATGCTGGCAGGTAACATGCCTTCCAGCACAATGTCGGAAATACTGAAGTGTGCGCCGGGTTTTAATACCCGATAGATTTCTTTGATCACTCCGTCTTTATTGGGAACAAGGTTCAAGACGCAGTTGCTGACAATGACATCGGCTGTGTTGGCAGAGACAGGCATTTGTTCAATATCACCCTGCCTGAACTCCACATTGTGATAACCTAATTTCTCAGCATTCTGTCTTGCTTTCTCAATCATGGCGGGGGTAAAGTCAATGCCGATGACCTTTCCGGTTTCTCCTGTTTCAGCACGGGCAATAAAAGCATCGTTACCGGCGCCAGAACCCAGGTCAATAACAACATCCCCTTTTTTGATCTTTGCAAATTGGGTGGGCAGTCCGCAGCCCAGGCCCAGGTCGGCATCGGGGTTGTAGCCTTCCAACTGGCTGTAATCATCTGTCATAATGTTGGCAGTCTCAACGGAGCAGCAGCCGGAACCGCAGCAGGAAGCGGCATTGTCTGTTTTATCCTGTAAGGCAATTTCACCGTATTTCTGCCTTACCAGGTCTTTTAGTTGTTCGGTAGTTTGCATGGCTTTGTATTTATTGTATTATTGCAATATTGCGATTAATAGAGTCAAAAAAAATGCTAACAGCATTCGTCTTTGTTTACATAGGTGACAAAAAAGGCGTCGAAAGCTGTCCTGTACTGGTTCCACACTTTGGAATCAATGCAATAGCATACGCTGGTGCCTTCAATATTGCCTTTTATCAGGCCAGCCGTTTTTAACTCCTTCAAATGCTGGCTAATGGTGGCCTGCGCAAGGCCCAGCTCCTCTACCAGGTCGCCACAAACACAGGCTTGTTTCTTAACCAATTGCTGTATGATAGCAATACGAGCCGGATGAGCCAGTGCCTTCATCATTTGCGCCAGCCTGTTCTGCTTCTCGGTGAATATTTCTGATTTCGTGAGACCCATATCGCAATATTACGATGAATAATTAAATGGGCAAATTTATTTTTAGTGGATGGTCAAAATGGAAGAGTAAATCGGTTGTTTTGAAGGGTGACTGGCACAAGTACGCGTCCGAAGTGAAAACTGCCGGTATTACCCGGCAGTTTTTGATTATTATTTCCTTAGGTTGTTAATAATGTGATACCACTCAAGTTCGCTTTCCCATTTTTCAGGAATTCGTAAGTCATCCGGTCTGCCTGGCAGTCAATAAACCGGATCCCTTTCAAACTCTTGCCTTTAAAGAACGTGTTTGTAAGTGTTGCATGCTGGAATGTCACCTTTTTAAAGGCGCAGTTTTCAAAATAACAGTCCTCCACTATACCCTCGAAAACGATATCGGCAATATACATAGCACTAAAAGAGGTGCGATTCCATACTGCATTGGCAATGGTATTTTTCTCGAAGCCACCAGATTTAGCCACCACTCCGGTAAAATCGGCATCGGTAAAATCGCAGCCATAGATAAAGCTTCCTGAAAATTCAGTTTCTTTCAATGAACAGTCCTTAAATAGATTGGTAGATAAATTTGAATTTTGAATGTGGCTGCTACTGAAGTCGGAACCGGAGAAGTCACAGCTATTAATATTATTGCTTTTTAGAAGAAGTCCCGACAATTCTGAACCGATAAACTTGCAGCGCTGCATATTGGAGGAACTGAATTTTTCATGCAGATTTTTCAACCCGGAAAAATCTGCGTCCACCCAGTTTCCGCGCGACATATCCCAGTTTAGCTTTTTCTCCTGCTTTCCGGATGGCAATTCATCGGACTGCTTAATCAAAGGCTCAACGGATGCCGCCTCAGTGGCCTCAGATTGGAAGCTTTCTGAAAAATAGTTAAGATCAACACCCAGCATTTCCGCGAGACTGTTAAAAGTAGTGATGTCTGGCATTGATTCTCCGCGTTCCCACTTTCCGACCGCCTGAGAACTAATGAATAGACGCTGGGCAAGCTGGGCTTGAGAGATATTTTTTTTCTTTCGTGCTTTGGCAATTTTATCGCCGATCATCTTCGCATTTAACATAGGTACTTTGTCTTTGTTATGACACCGCAAAGATATTCAGACTCAATTCAGAATCAATAAAATAGCAACCACTCTTAGTTGTAATTACGCTACTTGTAGTTGTTATTCAACAACTATCAGTAGTGTGAGGTTTGTTTGCCGGGGAGCGAATGCCGATAGCATAATTCCATTATCCCTAATTTTACCGATAACAAACAAAAAAAGTGAATGAATAGTATACGTAAATTCAGTAATATATTATTATTGGGGATATTGGGTTGCCATGGAGACCACAAAGATAAACCTGTTTCTTACACGCAGAAGGATCGGGAAATCAACAAAATCAAGTTAATAGATTTAAACGAACAGCCTATTGATCTGAAAAAATACAGTGGGAAAACAATTTTTATTACCTTTTGGGCTACCTGGTGCAAGCCCTGCATGGCAGAAATGCCTTCTATAGAGAAGGCACAAAATATCCTTCGAAAGGAGGAGGTGATATTTTTGCTGGCTTCCAGTGAAAATGTGGAAGAAATTAAAGAGTTTAAGAACGACCATTCTTATAAATTTAATTATGCCAGGATCGAAAACAGCGAAGCCTTGAATATTCAGGCGCTGCCAACAACCATGATTTTTGACCGCGAAGGAAACCTGGTTTTCTCGGAAATGGGTTCAAGAAATTGGGTTGACAGTACCAACATTGATATGATCTTAAAAATTGCAAAATAAGATGATTAAACTACTATCCGTTTTAATGTTCCTTGTCCTGGTTGTTTCATGCAAGAATTCCGAACAAAAGATAAGCACAGAGAAAGATCATTTAAAACTCCTTGTATCCCCAGCCGATTCACTCAGCGCTGAACCTTATTTATTCACTGACAAAAATGGAGTTGTTTATTTGTCATGGATTGAAAAAGGAAAAGAAAAGAGCTCGCTGAAATTTTCAAGATTGAACAATGGCCAATGGTCAGCACCTATAGTTATTGCTTCCGGAGATAATTGGTTTGTCAATTGGGCGGATTATCCAATGTTGGCTTCAGATGGAAGGGATAGTCTGATAGCCCATATTTTAGAGAAAAGCGAAAAAAGCACCTATGCATACGACGTGAAGCTGATCAGTTCATTTGACAAAGGGAATTCATGGAATGCTCCAAAGGTCCTTCATGATGATGGAAAGAAAGCAGAACATGGCTTCGTTTCAATATTACCTTACGGGGAAAATTATTTCATTTCATGGCTCGACGGAAGGAATGCTGCCATGGAAGGTGAAAGCGGGCATCATGAAGGGCATCATGGCTCAATGACTATACGAGCCGCAGTAGTTAATAAACAAGGGATTAAATCCGGTGAATGGGAACTTGATAACCGGGTTTGCGATTGTTGCCAGACCAGTGCAGCGATAACAACAATTGGTCCGGTTGTAGTTTACCGCGACCGGTCGGAAGAGGAGATCAGGGACATTTCGATTGTCCGGATGGTAAATGGTCAATGGACAAAACCCCAATCAATATTTCCGGACAACTGGAAAATTGCCGGATGTCCGGTTAACGGCCCCAAGGTCGATGCTCAAGGGAATAACCTTGCTGTAGCGTGGTTTTCAGCACCCGATAAAAAAGGGCAAGTAAATATTGTTTTCTCAAAGGACGGGGGGGCTAACTTTAGTACTCCCATCCGTATTGATGAGGGAAATGGAATTGGCCGGGTAGATGTTATTATGCTGGACGAAAAAAGCGCCATGGTCAGTTGGATGGAAGGTTCGATGATCAAAGCAGCCAGGGTATACAATGACGGCAAAAAAGAGCTTTCAATAACCATTGCGTCATCGTCTGAATCGAGATCCAGTGGATTCCCTCAAATGACAAAATCAGGAAATAATGTAATTTTTGCCTGGACGGATGATAAACAGAAAACAATTAAGGTGGCAAGCCTGTCTTTATGAAGGGTTGCATCCTGGTAGTGCGGCAGCAGTTGGAAAAGACTGCTGCCAATAAGGATTATGTAGAAATCCTTTGCTCCAACTGTAGAACATACTTCCCTATCAGCCGCTACCTTCCCGGCTAGTTTTCTTACCCTCAGCCTTACCTTTGGTAGGTATTTACCCAATTCGCCTCCAAAGAGGGCCTTTCTTTACATCCGTGGTATAATTTTTATGATCATTCTCACAGAAGTTTGTATATGTGAAGAAAATCAGTTGTATCATATTGTTACAGTTTTACCTGATTTATGTAACGGGCGTTACCGTTCACCATCATTATTGCATGGGGGAATGGGTCAGTTTTTCCTTATACCACAAGGCTGATAAGGAATGTGGCAAATGTGGGATGAAAAAGCATACAGAAGAGAGTAAGAATTGCTGTAAAGATATTTCTGTTGTTGCCAAATCAGATAATACCCATCCGTATTCGCAGGTTAGCTACGATCTTACTCCTCCAGAATTGCTACTGCCGCCCCTAACCAGTCTTGTTAATTTTACGCCTCCCATTTGCAACATTGCACCAAAATTATACAGGGATCATAGCCCGCCATTGCATCCAACTCCGCTCTTCATTCAATTTCAGAATTTCCGCATTTGATTGTCTTTCTACGGCCATCAGGGGTGCCGTCCATATCCATTTGTTATTGGGGTCATTGTAACAGTCGATACTATTTAAAAGGTAGATTATGTTTAAAGTTATCATCATATTGATGGTGTTATGTGGCATATACAAAAGTTCGGTTTCACAGCATGAGCACCATAAGACGCCCACGAAGCAGGATTCTACAGCCAAAGCAAAAAAGAAAGCACCCAGGACACAGGAGAAGGTCGCCAGGAAAGATACTATACCTATCCAGCAGCAGATGCATGGCGATCATGCCATGAATATGGATACGAGTATGCGTCCGATGGATATGCCCATGACGCATGCGTTTTCTCTTAATTTACCCATGAACCGCAACAGTTCCGGGACGGCCTGGCAACCAGATGCTACTCCGATGTACGGATACATGAAGATGACAAAGAACTGGAATCTGATGTTTCATGGCAGTATCTTTTTCAGGTATAATAATCAGGACATTTTCAGCAAGGGGGTAAGAAGTGATAGCTTAACAGACAGGTTTGATGCGCCCAATTGGGTAATGGTGATGGCAAACAGAAAGATAAACAAACGTGGTTTACTTGCACTTTCCCTGATGTTATCCGCAGACGAGTTGGTAATGGGCGGAAATGGTTATCCGCTGTTATTTCAATCCGGAGAGACTTCCGACGGGAAGCTTTTAATCGACAGGCAGCACCCGCATGATTTTGTCTCAGGACTAAGTGCGGCTTATACTCATATGGTCAACAAGGACATTGATATTACTGCCTATCTGGGTTATCCAGGAGAGCCCGCCATAGGACCACCGGCATTTATGCACCGTATTTCAAGCATGAATAATCCCGACGCCCCATTAGGACACCACTGGCAGGATGCAACACATATTACCTTTGGAGTCGTTACATTAGGATTCAGGTATAAAGTACTAAAATTCGAACTTTCGAATTTTACAGGTCGCGAGCCGAACGAAAACCGGTATAGCTTTGACAAGCCTCGTTTTGATTCCTGGTCGTATCGTTTTTCCGCTAACCCAACGGACAATTTTGCCATTCAATTCTCACAGGCTTATATAAAAAGCCCTGAATCTTTAGAGCCGGAAGAAAATATAACGAGAACTACCGCTTCGGTTTTGCACAGCATCATTTTGGGTGAGAAAACACATTTGACTTCAGCGGTTGTTTGGGGAGCAAATCAAAAGTGGGATCACCGCCCGGAACATTCAGCACTGCTCGAATCCAATTTACAAATGAACAGGACAGCCATTTACGGAAGATACGAGTCTATCCAGAAGAGTGAGCATGAACTGAATATAGACATAAATGGCTTAGATGAGTTATTTTCCATAAATGCATTAACATTAGGAGCAAGCTATAATTTCCTGCATGCGTTCAACACGAATTTCAGAATAGGCATTCAGGGATCTGCCTTTTTTACTCCTTCTGAACTACGTGGATTGTATGGGAAGTTGCCGTTATCGGCAGAAATATATATTCATGTGTTGCCGATAAACATGAATGCTTTGCCAGGAATGAAACATTCAACCATGCGAAACCATTCAAATCATTAAGAAATGATCGAGTTACATCCAGCCGTAGTTCATTTCCCGATTGCTTTGATTACAATCGCTGCTCTTTTCGGCGCCATGTCATTGTTTACAAAAAAAGAACTCTTTAAACAAATTGCTTTCTGGAATTTATTGTTAGGAGTTATAGGTGGTATAGCTGCTGTTCTCACAGGACTAATTGAAGAACAAAACTTAACCCATAATGACGAAATACACCAGGTACTGGTAAAGCATAAATTTACCGGATTTGGTATTCTCATCCTTTCTTTCGCTTTGTTAACCTGGATTTGGGTACGTAAAAACAGGATCGGGAAAGGCGAATACATTACATGGGTTCTGTTTCTTGTTATTGGTACTGCTGCAGTTTTTTATCAAGGATTTCTTGGAGGCAAAATGGTATTTGAACAAGGTGCAGGTGTAAAACCTATAGAGCAATACAGGGAGCATGGAGGTGATTCTACAAAACCGCATAGCCACTCAAATTTGGGGCATGATCATGGAAGTGCTAAGGATGCTACTTCGCCAGATAAAACGAAGCCACAGCATGACCATTCGACTACGCCACATGAGCATACAAACAAACAGGATACGTCAAAAAAACAGGATTCCGTTCAATCAAGAGATAAAAAGAAAGCGTTAAAAGACATGAAATATTAACCATATTCCAGAACGTTAAAATATAATGTATGAAAAATGAAATGATGACTCCGATGCAGAAAGACAAGAAGTATACTTGTCCGATGCACCCGGAAGTGCTGAGTGATCAACCCGGTATTTGCCCCAAATGCGGGATGGAGTTGGTCGAAAAAGGCAATCAGAAAGCCAATCAGGTCAGGCCCATCCGCATTGACATTCAGCTAAAAAGAGGTGCAGCAATCCATTAAAATATAACTCAAAGCGAAAATTTTATAACACAACTTCTAAAAATTACCGCTACTTTTGTTTTGAATGAAAAAGTTCATTGTCTGCATATTAGCTATTCTTTACATTGGTTCTTCAACCGGGGCCACCGTACACATGCATTATTGCATGGGCAAACTGGTTGAACAGGGGCTTTGGCATGGGAAAGCAAAAAAGTGCGGCAAATGTGGCGCAAAAGAGGATAGTTCCTGCAAGAAAAAGTGCTGCAAAGATGAACATAAGCTCGTAAAGCTGGATAAAGATCATAAAACAGCCGAATCGGCTTTTCAACTCCTGGCATTTACCTCCCTCGTAACACCAGTCAGTTTTATTGAACTGCCGCAGGTGCAGGTGACCTCATTAACGCAGGAGTTTCCGGTAAACAATGCTCCACCCCGAAGTTGTAAGGTTCAACCATATATTTTCCTTTGTACTTTCCGCATCTGATCCCCTGCTAAGGGCGTAGCTGTTTTTTCTTTTACTTCATTGCCTATCACGCCCGCCATCATTACCGCTCAAACGTAGTCTTATTTCTTAATCTAAATGTTCATTTATGTTCATGGCCAGACGCCCTGCATTGGCAGCGGCCTGTTCAGCAATTCTGCTTGCTGCATCCATACTTTCCTGCAGAAAGCAAAAAATACCCGGTATGTCAATGGAAGATAAACAAATTGATTACCCTGCCGCCTATGTTATCAACGGGGAATCCAGTACCATATCTGTTATTGACCTGGACAAAAACACCGTTTCAGAAACTATAGAATTGATGGGAACCGATAATTCCATGGTCATGTGGCCGCATCACCTGTCTCTATACAGCATTTTTGATATGCACCGCCTCGCTATTGGAGTACCGGGCATGGACCTGAGCGCCGGACATTCCGGAGGTATGAATGATATGAAAGGCAAGGTCCTGGTAATGGACGCTGTTAAAGGCAAAATATTGAAAACGGTGGACTTGCCGGTATCTAACCACAACGCTATTTATTCTTCCAATGGCCGTGAAATATGGGTATCCCAAATGGAAATGAACGGCAAAGTGCTCGTTTATGATGCTCAAACCTACGCTTTGAAAAATACTATAGCCGTAGGTATGGAACCTGCTGAAGTCAGCTTTTCCGCCGACGGCTCGAAAGCCTACGTAGCCAACGGAGGAGACAACACTGTTTCTGTCATTGATCCTGTAAACAAAACCATTATAGCCACCATTCCTGTGGGCGCTGAACCTGTGGGCGCGTGGGTAGGCTATGACGGCAAAATGTATGTGGACAATGAGGAAGGCAAAACGATCAGCGTTGTTGATGTGTCTACCAATGCTGTCATCCAGACCATTGATGTAGGATTTATGCCTGGCAGTGCTGCCCATAACGGTGTAAAAAAAGAGCTGTGGATTACAGACCCGGATAATGGCAAAGTACACTACTGGTCCTGGGACGGGTCCAGTAGCCAGTGGACGCATGCCGGTAGCTTCAATACAGCCGCAGGGGCGCATGCCGTTGCCTTTACGGCTGATGGCAATACGGCCTATGTCACCAATCAAATGGCGGCTTCTGTTTCTGTTATCAATGTAAATAACCATTCAAAAGTTAAAGACATTCCAGTAGGCAAAAAACCAAACGGAATTGTATTGAAACAATAATTTTTTAACTACTTAAAAGTCTTATCATGAAAAAGATATTTTTTGTTTCAATAGCTATAGCATCCATCGTTCTTGTTGCTTGCAACAATAGTGACAATAATAAACAGGCAGAGAACCATGATATGGATTCAATGAAAAAAGATTCAGCCGGTCAAACCACTTCAATGGAAGAAAAAGATATTAAGACAGTAGCCGTGGCTTATACCAATGTTGATCCAAAAATAGCGGCATCCATAAATGAAATAATTGACCATTACCTGCATGTTAAGAACGCTTTAGCAAATGATAATGGCGAAGAAGCCGTTAAAGGCAGCAAAGCCATGTCTTCCACATTGGGCAAAATAGACAAGTCATTATTCACCGCCGAGCAAAAAAAGATATATGAGGAAAACGAAGAGGATCTGAAGGAACATGCTGAACATATCAGCAAAAGCAAGATAGAACATCAGCGCGAACACTTCTCTATGATGAGCGAAGATGTATATGCTTTGGCAAAAGCCTTTGGCGGCGGCAAAACACTATATCATGATCACTGTCCGATGTATAACAATAATAAGGGCGCAATGTGGCTAAGCGAAACTATGGAAATCAAGAACCCATATATGGGCAGCAAAATGCCGAAATGCGGAAAGGTGGAAGAAAAAATTCAATAACTGTCCAGATTCCACAGATGTCACTATGCGTGTATTTAAAAAAATAGTGTGGGGATTATTGATCCTTCTTGTTTTGATACAGTTTATTCCAAGAAGCATAAACAAGAGTGATAAAATAACTCCCACAGATATAGTAAATAATTACCGTGTGCCAGATCAGGTGCAATCGGTATTGAATAGAGCTTGCTATGATTGTCACAGCAATAATACACGTTATCCGTGGTACGCTCATGTGCAGCCATTTCGGTTACTATTAGACCGGCATATTATAGATGGAAAGGAAGAATTAAACTTTAGCGAGTATGGAAGTTATTCAAAAAAGAGACAGTTCAACAAACTCAAATCCATCGGGGAATCACTGGAAGAAGGAACTATGCCGCTTAAATCGTACCGAATTATGCACGCAGATGCCAGGCTAACCGAAGCAGAGAAAGCCGTAGTGCTCAAATGGGTAGAAGATACACGTAATCTGATCGTAGAAGGAAAGAGTAAAACCAGCTTATAAAAACAGTTATGGTTCATAAAATAATAGAATGGTCACTCCAAAATCGGTTCATTGTACTGGTGCTGTCCGCCGGGTTATTTGTATGGGGGTTCTTTTCGGTTAAGAAAAACCCGATTGATGCAATCCCTGATTTATCGGAAAACCAGGTGATTGTATTTACAGAATGGATGGGCAGAGGTCCGCAATTGATAGAAGACCAGGTAACTTATCCGCTGGTCACCAACCTGCAGGGATTACCGCGCATTAAATACGTACGGGGCACCTCCATGTTTGGCATGAGTTTCATCTATGTTATTTTTAATGATGACGTAGATATTTACTGGGCCAGGGAAAGGGTATTGGAAAGGTTGAGTACCGTTACAAGATCATTACCTACCGGTGTCACGCCTCAATTGGGACCCGATGGAACCGGTGTAGGCCATGTTCTTTGGTATACGCTCGATGCTCCGAACATGGATTTGGGAGAACAAAGGGCCTTACAGGACTGGTATATCAAGTTTGCGTTACAGAACGTGGAAGGCGTCAGTGAGATCGCTTCTTTCGGTGGCTTTCAAAAGCAATACCAGGTCACTGTTGATCCTAATAAACTACTTTACTATAAACTTTCTGTCCCGGAAGTCATTAATGCCATCCGGACAAACAATAATGAATCAGGTGGCAGAAAGTTTGAATTAAGTGATATAGGATATATTATTAAAACTTCTGGTTACCTGAAATCACTGCAAGAGATTGAAAATATACCTGTCAAAAACCAAAACAGCATTCCCATCCGGGTAGCAGATGTGGCAACCGTACAAATGACCGGTGAAACAAGGCTGGGTATATTCGACCAGGACGGACAGGGGGAACGTGTTGGAGGAATCGTAGTTATGCGCTACGGTCAAAATGCCGCTGCTGTTATTGACAAGGTCAAAGCTAAAATGCAGGAAGTGGCAAAAGGTTTTCCTGAGAAGGTCAAGTTTGATATTGTCTATGATCGCGGGGAACTAATTACAGAATCCATTGATTCCATAAAAAGAACACTTATCGAAGAAATGATTGTCGTTTCTCTTGTGGTAATCATCTTTCTGTTTCACTGGCGGAGCGCCCTGAGTATTATTATACAAATCCCTATTACGTTGGCTGCCAGTTTTATCCTGTTAAACGCCTTTGGTATTTCTTCCAATATCATGTCGCTTACCGGCATCGCACTGGCTATCGGAGTGATCGTGGACAATGGCATTATCATGAGTGAAAATGCTTATAAGCATTTGTCAGTACGGTATGAAGCCTGGTTAAAACAAAACAAACAATCGGCTTAGTTATGAATTGGTTCAACAAGAAAAATAAAAAAGCAGCGAACTGGATTTCAGAAGAAGAACGGTTAAAAGTCATTGAACAATCCAGTAAGCAGGTATCACGGGGCGTTTTCTTCGCCACGGTGATCATCATTACCTCCTTTCTACCGGTATTTATGTTGACGGGGCAGGAAGGCAAGCTATTTCATCCGCTGGCCTACACCAAGACCTTCATCATGATCGTGGATGCCTTGCTGGTAATCACACTCGCGCCCGTATTGATCTCCTTTTTCATGAAAGGTAAATTCAGGCCGGATAACGCCAACCCGGTTAACAGGTTCCTGGAAAGAATATATGAACCCATTATCAGAACGGTGCTGAAATGGCGGAAAACAACTTTGGCCATCAATGTCATTGCCCTGTTGATCACTATTCCTCTGCTCAAAACCCTGGGAACAGAATTTATGCCGCCGCTTGATGAGCAGAGCATATTGTTTATGCCAGTCACCTTGCCCGATGTATCCAACGCTGAGGCCAAACGCATTTTACAGGTACAGGATAAAATTATCAAATCGGTTCCCGAGGTAGATAAAGTACTGGGAAAAGCGGGCAGGGCCAGCACAGCCACCGACAACTCCCCCATCAGCATGATTGAGACCATCATCATGTTGAAACCGAAATCCGCCTGGCGGCCAGGTCTCACCAAAAAAGACGTTGTTAACGAACTGGACGCCAAGTTGCAGATACCCGGCGTCGTCAATGGGTGGACGCAACCGATCATCAACCGCATTAACATGCTGGCTACCGGCATCCGCACGGATGTAGGCGTAAAAGTATACGGACAGAACCTGGACAGCATTGCATCCGTATCAGAGCGGGTGAAAAAAGTACTGGAGGGCACAAAGGGCATTGCCGACCTGTATGTAGAACCTGTGACCGGAGGAAAATACCTTTCTATTAATGTTCGCCGGGCTGACCTGAGTCGTTACGGTTTAAACGTGGATGATGTTAACCAAACCGTTGAAACTTCCCTGGGTGGTTCAACCATAGGCAATACCATTGAAGGCCGCCAGCGTTTTTCTATAGCGGTTCGGTTGGCGCAGGAATACCGCAACAGCGTGGAACGCATTAAACGCATTCCGCTCGTAAGCCCTGCATTTGGAGAAATCCCCCTGTCGGCCGTGGCAGACGTGGTTTTTGAGGATGGCCCACCAATGATCAATTCCGAAAACGCCATGCTGCGAGGCGCTGTCTTATTCAACGTTCGGGACAGGGACCTGGGCAGTACGGTAACAGAAGCCATTCAAAAAATGAATAAGGCCAAAGGTGTATTACCGCAGGGATATTACCTGGAATGGAGCGGGCAATATGAAAACCTGATTCGTGGTCAGCAAACCCTGCTGTGGATAGCGCCCATTGTACTGGTGATTATCTTCTTCTCCTTATACTTCGCCTTTCATTCAATACGTGAAGCCTTTTTAAGCCTGATCACTGTGCCTTTCGCCTTGATCGGGGGTGCTTATATGATCTGGATATGGGGCGCCAATCTTTCTGTAGCGGTGGCCGTGGGCTTTATCGCTTTGTTTGGTATCGCCGTGGAAACAGGTATTGTGATGGTCATTTATCTCAATGATGCCATGAAACAACTGGTCACAGAAAAAGGTAATTCCGGTGAGACCATCACCCCGGAAGATCTTCGCCGGTATGTTATTCAGGGTGCCGCCAAACGGCTGCGGCCCAAATTGATGACTGTATGTGTATCCTTGTTCGGGCTGGTACCTGTACTGTGGGCCAGTGGTGTTGGTACAGATGTTATGAAACCTATTGTATTACCCATGATAGGCGGTGTACTTACTTCTTCCACCCATATACTACTGGTAACTCCCCTGATATTTTTAATGACAAAGGAATATGAATTACGGAAGTACGGAAAACTGGAAATCCATGAGACACAGCATTAAATATATTCTTTTAGTAATCCTGCTGGCTCCCTTGCAATTATTGGCGCAACCACCAGCCATTTTACCGCTGGATACTATTCTGCAAAGGATTGACAGAAATAATGTATTGCTGCAGTCTTATGGTCTGAAAGCAGAAAGCTATAAATACAGTGCCGAAGCAGCTACCGGCTGGATGGCCCCCATGGTGGGTGTAGGAACTTTCATGACGCCTTACCCCAATCAGATTATTATGGATGGCAGGGATAGAGGAAACCTGATGCTGGCCATTGAGCAGGATATACCCAATACGGCAAAGTTAAATGCCAAAAAGAAATACATCGCTTCCCAGGCAAACGTGGAAAGGGCCAACCGGGACATCACCCTGAATGACTTCAAGGCCCAGGCAAAACGGCTTTATTTTAATTGGCTGGTGGCCACACAGCGGATAAAAGTGCTACAGGAAAATGAACGGATCATGGTCATGATGAAAAAGATTGAAGAAGTACGTTATCCCTACAACCAGTCTCAGTTGGGCAGTGTGTTCAAGGCGGATGCCCGTATAGAAGAAAACCGCAACATGATCCGCATGCAGGAAGGCACCATTGCCAAGGCAAGGGCCTGGCTCAACAGTCTGATGAATGCACCCGGCAATCAGCAATTTGAGATTGATTCTTTATATCAACCCTCTTTCACACCATCGGCATCCTATGACACCGCTATGTTAGCATCCGTACGAAAAGATGTTTTTAAAATGAATGAAAGCATCCGCTCCATGCAATTGAATGTGGAGAGTATGCAGAAAGAAAAAAAGCCGGATTTCCGTATCCGCTTTGATCATATGTATCCCCTGGATGCGGCTATGCCTACTGCATTCAGCGTGATGGGCATGGTATCTATACCCATTGCTCCCTGGGCTTCCAAAATGTATAAAAATGAAGTTAAAGCCATGCAGTATAATATACAGGGCATGGAAAAGGAACGGGCGGCCATGCTCCAGGAAACGCAGGGCATGCTGTATGGTATGCAATACGAAATTCAATCCATGCAAAAACGCATCATTGCCATGGAGGAAAAGATCATTCCCGCCCTTAAAAAAACATTCGATGCCACTTTCCTGGTGTACCAGGAAAATAAAATACAGTTGCCCGCTGTCATTGACGCCTGGGAAGCGCAAACCATGATGCAAATGAATGTGCTGGATGAAAAATTGAAATTATACGAAATGATTGTGGATTATGAGAAGGAATTATATCGTTAATACGCTATTATTAATACTGCTGGCATCAGTATCCTGTAAGGATAAAATAGTGAAAGAAGCCAACAGGGAATTGGTCATTGATAGTGGCATGAGCAGGCGCACAAAACCAACCAATGAACAGGTGATCGCCAGCATTCCTGCCATCAATGCCGAAACCGGTACCCGCATCAGTTCAGTGGAAGTAAGTGGTAGGATCACCTATGATGCCCGCCATCAAACCAGCCTGGCCAGCCGGGTAAGCGGGCGCATCGAAAAATTACTGGTTAAATATAATTATCAACCGGTAAGGAAAGGACAACTGATCATGGAGATCTATTCCCCGGACCTGGCTGCTGCTCAGCGCGAGTTAATATTTGTCGCCCACAATAGTCCGGAAATGTTAGCAGGAGCCAAACAAAGGTTGTTGTTGTTGGGTATGTCTTCAAGCCAAATTGAACAGGTGGTTAAAACCGGCAACATTTCCTACCGCGTTCCGGTATATAGTAATGCGAATGGATATATACTGGAACAATCAGCCATTCCCACTACGCCTGCGGCGGCAGGCGCCCCAACAATGGGTCAGCCTGCTGCGGGAGGAAGTGGCATGGAAGGAATGGGTGGTGGCAGCCCTACCGGTAATACTACTGCTACGCTGCCAGTAGCTACTTCCACTCCAGTAATGATCCGCGAAGGTCAATACGTAAATGCGGGCCAGACGGTTTTTACCATCTATCAGGCCACTAACCTTGTGGCAGAATTTGCATTCCTCCCGTCATTGGCCACGCAATTAAAAAAAGGACAAAAACTGTTGTTCTACCCGGCTGGAAATAAAAACGCTATTCAATCTGCCCGTTTAGGGCTAATAGAACCTGTGTTTCGCAACGGACAGAACTTCTTGATAGGAAGAGTTTACCTGGATAAAAATAATTTTCAGGTTGGACAATTGCTTACCGGTATTATCCCTGTCGTTTACACCGGAAACTGGTGGCTACCTAAAAAAGCTGTCTGGCGATTAGGTACTAAGTCTGTTGTATTCAGAAAAGATAATGGCCTGTATAGCCCTATCGAAATACAAACCGGGATAGAATCGGAAGGTTTTATACAAGTTATTACTGATATAGCAGGTTGGCAGGTAGCTTCTAACGCAGCTTATCTCGTAGATAGCGAAAGTTTCATAAAAGTAAATGGCAAAGCCAAACAGTAGTATATGGAAAGAAAGCGATTTATAAAGACCCTTGCTATTTTTACTATGGCACCAGTGCTGGTTTTAGAGGCTTGTAAAGAAGGCAACAAAAAGAATACGGAACAGCAGGCAAAGGCGGCTCAGACCTATACCTGTCCCATGCATCCGCAGATCGTCCAAAACAAACCAGGAACCTGCCCAATCTGTGGAATGGACCTGGTGCCCTTTGATAAAAATAATAAAGATGCTTTCCTGACCCTCAGTGAAAGCCAGGTATCACTTGCGAATGTAACTACCATGACCATTGGCGCAGGTGCATTATCCAATGTAAAACAGTTAAATGGCAGGCTTGCAACAGATCCTGAAAAAACGGTTGTCATATCTACGCGAGTGCCAGGCAGGATTGAAGCATTGTATGTACGGGAAACAGGTGTCAAAGTAAATAAAGGCCAACCCTTGTATGAAATTTACTCTGAACAGCTCGCCACTTTACAACAGGAATACTTATTGTCAGCCGCGCAGGCGCGGCAATTCCCGGAAGATGCCCGGTTTCAACAAATAGAAAAAGCTGCCAGGCAAAAACTGGTGCTGTATGATCAATCAGAAACACAAATCAACCAGTTACTTCAGGCACAAAAGATAAGCCCTTATGTAACCTATTATGCGCCCAGCAGTGGCACCGTAGCTGAACTCTCCATTACAGAAGGACAATATACCGCAGAAGGTAGTGCTGTTATGAAACTCGAAGGGTATGGTGAATTATGGGTAGAGGCGGATATATACCCCTCCGAAGCAGGGGCCATCCGTGTGAACCAGGCCGTTCAGGTAATTGTAGCCGGTTGGGAAAACAAACCCCAAACCATGATCATTCAATTTATCAATCCTTCCTTGCAAAGCGGCAGCCAGCTATTACAGGTTCGAGGTACTATTGTCAATCCCGGCAATCAGTGGCAACCAGGACAGCAGGTAAATATCCTATTACCAGTTAAAGCCAAAACAGATGCCCTTACACTGCCGGTAGATGCAGTGATCAGGGACGGAAAAGGAACGCACGTCTGGATCGAAACAGCCAAAGGGAAATTTGAGCCACGTAAAGTAAGGACCGGTATGGAGAATTTTGAATCAGTGGAAATTATTGAAGGATTAGCTGCAGGCGATAAAGTGGTGATCAGCGGAGCTTATTTATTGTATAGCGAATACGTATTAAAGAAAGGTGCTGATCCAATGGCAACACATCAACATTAACGTCACCCGAATATTTACCTAAAAATTAAAAACATGAAACAGTTATTGAAATCAGCTATTCCTGTATTGTCTGTAATCCTTTTTGCCGCCTGCGGTGATGGAAATTCAGGTGGAGATACCGATAAAAAGGATAGCGCAAACCACACAGGCCATGATCAGATGAAAATGGAAGAAGGCAAGACTTCCCCAGCATCTGTAAAGTTAAAAGACGACAAACTCAATGCGGTTTACCAGCATTATGTACACCTGACAACTGCGCTGACAAACGGTGATATGGCAGAAGCCAAAGTTGCCAGCAATGCCATCGAAGCAGGAGCAAAAGAGGTTCCAGGTGCAGAAGCCGTTGCCTCCAATGCTGCAAAAATTACCGCAGCTACCGATATTGAAGTGCAAAGAACTGCTTACTCTACTTTGAGCAATGATTTTATTACCCTTGTAAAAAAGTCAGGTCTTAATTCCGGTGAACTATATGTGGATTATTGCCCGATGGCTTTGAATGATAAGGGAGCTTCCTGGATCAGTCCTAACAAAGAAATCAAAAATCCTTACTTCGGCGAAAAAATGATGACCTGCGGAGAGGTAAAAGAAACTATTAAATAAACGTCCTAATACTAAACAGCATTCAGTATGTTTCAATCAACTTTCGTATCCAGGTTCTGGCTGGTAGTTATATTACTGGCCGGAGCTTTGAAATTACAGGCACAAAAGGAAGCAGTTTGTTACAATCCAAACTTGCTGAAAGATACCAGTAAACGTAGCATTAAATCGGCTGCTGTTGGAGTAATTGGTCATGATTCTGTTAAGATCAATTATCATTCACCGGGTGTAAGGGGCAGGATAATATGGGGCGGATTGGTACCCTACGATGAGGTATGGGTTACCGGCGCCCATGATGCCACCACCCTTGAAATCGGGCACACCTTTGTCGTGGGCGGAAAAGAAATACCTGCCGGAAAATACGCTCTTTTCACTATACCTGGTAAAAATGAATGGACCGTGATCATCAATACAAAATGGCAACAGCACCTTGCCACAGAATATGACCAGAAAGAAGATGTAGTAAGGATTAAGGTCAAACCGGTAAAATATGCGCTGACTGAACGATTACAGTATTTTGTAGAACCTGGGAAAAGTAATACCGGAAAGATTGCTGTAGCCTGGGAAAAATTACGCATTGAATTTCCCATCACGATCAAAGGTTAATGTACAGGTTGCCAATTATCCACCATAAAAGAGCCGATTATGAACCATGAACATCACCATCATCATGCCGAGCCTAAAACCGGACAAGCGCATGAACATCATGCCCATGCTGAAATGCAGCAAACCAGTAAGCAACAGCAAAAGGAAACTGACCATCAGATGCACGATGAACATGCAGGCCATCATACGGAAGGCTTTTTGAAACGGTTCTGGATCTGCCTGGTTGTTACTGTTCCGGTTTTGCTGTTATCACACATGATACAGCAATGGCTGGGCTTTACCTTCACTTTTACAGGAGATAAATATGTACTACTGGCATTGAGCAGTTTTATCTTCTTTTATGGAGGGGGGCCCTTCCTGGTTGGGCTGGTCCGGGAATTGAAATGGGGCAATCCAGGCATGATGACACTGGTGGCCGTAGCCATTACAACTGCTTATGTGTACAGTGTTGCAGTTGTTTTTGGCCTTCCCGGTATGGACTTCTTTTGGGAGCTGGCTACCCTGATCGATATTATGTTGCTGGGCCATTGGCTGGAAATGAAATCGCAAATGGCCGCCTCCCAGGCTTTGGAATCACTGGTAGCTTTGTTGCCTGCAGTAGTGCATGTAGAACGGAATGGAACAGTAACAGATATTTCCTTAAAAGAACTGGAGAATAAGCAGGTCGTTGTTGTGAAACCTGGCGAAAAAATCCCTGCCGATGGCCATATACTGGAAGGCACCTCTTATGTAAATGAAAGTATGTTGACGGGGGAGAGCGTGCCGGTAAAGAAAGAAAAACACGATAAAGTAATCGGAGGAGCCGTCAACGGGGATGGCGCATTAAAGGTAGAAATAACCGGTGCCGGCAGCGATAGTTATCTCAACAAGGTGATTAATATGGTTCAGTCGGCACAAGGTACCAAATCCAACACCCAAAACCTGGCTAACAAGGTGGCCAAATGGCTCACCATTATATCCATCAGCATTGGAATTATAACTTTTATTGTGTGGCTTAGTGCCGGCAGGGAACTGGCCTTCGCCCTGGAAAGAATGGTGACAGTAATGGTAACGGCTTGTCCCCATGCCCTGGGTGTAGCCATTCCTTTGGTAGTAGCTATTTCCACTACCCTGTCTGCTGTTCATGGCTTACTGATCCGCAACCGTACTGCCTTTGAAAATGCCCGAAAGCTGACTACTATCATTTTTGACAAGACAGGTACCCTAACGAAAGGTACCCATGAGGTACAACAGGTGATATCGCTGAATAACCAGTACACACCCGGCCAGTTGTTGCAATACGCAGCAGCCATACAACAAAACTCTGAACACCACATTGCCCATGGCATTATGCGCAGGTTGAAACAGCAAAGCCTGGAATTATGGAAAACCTCCGACTTCCAATACATGCAGGGCATGGGAGTTACCGGCATTGTAAACGGCAAAAAAGTGATAGCTGCGGGACCCAACTACTTTAAGCAGCAGAAAACAAGTGCTCCACCGATCCCTGAAGGAATAGATCAGACTACAGATACTGTTACGTTCCTATTGATAGATGATAAGCCTGCCGGTATCATTACACTGGCAGACAGCATCCGCGAAACAGCCGCAGAAGCCATAAACGCCCTTAGGCAGATGAACATAAAATCTTTCCTGTTAACGGGTGACAATGAAAAAGTAGCCGCTGCAGTAGCCCAAAAGCTGCAAATGGATGGCTATCTCGCCAATGTATTACCGCATGAAAAACTACACAAGGTAAAAGAGTTCCAGGATAAAGGAGAGATCGTAGCCATGACGGGTGATGGGGTGAATGATGCACCCGCATTGGCCCAGGCAGATGTAGGCATTGCAGTAGGTTCCGGAACAGATGTAGCCGCAGAAACTGCCGATATTATTTTGGTGAACAGTGATCCCAAAGATGTGGTACAGATGATCGCTTTTGGCCGGGCTACCTATCGCAAGATGATCCAGAACTTATTTTGGGCGGTTGGCTACAATGTGATTGCCATTCCATTGGCAGCAGGTATTTTGTATCCCACATTCATGCTCAGTCCAGCCATGGGGGCTGTGCTAATGAGTTTAAGTACGATCATTGTAGCCATCAATGCAAAATTCCTGCGGATGTCTTAACACGGCGGTTCTCATCCACTATTTGTTCTCTTTCCCGGTTTTATCCAGGGCTGCTTTAAACGCTTTGGCCAGTTTTTCAGCAGGACCTACTCCCCAGTAGTGCAGGAAGAAAATATGGGGATGCTCGTGTACCATGTGGTTATGCACTGCCACTACTTCGATGCCGTTTTCGACCAGGGTCTTTATCACCGGCTCTACTTCATTTTCGAGCATGGCAAAATCGCCGGCCACCGCTGCTTTTTCCGGTGTTCCCTGCCAGGCGGCCCAGGTATTGAAGCCCATGAAGCTGCTGACGGGGATTCCGTGTTCCAGTAAAGCCACATCCGGCCTGCCGATGGTGTATTTGTATACACCTTTAGCAGCTTCGCCTTTGTAGCCAATGATAGAATCGAGCATGGAGGTGCTGATGGTATTGATCACACTGTCGGGTTTGCTGGCTTTGGGATCTTTGCCCCTGGAGGCTGTGACCCTGTCAAAGATCGCTTTTACACGCGCGGATAGTTGAGCCGCTTTACCTCTCCCGTCAATGTGCATGTACATGACATTGGGATGGTTGCGGACAAAGTGGTTGTGAATAGCGGTAATGGCAAAACCCTGTTTGATGACCTCCTGCTGCACCGGGGCCAGATCGGTTTCGGTAAGAATGATATCGCCCATGACCATGGCACTATCGGCGCAGGGTGTAAAGGCGGCCCAACTGCCCAGGCCCATAGGTGGTATGATCTTAAAACCATCTACTACCACGTTGAGGTCATGCTGCGGCACAGTGATCTTATACTCCCCATTTTTTGACACTCCCTTCATGCCGGTAACCTGTTCAATGGTGGCAATGTCGAGTTTGCTGCTGCCCGGCGGGCAGGCAATGGTATCTTTCCTGGGTTCACTGCCGGCAGCGATCTTATTCTCATTTCCTGACTGATCACAGGCTGTCATGAATGTTCCTGTGATGATCATTAAGCCCAAAAACCGTTTCATAATATCTATGTTTGTTGTATTCGTTTTCAATCCCACCAGTAGTTCCCTTAGTTCCCTGCTTTCCTTTTGCTGCAATCTAAGCTCCAAATTTGAAGAAATTCTGCCTGGCCTTACAGGTTTTAATCAGCAGCCGCATAAAGTTTATGGTTTACCCTTGTGGGTTCCAGGTGTGTCTTTCAGATTGTACGTATTTAGCCCAACTGTATAAGGCATCGTATAGCTTCATGCCTATGGCTAACATTTCCTGGTCATTTTTATAGTTATACGATAGCCCTGCTGAGATGGCCCATAAGCCCGCCGCCTGGGGCGCCAGGTGAAAGCTATCTGTATCAGCGCCTCTTATAATTTGTGCCATTTGCAAGAGGGCCGGATCGGTGAGGGCATGTTTTTTAATGATGTAATCGAACGTGCATTGGTTTCCATAATGCGTATATTCCGCACCCGGCAGATCGTAAGGAATCGCATGCTGTTCCGTTGCTTTTTCAAACACCTGTTCTTTGGGAACATAAATAAACTCGGCCTCTTTATCCACAAAGTTCTGAATCAGCCAGGGGCAGGCAATGCGGTCAATTTTGGGCCGCTCCCGTGTAATCCATTTCATACCTGATCATTTGGCACAATTTGTATTATTTACCTGACCTGAAATAGAACAGGAATGACCATTTGGTATAGAAATTACTTTTTTAGGCGTTATTGCTGCAGCCGTTTACGTACGACGGCCAGCCGTTTCCGCCAGGTGGCAAGCTGGCGGGTTTCCAGTTTGGGCGTTCCTTTTCTGTCTACAAGGCCCAGACTTTTCACCAGGGCTTTGGCCATGCGGGCTGTTTTTTTGTTTTTCTTTAGCCATTGTTGTCCACTTTCCTGCGCATGGCGGATATGGGAGGCGATGGCGGACTGAATGATCCTGAGTTCTGTTTTATAGTCCTTCTTCCGGCGATAATAGACCATCAGCCGGTTATACGCCAGGTCATCCATCGGGTCGTTTTTGAGAGCCTGCATGTACAGCTTAGCGGCTTCTTCCGGTTCACCGGCCTGTTCTGCCTGCCTGGCCCGCACGTGCAGGTTGCGGGAGGTATAACGTACCGCCATACGATCAGTGTTTTACCCCTATTGATACAACTGTTGTGCCCTGCAGGAAAGGGAGTCGGCCTGTACCAACTGGCTGCAGTAGGTACTAACCATTATTCGGTGTAGGATAAACTATGCGTAAATAGCAAACAGGCGCCGGAATATTTGTTGCGGGCAGGATTTCGGGACAAATTTACATCACCGCAGACCGTAGAACTTTTTTTTCTTCTTGTGCAAAGAGCAACATATAGTGTTTCATTTATGTGCAAACCCTCCGGTTCCCCGGAGGGTTTTGTGTTACGCTCTACGATAACATTATAATACGGGAGTAACCCTTTTTTTAACAGCGGGGAAAAGCTCCTGCAGGCTTTTGCACAGCAGGGCAAAGTTGGAGGCTTTCGGTAAATACCAGTTGGCTCCTGATGCTTTTGCCTGCTCTATATCTTTCTGGGCCGTGGAAGTACTGTGTATGATCACCGGGATATCGTCATAGAGAGAAATGGATCTAATAGCAGCCAGCAGCTCCATGCCGCCAACCTTGGGCATGTTTAAGTCTAAGAATATACAATCAGGAAGGGGAACGATGCTCTGTTCCAGTAACCGGCTCAAGGCCATCTCACTATCCGTCTCCACCATACATTGAACAGGTTCACGAATGGTTTCGAAGGCCAGTCGTAAAATGTATAGATCATCTTCATTATCATCAATAAGCAGGAGGCGTGGGAGATTTTGCATAGGAGTAATTATTAGGTTATTGAAGGCACGGCGGTTTACGCTTTAATAAGGCAATTATGGGACCAATTAACAACAAAGGAAATTAAGGAAAGATCTAATTTGTAGCAAAAAAGATATCCGGCCATCGCAACAAGCAGCGGGAACATAGCCAGTTTTGTAGACAAAATTCTACATCACCCAGGAATAGTATAAAGGCCATCCATCCAACAGTGAGTGTAAACCCTTAGGAATAAACAGTTGGTGTAGTATTTGCGGCCTCTTTTGATTATGGATCGAAACTATCAGCAATTAGACTTGCCAACTTTAGTTGACTTGCTGGCAGAAGAAACGCAACGATTTACCAGGGCTTTTATTAGTGGCACTCAGGACGAAATCCTGCAATACAAAGCAAGTACAGACGCGCTTGTTGCAGAAATTAACCGCCGGAAAAAGGAAGCATCCTTACCATCAATGACCGACTCCCCCATTCCGCCTAATGATCCTGTTGAGACACCCACTCCATCGCCATAGTAGGTCGTTTTCCCTTGCCACACTTTAGTGCAAGTTGTAACTTAACCAGATTTACCGGAATTGATTACAGGGGCTTTGTGCCCCTGTTTCTTTTAAAGTCGCTGAGGCCTATGCGCAGAAAGCCGCTTACAGCCACGGGCGTTTCAGAGAAGGAGTATATCCAGCCCCTACCCTCTATAACCGGATCTCTGTGCCAAAGAGAAAGTCATACAGACAGGAAGACCTGTTGGGCCGCCATTGGGACAACTACTTA
This sequence comes from Paraflavitalea devenefica, assembly GCF_011759375.1. Classification (NCBI taxonomy): domain Bacteria; kingdom Pseudomonadati; phylum Bacteroidota; class Chitinophagia; order Chitinophagales; family Chitinophagaceae; genus Paraflavitalea; species Paraflavitalea devenefica. Next base: position 1,292,630 of record NZ_JAARML010000002.1, on the reverse strand, counting down.
GTTCCGCTACAGGTTGATGCATATCAAATAATTGACTTGTCGAAAAAAATGCCTGTTGCCTTTAGTACAGCAGGCAGGCTTACTTGTTATAACTATAAAGGATAAGGTTAATGGTTAACGCAATTCAACTAGCGCGCCCCGCATTTCCATGCGGGGCATTTTTTTGGAGCAGTTGATTAGGCACTAACCATTAAACAGTGTAGTATAAACTATGCGACCTATGAAACAAACGGCAGCAGGATATGGCTGCAAGCCATATAATAGAACTGCGAGACTGCAAGCCTTCGCAGAGCATTTTATTGATGTATAGCCATCGATTTAATGACCACTTAGTGTTGTTTAGGATTGATGTACATCAAATAGTCAGTATCCTGAAAAAAAAGTACCTGTTGCTTTTAGTACACAAAGCGCATTTACTTGTTATAATAAAAAGGATAAGGTTTAATGGTTAACGAATTTGATTAGTGTTCGCCCTGCATTTCCATGCGGGGCTTTTTTTTGTATGCTCAACTAGAGAGGCACAAGTACCCAACCGCCCAAGGCCGGGCTGCATACTTGCGCCAATGTAGGGCCAGAGCCGGAAAGTAAGGTAAAGTTATACGCTTGCCGGACGTTCTTCCCCTTCATCAATCCGCTTCAGGTAGTAGTGCAGCTTTTGCAGGATCAGTTCTACCGGCAGGTCTTCATTGGGATCTACCTGGAATGACTCATACCGGTCTTTAGGCTTTACGCCCGGCACCACTTCCTGCAAACTTTTATCGAGACAAAATCCCAGCATCAGCTTTTTACGGTTCAGCCAGAGATAACCCAGCTTTTTGCCTTTATAGGTGAAGAACGGGATCTGGAATTTACGTTCATGCACAATACCAGGATGGGCATTTACAATAATATGCCGCAGGGCCAGGAGACAGCCCTGGTAAGGCTCCGGCTTGCTGAGGTAATACTGTTCCAGTTGGGTGGTCATGGAAGACTAAGGTACTCCATCTGGTATAAAATTGGTATTGGATTACTTATCAACCTCTTAATTCCTTTTTAATGCGTAGCCAGGCTGAATTGCCTACCTTTAATAATAACCAATAAATGAGGCATGATGCAGCAAGGGGGATTCCTGAATGGTTTAGCGTCAACGTTGGCAAGCAGTGTAAGGGAGGGCCATTCCCCGGGTGACCAGTTATTGGACCTGCTGCCGGTAGCCGTATATACCACTGATACCGAAGGCATCATCATGCAGTACAACCGGGCGGCGGCCGTTCTGTGGGGCCGGGAGCCCGTAATCGGCCAGGAGGTGTGGTGCGGTTCCTTTAAGATCCTGCAGACAGACGGCAACGAGCTTCCACTGGATACCTGCCCGATGGCGGTATGCCTGAAGGAACAGCGGCCGGTAAATGGTGAAGAAATTATTGTTGTACGGCCGGATGGTTCAGCCCGCCATGTAGCCCCCCATCCCCAACCCATTTTTGATGCCACAGGCAGGATGACCGGAGCTATTAATATGCTGGTGGACATTACGGACCTGAAGCGTACAGAACTGGCCTTGCGGGAAAGCGAAGCTCAATACCGGTCATTGGCAGTTTCCCTGGAGAAACAGGTAGTAACCAAAATGGAGGAACTGGAAAAAAGTGAAGAGCGCTACCACAAGATGATTGAAGAAGTAGAAGATTATGCGATTATTTTATTAAGTAAGGAAGGAATTATTCAAAACTGGAATAAGGGCGCCCAAAAGATCAAAGGATATAAAGAGAAAGAAATTGTAGGTAAAAGCTTCGAGGAATTTTACCTCCCGGACGACCGGCAGCGAGGTCTGCCCCTGCAATTGCTGCGGCAGGCCACTGAACAAGGAAAAGCGGTCCACGAAGGCTGGAGAAGAAGAAAGGATGGCAGCGCTTTCTGGGGCAGCATTGTATTAACCGCCTTGCATGATGACCAAAATAAGGTGATCGCGTTCTCCAAGGTGACCCGCGATCTGACGGAAAGAAAGCTGGCCGAAGACCAGTTGAAAGCGTACCTGGCCCAGCTTGAATTTCAAAATAAGGAGCTGGAAGCGTTTGTGTATGCTGCTTCACACGATATGAAGGAACCGCTGCGCAAGATCCGCACTTATAATGGCTATATAGCAGAAAACACCGCCCATCAACTGGATCCTAAATCAAGGGAATATTTAAACCGGGCTGTTAAAGCAGCAGAGCGAATGCAGCAAATTCTTGAAGACCTGCTGGTGTATGCTATAACAACTTTGAATGCCGAAGGTCATCATGAAGTAGACCTCCATGAAATCATTCAGGAGATAGCTTTTTTTCATGCCGAAGAGCTGGAACAAAAAAACATCCGCCTGGAAACGGGCAAACTGATGCCCTTACGGGCGGTTCCTTTCCAGGTGAAACAACTCCTGTTTAACTTAATCAATAATTCCATTAAGTATAAGCACCCCGCCCGGGATGGTGTGATTAAAATAGAGAGCAAGGTGGTAAAAGGATATGCCATCAAAGGGGAAGAAGCAGACCCCCACAAAGCATATTATAAACTCCAGGTAACCGATAATGGTATTGGATTTGATCCCCGCTTTAGCCAGAAGATCTTTGAACTGTTCCAGCGGTTGGATAATCTCGTGGAAGCAAAAGGAACGGGTATCGGCCTTGCTATCTGTAAAAAAATTGTCCAGCACCACAAAGGGTTTATCCAGGCTACCGGAATACCCGGTGAAGGCGCCAGCTTCACCATTTACCTGCCTCAAGACTGATCAGCCTCGGTGATTACAAATGGCCAGAAATTTAGTGGCGAGCTTGTGAAATCCTTTAATACTGTCGGGTTTCACAAAATATTCCACAGCGCCATTGCGGAGGCATTCCTGTATGTGCGGGGAGGCATTGGACGTACTTAGTACAATTTTAGGAATGGTCTGGTACCGTTCCTGTGTTTGCATATAGGCCAGCACCTGGGCGCCCGTCATTTCGGGCATGTTGTAATCAAGAATAATGAGGCAGGGCAGCTCGCTGTCGGGACTTGCATTGAGGTATTCGAGGGTAGTGCGTCCATTTAAAAATTTAACCACCTCTGCGCCGGGCTGTACGTCGAGAATGGCTTCTTCAATCAGTTCGAGGTCTTCCTCATCATCATCGGCCATTAGAATTCTCAGGTTACTTGGTTCCATATCGTGCCGGTTTAGCGTCTACAGTAAAGATAAGTGCGCGGCATCATTCCACCCAAATGGAAATAAACGGGGTTCAACCAACCTTCTCCCGCACCAACTGTTCGTGCACAACGGGCGTTACCACGACCGGGTATTTCTCCACGGTGACATTGCTGGGATCGAGACCGAAGTTGACCGACTCTTTTACACTGAGCAATTTGAGGTTGAAGAAGCTTTTCATAATGAAGTTCTTCCGGAAAGGCATGTCGTTATCAAAGGACAGGAAGGACTCCAGCACCAGGAAGCGGAAATCACCAATAGCGCTTTCCTGGTAATACTGTTCATGCCGCTCTGATACATCTACCTCGCCGGTCTTTACCAATTCGCTCACCACCTGCCGGAAGTAATAATCCACCCGGGGATCTACCCGGAAACCAAAGTTGAAAACAATAAAGTAGATGTCATTTTTTACAATGGTTTCTACGCGGTAACGCCAGGCATAAGGTTCATCCAGCACATTCACATGCACAAACCAATAGATATCGGCCCGCTTGGGCGATTTGGAGAGGATGGAATCAATAGCAGTTTGCTCCACCATACGCGAAGAACCGGAGGGCGTGAGGTATACAAGGTTGGTAGCGTACTTGGGGATCTTTTCATCGCTGCTCAGCCGCTTCAACAGTTCAATGTAATTTTCTATCGGAACCAGTTTGGTAAGCGCGCGTTTGATGTTGCGCCCGCGGTGCCAGATAAACATAACGAGGAAGAGTACCGCGCCGATGACGAGCGTGATCCAGCCCCCTTCTTTGATCTTCTGGAAATTGGCAATTAAGAAAGAGATTTCAATGGCCAGGAATAAACCGGTAATGAACATCACTACCGGGAAGGGTACCCGCTTTACCTGCAGATAGTAGTTGATAAGCACCGTGCTCATGAGCATGGTAAGCGTAACGCTTAATCCGAAAGCGGCTTCCATGGCCGTAGACTCGCGGAAGTGCAATACCATAGCGATGCAACCTGCCATGAGGAACCAGTTGATGAAGGGAATATAGAGCTGCCCTTTAAAGTTACCGGGAAACACCACGCGGTGCCGCGGCCATATATCCAGCCGTATGGCCTCGTTGATGAGGGTAAAGCAGCCGCTGATGAGCGCCTGGCTGGCAATGATGGTAGCCAGGGTGGCCAGCACCAGGGAAGGCAGGAAGATCGCATCGGGCACGATATGGTAGAAAGGACTTATAATGCCCACCGGCTCACCAACATGCTGCAGCAGCCAGGCCGTTTGCCCCGCGTAGCTGAGGATGAGCGTAACCTTGATATACGTCCAGCTTACGCGTATATTGTTGCGGCCGCAATGGCCCATATCGCTGTACAGGGCCTCGGCCCCGGTGGTACAAAGGAAGATGCTGCCCAGCAACCAGAAACCGCCCGGCACTTCCCGCAGCATCACCCAGGCATAATACGGGTTGAGGGCTTTGAACACGCCCGGTGAATGGCGCATGGCCATGAGCCCCAGTACGCCGATGAACGTAAACCATACGAGCATAACAGGGCCAAATATCTTCCCGATCTTCTCCGTCCCAAATTGCTGGAAGCAGAAGAGGCCAATGAGAATGACGACAATGATGGGAACGGTATTAATATGCGGATTGATCTTCTGCAGGCCTTCAATGGCGGAAGCGACCGAGATGGGCGGGGTAATGATGCCATCGGCCATGAGGAAGGCGCCGCCGGCCATGGCCGGAATCAGCAACCATTTACCCCAGAAACGGCGAATAAGCGCATAGAGGGAAAAGATACCACCTTCCCCGTTGTTATCGGCCTGGAGGGTGATGATCACGTATTTCAGCGTGGTTTGAAAGAAGAGGGTCCAGAAGATCGCCGAGAGCGCGCCGAGCGCCACGTCTTCCGTTATGACCCGGTCATGAAAAACGGCATTGAGTGTGTACAATGGTGAAGTACCAATGTCGCCAAACACAATGCCGGTAGCAATTAAAACACCTGCTGAGGTAACCCGTTTATGGAACAATGCTGTTGAAGTCGCCTGCATGCGTTTTTTTGAGCGCCAAAATACTATAAAAACAGCTTGTCAGGTTATATGATTTTTCTTATTTATACGATACAGTCCTACCCTGCACGGAAGTAATCCTTCCATTAGCCACGCTATACCTTATCACCATGTCTCCACTTTGCGATTATTGCTTATCGGCCCTTATGCTGTTCGCTATCAGTGATCCAACAAACAAGATCATAAAAATAAAGAACACGACCCTCGCAACACCTTCAACACTGGCTGCGATACCGGCAAACGCAAAGAGCCCGGCGATGACCGCTATTGTTATGAAAACAATTGACCAGCGAAACATAACCAAGGATTTTATTGTTTACAATAGATCCCCACTACACAAAGGTACTATGTAGAAGTAGCATGCCTGCGCTCTTTTTAAGCACCAAATACTATAAAAACAGCTTGTTTTGTTATCCTCTTAAGGTGTTCTTGTTCTGCCAAATATCAGCGATAACAGGAATAGTACGATAAAAATAAAGAACAGGATCTTGGCTATGCCTGCCGCACCGGCTGCAATACCGCCAAATCCGAAAAGCGCCGCGATAATGGCTACTACTAAAAAGATGATTGTCCAGCGTAACATAAATAAAAGATTTAATTGTTTACAATGGATCATAATCCCGCGCCTTATACAACGGCGCATCCATAAACAAGGGCAATGCAGCAGGTGCAGGTTTCGCTGCTCCTGCCGGTATACTCCTGTACACGGTTACTTCAGGCTGATCCTTTTCTTGATGGGGTCTGGCTACAGGAACAGCAGCGGGTATCATTAACTGATCTCCGTTCCGGCTGCCTGCATCCCTTTTATTTTGAGTGTTCATACCTTATTAACGTTTAAAAACAATGCCCTCACCAGGCCATTGATCTGGTATTAAAACCTGAGTACACCACTCCACAATATGAACGGATTTGACCATATGTAGTAAACTCCTCCCCCGCTCCCGCTGCTGCGGGAAGGCCGGGAAGGGGGATTGCTAGTCAGTTCCCAACAGTTTATAAAATCATTGTTCATGCATTGGTCGCGCCTGTATTGTTCCGCTTGCCTGCCTCTCAAAATGGCTTATTTTTACGGCTCAATCCATCGAGCTGATGCGCCTGACAACCAGGAAATTCCTGCCCTTATTATTGACTGGCCTGCTGGCAGGCGCCGCCTCCACAGCACAGGTGCTGCTTCGCCTGGATCACCGGGTGGGTAAGCAGCCACTGGTGCTTGACTCAATAGGATACCGCATGCCGGCCGGCGATTCCCTCACGATTTCCCTGTTACAGTATTATATCAGCAATATCGAGCTGATCAGGGCCAACGGAGAGCGATATGTAATACCAAAGAAGGAAAGTTTTTTCCTGGTGAAAGAGCAGGCTGATTCTACGAAGACAATTGCCCTCCCCGTTCCGGAAGGCACTTATTCCGCCATTTCCTTCCTGGTGGGTGTAGACAGTGTAACTTCTACGCTGGGCATCGGGGAAAGAAAAGGCGTACTGGACCCCGGCAGGGATATGGCTGCCGGTGAAAGCATGTACTGGACCTGGAACAGCGGTTATATCTTTTTTAAACTGGAGGGCGCTTCACCTGCGATCCCGGCAGATGCTACCGGTTTCCGGCAGTTTGAATTCCATATTGGCGGCTACGGCGGTTATAATTCCCCTACCATTAATAATATCCGGCGTGTGACAGTCCGGTTGCCGGCAAAAGAACCGTTGCAGGTAAGTGCAGCTAAAAAAGCCATTGTACACCTGCAGTTTGATGTATTGCAGGTACTCAATGCCGTATGGACAATTGACCTGAAGACACAGCACCATATTATGCTTACGCCCGCCAGCTCCCGGGTTGCCGATAATTATGCGCGGGGCTTTGCGTACAGGAACGTGGAATACCAAAACAAGTAGCATGAAAAAAATGCGGGTCATATATGGATGTGCAGTGTTGATGCTGATCTGGTTGCTGAGCGGCTTCCTGCGACATTCCCCTTCATCCTTTGCCGGCAGTTATGCAGACAGCTTTCCGCAACCTGCCCATTTCCCGCGGCCAGTATATGATCTTTCCAAAAACCAATATAATAAGACCAAGGTTGCCCTGGGCAGGCGGTTGTTTTATGATGGCACCCTGTCGAAGAACGGTACCGTGAGCTGCGGCACCTGCCATATACAGGCTTCGGCCTTTTCCCATCACGGTCACCGGCTGAGCCATGGGATATTTGATTCACTGGGCACACGCAATGCGCCGGCCCTGCAAAACCTGGCCTGGGCCACTTCGTTTATGTGGGATGGCGGCGTGAATGACCTCGACCTGCAACCATTGGTACCCATCAGCAGTCATGTGGAAATGGGTGAATCGGTAGAAGCAGTAGTGAACAAGATCAAGCAGGATGCTTACTACCCTACTTATTTTTATGCCGCCTTTGGCAACCGTGAGATCACGACAGCCCGGGTAATGCAGGCGCTGAGTATGTTCATGAGCACCATGGTAAGCGCCAACAGTAAATACGACCAGGTGATCCGTAAAGAAGGTATTGCCTTTACGCCGGAAGAATCGACAGGCTATACTTTATTTAAAAACAAATGCGCCCCCTGCCACAGCGAACCCTTTTTCACCGACTTCAGTTTCCGCAATAATGGCCTGTATCCTTACAGCCAGGATTTCGGGCGTATGGGTGTTACCAGTCAGCCCGCCGACAAGTACCGCTTCAAAGTACCTTCCCTGCGGAATATTTTCTTAACAGCGCCTTATATGCACGACGGACGGTTTAAAGACATAGACCAGGTACTGGAACATTATGCCGCCGGCGTACAGTTGACAGATAATATTGATCCGTTGCTGTTACAATCTTCAGGCAGGACTGGCCTTCCTTTGTCCAACACCGATAGGTCCGCTTTAAAAGCTTTCCTGCACACGCTGACGGATACATCGTTTACCAATAATCCTAAGTTGGGTGAAGTGAACATATGTCCGCAATGTATCAGGTATTAGACAACTTATTAACGAGCTACTCACAATTGATCATTCACCACAATCTTTCCCCTTATCTTTGCAACGCTTAAGGTTCATTACCGTTATGGGTAGTGATTAAAAGGGAATCCGGTGATTGCCACCAGCAAAAATCCGGAGCTGTCCCGCAACTGTAAGTTCTTTACGTGGGTACGCATCATAGTATGTTCGCATATACACCCACGAAATTGCCGGATCTACATGCCACTGTTGCTGTTTTGTATAACGCAAACGCAATGGGAAGGCGTCCGGCAATAGAACAAGCCAGGAGACCTGCCTTCAGCTACCTACTTAATTCATAGCTTTCGGGTAAAAAGCATGAATGATTGGCTGCACGCAGCTTATTCATTTTTTTCCCTGTAGTTATGCCTGCTGTCCCCTGCTGTAACAGGCAACGGCCGGTTGTGCATACCTATGCACCGGAATGACTATCCGGGGTATGGTGTTGTATTGATTAAGTATGGTAACAGGTTGTTTTCTATCACACTTAATCATACCAAAATGCACAACCGGTTATCCGCCATGAAAGGCTTGCTGCTGCTGATCTTTATGGCCAGCCTGGCAGCCTGTAACAAAGACAACGACTTCCAGCAACCGCTCACCCAATCCACCAGCCAAAAGACACAGGTATTGGGCAAGTATGAAAACGGCATCATCCTGGTAAATGAAGGCTGGTTTGGCCATGACAATGGCAATGTAAATTTCTACCGCTACGGACAGGACACGATTGAACAGATGGTATACCACCTGGAGAACCCGGGCAAAGAACTGGGCGTCACCACGCAATACGGCGCCGTATTCAATGGCAAGCTGTATCTGGTATCCAAGCAGGGACCATTCGTGGTAACCGATTCCAAATCGCTGGTAGAGACCGGTCGCATCGCCTCCCTGCCTGCCAATGGCCGCGCTTTCCTGGGACTGGACAGCACCAATGGCCTGATCAGTACTGCCAATGGCATTTACCCGCTCAATCTTTCCACGCTTACGGTAGGCGCGAAGATCACCGGCATCAACGGCGAAACAGGCTGCCTATACAAGGAAGGCAATTACATTTTTGTACTGAACCAATCGGCCGGACTGATAGTACTGAACCAAAGCAATTACAGTATTGTGAAAACCATCGCAGGGATGAACCAGGGGCTTTCCAAAACACCTGATGGCAGCCTCTGGGTGGCAGGCGGTACTTCACTCGTAAAGGTGAACACCACTACTTTAGACACCAATAAGGTGACACTTCCTTTCACCTTGGGCAATCCCTGGTTTGCCTGGAACGTAGGCACCGTTACTACTTCTTCTACGGAGAATGCGGTATTCATTGCCAAAACCATGTCGTGGGGCGCCGGCGGCAACCAGCTTTATAAATACATAGCCGGTAACCCAGCTTCCCTCTCGGCCCCCTTTGCCACGATACCCACTGGTAAGGAGTTTTATGGCGCGGCTGTAGGTTATTATGCTGCCGCCAATGAACTGGTAGTAACAGCTGTACAATCGGGTTATGGGCAAAACTATTCCTATAACAGTCTTTACTTTTATGATGCCGCCAATGCAACCCTGAAGAAAACGGTCAATTATACTTACTACTACTTCCCCGCTTTAATGATCTTCAATTAATCCTGAACCATGAACAAAATAATCATCCGCTACCAACCTGTTCTTATCCTCCTGGTCTTTGTTGCTTTATTACCAGGCTGTAAAAAAGACACCCCCGATAAGATAGCCGCTACTGTTATGATCAAGGAGCCTGCAGGCGGTTTTGTGGTAGACCGGTATCAGTTCCTCGTACTGCCTGCCACTACTACCCTGCCCAATGCAGTGTACGCATGGAAAGCCGGCAATGAGATCATTGCAACGACCGATACGCTTCGCTTTATCAGCCATACCGCCGGTACTTATCCCATTACCCTGACCGTTACCAATGGCACGGAAACGCTATCCACCACTATTAACGTGGTGGTGAAAAAGGAAAGCACGGCGTATTCTTCCAAAGCGATGAAAGTATTTGAATACTTCCCCGCACCGGGTCAGTTTGTGAACAGCATGCCTGAATGGAAGGAAGGGGAAACCGCCGAACAGATGGCGCTGAAAGCAACCAACGCGCTCAAAACATCATCCGGTATTCACCTGGGCGGCTTTGGCGGATTTGTAGTAGTGGGCTTTGATCATGCGATCATGAACAACTCCGGTCAGGCCAGCTTTAAAGTATTGGGCAATGCTTTTAATGAATGGTCAGAGGCCGGTATCATTGAAGTAGCGATGGATGCCAATGGCAATGGATTGCCCGATGATACCTGGTATGAGATTGCCGGTTCGGAATACAATAGTCCGAAAACGATCCACCATTACGAGATCACCTACCACAAGCCGGATGAAAATAAAGTGCCTACGCCCGATGAAAATAACTGGTCGCTGAGCGATACAACCTATATCCGGTGGACGGACAACCAGGGGGCGGCCGGTTACCTGTCTAAAAACGTATTCCATGCACAACCTTATTACCCGCAATGGAAAGGCAGCAGCATTACGTTCAAAGGCACAAAGCTCACCAGCAGTGGTGTCAAAGACCAGTCTGGCAATGGATCTTATTATGTGAGCTCGCCTTTTTCTTTCGGCTATGCTGATAACTGGCCCAATGCGGATGAAGGGGTTGGCATCCGGCTCGACTGGGCAGTAGATAAGGCAGGTAAGCCGGTGAAGTTGCCCGCTATCCATTTCATCAGGATCTATACCGGTATGCGTGCCGAAGCAGGCTGGCTGGGAGAAGTATCTACAGAGATTATGGGTGTAGAAGATCTGGGGCTGCAATGATGAACACTGTATTACGGCAATATATTTGGCTCCTGGTATGCTGTTGCAGTATCAGCACAGTTGCTGCACAACAGAAAGATACTGCACGGGTGCGCAGTCTTGACGCTGTAATAGTGACAGCCGACCGCACCATCAAAGAAGTAATACCTGTGCAAACGCTGAACGGCGCTGCCCTGCAACGCCTGAGCGTACACTCCGTGGCCGATGCCATCCGGTATTTCTCCGGCGTACAGGTAAAAGATTATGGTGGTGTGGGCGGCCTGAAAACAGTGAATATCCGCAGCCTCGGCAGTCAGCATGTGGGTGTTTTTTATGATGGCATTGAACTGGGCAATGCCCAGAACGGTACGGTTGACCTGGGGCGGTTTTCTTTGGACAATATGGTGTCCATTTCGCTTTACAATGGACAGAAAAGCGCCATTTTTCAAACGGCCAAAGATCTTGCTTCCGCCGGTGCTGTTTATATGACTACCCGCATTCCTTCTTTTACGGAAGGTAAAAGGAATAATTTCAAGGCTACTATAAAAGGCGGCTCCTTCGGCACCATTAATCCATCCCTCTTATGGGAACACCGGCTGAATGAGCAACTCACCACTTCGTTCAATGCCGAATACCTGTATACCAATGGCCAATACCGGTTCAGCTATGTGAAGAAGGACGGATACGATACCACGGAAGTGCGGAAGAACGGGGATGTATATACCCTGCGCCTGGAAGGCGGCCTGTATGGCCGTATAACAGGCGGTGAATGGAAGGCAAAAGTGTATTGGTACAATTCCGAAAGAGGTTATCCCGGCGCCGCCGTACGGGAAGAGCCGGGCCGGTTCAAACACCAGGACCGGCAATGGGACAATAATGTATTTGTGCAGGCATCTATGCGCAAGCAATTCAGCCAGCGCTACAGCCTGCAATTAAATAGTAAATATGCCTATGATTACCTGCACTACCTGTCGGACCCCCGGCTGGATGTGACCACGCTCTATGTAAACAATCATTACCGGCAGCAGGAAGTTTATTTTTCTGCTGCCCATTTGATTACCCTGCTGCCGGGCTGGAGCGTGAATGCAGCGACTGATTTTTTGTTCAACACCCTGCGTGCCGACCTGGTTGATTTTGTATACCCGCGCCGTTATACCACCCTGGGGGCGCTGGCCACTTCGCTTCAATTAAAGCGGCTTACGGTACAGGTCTCTTTGCTGGGCACCTTTGTGCAGGAAACTACCAAAGTGGCAAACAGTGCGGCCGGTAGCAAGCATGAATACACGCCTTCACTTATTATATCCTGGCAACCCTGGAAACAACCCGACATTCACCTGCGTGCTTTTTACAAACGCATTTTCCGGATGCCTACGCTCAATGACCTATACTATACATTCATTGGGAATAAATACCTGGTCCCGGAATATACCACCCAATACAATGCAGGCGTAACCTTCGCCCGCGATTTCCCGCATAGCTTGCTCCGCCGGGTAGAAGCGCAGGCAGACGCTTATTTTAACCAGGTAAAAAATAAGATCGTGGCCATGCCCACCTCCAACCAGTTCCGGTGGACGATGCTGAACCTGGGTTATACGGAGATCAGGGGACTGGATGTAGCCGTACAAACCAACTGGCAACTGTCGCCGGCGGTGTTGCTCAATGCCCGCCTTAGCTATACCTATCAAAAAGCGCAGGACTTTACCGACCGTGCCAGTCCGTATTATGGCGGGCAGTTGCCTTATATACCCTGGCATAGCGGATCACTGGTATTGAACCCCACCTGGCAAAGCTGGCACCTGCACTATAGTTTTATTTATACCGGTGAGCGCTATGAAGCAGTGGCCAATATACCGGAAAATTATAGCAGGCCCTGGTACACACATGATGTGGCGCTGACAAAAAACATGACTCATAAGAAAAAAACGGTCCGGCTTACGGCGGAGGTGAACAACCTGCTGAACCAGCACTATGAAGTGGTGCAATGGTATCCCATGCCGGGCATTAATTATAAACTAATTGCCGGCATCACCCTGTAAAGCCTCGCTTACAACAAATACACTGATGATGAAATTTACGCTACCAACCATCTCCCTGGTATTCCTGCTTCTCCTGCTGGCAGGTACTTCCTGCCGGAAAGAAGATGCTATTGTGCCGCCTACCACTACGCCCATCACGCCTGGCACCAACGGCCTGGTGAAAGGCTTCTTTTTACTGAATGAAGCCAATATGGGCAGCAACAAGGCTTCCCTTGATTATTTTGATTATCCATCCGGTACGTACCATAAGAATATTTTCCCTGCCCGCAATCCGGCTATTGTAAAAGAGCTGGGCGATGTAGGCAATGATATACAGGTCTATGGCAATAAGCTGTATGCAGTGATCAATGTATCGCACCTGGTGGAGGTGATGGATGTAACCACAGCCAGGCATATTGCCACGATCCCCATTCCCAACTGCCGGTATATTACTTTCGATAAAGGCTATGCTTACGTAAGTTCCTATGCTGGCCCTGTATTGATTGATCCCAATGCCCGGCTGGGCTGTGTAGCCCGGGTAGATACCGTCACCTTTACCGTGAAAGACACCTGCGTGGTGGGCTATCAGCCGGAGGAGATGGTGATCCGTAATAATAAACTCTATGTGGCCAATTCAGGAGGTTACCGCGTACCGCATTATGATAATACAGTATCGGTGATTGACCTGAATACATTTAAAGAAACGTCCAAAATAACAGTAGGCATTAACCTGCACCGGATGGAGCCGGATGGACATGGGAATATTTACGTTACCTCCCGCGGGGATTATAAAAAGATACCTTCCAATACCTATATCATCAATAGCACCGACGAAGTGACAGACACGCTTGACCTGGCGGCCAGCAATATCACCATCTGCGGCGATTCGGCCTATGTATACAGCACGGAATGGAGTTATGTTACCAACAGCAATACCATTACCTATGCCATTATCAACACGAAGACAAAAACAGTGGTGTCGCGCAATTTTATAACGGATGGTACCGACAAGAAGATCGCTATTCCTTATGGCATTGCAGTGAACCCGGAAACGCGGGAGATACTGGTAACAGACGCCAAAGATTATGTAACGCCGGGCAGGTTGTATTGCTTTTCGCCCGATGGGAAACGTAAATGGGATGTGGAGACCGGTGATATTCCTGCCCATATTGTATTCACCAACAAAAGACTCAGCGGCATGCCTTAATACCTCGTTGCCTCTTTGCCTTGCTGCCTTGTTGCCTTTTTCTACTCCATCCCTACCGTTTGCTTTACGCCGGTAAAGATGGATTTCCACACGAGGTTGAAGAAAGATTTGTGGGTATCCCGTTTATAATGCACATCGGCCACACGTACTTCTTCCTTTTTACCGGGATTGTCATTCTTCACTTTTATATTGGCCAACATGCTTACCAGCCCCTTTTTGTTCAATGAATTATCTGTACTGTCTTTTTGCAGCAGGGCAATCCTCAGGTCGTTGTAAAAAATGGTGAGCCGCCCATCGGTGGTATAATCGGTGCCGGAGAAGTTGAATTTCATACCGCGTAGCGTACCCTTCTCAATCGTGGTCAGTCCCATGGGCTCTGTGAGCTGGTTGAGGTCAGTGGCTTCTATGCCCCCCATTTCCCCTTCTATGGTAAACCTTCCCCCGTCGGGATAGAAATTGATAAGCGCCCTTACAGGCGCTTTATCCAGGAATTGTGCCCTGAACTGTACCTGCATACTTTTGGCGACCAGTAATTTCCGGTGATTGGTAAGGTTGGCGACCGATACAACCGCTTTATGAAATTGCACTTTACCACTTTTGCCGCTCTTGCCATTGCGCTCCTTGTATTCAATAAAGCAATTATGAAAAGTTGCTTTTTTAACAGCCAGATCAATGGGTAGTTTCATGATCAGTTGGTTGGGGTAAGTACCTACCCTGTTCTTCCCATCGTGCGGAAAAGAAAGGTCCCGGTAAATGCGGACATTACTGGCGCCAGCCACCAGGGAATCGGCTGCTATATCCTGCTGCACCAACAGCAGTGACACATTCAGGCTGGCCAGCCTGATCTGCCGGATATCCACATCAAACCGGTCATTGGCGTATTTAAACTGCTGCAGGAACTTTTGTTCGGGCAAAGCAGGGTTAATCGTAAACCTGTTCATGCTCAGTTTTTTCTCACTGCTGTTCAGGTGGATGTCATGCACTTCATATTGGTACAATTTATTTTTGCTGCTCCAGCGCGCTTTTTTGCATTTGACCAGTACTTGTTCGGCAAACAAAATACGGGTGGTATCCTTATCGTGCAGACTATCCACGGCAATGCGAAAGAGATCAATGAATACGCTGTCAAACTGCATGCGGATTTGGCCGGTCTTCCATTCGCGGGTAATGATGGTGGCATTGACTACGGAGAGCGTATCAATTTTTATCAGTTCGAGATTGCCCAATATCTGGCGGTACATTTCTTTGTCGGGCACCTTTTTCAGCGAATCTTTGCCCTTGCCGGTAAAAAACAATTCTATACGGGGGGAATGGATCACTACTTTGCGTCCGTCAATTTCGCTGTTCAGTAATGCTCTGGGTGTTTTTACGCCGGCCACTGTTAAGGAAGGTATACTGATCTTTGCCAGTACGGAAGGCGCATCACTGGTATTGCTCAATTGATTGTACACATTGGAGTCGGGCGCCAGTTCAAGGTTGGTGGCGGTGAGGCTACCGGCCACTTCATCAATATCCAGGCTGCCGGTTTTTATGCCATACAAATTATTGGATTTGTCGGCTATCGTTTTAGCCACTTCGTTTTTTACGATCCGGCGTTTATAGATACTCCAGGTAACAATGCCCCCGGCGATGAGTAACAATAGAACTATTATGGCAATGCTTCTCTTCGACATACACTAATATTATTGGGGTTTAGAATTCCTATCAGCCGTCCCGCCTTAGCGGGATGACGGCTATTGGCAAGCCTCCGGAGCGAGTGAGCAAAAAAAAGCGGCCTAACGCAAAGATCAGACCGCCTATCGCACTTTCTTAGGGTGGTTTCCTAGCTTGCTACGGCGTAGAAATTAATCTGGCCGTTATTCTTTTTATAATAAACTGTCTCCGTCATTTTGATCTTGAGCAATGTAACAGGGCGTTTGTCTGTCAGCTCATCAATAGCATCATCTAACCCTGCTTCACTTACCAGTTGTAAGCCTGACTTTACTTTAAGGGCTGTACCGGTCACTTTCATATAAATGCCCTTCTCTTTATCTACATATTTGAGGGATACCGGAAACTTATCGGTAGCTACCGGCAATTCATCAGCACAGCAGCACCAGATATATTGGTTGGCATCTATGAATACCGTTTCAACCAAAAAGCGGTCCTTCAGGGTAGCCTTGTTGTGTATCTTAAGCGCCCCAAAAAATGTTTTCTCTATAAACCGTTTTGCGAATTTCAGGTTATCAGGTAATATAAAGCGCATAGTTAGTTGATTTTAGTTGTTTAGCTGATCACTGTTTACTCTTGCCTTTATGCCTTGTTGCCTTTATACCTTTCCTTATGCCAACACCACAGGATGCAGCTTATACGGCCTGTACCGGGGCTTTTCCTGTAAGAGATAGCTGCAGATAGCATGCCACCAGGATTGCAGCCGGCTCACGGCACGCTCGCGTTGTTCATAATAAGCGGCATGTTCAACACGTACTTTTACCAGCATCACCCGGGAAAAGACATTCACGCGGTGTTCAGGCGCCCCGTCGAGCAGTGCATTGATCTCATCCCGGCTGGTGACCACCCATGCCTGGCCGGATACCTGCAGGAAAAAGGGTTTGCCCTTGCGGTAGAAATCAAGCCGGGCAGGGAATTCCTTATCGCTTTCATCTATAAACAGGTCAGGATTGTGCAGGAAGAACAGGATATTCCCTGCTTCATCTACCCGTAGTACAGATATAATAGAAGTAGGTAATTTAAACGCAGCATTACTGGTGTTGGCGAAAAGAGCGCTTCCGATCTCATGGATACGGTCTCTCAGGAAACCAAGTTGTATATTGCTTAACATAGCGGTTATTTTTAACACAATATTTTCAAATGATATGCCTGTACCAGGCCATCTTCTTTTCTGTAGAATTAATTACCCATCCAGGCTGGTAGATGTGATGCCGGGTTTTTCTTCCTCAACTATGCCGGCAAATTGTAGATACTCCTGCGCTCACTGTATGGCACACCTTTTACCACTCTCTCTTTCATCACCACCTATTAACTAAATAAAAAATCTTTTTATGGAAAAAGCAACTAAATCCAGGAAAGCCAGTTCCGGGAAAAATGAAAAAATACCAGCGAAAGGTTCTTCTCAACCTGCCAATAGGCAGATGGGAGAAGAAATGGAAAAGCTTTTTACGGATATGCTGAAGGATATTTACTGGGCAGAAAAAGCATTGACGAAAGCATTGCCTAAACTGGCTAAGGCAAGCACCACTACTGAACTGAGCCAGGCCTTTGAAGAGCACCTCACACAAACAGAAGAGCATATCAGAAGACTGGAACAGGTATTTGAATTAATGGGACAGAAAGCACAGGCAAAAAAATGCGATGCGATGGAAGGTTTACAAAAAGAAGCGGAAGAAGTGATGGAAGAAACACCCGAAGGATCACTGACACGGGATGTGGGCCTCATTATAGCAGCACAAAAAGTAGAACACTATGAAATTGCTACGTATGGCGGTTTAACTACGCTGGCCAATACTTTTGGCATGACAGAAGTAGCTGAGCTGCTGGGACGTACCCTGGAAGAAGAAAAAGAAACTGATGAGAGCCTTACTTATATTGCCGAGAACAATGTGAATTTTCCTGCCGGCATTGAGGATGAAGCAGGCTCATCCCGGAAGACAGGCACCCACAAGAATAGGATGGAAGAAGAGGAAGACGAAGAAGCTTAATTAGGGTTGAAAACATTCACTCACAGCCGTTAAAGCTTAAGGTGTAGAGGCAAAGCCGGGCCACACCCTGTGGCCTGGCTTTTTTATTGATAGTGTACCTGCGTAATATCATTTTATATGGCAAAACCTTCCAAATCAAAGAACCTGAAATGGGCCCGTCTCTTTAACAGGATCACTGGCAAACTGACGCGTGCCGCAGGCAGTCCGCTGGCCTCCATCCTGGCCATGCTGCTCATCATCGGCTGGGCGCTGTGCGGACCACTGTTTGGCTTTTCCGATACCTGGCAACTGGTAATCAATACTTCTACCACCATCATCACCTTCCTGATGGTATTCATTATCCAGCAGACGCAGAACAAGGATACTACCGCTATCCACCTAAAGCTGAATGAATTGATCGCCTGCCATGAGAAAGCCAGCAACCGCCTGGTGGATATTGAAGACCTGACGGAGGAAGAGCTCAGCGTGATCAAGAAGTATTACACCAAATTATCAGCACTGGCCGAAAAGGAAAAAGACCTGCATAGTTCCCATTCCCTGGATGAGGCAGATGAGAACCACCAACAAAAATTCAAAAGTTTAAAAAAGCCTTTACATGCGTGACCCTATGTCGCCATTAATTCATAGCCCTCAACAAAGGTATCTTCACATAGAAGGTAGTGCCCTCGCCTTCTTTCGTTACAAACCAGATATCGCCTTTGGCCTGCTCCACAATGCTTTTACTCATGGCCAGGCCAAGCCCTGTGCCGGAAGATTTAGTGGTGAAATTGGGCGTAAATATTTTGGACTGGGTAGCCTCGGGAATACCGGTGCCATTATCGGAAATACTCACCGTAATATATTCGCCATTCAGCACTTCATTCATGCGGATGATATGCTGCGGCATGCCTTCACTGGCTTCAATGGCATTCTGCATCAGGTTGGTGAACAGGCGGTTCAGTTGCGTCTTATCAGCAAACAGTAATACTTTATGCGGTACGGCCTCCCATTGGAAATCGAGGTTCTCGGTAGCCTCATACAAAGACGTAAGAGAATACAACATCTCATGCAGGTCAAACACCTCGTTGCGCGGGTTACCAATATTGGCAAACTGTGAGAAGTCGGAAGCGATCTTGGACAGGTGATCAATCTGCTCCACCAGTGTGCGGGCCACGCCGGCCGTCATCTCCTTTACATTGGGATTGTTATCGTCAATGGCTTTCTGCAGGTACTGGATGCTCAGCTTCATCGGGGTGAGTGGATTCTTGATCTCATGCGCTACCTGCCGGGCCATCTGTCGCCAGGCGCCCTCCCGTTCACTCTTAGCCAGAAATTCGGCGCTCTCGTCCAGTTTCCGCACCATCTTATTATATTCTTTTACCAGTACGCCGATCTCATCATTGCGGCTCCAGTTAATTTCCTGGTTCATCTTACCCAGGTTAATATCCCGCAGCTTTTGCGTAATGAGGGTAAAGGAAGACGTGATACGGTTGGTAATGAACAGGGCAATAGCGCCTGCCACCAGGAAGATAAAAGCATTCAGGTTAATGATCGTGACCAGGAAATAAGAGATCTCCTGCGTAAGCTCCACTTCTGCGCTGTAGGAAGGCACGTTGAGGTAGGCAACGGCATTGCCATCATCATCGCGCACCGGGGCATAGATGCTGAGGTAATCTACCTTGCCCACTTTTTCATCGGTAACGGTTTGTACCTGCCGCAGGTTGTGCAGCCGGAAATACGCGAGGGGATTCATTTTTTCACTCACTACCCCGCGATAATAAATATCCTGGTTGGAAGCCACTTTAAGATCACCGGCCGTATCATAGAGGTTCACATCCATACCATGGATGTCGGAAATATCTCTCATCAATTGTTCCACTTCATCGCTAAAGCCCGGCTCATACAACATGATGCCTTCGTTGAAGGTAGCATGGTCGGTCAGTTTCTTTTCCACTTCGTTCACCATGATCTGGATGGCGCGGGTAAGCCGGTCCTGGTTATTGCGGTGATACCGGTTAATGATAAAAATTACATTGGCCACCCCGATCACCACAAAGAGCAGCAGGCTGATCATAATAATGGTGCTGTGTATCTGGGAGCGGATGCTTAACTCCCAGAATTCCTTCCAGGAAGTTCGTTGCAGGCGGCTGCGCATCAGGTAAGCCACGATGCGGTAAAAGGCCAGCAGGAAGAGGAAGGTGCTGAACAGATAGGCAAATAAGGTAATGGCATCTATAAAAGAATTGCTCTTCCGGGCCACCACCACCACCTTATCGGGCGTACCGCGGTACCACAGCTCTTCATACCCATCTTTTTTAACAATGCTGAACTCATCCTTTAAGGACTGCTTATTGAGATAAGTGGGAAATGCATAATCATTATAGTGACTGATCAGTTTCAGGCTGTCATAAATAGCCCAGGCATACACCGATCCGTATTCCGGTGTTATTTCCCGCGTTTGTTTAAACAGCTCGGGCACCAACGCTTCGCTCTTATGCCGCTTGGGATCGGACAATACAAAGAGGTAGCCAATGGCAACATTATTGGTATCTACCACCTCCTTCTTAAAAATATAGGAGTATTTATCGAATGACCTTTCAAAGTAGCGCAGGTCCGGGAAATCGGGGATATTGGTCACCTTGGCCTGGTTGCGGAAGATCGTATTGAGGGTATCGAATGAGCCAGGCTCTGTATTGTAGAGCGGGTTCATGTCTTTATCAAAGGTAAACAGCCAGGTATCATACTTACTGGAATAACCGGAAAAGCTGGTTTTATTGATGCTGTCTTTCAGACGGGCATTCTCCTGCTGGTTATAGAAGCGGTGAAAATTGGGTTCCAGGAAGTTATTGTCGAGGTAAGCGAGGGCAATGTTCAGTAACCGCTCGCTGGAGGGATCGTGCTGGGTGGCCAGTTTCTCCGCATACCGTTTTCTTTGTTCAAATTCTATTTTGCCATTCTCAAAGAGAATAACGGCCGATATGGAAAAAGAAAATATAAAGAGCCAGAACAATACTTCCGATACATTGAGCCGGTAATTCAACCCGGCAAAGAGCTTTTGCTGCATGAGCCACATAAAGAGCAGCAGCCATACCAGGGCATAGAGGTTGAGTTCTATCATGGCAGTATTGCGCTGGAACGATAGCAGCAGCAGGCCCAGGAAGGCCGTGATAATAAATAATACATAATTCTTTTCTCCTACCAGCTTACCTACCACGGTGAGGAATATCTGCGCCAGCAAAAAATAGCTGAGTCCCAGGGTGGCCATAACGGCAAAACCCACAAAGCTGTACTGTTTTACGAGGCTGAAAAAGTCGGCTACATTGAAAGATATCTTGGCATCGGACACCAGCGTTTGCAGGATATCGGCAAATGTAAAAGTGCAGATGATGAGCAATGTTAGAATACCGGTAGTGCCTGCCCAGTTTTTCCAGGGTTTATCAAACGCTTTAATGGTAGAAGTATCCAGACGGCGGTTAATAAAGATCACCATCCAGCAAAGCAGCAGTGCATTGATGAGCAGATCGCCCAGGGAGCTTAGTACCAGGCTGGAACCATAGATATAGGGATCAAAAAGTTCAAATTGCCGCAGGTTAAGGATACCGGGGAAGAAGTAAGTGGCCAGGCGCATGAGCAGCAGCAGCCCTACGAGAAAACCAACGCCCCACCACAATCCATAGCGGCGGCCAATATAGTCGGCTGTTTGCTGAATATATATGAAGAGCAGGAAGATGCCGGCAATGACCAGCAGTATAGACCATATACTGTGCTGCTGCAGGTGCTCATTGATCTGCTCAAGGTAAAACAAGGTATTGCCACGGATACTTTTAACGGGCCAGGCCGTAGGCGACATAACAAGATCTACCCGTTCCACCGCTTTGGCATAACCGGCAAACTCTTTGGGCAGGTTCTCCATTTCTACAAAGTACCTCCATATTACAGGGATCAGTCCCTGTACGGTATACTGTTTGCCATGCAGGGTGACCCGCCGGCTGCTGTACACATAAGAGCCATTGACCAGTTTGATGAGCCGGCTGGTATCCATGCCCCAGGAGAAAGAGACATCGGGCAGGATCGTCTGCGTATTCCAGAAAACGAGGTGCGGCGTATTGAGCGAATCATCGTGGTGGCCGTAAATAAAAATATCGTAGCCTTTGTTATTGTCGAGCACCCGTTCGAGGGTAGTTTCATCATAGCGCTGTTCTACCAGCATGGCCAGTAAAGCCGTATCAGTAGTAAACTCCCGGAAATCTTTTTCTTTCTGCTGTATCCGCTGCTCAATCAGGTTCACATAATACCTGGTGGTAGTAGTGCCGATAACATACTTATTGAGGATGAGCGCTACGCCAAAAAGGCCGATGGCAGCCAGCAGGTAAATATTCTTAATGAGCCAGTTTTTCAGCAATTGCTTCAAGTGCCGGGGTTTTGTTTTTTAATGCTGTTCCAGAGGGCGTCCATTTCGGCCAGGGACATATCGGCCAGGGATTTCCCATCGCTGTTTGCCAGTTGTTCCATACGGGTAAAACGGCTGATAAACTTCTTATTTGTCCTTTCCAGCGCATTTTCAGCATCTATCTGCAAAAACCGTGCATAATTGACCAGGGAAAACAGGAGATCGCCAAATTCCTCCTCTATTTCAGGCTGTTGTGCAGCGGCAACCGCTTCCTGTAACTCGTCCATTTCCTCCTTTACCTTGTCCCATACCTGCTCCCGGTGGTCCCACTCAAACCCTACCTGTTTGGCCTTTTCCTGCAACCGGGTAGCTTTTACCACGGCAGGCAATGATACAGGCACCCCGCCCAGGACGGAGGTTTTGCCCTCTTTTAATTTCAATTTTTCCCAGTTCTGCTTTACTTCTTCCTCGTCTTTTACCTGCACATCGCCATAAATATGCGGGTGGCGGGATACCAGCTTGTCGGCAATCCCGTGCAGGGCTTCTTCGAGCGTAAACTGTCCTTGCTCGGCCCCTATTTTGGCATAAAAGAGCATGTGGAGCATGAGGTCGCCGATCTCCTCCTTAATGCCTTTCCAGTCTGTATCCGTAATAGCATCTGCCAGCTCATAAGTTTCCTCAATCGTCAGGGGCCGCAGGGTGTGCACGGTCTGCTTCCTGTCCCAGGGACATTTTTCCCGCAACTCATCCATAATAGTCACCAGCCGCAGGAAAGCTGCGGCCACATTGTTTGTTTCCATAGTTAGTAGTGTTTTAAACCCGGAGAAAGGTCAAGGTAAAGAAAAATATGAACAGGAATGTAAGCGTAAAAAAGGCCATCACGTTCAGCAAAAAGAACTTGAGCAAGGTCATGGCCCGGCCCTGCCCATAGAACCTGCGCATGGCCTTATAAGTATAATAAATGCCGCCCAGTATCAGGGCCGCTTCAATCCAGCCGATCCAGCCCTGGTGCGTATGAATGCGCAACTCCATCACCGAGAAATACACCAGGAAAAAGACGAAAGTGAAAATATAGAGGTAGATAAAAAAGATACCATGATCTACATAATAGAACCGCTTGTGCCGGAAATACAGCAGCTTCATAAAAAGGGCATACAGGGGCAGGGAAAAGAACAGCAGGTAAGGCAGCATGTGCAGGAACTTATCCATCAGGTCCTGTACAAACTCCCTGTCCTTCCCCCGGTAACGCCTTTGCAATTCTATGTTACGGTGCTTCACTTTCCGCTCCCACCAGCCATCCCGTTCGCCCTGGGGCAACGCCTGCTGGGCAGAATCGTACGCCTCCACCGTTTTATACTTGTAGTCCTTGTCAAACCAGTTGACATTCAGGTTGGGCCCGTCATCCTCCTCTTCCTCATCGCTGCCGGCTGATTTTCCCTTCTTGTTGTGCTCAGCACTATCTTTCCCGTTGCGCGTAATACTGTCTTTCCCATTGCGCACAGCACTGTCTTTCCCCGTCTTCGTTTTCGTGCGGATGTCCGCTAACTGTTCTTTTGCCTCAGAAAAAGAGGCGATAATGTCCAGCGAATCCTGTTTGGTTTGGGCCGTCTTTAACACCACAGTCTGCGCGTAATCAAGCCGCGCCACTGAATCCTGAATTTTGTCCTTGAGCGTGGTCCAGTCGCCATTGACAATATCTTTGGGCTTCACCAGCATAAAGAAGATCAGGAAGAACAGGGCAGAGCTGAATACATACATCCGGATGGGATGCAGGTACCGGGCGCGGCGGCCTTTGATGTATTCTGCGGGTAAATAACCGGGCTTTTTAATGAGGAGGCCGGTGGTATGGAAGAATTTACCATCAAAGTGCGTAATATCATAGAAAAAGTGGCTGACAAGACCCCAGACAGATTCTTTTGGCTCGATATTTTCCTGCCCACATACGTGACAAAATCTTCCGCTCAGTTCAGCATTACAGTTCAGGCATATTTTCTCATGACGCTCTTTGGAATGGGACACCGGGTGTTAATTTTGTCTAAAAATAAGGAAAGACAGTATTTTACAGAAAAATTTGGGAATCCGCTATATGGAAAACAGGCATTTTTTCGTTAGCAGCAGCATGAAAACAACTATTTTAATCCTTTGCCTATGTTGTTTTGCCCTGGCAGGGCAAAGCCAGCACTATTATAATGACCTCGTAGTGACCGGCGAACAGATGAAGAAACGGGCAGTGTGGGTGCAGCAACAGGTAAAGGCAGTACGCTTTAATAGTTACGACAACAACAACCAACCCATTGAAGGCTTCAAATGTGAACAAATTGTAAAAAATAACTTTACAGAGATTGTCACTACTACGACTACTACCCTCGCAGGCACTTCTGTTAATACGGCTGTTTTTAATACAACCGGCCAGCTCATTAAAACCATAGATACGACTGATGGCAATAAAACAGAGATCACCTATTCCTATGACGCCAATAACCGCATCAATAATATCATCAGCCTGGCGTTTTCCCCGGGCAATTATGTGAACAAGGAACAACACCTGTGGTATTACGATGCGGCCGGCAAACCGGTGCGTATGCTGAAGATCAAAAACAATTCAGATACCACCTATATCACTTTTGTGGCAGATGATAAAGGCAATCCCGGTGAAGAAAAAAGCGTGCGCCGGGGACAGGCACAGCCAATAGTGTATTATTACTATGATGACAAAAACCGCTTAACGGATATTGTACGGTATAATAACCGCGCCAAACGGTTATTACCTGATTATATCTTTGAATATGACGAACAGGGCCGCACAGCCACTATGCTGGTCACTACCGAAGGCACCGGCGATTACCAGAAATGGTATTACTCCTATGACGAAAAAGGACTGAAAGCCCAGGATGCCTGCTTTTCCAAAACGAAGGTATTGATCGGAAAGGTGGAATATAAATACCAGTTCTGAGTGTATGTAATCCGGCATCTGCAGGCATCTGAATATAGGCCATACCTAAACGCCGCCTACATATATGAAAAAAATCATAGCCCTGCTGCTGTTAACATCGGTGGCAGGCATCAACCACCTGCAGGCCTGCATTTGCATGGACATATTGACCACCGACAGTTTAGCCCAATTAAAAGACTACGATTTAATAGCATACATAAAAATTACTGATGACAAGGATTATGAACCTGCAGCAGGCGCTCCCTCCCCCTCTCACACCATGGGGTTAATTAGTTTGAACATCATTGAACTGTTTCAAGGCAAGGCGGTGGAACAGGTGATAGACGATACGAGGCATACCTCCTGCTACATAGGTATGACCAAAGGAGAAGAATGGATATTATTCGGAAAGTTAAAAGACGGCAAGATGCGTATTCATGCCTGTGACAGGAATGCGCAATACAGGAATGCTGATGGCCAGCGGGACTGGAAATACGGCAGGGGCTTGAACTTATTGCAGCGACTAAGAAAGCTGTATGAGCATCCTGAAAAGAAGTTTGCCAACGAAACCCGGCTTGAATATTACCCCAACGGGCAACTGGAAATAGAAGAAACTTACCGCAACGGGCAATTACAGGGTGCACGAAAGATCTGGTATCCCAATGGGACCTTGCGGGGCCGGGAAACCTACATCCATGATTCCCTGGATGGCAAAACCGAATGGTTTTATCCTTCCGGACAACTTGAACATGAAAGCTATTATAGCAAAGGACAACATTGTAATGTAACCAGGTATTATTATGATACCACCACGACTAAAAATTCGCCATCCTTCCGGCTTGACCTGTTTAGACATCCCAATGAAGATTCGCTCAGGACTGTTTATCGCAGGATACAACCGCAATCCGAAATTATTTATGATACCTATGGCAGGGTTATCCTGTCGAGGCAATATGACCGGGGTGGCAATATTCTCCACGAGACCAAACAAAAATAGCGTAGTAACCACCGGGAAGATCGTATATTGGCTCCCGGCAGCAGCGTACAACCACTGCCGGATGAAGCCATGCAGCCAATTTTCCTGGTCCTTACCTTCGTTATTATTAGTTCACCGTTATTTTCCCAAAAGGCTACACGTCCTGTCCCAGGCAAAGCAGCGCTGGCAGCCGATCTTACCCTGTATCAACATATACTGGAGAAAGCCCATGCCGGTTTGTACAAATATCATTCAAAGCAACAGGTAGACAGTGTATTTGCCCATTACCGCCGGCAGATCACCCACAACACCAGCCTGGAGCAATTTTACCAATACCTTTCTTCTATCCTATCGTATATAGGCAGCCTGCACGATGATATTGCGCTGCCCGATGATTACCTGGATAGCATGAACACCCGAACCGCCTTCTTCCCCTATCCTGTGAAGGTGGTGAACAATAAGTTGCTGGTAAATACAGACGGGCAAAAGATACCGGCGGGCGCTGCCATCCTGTCCATTAATGGATTGCCTGTATCATCTATCCTGCCGCGCCTGTATAAATATTATACAACCGATGGCCACAATATAACCGGTAAGCTTTTGGGTATTGGTTCCAGGTTTCCTTTATTTTACCGGTATGAGTTTGGCCCTGTCCAACAGTTCCGGATCGTATACCAACCTTTTCAAGCGTCCACAACAACAACAGTCATACTGCCTGCAGTAAAGTACAAGGATTATGTATTGCTGAACAGGAAAAGGCATTCCCTGTCACTGGATACCCTGCTGGATGACCGGTATGATTTCCGGCTGATAGACAGTCTGGATGCAGCCATCCTCACCGTGAATACTTTCGCGCTGGGCGGCCCGAAATCGAAAAAGCATGCGACCTATAAGCAGTTCCTGCGGCAATGTTTTACCACCCTGCGGGAAAAGAATATTCAACACCTGGTGATTGACATCCGTAAGAATGGTGGCGGTGATGATCCCAATGACCTGCTTACGTTTTCTTACCTGGCCCGCCAGCCGTTTAAAGAGAACAAAGCAGCCTTTACAATATTCCAGGACATGCCTTATAAGGAATATTATTACACGGATGACAGCACGGAGATCCCTGATACGGAAGAGAACTTTCACCTGGAGCACAATCAACTAAAAGATGGCAGGTATTACCAGAACCCGGATTATAACCGCTTCTGGCAACCGGACAGCCTGGCTTTCAAAGGCAAATTGTATTTGCTCATTGGCCCGGCCGTGGCTTCTGCCGCCTCGCTTTTTGCCAGTATGGTCAAGAGTGAAGGCTATGCTACGGTGACCGGTGAAGAAAGTATGGGCGGCTATTATGGCCATACCGGGCACGACAAAGTAGCCTACCAGCTACCGCATACGCATATCAATTTTTCCTTCAGCGTGGTAGACCTGCTGCAATATGTAACCAACAAAAGCGAAATCCCCTTTGGCGCAGGCATCATTCCGGATAAGACCATTACGTCCTCCCAACAGGATTTTATTACGAACCGGGATGCGGTGATGGAGTATGTGTTGGGGGTGATTGGGGCGACAGCACGCTAAGGAAATCCCTGCTAATCAACCCGTTTGTCAGAACGGTATTCCCCTCTTTGAATACCCGAAACTTTCTTCTATTTTACAGCGAAATAAAAACCACATGAAAAACACCACCCTTATGCGCTATTCCCTGATCGGCCTGACGGCCCTTACCGTATTATTTTCCTGTAAGAAAGACAAAGATGAAGATGCATTGAAACCACCGGCAGAGCGTATACTCGGTAAATGGAACCTGGTAAAAGAATCGGAAAAGACCTACGAATATAATACCGGCGCCTTTAAGGATTCCACTGGCCGGAATATCCCGGTAGGCATATTTACCCTGGAATTCAGAACAAATGGTATGGTCTATGAAGCGGTAAAAGATGATGATGAGATACAGCGCGACACCTTGCCTTATGAGCTTGTCAGTGAATCCCTGCTTAGGATTGACGGGCTCGATTACAACATTACAAAGTTTACCAACACGGAACTCCGCACTACCGGCTATTACGACGACGGCACCAGCGATGTGGAACACCTGCTGGAGTTTAAGAAATAAAATCAGAAGTCTGAAATCAGAGGTCGGAAGAGCACCGCTGATTTCAGACTTCAAATTAAATTGCCGACTTCCAGCTTCAGACCTCAGGCCTCAGACTTCCAGCCTTCTCCTTCCATATCAAACTACTCACATATCCCACCAGCACGCACACCAGCACCGCTACCGCGGGGTAGAGGAAAAAGCTGATGATATTGGCCGCCTGTACAAAGAAGAGACAGATAGCACTGATGATAAAACCAATAAAGATACCCATGCTGTTGATACGTGGGAAGAAGATACCGGCCACAAACATGCCCGCGAGGCAACCGCCAAACAGACCAATGATCTTGAGGTATTGATCCCATATAGAAGCATTGCTGAGGTATACCATGTAGATGGCAATGAGGAAACCAAGCCCTCCCAATACCACCGTGGTACGGCGTGCAAAGGCAAACCGCTGCCGGTCGGTGCTGGCAGGTTTCAGGTATTGGTAAAAGTCGGTAGTGACTACCGTAGCAATGGAATTCATACTGGAACTGATGGTAGACATAGTGGCGGCAAACAGGCCGGCAATGACCAGTCCGGCCAGCCCCGAAGGCAACTGGTTGGAAATATACCAGGGGAATATATCATCAATACGTCCATGTGGATTCAGCGCCGCAGGATTATGTTTGAAGAATACCCATAAGGCCGTACCTACACAGAAGAAGATGAGTGATGCAGGGATCACCAGCAGCGCATTAGTATAAATAGATTTGCGGGCTTCCTTTTCGGTAGGCGTGGTGAGGTAGCGCTGCACCACTACCTGGTCTGATGAATAGGTAACCAACTGTGTGAGGAAACCACCCACCAGCACCACCCACAATACCGGTTCCGTGATATTGCCCTTCATAATGGCCATCCGGAATTTATTGTTCTCCGCTGCTTCGGTAAACAACTGCCCAAAGCCGCCCGGCAGGGAATTGGCCATAAAGACGAGCGCCATGAGCGCACCGCCCAACAGTACCACTACCTGCATGACCTCTGTCCACACCACGGCCTCTATCCCACCCGATACACTGTAAGCAGTAGTAATAACGGTGATACCAATGATGCACACAAAGATGTTGATACCGGTAACGGCACTCAATACCAGTGCAGGCAGGTAAATAACAATACCCAGGCGGCTTACCTGGAACAGTACAAACGTAAGACTGCCCAATAATTTCACCCGTTGGTTAAAGCGGATGCGCAGGTATTCATATACACTGGTCAACTGCATCTTCCGGAAATACGGCAGGTAGAAATAAACGATCAGGGGCGCTACGGCCACAATCATGATATTATTCAGCAGGTATACCCAGTCGGTAGCATAGGCTTTGGCGGGGATGGCAATAAAGGTGAGGGCGCTGAGCTTGGAACCAAAGATACTGAGTCCCGCCGCCCACCAGGGTATCTTACCACCACCGAGGAAGAAATCGCTGGTGGAGCTTTCCATCTTACGGGAAACGATGACACTGATACCGATCACCAGCAGGAAGTAGATGCCTACAATGATCCAGTCCAGCAATTTAAAAGCGCCCGGCGGCTGTACCGGGGTCGCCATGAGCACCCGGGGCGTTCTTACAGCCGGCCGCACTTCGCCGGAAGGCAATACCAGGCTGCCATTCCATACCACGGCAGGCGTGGTGACCGGCGCCCATACACTGTTATTGGGTTGCGCCGCCGCATCGGGCTGCTTAGCGGTCAACACAGTATCCATTACCGACCACGCATTGGTAATGTTATTATATCCCCACACTTTATCAGAAAAGCCGGGGTGTTTTTCTTTCAGGATAGCATTCTGTTCAAAGTACTGCCCATGATCGCCGCCAAATACGAGCAGGTGCGACTGCCCGGTAGTAAAGGCCGGACTGGGTGCTGCCGCCACCGGCTCGGGTACATCAGCAATGCGTACCCATCCTTTGGCAGGGCTATACCGATAAGCATCTTTCAGGAATACCCGGTGAGCCGTGGAGTCCTCCTTTCCTTTTACCAGCTCTACCCCGCTGATGAGGTAGAAAGCGCCGTCGAGCGCTCCGGCCACCGCCAGCATGCGGGAAGGTCCCGGCCAGGCAGGCAATGTTTTCCATTGCCGGCTTTGTTCAGGAGCAGACAGATCGAGCGACCAACACACCGATTCCGTAGCAGTAGCAGTTGGGCTTGCCGTACCACCGGCTATGTAAATCACATCGCCTATGAGCACACCGCTGGTATTGGCCAATGGCCGGGGCAATGCCGGTAAGGTCTCCGTCTGAATGCGGCCATTGGTATAGCGCAGCATAAACACATCTGCATAATGCCTGGCCACATCACTGCCGCCCATACAGATAAGACCATCGCGCCAGGTAACAGATACACCATAACCCAATGACCGGGGAAGCATGCCTGCTTCTTTCCATTGACCGGTGGGGCTTTCCAGTGCATAGACTTTATTATGCCATACTTTGGCGCTACCTGTCCACGGCGTACCGCCATCGGGAAAGTTGGCGCCGCCTGCCACCAGTAAGGTTCCATTGGATACGCCGGCAAAACACCCTGCCAGGCCGGGCGTGCCCGGCAATGCCGGCAACTGGCTCCAGTTCAGAAAGGAAGGGTGCGGATGATTATCCTGCGCCGGTGATCGCATGGGCCATACCATCAGCAGGCAGCATAAGATGTGTAAGCTGTATTTCATATCGTGAATCCTCAATCGTCAATCGTGAATAATATAATAAAGAGCAAGTGGCTAGTGGTGAATGGCTAGTGGGAGGTCACTTGTTACTCGCCACTTACCACTTGCCTTTTAATTTGTTCTCTATTTAGCGTCAACAGCACTTAATTTCTTCGCATAATGTTTATCCAGTTCTTCAAAGAAGCCCACTTCCTGCAGGGAAACTTTCAATGCTGCCGCTTCCTGTTTGGTAAGGCTTACCAGGGGAAGACGGCAGGGACCCAGTGAATAACCCAGCATTTCCATAATGGCTTTCTGGGCCGGGATGGGTGAATATTTCAGGAGGCAACGCACCATTTCCACCAGTTTCAGTTGCAGTTGTTGCGCTGCCGGCTGATTGCCTTGCCGGAACAATTCGATCACCTTTAAATACAAGGGCGCTGCAAAAGTATAGGTACTGCCGATAGCGCCACCGGCCCCTACAGCCAATGCACTCAACAGCATTTCATCATAGCCATACAGGATATTGTATTTGCCATTCTTGTAGTTAAGGCAGGCCTGGTATTCAAAAATGGTAGCGGCTGTGTATTTGATACCTGCCAGGTTGGGTATTACTCCTTCACTCAGGCGAAGGAAATCAATCATATCCATGCCTACGCCGGTGAGGGCGGGCACATGGTAATAGTAGAAAGGCAAAGAAGGCGCTGCAGCAGCTATCTGCGCCATACTGTTCACCAGGTTTTGCACAGAGCCCGGCTTAAAGTAGAACGCCGCCACTGCCGAAATAGCATCGGCGCCTATACTGGCAGCATGGGCAGCCAGCTTACGGGATTCTGCAATGGAGGTATGTCCTACATGCACCAGCACCAGGATGCGTTTATTAACGGCTTTTACATAGGCTTCTGCTACGGCCATGCGTTCTTCAATGGTAAGATTGGGGCCTTCACCATTGGTGCCACAAATAAATACACCGGCTACACCATCCTTAATCAGTTTTTCAACAAGGTCGGGGATCGGGGCAAGGTTTAATGATCCATCTTCATGAAACGCACCGAACGTCGCTGCGATCAATCCTTCAATTTTCATCATGATTATTGTATTTTATACTTTAATTGTATCCAGTTGAATGCTTATTTCTTCCTCTTCTTTATCCAATCCACCGTAAACCGCTTCAGCACCAGGCTGTAATTCCATCCCTGCCCTACAGTATTTGTTTCATACAGGCAATAGACGGTGCCCTCCTTATCCACTGCCAGATCGGAATAACCGGCAAAGCTGGTATCAATGACTTGCTGAATGGGCCAGTTCTGTCCATCATCATAGCTCAGCTTTACCGTCAGGTTCTTGCGCGGTGGTTTGGGCGCCAGCCGGGTATCGGGATTGGAGAACAGCAAGGCGCTTCTGCCTTTATCATTGACCCGGATGATGGAAGCCATGCATACCGGCTCATACAGCGCAGTATCCAACACAGGTACCGTCCACCCGCTGATGCCATCCGGACTATAACTGACTCCCCGGCGGTGACTATCACCGGAATGGCGGATGTTCAACATCACGCGGCCATCTTCCAGTTGTACGGCCATGGTTTCGCTTGGATTCTTAATCCCGGTATCGGGCAGGATGGCCCCACGCTTCCAGGTCCTGCCGGTATCATCACTGTAAATGGTAGCTACCCGGGAAGGATAGTGGCTTTTATGCGGGGTTAATTTCGCGGGATCACAGATCCATACCGGCACCAGTAAACGGCCATTTATCAGTTGAATGGAATGACCCGGCCCCGGCGCCAATACCTGCCAGTTGTATTCCGGCTTAAAGGCTTCAAAAGCGTAGGTGATGTCAACAGCCGGACTCCAGGTTTTACCATCATCGGCCGACTTTGTATAGTACGCATTGGCATAGCCGCGCTGGTACAGCAGGTGAATGGTACCATTGGCATCTACAATGGGCGTGGCATTACTGGTAGGCATCATTCCCTGGCGGGGCGCTATCACCACCATCGGTTCCCAGGTTTTACCACCATCTGTGCTACGGCGCATGAGCATATCCATTTCGGCCCAGTCGCTGGCAGTGCCTACCCTTCCTTCACAGAAGGCTAGCAGCGTGCCCTGTTTGGTGAGCACGAGGGCGGGAATACGCATGGAGGCATAGGAACCGGCCACGGGTTCGAATACGATACTTGTTCGGACTGCTCTTCCTGAAGATACCTTTGCAGTCTTGCAACTACTTCCGATGTAAACTCCGACCACTAATAAAAAAGATATGACTATATACTTCATAATATACTTCTTAAGGGCTAGTAGTAAGTGGCGAGTAGTACGCCCCACTAGCCACTAGCCACTCGCTACTCAAAAAATTCAGGTAACAATTCCTTACACACTACACTTGCTTTGGCCACCTCTTCTTCCGGAATCCATTTATAGGGCCAGCGCAGGCGGGTGCCAACGGGGCCCCATCCGCCTACAGCAGCTAAGAATTTATCCAGCGCCGGATTGGAATAACCGGCCTGCTTATAAGGTACGATACAACTATCAAAGAACTGTAAGATCCTTTGCTGCACATCCAGTGCCCGGGCAAGATCAGTTTGCATTAGTTGCCACCACCACTGCGCACCCTTCGGACTGATGCAGGCCACATTGGAATAAGCGCCGGACGCCACTCCTTCCTGCACACCCGTAGCCAGGAAATGACCCGGCACAAATATCGAGAGGGTATCCGCATACGGCCGCATGGCCTTGTACCAGGCAGCATCGCCACCAGCTACTTTAACACCGATGAAGGAAGGAACGGCCTGCTGTAACCGGTTGAAGTCGGCCGGCTGCAGTACCATTTTGGCATGGGGTGGATTGTACAGCACCAGGGGGATATCTCCTGCTGCCGCTGCCATCTTTTGCAGAAAGCTTTCCTGCTCTCCGGCGCCGGTGGTCACCCAATCGGGCAGGATCACCTGGAAGGCAGCCGGCTTCAATGCCACCATTCTTTGTATCCGTTGCAGGGATACCAGCGGCGAAGGATGGCTGACACCTACCTGGAAAGGCACTGCCTCTGCATGACATTTGTCTGCCAGCAATGCCTGTATTTTGTCAAACTCCTCTTCTGTTTGATTGTGCAATTCACCGGCTGTGCCATTGGAGTAAATTCCATCGGGCATGGCATCTATCATAATATCCATCTCTGCTGCCAGCCTTGTATAATCTATGCTGTCATCTTTATTGATGGGCAGTAACAAGGTGGCCCAGTTGCCTTTCAGTGTCTTTGCTGTAAGCATGCTTTTATTGTTCTTGATCCGCAGCGTCCTCCCGCAAAGCGGGACAAGCTCTTCGGGAGACACTGCGGGGAAATTCAACTATAGTAGTTCTTTCAAACTTATTTTCTGAAACACCATATCGGCCATGCTGCTTTCGTACAGGATGCCGATGGTATTGTTATCAATACTGGTAAGACAGGAATAGCCGCGGCTCTTTCCTTCATCCAGCAATATCTTTTTAGTGGCGCTCCAGGTCTTCCCGTCATCATAGCTCACTTTAACCGTCATACGGTGGCGCACGGTTTTGGAATCGGGATTGGAGAACAACAGTACCGATTTCTTTTTTCCTTTCTCCACATAGTCGTGCCGGATAATGCTGGCCATGCAAACAGGCTCGGGCAATGCACCGCCGGAAGTAGCATGCTCAATCCAGGTATTACCAAGGTCTTTGGTGACGGCAATGGCGCGGCCATTGGTGCTGCCGGTATCATTCTTGTTCTTGTTGGAGCGCATGTTCAACATGATGCTACCGTCTGACAGCTCCACGGCCATATTCTCCGTAGTAGAGATACTTACAGCGGGTTTGCTGGTAGTCCAGGTCTTGCCCCCATCTTTACTATAGGTGATATTGGAAAAAGCTTTCCCTTTTTCGCGTCCCTGGGTGGGGAATACCAGCGTGCCATCCCGTAAGGTAATGCCGGCACCGGGTGCGGGGGCCCATAACCACCAGTCTTCCTGTTTGCACATCCGGGTAAGGTTTACCGGTTGGCTCCAGGTCTTGCCATTATCCTCACTTTTAACGACCAGGAACTGGGAGGTCTGCTTCACCTCAAAACCCTGTTGTGATCCTTTATCGCGCCACTGGTGATTCCAGGCCGTGCTGTCTTCATTCAGTCCTTCTATCCATTTGCCCTGTGCATTCAATACGCCATGCATCCACAGGCCGGCAATGAAAATATGGCCGGTGTTCTTATCTACCAATATGCAGGCGTCGGATACGCCGTTGAACTTCTCCGGCAGTCCGCCCCAGGTACCCCTATCCAGTACAATCTGCAGGGGCAGCCAGGTGTTGCCGCCATCGGTGCTACGGTTGATGCCGATATCAATATGGCCCTGCAGGTCGCGCGCACTTTCGCGGCGCACATCATACACAGCCAGCAGGGAACCGTCTTTGGCAGTGGCCAGTCCGGGTATGCGGTAGGTATGTACGTTATCATCATTGTGCTGACGAAGTGCATAACCAATGCGCAAGGGCACGACTTCAGTCCGCGGTATCTTTACCGGATGTTGATGTCTCTGCATGGAAGCTTCTGTACGAATAAATATCTTATGCAAAGGATCGGCTTTGTCATTTAGCTCTACCGATACCCAGAAAACATTTAGTCCGATACTCAATTCCTGGTCATCACCGATCCACATAACAGTTCCAAGGCGATCTTTGCTGTCCAACAACGTCATCTTACCAGTGTTGCTGAGGTTGGTGAACGAAGAGTCCTTACCCGCGTAATACAGTTTTATCCGTTTGATATCTCTCAGATCTGTAGTACCCGACAGGTTCAGTTGAAAACCTTCTGTAAAGGATTCCTTCGGTCCGGCATTATAGATCGTGATACGCAGCACCGGATTGTCCTTCTTTTTAAGCAGCACAGGCACCTGGTATTGCCGTTGTGTCATGACCAATTCTTCTCCAGTCCCTGCAGCCCATAACATGCATGGAAGCACCATGCACATTATGACGGCCACAGTGGTTTGAAGGCGAAAGGAGCAAGAGATCATTTTCTTAAGCACGGAATTTATTTTAAGCATAGCATTACATCATCAATACCCCGGCGGCTGTACCATTTTCGTGTTCCGGTTCAGCTCACTTTGCGGCAGGGGGAAAAAGTAAAACCGATCGTCCCATGCCCGGGTGGAAGACCTGACCCTTTCATAATACGCCGGATCATTCAGGCTGGTACCTACCAACACATTCATACCGGTGAACTCACCACCCTGCCTGCCTTCGGGATCATTGGCTATTTTCCAGCGACGTACATCATAGAACCGGTGACCTTCATAGGCCAATTCAATACACCGCTCCTGGTGGATATGCTCCCGCAGTTGATCCTGGCTTAAAGAGTCAGCAGGAAAAGCGCGCAGACCACCTCTTGTACGAATGGCATTCAGGTAGGTCAACACATCCTCATGACCGGGACTGGATTCATTCAACGCCTCGGCATAATTTAAATACAATTCTCCTAACCGGATGTACATGGCCGGGCGCACCACGTTACCGGAATTGTTGGAGAGGTTCCTGGCCGGATTGGTATTCTTGCGCACCAGGTATCCCGTTCTTGGATATCTTATCTCGCTGCCCTCACCATTGCCGGAATTACCGGTTGGCCAGAATTGCACATGGGTTTGTCCGGACCTGGCCACAAAAGGAACTGTGGCGCCATTAAAGGTAATGGCGTTATAAAAACGGGGCTCACGGCCTACATACATATTGGATGTGTTCGCTACATAGAATCCGGCTTTGGCGGTAGCCGTAAAACCAGTTGGGTTATAACCACTGCCTGCCTCATCAATACGCTTACCGGTATTATACATCCGGTAATGGTCTACCATCTCCTGCGGCGGTGTCAGGTTGGAGTTGGTAGTAGTACCATTGGCAGCCCGTGGAGCCGCGTCTACTTCCCATGCCTGGTAACCTGTAACCGTCCGTATCCAGATGCCTTCATCGGCCCAGCCGGTCAGGAACAGGTCGCGATGGGAATTGAAGGCCGCTATGAACGGATCGGCATTGACAGGAGTAGTTTTAAATATCTTCTTTCCATAGGAAGCAGCATGCTCAATGGCTTCTTTGGCAGTTGCGGCGGCCCTGGCCCATTTGGCAGCATCATAGCTGGTATTCATCAAGGCCTTGCCATCTTTGTTCTGAAAGCTGGCCATGGCTGTATTGCCATTGAAGAGCGGACTTGCATCATATAAAGTAACCTGCGATTTCACCGCATCAATGATCAGTTTATTGATGCGGCCGGTTTGTGTAAGATCGTCCGCGCCCGTAGCCGCTACAATATGCCTTTCCGGCACCATTTCCCTGGCGGCATCCATTTCCGACAGCACATAATCAATACACTCCGTCCAGGTATTCCGCGGTTGCAGGTAATTGTCATCCACCTCACCGATCTTATCCCCTACCAGTACTACGGGGCCATATAACTTCATCAGCGTCCAGTAGAAATAAGCGCGCAGGAAACGGGCCTCACCCTTGTATTGCTGCACCAGTGCGGCGCCATTGGGTTCATCCAGGATATTGGATTCCGGATTCTCTACATTGGCCATAAAAATATTGGCCAGCCGGATACCCTGGTAGTTGGCTGTCCATATGTTTACCCCCGCCGTTACCCCGCTCAGCGCATTGGTGGCCTGGGCGGTTGGTGTATTCAGGTCCAGCTCTTCGCACCAGGCAGCAAAGTACCGGGCCGAGCTGGCCGATGTGCCCCAGGGGTCCAGCATCTTGCCGTAGATGCCGGCCAGCCAATTCTCTGTTTCTGTTTTATTCTTGAAAATAGCATTCACATCCACCAGGTCCTTCGGCACTGCATCAAAATATCCTTTCTTACATCCCGTGGGCAATACCGTGGCAGTACCCAGCAACAGGCATAACAGGGAAGTAGTATATAGATTTGTTTTTTTCATTGTGATAGTTCTAAATGTGATCATTAAAAGGTTACCCTTACACCAAAGTTGTATGCTTTGATATTGGGATAGAATCCGCCGCGTGTGATGGTCGTAGAGCTGGTGCCGGTATCGTTCAGCTCAGGGTCCCAGTGCTTCCATTTTGAAATGGTGAGCAAATTGGTGCCATTCACATATATGCGTATGTTCTTAATGCCCATCTTTTTTACCCTGGCTACCGGCAGCGTATAACCAAACTCTGCACTCTTCAGGCGGATAAAATCTGCCCGCTTCAGCCACCAGTCACTCACCAGGAAGTTGGAATTGATGTCCTGGTTGCTGGTAAGACGTGGATAAAAAGCATTGGGGTTGGGGTTCTCTTCCGTCCAGCGGTCTTTAATAATGGCATAGAGGTTGGGACTGTTGGCGCCACTCGCGAAGGGATAGGTACCATCACCACTGCCATACAACAACCATACTTTGCCGGTGCCTTGTATAAAGGCGCCGATATCAAAACCTTTGTACCCGAAAGAAAGATTGATACCATACATCATCTTGGGTGTGCCGGATACATTGACGCGCGATACATCAAAATTATTGATCACGCCATCGCCGTTGAGGTCTTTATACTTGATATCGCCGGGCCTGATATCGCCACTTTGTTCGGCAGACGTATCAATATCCAGTTGATCTTTGAATAAGCCGAGGGAAGTGTACAGTTCTTTGGCGTCCACCTCTTTTCCTCTCCACTGCATCCAGGGATAAGGCTGGGGCGGTAACCCATCTTCCAGGTTGGTATTGTTGTTATAGGTAAACGTGCCGGTGATATTGATCCACTGGCTCTTGCCGAATGAACGGTTATAAGAGAGGGTAAGGTCAATACCTTTATTCAGTACGATACCAATATTGCGGGTGGGGTTTACACCGCCAAAGCCCGATGTTAACGGAATGGTTTGATCGGCCCTTAAAATGCCCCTCCGCATTTCACGAAATAACTCCAATACCATCTTCAGGTCATTGTGCAGGAAGTTCATTTCAACACCCAGGTTATGCCGGTAAGAGGTTTCCCAGGTAGGGTCGGTAGCGATCTGTGATTCGGTATAGCCACTATAAGAAGGTGATAAGGAAGCAGGAATACCAAACTGGTATACATTGCTGGCCTTGGTCAACTGGCTCAGGTACAGGAAGCGGGTATTAAAACCACCATTACCTGTTAAACCATAGCTA
This sequence comes from Paraflavitalea devenefica, assembly GCF_011759375.1. Classification (NCBI taxonomy): domain Bacteria; kingdom Pseudomonadati; phylum Bacteroidota; class Chitinophagia; order Chitinophagales; family Chitinophagaceae; genus Paraflavitalea; species Paraflavitalea devenefica. Next base: position 1,253,583 of record NZ_JAARML010000002.1, on the reverse strand, counting down.
TACCTTAGTTTGAAATAGGATAATATGTCGGCTACGGGTTCAAAGAATTTTTCATTGGACACCAGCCAGCCTACCCCAAAGGAGGGGAAGAAACCAAAGCGTTTATCGGGACTGAAGTTCTCAGAACCGGTATAACCAAAGTTCACCTCTCCAAAGTAGCGGCCATCATAACCATATGTGGCGCGACCTGTAATGCCCCTGTTGCGGAAAGGCACCGCCGTAGTAAAGGTGCTGGCATTGCCATCCACATATTCCGACTGGTTGAACAGGAACAGGCCCCCCACTTCATGCACCCCAAAAGTACGTTGATAGTTCAGCGAAGCTTCCGTATACATACGCCGGTTGGTGCTACGTGCAGAAGCAAAGGAGAGAATATCATTGCTGGTATTTACCTGGCGGGTGATCAGCTTGTCGTCAGCATCCCTGCCTTCTGCATAGAAGGTGGGAGAAGCATGCTGGGTGGCCACCAGGGCATCCGTATATACGTCGAAGGAGAATAGCCCGGAAACAGACAGTCCTTTGGTGAGTGCGCTGAGCTCCTGCTTCACACGAATATTGGGCCGCAGGGTGGCAGAATACTCATTGCCCGAGCCGATACCAAAAACAATACGGGCTGGGCTGCTGCGTCCATCGGGTGTGGCAGGCCAATCCCCATTGGAGTACCGGGCAGGAATGATATGCGAAGGCACTCTGAGCGATTGTTCAAACGCGCCGTTTTGCGGGTTATTGGAGCCATCATAAGGTCCGTTGCGCTGATCAATAATAGTAGCAATACCCAGGTCCAGCTTCGTCGTATTGGTAATACTTACACCGATATTGGCCGTGAAATTATACCGGCGATAGTAGGTCTTGGTGTCATAGCTTCTTTCGGGTTTCGATTTAAGCAATCCTGTTTCGCCATAGTAGCCGGCAGAGATATAGTAATTGGCTTTTTCAGAACCACCGCTGATATTGACATTGGCCCTTTGCGTGAGACCGAAATCGCGGAACAGTTCTTTATACCAGTCGGTATTGGGATAGAGGTCGGTATCTTTGCCGCTACGGTGCAAGGCAATTCTTTCATCCGAATAGAAAGCGTCCCTGCCTCTTGTCTTCAGTGCTTCATTGTATGTTTCCATCCAGGTTGGCGCATCCAGCAGTTTAGGCACCTGCACAAATTGGGTGAGGCCCTGGTTCACTTCCACGTTAATGGCAGGCTTGCCGGCCACGCCTCTTTTGGTATTGATGAGGATAACCCCATTGGCGCCGCGGGTACCATACACTGCTGTAGAAGCCGCATCTTTCAGTACTGTGAAGTTTTGAATGTCTTCGGGATCCACATCATTAAAACTTCTGTCGGGCACCCCGTCAATAATGATCAGGGGCGTACGGGTACTGGTGCCAAAAGTAGCCACGCCGCGTACCAGTACCCCGGCATTGTCCTGGCCGGGGCCGCCACCTCTTGAGGTGGTAATGATACCGGCAATACGACCTGCCAGCATACCGGCGATATCGCGGGCAGGCAGCTTCAGGTCTTCCGGCGTTACGGTGGATTGCGCGCCGATCACGCTTACTTTTTTCTGCTGGCCATAGCCGATCACCGTTACCTCGTTGAGGCCGCCGGCCACCGGCGTCAGCCGCACGTTCAGGTCTACCCGGTTGCGCACAGCAAATACTTCTGTTTTATAACCGGTGAAGGAAAACTCCAGCGAGTCGGTAGGACTTACCATGATGCGGTAAGACCCATCATTACCCGTAACAGTAGTAATTTTGGTACCGGTAATTTTTACGCTGGTACCGGCCAGGCCTTTGTCCAGTTCATCGGTAACCTTACCGGTTACCTGCAAAATACGGTCCTGTGTATAACCGGACATGCTGCATACAACAAGCATGGCCAGCAGGACGGAATAAAGAGAAAGGGTTTTGTAGGTCATAGCGGTCAGTTATGCGGGGTTATATGGTTTACTATTGATACCCGTCGGTTTGCAATAGTTTGGGGTTATTGGCCATCACCGTGGTATTCAGCGGCCAGAATAAAGGGGTGGTCTTGCCTGTCAGGTTGGGTACATAGGTGTACACATCAATAGTACCTCCTTTGTGAAAACGCACCAGGTCGTACCAGCGCTTATTCTCAAAAAACAATTCACGGCCTCTTTCATCCAGTATCTCCTTTTCCACGCTTGCCTTATCCGTAGCGCCGGTATAATCGCCATTGCCGGTACGCACCCTTACCTTATTCAGGTAGGTGATGGCATCCGTAGTATTGTCGAGGGCGGCATACGCTTCTGCCTTCAGGAGATAGATATCGGCCAGGCGGTAAACAATGATATCATTATCAGAGATCCGGTCATCGGGATATTTGGTGCCGGGATACTTGGTGATCCAGGAAATCTTGTTGCCGGAGTTTTGCCGTTCTGTTACCCAGGTAAAAGGCTTGCGCTTGTCGTCGGGCCAGGCATTGAAGAGCGCCCTTGATTTGGTGCTGATCTGGTAAGCGCCCTGCCCGTTGCCGGAAACATTTGCATAAGGTATGCTGTCCAAGTTCAACGCACCCTGCACACCGGTGAGGTAAGGCAGTGCATTCAGTCCATAATTGGCGCCCGATTCATCGCGCAGGAAATAGGCAGCGATGATCACTTCCGGATTGCTGCTACCCCGTAAGCCGGTTACATTTTTAAAATCGGTATTGAGGCTTACGCCGGAGGCCTCTACTTCATTAATGGCAGTAATAGCACTTTCAAAAGCAACGTTGCCGGTTTCCAGTACTTTTCCATCCCACATACAGGCATCTGCCTTCAGGGCCTGGGCGGCGCCATAAGAAAAACGGTATTTAGAAGGATAGGTCTTCACATTGAAGTTGCTCATGGATTTATACAGGCTGATCGCAGAGTCGAGATCCGTATAGATACGAGCCATTACTTCCGTGGCCGGTGAACGTTCCAGCAAGGGTATATCTTTATCTTCCAGCACTGCCTGCAGCATCAGGGGCGCCTTGCCAATGATGCGGGTAAGGTGAAAATACATATAAGCGCGCAGGCAATAGGTTTCTGCTATAATACGCTTCCTGGTATCCGGACTGTTGGGGAAATCAAAATCTTTGATCTTTTCCAGCAACAGGTTGCAATGGCCGATACCCCGGTACCAGTCGTTATAATTCAGGGCGCCACTGGAAGGGCTGAGGTTATGTTGCCAGGCCACGCCAAAGCGTGAGTTAAGCGCAGATACCAGCTCTTCACTTCGCTCCGTACCATAAGTAATGTTATTGGCAAAGCTGCGCATGTAGATATAGATACCGGTTACATAGGGTTCAAAATCGCCTTCGTTCTGAAAATAGGTATCTTCTGTAATACTGGACTCCGGATCTACTTCCAGTAATTTTTCACAACCTGCGAGCGCCAGCAAGCTCAGCGTTACTATACAGGTGAATATTATATTTTTCATATGCTCGTTATTGCTGTTTTTGAATGTGGATAGGGTAGTCAATGACCATCTCGTTGCCTCAAGACCTAAAACCTGACCGTAGCGCCCAAAGAGAACTGCCTTGGCCTGGGATAACCGCCCGGGTCAAAGCCTGTATAGCTCTCGGGGTTCTGTCCTTTGTATTTGGTGATATAACCGAGGTTGTACACGCTGGCAAATACATTGACGCCGGTGGCATGTACCTTTTTCAGTAAGTTCCTGGGGAGGTCATAAGCAATACCGATCTCGCGGAAAGCGAGGAAATCCCCTTTCCCGATCATGACCGATACATCAGAACTATAGGATTGATTCACACCAAGGGTGGCGCCCCGCAGGTAATTGCGCTGGCCAAAGTCAAAGTCAGCAAAAGAGAAGCGTGCATATTTTTTGCCTGCATCCCCTTCTTTCTGCCAGATGTCGGAGCCCAGCGCCTCGGAAGGAGCGCCTTCATTGAAGGCCCTGCCCTGCCCCAGTGAACGGGCCAGTGCGCCATTGCTGATGAGGTGGCCCAGGGCGTAGTCTACCGTAAAACGTAACGTGATGCCTTTATAATAAAGGATATTCTGCATACCGCCGATCTTATCAGGTGTGCGGTAGCCCATGAACACCTGGTCTTTCGTATCAATAATGCCATCGCCATTGACATCGGCGAAGATGAAGTCGCCGGCATGTTTCTTTACCGTTTGTCCTGAGGGAGAGGCGAGGTTATCTTTGGTTTTAGCATTCCAGGCAGCGGCTTCTGCTTCGGTGGCAAATACGCCCAATACCTTATAGGCATACAGGGCAAAGGGGCGCTCACCTTCTGCAATGCCACCGGCTTCTACCAGTTGTTTGGCAGTGGGATCATAGACCACATCTCCACCCTGGCGGTTCCTCACCCTGCCATTGTCGGGCAATTCTTTTACCACGGTGCGGTTATAGGCAAAAGAGAGGTAGCTTCTCCAGATGAAGTCTTTCTTATCAATGATGATACCGCCCAGTTCTATCTCCACGCCCTTGTTCTGCAACACACCATTGTTGAAGGCTACAGAAGGGAAAGGCGCTTCTGAAGGCAGGGGTTTCACGGCCAGCCTGTCCTTGGTAAGCTTATTGTAAAAATCAATGGTCAGACTAATACGGTCTTTAAAGAATTCTGCATCGAGGGCCAGGTCGGTGGTCTGGGTCGTTTCCCATACCAGGTTTGGATTGGAAAGATTGTTGCGCAACACGCCTGCTGCGTTGGCATATTGTGTGGCGCCATAACCACCATAGGTATCCGTGATGCTCAGGTCGCTCAAGCCACTGCCACCCCAACTGGCGCGTAACTTCAGCTTGCTGATCGCTTTTATATTCCAGAAATCTTCCTTGTGGATATTCCAGCCGGCAGAGATAGAGGGGAACAGGGCATAGCGGTTACCCGGTGCAAAGTTGGAAAAGCCGTCATACCGCAAACTGCCACCCAGTAAATACTTTTTCTGGTAATCATAGGTAAACTGACCAAAGAAGCTCGCAGAGCGCTCTTCGCGTAAGCTGGTGGAGAAATTGGTCACGTTGGAAGTGATCACCCCATTCACAATAGCAGTGGTAGGTTCATTAATGGTATAGATGTAATCATTATTGGCCCGTTGTGAACCAATGCTGATGGCATTGTAGGTAACCCGGCGGTAGTTAAAGCCACCCAGTACCATGAAGTCATGGTCGCCATTGATATCGAAATCATACTGCAATATCTGGTCGGTCATCAGGTCGCGCATATTCTCCGTGTATTCATTCTTCTGCCGTTGGGTAGAAGGCTGTATCTCATCGGCAGGCGTACCCTTGCGCATGAACAGCTCGCGGTAATCCTGCATCTGGTAGGAAAATGACGGCCGCCAATGCAGGCCTTTGATGATCGTAAGGTCGCCGCCTACGCGGGCAATCAGCCTTTCTGTGGATACGCGGAAATCATCATACTTCAAAGTATGGAAGCGGTTGCGCACCGTATATAATTCACCGGGCGTAGGATTGCCATCATCTTTATAAATACGTATCAGCGGGGTAACGCGGGTACCACGTACCAGTTCATTCTGGTAAGCATCCACAAAGTTGGGCAGTACGTTCTGATAATTGATCATGGCGTCTATCCTGAAATTATCAGCCGCTTTGAAGTTGAAATTGCCCAATACGTCATAGCGCCTGTAGCGGGTGCCTACAAACGTACCCTTCTGATCGGTATAGCCTGCCGACACGTTGTAACTGGCTTTCTCACTGCCTCCATCAATCGAAGCATTGTAATTTTGGGTAAGCCCGGTTACCCACAGCATATCCTGGTAGTTATTGTCGGCATACAACAGCTTGGTGCCCGGGTTGATCGGGTCGTCCATCGTTTTCCAGCCTTTGGCCAGCAGGTTGTCTACATAGGCCTGCCCTTCTATGGCCACAATATTATCATACAGCGCTGTGAGGTTAATGTTCCTGCCGTATTGGCCTTTGGCGGTATATACCCGGGTGCCGGCAGAGAAACCGCCATTGTTCAGCAGGTTGTTCTTATCCAGGCCATCGAAGGTATTCTTCACCGTTGTGCGGGCCAGCCGGAGGTAATCGGTGGCGCCAATGTATTTATAACTGCGGGCAGGCGTTTCCCAGGTGGTGCGGTGGTTGAGCGTAAGGTTCATCTTGCTGTTGAACTTACCGCCCCTTGTTTTGATCACGATCACCCCATTCGCGCCGCGCGCGCCATAGATGGCGGTGGAGGCGGCATCTTTCATGACCTGGAATGATTCTATATTATCGGGATTGATATCATTGATGGATGACCGGAATATGCCATCCACTACAATGAGCGGGCCTACATTGGCATCGGAGCTGCCTATCTGACTGCCATTGCTATTGCCCAAGCCACTGCCGTAAGCATTCAGTTTGGTACTGCCGCGGATAATGATATTAATAGCGCCGGCGCCGGGCTGGCCGGAAGAAATGGGTACGGATACACCGGCTATTTTTCCCTGTATAGCCTGTACAGGATTAGGGTTGGCGGTATTTTTCAGTTCTTCGGGGTTCAGTTTCGATACGGCAGCCGTGATCCTCGTTTTGGATTGCTGGGCATACCCTACGATCACCACATCGGTGAGCGCTGCATTGTCGGGCTCCAGCGCCACATCTATCCGGCTGCGGCCTTCGATGGGTACTTCGCGGGACTGCAATCCTACGTAGGTAAATACCAGAATGCCCTTCGGATCATTTACTTTTAAGGAATATTGTCCGCCGGCGCCGGTAACGGCCGCCAGCGAGGTACCTTTGAGTGTGACGGTCACATTGGACAATTTTTCGTTGGCAGCCGACCTGGTAACGGTTCCGGAAACCACCAGTTCAGTGTCCTGGGCGGTCACACACAAAGAAAGCAGTAACCAACAGCCCAGCAGCGGGAGGCAGAAGATCAGTTTTTTCATAATGGCTTGCGTTAGCTTGTTTGCAGATAATTATGTACTACATAATACAAATATAGGGACTTCCTTTATGCAGCCAACTTTTTGACTAAAATTTTAATGTGTGGCCAGTCTGCTGATCAATAGGTAATTATGAATAGAAGGAGTCAAAAACAGCGCGTTACAGCAACCAGCTGCTGATGGTCCGCACCCGAATAAAACCGTTTATTAAGTATTACATATCAACACTCTTTACTACATTTGCTGTTATGAAGACCGAGCAGGAACTATTTAAACTGAAGCCTATAGCCTCTATCACCATGGCCGACCAGGTGGAGACCCAGTTACGTGATTACATCATCCGGCGGTCCATCCGGCCGGGCGATGCCATTCCCAAGGAAATGGAGATCGCGGAAGCGCTGGGCGTGAGCCGCAACGTGGTACGGGAGGCTTTGAGCCGCCTGCGCATGCTGGGAATGATCGAATCGAAGAAAAAGCGGGGTATGATCCTTACCCAGCCCGACGTGATGAAGGGCCTGGAGCGGATCCTGCACCCTAACATGCTGGATATGAACGTGCGCAAGGAGCTTTTTGAACTGCGCATTGTACTGGAAATAGGCCTGGGCGACCTGCTTTTCCGCCGCAAGACCCCCGAACAGTTGCAACAGCTCGATGCCATCGTGGAGCGGGAACGCCGTGCGAGCACCTCTATTGAGCGGATCCGCTGCGAGGTGGACTTCCACTCCACCCTCTACGAAATGGCCGGGAATGAGACCTTAAAACGTTTTCAGACGATCCTGATGCCCGTATTCGAATACGTGGTGGAATATGAGTCCAAACTGGAGCACACTTCCGTAGGCTCCGTCACCCATGCCGACCTGGTACGCATCCTTTACGGCAATAAACCCGAAGAATTCCCCAACGCCATGCGCCAGCATTTGCTGCCGCACCTGGAGCACCTGTAGGAAAGAATACAGAATTCAGAATCCAGAATACAGTATACAGAATTCAGCATACAGAAGCCTATTTGAATTGGCGCTTACAGCAAGTTTTGAGAGGATCTTGAAAGCTAATTTTGGCTTCGAAAGGCTTTTTGGGTAAATTGTATAAACACTGATCTATCCGTTTGTTATATGACCAGGCGTATTATTTTTGAAATCTTCTTTTCGATCAAACCCTTGCGGGGACTGGGTTTGCCAATCCAAAACAATACAAATCCCCGTCCCACCTGCATTTGACCCCTGTCGCCTTACTATTGCCTTACTACTCCCTTACTACTGGCTTACTTGTCCCTTACCTCTACTATGGGAGGACCATGGAGCGTCTATGGGATTACCAGGGGACTACTATGGGACGGCTATCAGGAATACCCGGTTGCCCGGGAATGGTCAGCGAAAGGCCTGCGCCTGTTCAGGACATGGCCGACGTATTGCCCAAACCTTGCACTGGCACTCTACAGCAATAGCCCTATTTAGAGCATTCCAGTGCGCTTTCCAGGGCATTCCCCGTACTATCTGCGTACTATCTGCCTGCTATCTCAACGCATTCCTCTCCCATTCCCCTCCATTTTCCGGGCATCCTTCCGCTTCCTCCTGCCACCCGCCCTCTGTCAGCCCATCCCTTTCCACCCCATCACCTACTTCAATTTGGCATTCCCAAAAAGAATCCCTATTTTGATTATGTATTACATAACAACATAAAATCACTAAAACCGACTTGTCTATGGAAAAGAAGTTCTTTTGCAAGAGGCTATTATATGCCTCTGCCCTACTATTACTCCTTACCGGCGCTGTATCCTGTAAACGCAATGTGACCCCGGCTACCCCAACCGACACACCTGCTCCACCCACGGACAATGAGCTGGCCACTGAAGCCGCCGCCCCCTATCACAACACCATGGTCCTGTTCAACGGCGGCTCAGAAGGTTATCACTCCTACCGCATCCCCTCCATCGTACGCTGTAACAGCGGCACCCTCCTCGCTTTTGCCGAAGGCCGCATGAGCGACAACAGGGATTACGGCAATATCAACCTGGTGTACAAGCGCTCCACCAACCACGGCTCTACCTGGGGGGCGCTGCAGGAAGTAGTAGGCGTAGGCCCCGGCACCTGGGGTAATCCTACGGCTGTGGTAGACCGCAATACCGGGCGGGTATGGCTGTGGATGTCCTGGAACTCCGGCACTGTGAACCAGGGCGGTACCGATGGCTATGAACCCATTGACGAATGGGGCGAGCGGAAAGTGTATGTGTCCTGGAGTGATGACGACGGCGTTACCTGGGCTACCCCGGTTGACAAGACCAGCTCCCTCCTGCCGCCCGGCTTTACCTGGGATGCCATGGGTCCCGGTGTGGGCCTGCAAACCAGTATTGACCATCCCGGCCGGCTGATCATTCCCGCCAACCGGCGCAACATTTACAGCGACGACCATGGCGCCACCTGGCACTACCAGTTGGTGCCCAACGGCTCCGGCGAACCCACGATCATTGAGCTGATCGATGGCAAACTGATGCGCAATGACCGGCCCGGCACCGCCCAGTTTGAAACAGCCAAGCGGCGCTGGCTCTCTACCGGCACGATCGGCGGCACCTGGAGCGCTTTCGCGCCCCACAACACCCTGCTCGATCCCCGCTGCGAAGGCTCGGTACTGCGCTATACCGGCGAGCCCAGCCGCATTATGTTCCTGAACCCCGCCAGCTCGGAAAGAAGGTGCAAGATGCGCATCCGCATCAGCTATGATGAAGGCGTTACCTGGCCCATCAGCCGCAGAACGCACGACTGGCTTACCGATGAAGAGACCTGCGACCAGGGCAAGGGCGGCTATTCCAGCATGGCCAAAACAGCCGACTATGCCGTTGGCGCACTGATCGAGATCAATGAAGATGTGAGCAACAATGCCACCAGCCACCGTTCTATTGAGTTCCACAAGTTCAATCTGCCGTGGATTTTGAATGGCGCTACGGAACCGTAGCCAGTTTCGGGTTTGGAGTTTCGGGTTTTGGGTTGCTCCGCGCTTTGAAATACCTGCTGGTTCTTTAACTGGCAGGTATTTTTGCTTTGCCTGCACTCACAGCAGGACAGCTATTGCTCATCCTGTTACACCTGAAGAACCCGAAACTCAAAACGCGGAACCCGAAACGCTTTTAACATGCCTTTCACACAATAACATGCATCTTGCCGGAGTGAACACTACGTATTAAATTCGTAGCCATTATCCAAACTTCCGAATCATGCGTATTATCCTTCCGGTATTATTGCTTTGCACGACCATCTGCCTGGCGCAGGACGAAGAGTTCCGCGACTTCCGCAATAAAAAAGACAATTTTGTGAAAGTATCCCAAAAGGATGTCCGGGCCGACCTGGCCACTTTCCTCATGGCCGGTATTGACGAAAGCATCAGCAAGCTGCCCCTGCAATCAGTGCCTGTAAAATCATATGGCGCCGATTATATGACCTGGGCCAACGACCAGTTGCAGGTGACCATCAAAACCGGCGTGTTTGATCCTGCCAAACACAAGATCATGCTGGAAGAAAAGCATGTGGTGAAGATCGATGGCAAGCCCTATTATGGCAATTATGGCGAAATGCCCCGTACTACCATTGCATCCATCACGGTAGTGATCGGCAAGGATACAGTAGCCATTCCCTCTACTGCCTATTTTGACCTGTATGAGCCCAGCTTTTCCTACCAGGATAAAGGTGGTACTTCCAGAACCCGCAACGGGGTTTTTCTTTCCAAGGATGGACGCTCTATTTACATCTACCTGCTCAACACTTCCTATAAGGGCAATGAATATACCTGGGTGATCCAGGATAAAAAATACCTGCGCCGGGTAGTGGATTTTGATGTGCTGAAATAGCTTTTTGCATTTGTTTCTGTCAGGTGAATTATATTTATTGCATCTAAATGATTGCGATGAAGCCTTTCAGTGTAAATGTCCACCATATACCCAGTAAGATCAAACAGATTGTGCATGCTGTATCCATGGCCATCGACAATGGCGGCCTCAAACCACACAGCAAGCTGCCCAGCATCAATGATTTCAGCAAAACTTACCACTATGGGCGCGATACCGTAGAAAAAGCTTACCGTGAACTGATCGAGGAAGGATATGTATATGCCGTGCCGGCGAAGGGGTACTATGTAGTAGGCCGTAAAGATAAAAAGCTGAAAATACTGCTCATCTTCAACAAGCTCAGCTCCTATAAGAAAATAACGTATTACAGTTTTATTGATACCCTGCAGGACAAAGCGGTGGTAGACCTGCAGGTGCACCACTATGATGTACGCAGGCTGGAAGAGATACTGGAAGCCAATATGGGCAAATACCATTACTATGTGATCATGCCCCATTTCTTCCACAAAACGAGTAAGAAGCAATACCTGAAAGTACTAAAGACGATCCCGGCCTCCCAACTAATGATGCTGGATAAAAATGTACCGGAACTGGGCAAAAGCCATATGTCGGTATACCAGGACTTCAAAAAAGACATTCATGATGTGCTGGAGTCATCGGTGAAGCTGCTGAAAAAATACAACCGCCTCATTATTGTATTCCCCTTCCAGAGCAATCACCCGCGGGACATTATAGAAGGCTGCTTTGAGTTTTGCCTGAAGCACCAGAAAACATTTGCTGTTATTTCCAGTCTGGATAAAGAACTGCCACAGGCCGGCACTGCCTATATTGTTACGGCAGAATCGGACCTGGCGCAACTGATCAAGAAATCGAAGGACGCCAACCTGCAACCAGGGAAGAATGTGGGCATTATTTCCTTTAATGAAACCGTATTAAAAGAATTACTGGAGATTACGGTGATCACCACCGATTTCGAAGCGATGGGTAAAACGGCCGCCCTGATGTTGCTCAACAAAGAAGCGAAACAGGTGAAAAATCCTTTCCGTATGATCGTACGGAAATCGCTGTAAATAACAGCTTATTTCTTTATGGTACTGTAGGTAGGTCTTATCAGGCCCAGTGTCATTTTCGCAGCTTCCTCAGCAGAAGCCGGATTCTGGCCGGTTACCAGGTTACCCTCAGTCGCCACGTATTTCGTATAGTTTGTTCCTTTGGAATATGCTGCTCCCAGGGAAGTCAGTTGGGTTTCCAGTAAGAAGGGAAGCAATTTGGTCATACCTGCCGACTCTTCCTCACTGTTGCTGAACGCAGTTACCTGTTTTCCTTTTACCCAGGGCTGGCCGCTGGCATCCTGCAAAGGCAGCAGGGCTGCTACTCCATGGCAAACTGCCCCTACCGGTTTGCCTTTGGTGAGGAAATTATCCAGCAACTGTTTCAGTAATGGATTGGCGGCGAGGTCCCACATAGCGCCGTGGCCACCTGCCACAAACAGTACATCAAAATTCTCTTCCCGGATGTCGCGCAGCGGTAAAGAGCGTGATAAATGGTTCATGGCTTCTATATCGTTCCTGAAACGTTTCGAGTTGCGGGTTACCGAAATAATAGACTCACTTTTGGGATCAATGGGCACAGGCCCTCCTTTGGGTGAAGCAATGACAATATGCGCTCCTGCTTCTTTGAAAATAAAATAAGGAGCAGCCAGCTCATCCAGCCACAAACCTGTCTTTTCGGTGGTTTCACCCAATGTATCATGTGATGTGGTTACGAATAAAACTTTGATGGGCTTTGACATGTAGTAAGAATATTTGATGAGTTACCGCCATAAAGTCGTTTTCTTTATTGACAGTAAATAAAGTGTAGCCCGGTTAGCCGGCCGGCAAACGAATACAGACAGTTATTTTTCCCGGTTGGTAAACCTGTTTACTTACGCGTGTGCGGACTTGTTTTAAAGGCGCCTTCTTTGAATTCTCCGAGGATAATCACGTTTTTGTGACCGGCATAAAGCTGCGCGGCATCATGCATGGCTTTTTCTGTAGCATTCCAGATCTTCATTCCTTTATTGGTCCCTTTATCACAAACTTCTATGTAGAATCCGTTCTTCAATTGCACTGGTGTAACTGGTGGCCTTCCTGCACTTCTCATGTTGCTGGTTTTATGAGTGAAAAATTAGCTGAGGTCGTTTTATAGATAAGAACCTTTCTGATGCAAACAGTGATGACAGCGTAGGTCGGCAACAGGGATGGCGCAAATATATGCATGAAGGTAACCTTATTTTATGGCATTTGCCCATATATTAATTTCGCCTCATTTAAGCCAGCTATAAGCGGCCTGAAATGCCCTACAGACGGGCATTTCAGGAAGGTACCGAAATAGCCTGGCAAAGAAATAATAAAAAAACCTGCCTACAAATTTGGAAACAACGGGAAATTATTTTCATCTTTGCAACGCAAAACAAAATTTAAAAACAGTACAGATGCCACGCATACAGTTACATATTGAACTAACAAACGCGTTTAGTCGCAGCGGCGATTATACCGGTTGCAGGGCAGGTTGTACTGCGGAATAAGTTGAAACAACGAATTCACGATAACACAGGCCCTGCAAGAGATTGCGGGGCTTTTTTGTTAAATGACCGCAGCGTCCTCCCCGGCACACAAAGCCTGGCTGAGAGACACTGCGGGGAATAAACAAATTCAATGAAGCTACCATCATTGCTCCATACTACGTATACCAGCCTCCGGGAATGCACCTCATTCCCCGGCAGTAACCAGTGTGCGTATATTCAACGGGGTATGTGGGGTATATCAAACAGGGAGAGTATAGCCATTCGACCGTTTGCTCAACAGTATGATACTGCCTGAAACAGTATCACTGAACAGCAAGCCCGGTCGTAAAAAACGACCGGGCTTTTTTGTGCCTGAACCAAGATTTAAAAGATTAAGCGGAATAAAATATTAATGAAACGAAAATGGATCTAATCAGAGAAACTTAAAACACAATACAATGGAACAGCAATGGCAGCGGCTGGATGGTACTGCCATCCGCCGCCCGATCGAAGAAGAAGTAAGATCGGTATTGGCAAGGGAAACAGCCAAAGGGCATCAAGTGAAGGTATGCATCGGTACCGATAGCCAGGTAAGGGCAGGTACTACCGCATTCGCCACCGTAATCGTATTCATCCGTAAGGGGAAAGGAGGATTTATGTACGTACTGAGCGACACCTCCCGGCAACCCATGAGTGTGAAAGAACGGATGCTGACGGAGGTAGGTAAAAGTATCGAGGTAGCCTACCAGTTGTGCGACCTGTTTACTACTTACAGTATAGATATGGAAGTGCATGCAGACATCAACACCAATCCCAACTTTAAAAGTAACCATGCCCTGAAAGATGCCATGGGCTATATTATGGGAATGGGATTTGCCTTCAGGGCCAAGCCTTACGCTTTTGCGAGTTCCTGTTGTGCAGATAAAGTGGTCTGAGTATAAAGAGACTAAAAAGCTTGCTTCACGGCAAGACTGGTATATACCTGTTGAAAAGCAACCCGGGTGCATGTTTCAAAGAAGCATCACAGTGCAGGAGCAGTAGCTTACTGTATGCTGTTGCGCAACAAGCTATACCAGCCAATCACACTGTAGGTCAAGGGTTCGATTCCCTTTCCCGTCCCTTGGCGGGATAGCTCAGCGGTTAGAGCAACAGACATGCGTGGGTTCGAATCCCACCCCACTTAGCATGGGTAGTTCAGTTGGTTAGAACACTACACAGTTAATGTAGAGACAAAGAAGTACACCGCTTCTCAAATGGTGGCCTTTATAAAGCCGGGGTTATTGCCGGCAGCTTTGCTGAGGGTACAGGTAAGTCCGTACTTACGCCTTTTCCTTTTGGATAAACCTGTATACAGCAAGGCGCAATCCGGTAAACACCTGCAGGCGGTAGTAAGCGTCTGTGGCGGGCATCACTTTGTGCAGCCTTGGTTCGTGAAGACACGAACCGGGGCGGCAAAACACAAACAAACTGGTGTCCTTAAGCAGGCTACACTACCCTCTCCGTGATTACCGGATGGCAGTAATGCCGGCTTTATTTTACTGAGAAGAAGACCGCAGCGTCCTCTGCCATCGCACAGACGCACGGCACAGAGAGACACTGCAGTGAATAAGAATAAACCTTAAAACAGATGACATGAAACAAGTAACAGTAAATGCCTGGCAAGTGGGCCTGGTATTTAAGCGTGGTGTATACCAGCGTATGTTGAAAGAAGGGAATTACTGGTTCTGGGACAACCCGGCAGTAAACATTTACGAGGTGACCAAACCCTTCATAGCACCCGTGGAACTGAATATCCTGTTGCAGGATAGCCACCTGGCAGAAGCCCTGCAGGTGGTGGAAGTGAAAGATAGTGAGATCGTAGTGCACTACGAAAACGGTCTGCTGAAAGAAGTATTGACTGCCGGTCGTTACACTTTCTGGAAAAGTGTGGTAGCGCATGATTTTGTGCGGCTGGATACCAGCAAGATAGATATCACCGAAAACATTGATCGTGCTACCATTCAGCATAAGCTGGTAGCGCCGTATATGCGTAGCATCAGCGTAGAGAACTATGAACAGGCTCTCCTGTTTGTAGACGGCCAATTTGTGAAGATATTGTCAAGTGGGGTATATTTCTGGTATAAGAACGGCATCAGCCTCTATGTCAACAAGGTGGATACCCGCCAGCAACAACTGGAGATCAACGGGCAGGAAATACTGACCAAAGACAAAGCGGCTTTGCGTATCAATGCCTGGACACAGTACAAGGTGACCGATATAGAAAAAGCATTGCTGCAGAACAAGGAATACGACAAGCAATTGTACATTTCCTTTCAACTGGCTTTGCGTGAATACATCAGCACCCTTGGTTTTGATGAATTGCTGGAAAAGAAAGAGAGCATCGCTCCTTTTATCCTGGCGCAGGTGAAAGAAAAAGCCACTGTACTGGGTATAGAAGTGGCGGGTTTCGGTATCCGTGATATCATCCTGCCGGGCGATGTGAAGGAGATCATGAACCAGGTATTGATCGCGGAAAAGAAGGCGCAGGCCAATACCATTATGCGCCGGGAAGAAACTGCCAGCACCCGTAGCCTGCTGAACACAGCCAAGCTGATGGAAGACAATGCGATGTTGTGGAAACTGAAGGAGATGGAATACGTGGAAAAGATCGCCGATAAGATCAGCAATATCAGTGTAAATGGCAACGGTGTACTGATAGAACAACTGAAGCAGATCTTCGTGCCGCAGAAGTGATTGTAATGAATATCAGGCATATACAATTCGGGGGTTAGCAACCCCCGAATTTAGACCGTTGACCTTGGCAAGTATAAGTAAGGTGAGCGTCCCGAAAGCGGGGCGGCTCACCTTTTTCTTTTTTTTAAAGAGGAATAGGTATAACTACTTCCTGGATATACTATATATAGACATATGAGCCTACCGATACATATTATAGAAAAATACCTGCGTGGAGACGCTACCGAACAAGAGTGCCAACTGGTAAATGATTGGTATTATTCATTTAACGATGAAAGTGCCCTATCTGAAGCTGACTTGAAACAACTTCACAGCCAGGTGCGTGAACGGATACGGAGACGTTTGGATGAAAATATCCGCAAGCTGAAGACCGCCCAAAAAAGACGCAGCAGGTTGCTGAAGCTTGCGGCGGCTATTACAATACCGGCTGTGCTGGCCACTGGCATCTATTTTTTTAGTAAGAAAAACGCTGGACCTGCTGTTACTGATCCCGGCGCTGTTGCTATTGCGGAAGACACCATTGTGCCTGGGGGTAATAAGGCAACACTTATTTTGGCAGATGGGAGAAGGATTGTGCTGGACAGCGCTGGCGCTGGCATTATAGGAGCAGAAGGTGGTTTGCAAATCATTAAACCGGAAGATGGAGCTATCGTATATAAAGCTAGTACTCCGCATAGGCAGGCTGGCGCGGTACTGTATAACACGATCATAACACCGCGTGGTGGTCAACACCAGGTGACGTTGCCGGATGGCACCAAGGTATGGCTCAACTCGGCATCCTCATTACGCTACCCCATCGTATTTGAAGGAAGCAGCCGTGAAGTATATCTGTCGGGGGAGGGCTATTTTGAAGTAACAACAGCTTTGTCAGAGAAAGGGATGAGAAAACCTTTCACCGTTTCTGTCCATACCACCCGTAAGGATGATATGAAGGTGAACGTGCTTGGCACCAAGTTTAACATTATGGGTTATGGTGATGAAGAGGTGGTGAAAACTACACTGGTTGAGGGGCGCGTAGAACTATGGCACAATAGCCGGAATGCAGCTATAGCGCCTGGTCAGCAGGCAACATTCACAAAAACGGATTCAGGGTTTACCCTTGCCAAAGCGGATATGCGGCAGGCGCTTGCCTGGAAAAACGGGGAGTTCCGGTTTGAAAAAATGAGCATAAAGGGGATCATGCGGCAGTTGTCGCGCTGGTACGAAACAGAAGTAGAATACAAAGGAAATGTGGACGGGACTTATTTATCCGGCGTCTTTCCCAGGACGGAAGATATTAAACAGTTGCTGGAAGTGCTTGAAACTACCGGCCTTGTTACTTTTCAAATAAAAGGGAAGAAAATTACGGTCCTGCCTCAATAATTTTTAACGATAAAAGGATGCCAATGAAAGTGTAAAAGAAAACAGGCCAGACCAAAATAAAACCGGAAGTGCGGCTACACCTCCGGCGAACATTTTGGATTTGATTGCTTACAACTTCTTGACGGAATTACAAACAATTTTAAACTCCAAAACATTACGAAGATATGCATCTTCCCCCGATTTCTACTGAATTCAGGGCTCCTGAATTCATGCCTGCTAAATCATTGTTATTTATGAAACTTTTGAGTTGTCTCATTCTTGCCGCCACGTTACAGACAAGTGCCCGCACTAATGCGCAAACAGTAACCTTGAAAGGCAATAAGCTTCAGCTGCAGACGATCTTTGAGACCATCAAAGATCAAACAGGTTACTCCTTTGTATATGACGAAAACCTGCTGAAAAACGAATTGCCTGTAAGCATCAACGTAATGAAGGCCCCCCTGCGGGATGTCCTGGACCATTGCTTTAAAAACCAACCTTTTACCTACGAGATAAAATACAATATAGTAGTAGTAAAAAGAAGAGAAGTACCCTTGTCCCAAAAGCCGGTTACGCGGGAGATGCCCCCACCCGTCAATATTCAGGCAACCGGTACCATTTATAATAATATCGGAGAGCCATTGGTGGGCGCTACTATCAGCATTAAGGGAACGCCCATATCTGTGGTTACCGACAATGCCGGCAAGTTTTCAATAGCTGTTCCGGAAGCTGGCGCTACTCTCGTAATAAGTTATGTAAACTATATTCCGCAGGAAATGAAAGTGATGGCCACCACACGGTTTCCTATTGACATAATCCTGCAATTACAGGCAAAAAGTAATGAAGAAGTAGTGGTGATCGGATATGGTACGCAAAAGCGAAAATACCTGACAGGTTCCGTTGCCTCTATTGGTCCCAGGGAATTGCGTCAGAGCCCGGTGGCTAATGTCAGCAACTCATTGGCCGGGCGTTTACCGGGTCTGATCACCGTGCAAAACAGTGGGGAGCCGGGTGCCGATGGGGCCAATCTTTATATCCGTGGATTAAGTACCACCGGCAATAACAGCCCGATCATTTTGGTGGATGGTATTCAACGGTCTTTTGGTGATGTTGATCCCAATGAGATTGCAGATATCAGCATCCTGAAAGATGCAGGCTCTACTGCTATTTATGGGATCAATGGCGCCAATGGGGTCATATTGGTTACCACAAGAAGGGGAAGCTTTTCCAAACCCCGGGTAAGTGTGACGCTGCAAAACGGCTGGCAAAGCCCTACCAGATTACCCAAATATGCAGATGCTTATGATGGACTTACCATGTACCGCGAGGGCTTGATCAATGATGGATTACCGGTTGCCATACAATATACAGATTCGGTACTTAAGTATTATCGTGACAGAAGCAAGCCTGCTTATGAATACGTTTATCCTAATGTGGACTGGGTAGATGCCATGTTAAAACCCTATTCATTAATGCAGCAGGCGAATATTAATGTAACCGGAGGTAATGAATTTGCCAAGTACTTTGTATCCATGGGTTACTTAAGGCAAAACGGGCAGTATAAGTATGAAGACCAGATCGAAGATTATAATATGCAGGCCGTTACTAATAAGTATAATTTCAGATCGAATATTGACCTGCAAATTTCAAGAGATCTGAGTATGGAGTTAGGGCTGGGCGCCATTGTAAGAGACCGGAATTATCCGGGGGCCAATGCCAGTGATATTTTTGCCACTATCAAATCAACACCTGCCTGGTGGTATTCTATTGTCAACCCGGATGGCAGCCCGGCAGCATTCACCAGCGGACCAGCATCGCCTTATGCACTACTAACCCAGTCGGGATACCAGCGTAATTTTGAAACCAACCTCCAGTCCACCGCCGGTTTCAAGTGGGATATGCGGTACTTTCTTCCCGGCCTGAGCTCAAGGGTGCGGTTTTCGTTCGACAATACCAATTACCGGAATGTAAGCCGTCCGTTATCAAGAAGGACGTTCCTTTACAGACTAAAGCCAGGCGTAATAGCCGATACGGTGACTAACCCCGCTGCCAGCGGAACTTACCAGGTTATCGAAAACGGGGACAATACACTGGGGTATAATGTAGGCGCCAATGGAAGCAGAAGGAGTACCCTGGAGGCCTATTTAAATTATGACCGCGTTATCGGAAAGCATACGATACAGGCCATGGCACTTTATACCCAGTCCTCCTTTTTTGACGCGATAGGCGGCGGCAGCGAAAATGCCATTCGCGGGCTTCCTTTTAAGAACCAGGGTGTTATTGGGCGTGTCATGTATAACTACGATAACCGGTATACGGTGCAGGTATCGGCGGCCTATAATGGCGCAGAGAACTTTCCTGCCGGGAAACGATTCGGGCTTTTTCCTGCCGTATCTGCAGGCTGGGATATTGCCCAGGAAAAATTCATCGAAGAGAGCGATGGCCTTGGGTTTATTGACCAGATAAAGATAAGAGGGTCCTATGGTATAGCAGGTTCCTCTACTTTGCCCCGGGACAATGATGGTAACCCGGTACGGTTTTCTTATTTAAGCCAATGGAATCCCAGCGCTTCCGGCTACCAGTTTGGTGTAAACCGGGACGGGAACAGTTATGGAGGTGTTGCTGAAGTGCGTATTCCCAACCTTGTGCTGACCTGGGAAAAAGGTTATAAAACGGATATAGGATTGGACCTGGGGCTGTGGAGAGGCGGCCTGAACCTGACAGCAGAGTATTTCCATGAAAGACGGGAAAATATCCTGGTCTATTCTGAACTGATCCCTGCCTCTGTTGGGCTGGCCAATGCCCCGGCCTTGAATGCCGCTACTGTTAATAAACATGGCTTTGATGTGTCTGTTGAGCACCGGAGAGAATTTAGCAAACAGGGATACGCAGTAAGGGTCAACTATTCCTATGTAAAAAATAAAATAGCTTACTACGCCCAACCAGCCTTTACCGGCAGAGAATGGCAGGCAAGGGCTGGTACAGAAATAGGATCCATTTATGGCTATACAGCCATTGGTTTATTCAGAGATAGCGCAGATATAGCCAAGAGCCCTTCTCAGTCTGTTTTTGGAAATACCAAACCGGGGGATATCAAATACAAGGATATCAATGGAGATGGGATCATTAACACAGTTGATGCAGGCTATCTTTCCGGAAAACGGAACCAACCTACTTCTATTTTGGGCGTAAGCCTTTCCTATCATTATGCCGGTCTGGATGTTAGTGTATTGTTCCAGGGCGCTCTTGGCGGCTCTTTATTGGTGAATGGATCAGGTATTTTCCCCTTTTCAAGATTTGCGGGTGTCCTGGCCGAGGTCAAGGATAACCATTGGGTACCGTCGAACCCGGATGGCAATTATAAGTATCCGCGCCTGTCTTCACAAGACAATACCAATAACCAGGCAAATTCCACCTTCTGGATCTTTTCCAGCGATTACCTGCGCTTAAAAACAGTAGAAATAGGGTACAGCATTCCTAAATACTGGCTTACCAAAATAGGGTTCAATAATGTCAGGGTATTTGTAAACGGTATTAACCTTGTTACCTGGGATAAACTGAAAATTTTTGACCCGGAAATTGCCAATAGTGGTACGGGTACTTATCCGCAGCAACGGGTAATTAATACAGGTCTTAATTTTTCTTTTTAATAGTTCAGGTAACATCTTTTGAAACCTTAACAGATCAACATGATACGCAATATATTTTTTTATACGTTACTGCTGCTTTGCCTGCTGGTCCTATCCTGCAAAAAATACCTTGATGTGGTGCCCAAGGAAATTGTTACAGAGAAAGATATTTACAAAAACATTATTACGGCAGAGCGGGCCTGGGCCAATATGTACACTTCACTGGCTACCAATTCCACAGATGTTTATGGCAATACCAACACCGGCGCCTGTACTGACGAGTGTAAAAACCACTGGGAAAGTGTTCCTGAGTTAAAGTTCAACTCCGGGGCCTGGGGACCAACGGATAATACATTGAGTAACTGGACAACGGCTTATCAATTTATACGAAGGGCCAATATTTTCCTGAAGAATATTGATCAGACGCCTATACCACAGGACAGGGCAGATTACTACCAGGCAAGGATCCCTCAATATAAAGCTGAAGTGCGGTTTTTGAGGGCTAAGCTGTATTTTGAATTATTCAGACGCTTTGGCGCAGTGCCGCTTTTGGGAGATACCATCACAGATGTAAGCGTCAATATCCCTGATGGTGTAAAGACCAGAAGGCCCGTAGATGAGGTAGTAAGTTATATAGTAGCAGAGCTGGACCAGGCTGCGCCGGTTTTGCCTATTGATTATACTGATAACCCGGGGGAAACGGGCCGGATCACCCGGGGTGCGGCCATGGCATTAAAAGCCATCACCTTGGTATATGCTGCCAGTCCCCTGTTTAACGGGAATACCCTATATGCCCCTGTAAAAAATACAGACGGCACACAATTGTTCCCGCAAACCTATGATAAAGAAAAATGGAAGAAAGCTGCTGATGCTGCCAAGGCTGTGCTGGACATGAATGTTTATGCACTCAACAATCCCAACCCTTCCAATCCAATAGACAATTATGCACGGCTGTTCTTTTCGCGCGAGTATAAAGAAACCATTTTGCCATTGTTGTTAGGCACCACGCGGGAGCTTGATCAAAATCTTCAGCCCAATGGCAAGGATGCTCAAGGCTCAGGCGGATCCGGGAAATACAGTGTATTACAGGAACTGATAGACGCTTATGAGATGAACAATGGGCTGCCCATTTCCGATCCCAATTCCGGGTATCAAAAAGACGGCTCCTGGAATGGGAAGCTTTGGGATGGGAAAGCATTCCGGCAGGCCACTAATGTTTCAAATATGTACAAGAACCGGGACCCGCGTTTTTATGCCAGTATTAATTTCCATTATACATGGTGGGACTCGGCCAACCATCGCAGACCCCTTAAGTATGCCTATTTTGGGAATAACGGAGGCGCTTCCGATGGCTGGCCCAAAACGGGTACCAACTGTGAAAGCGGGTATACCTGGAGAAAGTGGACTGACCCGGGGGTAAACATGAAAGGGAGCGGTACCGCCAACAGGAATTTCCCCGTGATCCGCCTGGCTGATATTTATCTTATTTATGCAGAAGCCATGAATGAGTACCTGGATGCTCCTACACAAGAGGTGTATGATGCCATCAATAAGGTAAGGACGAGGGTGTCAATGCCCGCGCTGCCTGTTGCCGGCACCAATGATAATACCCAGGAAGGAATGCGGCAAAGGATCAGGAATGAACGGCGTGTGGAATTTGCTTTGGAGGGACAACGTTTTTGGGATGTGCGCCGCTGGTTGATTGCCAAAACCGTAGACAATGGCCCGGTGCATGGCCTCAATGCACGTCCTACCTCGGCAGAACTTCAGGCCACCGGGCTTGACCCAGGTAGCGAGGCGGCTGGTGTAGCCGTGTTTTATAAGCCGGTAGTTATACAAAACCGGGTATTTTTAGACCGGCACTACCTCATGCCGGTACCTCAAAACGAAATTGATAAGGGAGGAGGGATGCTGGTACAAAACTTTGGATGGTAGCAGACCATAAAATATACTGACATAGCCCCCGGAGTTATGTAATTAACTCCGGGGGCTTCTATTTTCTACCTGTTTTTGAAAAATTATGGTAATAGCGAGAATAGGGAAGACAGTACCTGTTTTAATCGCCCGCGAATGCGGTCTAAGGCTTTCTGGATCTGGTTATCTACCGTTTTCTTACTCAGCTCGAGCACTGCTGCTATTTCCTTTGCGCTCATTCCTTCTTCACGACTGTATTGAAAAATAAGTTTGCATTTTTCAGGCAGCAGATCAATTTCTTTTTGTACCAATTCAAGTATTCTTCTGTGGTGCAGGGCATCGTTCAGGGTACTATCAAACGATGGATGGGCCATCTTACCAGCTTCCTGCACGTATTTCTCTGCGTAAGCTTTCTTTTTTATGTGTGTCAGCACCAGGTACTTGGTTGCTGTGACAAGATAATTCTCCAGGGAACGGATGCTGGTATTTTTCCTGTTTTTCCATAAGGCCAGAAATACATCATGTACTATATCTTCAGCAACAGCCCGATCGTTCAACCGGTTCCGGGCAATAACATATAACTTTTCCCAGTATAGCTCATACAGTTTGGTAAAAGCCTGTTCATCATCCCCAGGCAATAACAATTCGTTAGAATGCTCCATTACCGCTAAAAACAGTTAGTAAGGTGATAAAACAGCATGAATGTAAAACAAATCCGGGAGTTTTTAGGTGAATTCAAAGCCGGACAATACATCCTCCTTAATCGCATTTTTTATTGCTTAGCCGCCGGGTTTAAAAATGAGACGATTTGTAGAAAGAATGAGACAAAAACGCAGGCCGTTAGGTGCTGATAGAACAACTGAAGCAGATCTTCGTGCCGCAGAAGTGATGCACGATATATTACTGTGTGTGGGCCGTTTGCCTGCTGCTTCCCGGCAAGCGAAAATGCTGTATGGAAGAACGCTTGACCTTTTTCTCCGCATGCCACAGTTCATAATTGTTTTGTAAGTTAATCCAGAACCCCGCCGAATTACCGAAAGCCTCGGATAACTTTACCGCTACTTCCGGGCTTATTCCAGCGCGCATATTGATAATGGCAGATAGATTGGCTCGGGTCATGCCTAAACCTTTTGCAAGTTCCGTCACAGTCAAATTGCGTTCCTTCATAAAAAGCTCACGCAAGATGGCGCCGGGGTGTGATGGGGGTAATCCTCGTTTCAACATAGTGTTTTCCTCCTTTAATGATAGTCCAGGTAGTCAACGTCATAAATATCGCCCTTTTGCAGCCGGAATACGATCCGGTAATTAGGGCTGATTTTTATCGACCAGAAACCTGCCATATTTCCTGTCAGTTTATGAATGCCCGATCCAAGCTGTTTTATATCGTCTTCTGACGTTACAGCATCCAGTGCGTCCAGTACCCAAGCAATCTTCATCAGATATTCAGCCGGAAGCTTTGAGCCGTTTCCTTTTTCATAGAAAAGCCGTAAGCCCTTGTGATTAATGGACTGTATCATTCAATTATGCCCAAATTTACAACAAGTGTACCATGTATTGATACACTTGTCAATTAAAAAATTGGCTATTTTGGCATCATTTTCATGACTCCAAATGCTTATTAGGTAGGATTTACGGATTCAAGCTGTTTTTAGATTATAAAAAATCTACATAGCAACAAAAACTTTAGTGGGGAGCCGCGCAATAAGCTACATGGACAAATCAGTTCGTATAAGGCAGACAAGATTGTTACCTTCTTTGGCGCTTGCAGGTTTTCACAAGTACCTGTAAATGAGGTCGCTCAAACATATTTTACAAATTACTCAATGTATTGAGTAAAATAACTCAACCTTTAGGTGTTTTGTTATTTTCCTGCGAAATTCCCGCGCGAGAAGCATCGCCCAGGCAGGAGACTCGGTAGACGCGCAGGACTTAAAATACTGTTTACTGGAAGGTGAGTAAAGGCTCAACTCCCTTCCCCCGATCCTTATAATTGATATAAGATAAGCTTTCCCACAGTTAGTGTATTCAGAGTAGTTACGTTATAAATTTGCGTGTATCATTATACTGACACGTTAGTGTACAAACTACATCATACATTAAAGATATAAGATGACGGATAGCATAAGCGCAATCAGGGAAGATCAGAATGATTCCCCTGTACCAGATAACGGTACTGCGGTTCCCTCAGCCACCACTATATGGCAGGAGCTCGATACCTGGGCTCAAAATTTCAGGCCGTGGCAGAGATATATTCTTGGCCGTATCATTCACTCTGGTAGAATAGCTGATGCAGAAATCGAGCAGGCGTATCAATTATTTTTACGAGATTATAATCTGGCTTCCTCTCCCATTGATATTGAGGTTCCACAGGTTATCACTGGAAGACCAGCAACAGCGAGCCCCGTACCAGTATTACTTGTCGGCATTCGTGCGTTGCGCTCCGTCAACGCCCTACCCCCAACTTTTGAACTAACTTTTTCAAACGGCCTTACTGTTATTTATGGTAGAAATGGTGCGGGCAAAAGCGGGGTAGTACGGGTATTATCCAATATCTGCTTTAGCCGCATGCAGCATACAGTTTTGCCGAACATTTACGATGATAGCATCGACCAACCCCGGCCGAGTGCTGAAATCATCATGAATACTGGCTCTGGAAATCAACAGGTTACCTTTATTATTGGAGACAACACCGCAAATACAGAGCTAAAGAGAATATCCATTTTTGATACTCCAGTTGCTCGCAATCATTTGGTTGAACAGGGCCCATTACGTTTTAGGCCAGCCGGCTTTGATGTTTTTCCAGAAATGGCCAGGGCCTATGGGCTTTTATCCACTCGCCTTGCCACTGATATTACGGGTAAAACCAAGGAAAATACCTTTGCAAGAAGTTTTATTGGGCCTGTAAGTCCTGTTTCCACGTTCATTACTTCTTTGAGTGCCAATACGGATTTAACCGTTCTAAGAAACCTTGCTGCTTTTGGAGATATGGAGCGGGCAAGGCTGGAAGAAGTTCAGCGCCAGATAAGGGAATTACAATCTCAGTCTGTTGCAGGTGCTATAATACAATTACAAGGCGCAAAACGTGATATTAATTTGTTAATAAACAACTTACAACAATCAAGCGCATTGCTGACAGAAGAAAAGAGAGTAGAATACCGTGCTCAGCTAAATGACTTCATCACCAAAGCCAAAGCGGTAGCAGAAAATGGTGCAGGCTCATTCAGCACCGATTTTTTTAAGAGCATCGGTACAACTCAATGGGAAGCTTTTTTGTCTGCTGCGCAAGCTCTTGCAAACACAGAATCAACTAATTACCCACAAGAGCAAGACCATTGTTTACTATGTCATAGACCATTAGGTGAAGCATCCATCAATCTCATTAAAAGATTTTGGGGATTTCTTGCCAGTGACGCCAAACGTCAAATGGAGCAGGCCAGCGCTGTTATTGACGGTACCGTAAGAGCCATTGAAGCAGTTAATCTGGAATTTTTCTCGGAAAGCACGACAGTAAGAGATCACGTTGAACGCCTGAATCCTGTCTTGTCAAGGCAAACAACTGAGTTGTTACAAACTCTTCAGGCAGACCGTGATACGATAATACAGGTACTTCAGACTGGTGCAGGAGAAATACCAACTGCCGCTTTTATCGACTTAACTGATTCATATACAGCACTTACTACGCAAATTGACACTGATATTGCCCGTTTGCGAGAGCAAACAGCAGAAGCTGCATTACAAGCATTAGAGGCAGAACGCATTAACCTGGAACATAAACAGGTTTTGAATCAGCTTTTGCCTGATATAGAAATCTATATTAATGATTTAGAATGGATTAGAGAAGTTTCTGATGTACCTAAACGCAGTCTTAATCCCCGTCCAATAACTGATAAGGAAACACAACTATCTTCCTCTCTTATTGCAGAAGGTTATCAGGAACGCTTTTCACAAGAATGTGAGTTGTTGGAATGTGATCTTCCGGTAGAATTTAGAACACAGGGAAGCCGTGGTCAGACAGTCAAATCTTTATCTATGAAGGGCGGACATAGCCCGGAAAGAGTTTTAAGTGAGGGGGAACAACGGGCTATTGCTCTTGCTGATTTCTTAACAGAGGTTGCTTTGAACCCAGCAAATGCAGGAATAATAGTAGATGATCCAGTAACATCACAAGACCATGACCGAAAGGAAAAAATTGCGGAACGGCTTGTAAATGAGTCAAAAGTACGACAGGTTATAATATTTACCCATGATCTTGTATTTCTGAATATGCTTGTAGCGGCTGCAAAAGAGGCCCATGTTGGAATACTAACTCATTGGGTACATAGAGACAGCACTGGTAGACCTGGGGTAGTTTCGCTGGATGATAGCCCTGACCTTACTCCTCAATATCGCAACACTCAAAAAGCTGCAAGCACCCTGGTAGAAGCAAATGCAGCAACAGGGTCTGAACAGGAAAAATTAATTCGCAGGGGAATGAGCGAATTACGCCGTACAATTGAAGAAGTAGTTCCTCACTACTTATTTAAGGAAGTTATAAAGCGGTGGACAGATCGAGTACTGGTTACTTCCCTCAAAAGAATAAACTGGGATCATACGCTTGTACAAGAGATAGAAAGTATCTACGAGGAACTTTCTGCTATCATTGAGGGGCATACTCACACGGAAGAAAGGGCTGGTGCACCACCAGAACCCAGGCATCTTGAAGCAATGATAACCCGGGTAAATGAAATAATTGGCAAAGCAAGAAGAGAAAGACAGAATAACTAAATATTTAGTTATTCTGTCCTTTTTAAATATTGTCACTCTGGCAGATCGCTGAAAACTATTATATCCGTCACAGCTTGGTTCAATATTTGTCCCGTTCCGGGTACTGAAAATGAAAAGCCTCGTAAATGAATTTATGAGGCTTTTTTTATGGGTGTCCCTGGCGGGATACCGAACTTCCTGAATTATGTCAGCAACAACTACTTCAGATCTCTCCCCTATTTTACGCTGCTACTCTCTATTGCGATATTATGAATTTCTTCTGTTTAAATAAATTCCCTGATTGTATGGTCAATAAATAGATCCCTGCTGCTACTCCGTGTACTGGTATATGAATGGTCTGATTACGTTGATTTAACCGGACTTCGGCTGATTTTATCTTTTTACCGCTCCTATCGAAAATAGTGATAACGGCATTTCCATTTGAATATCCTTTCATATCGAACGACAGCATACCAGTGATCACCGGGTTATTCCTGAATACAAGTGATGGCGCGCTGCTTACTTCCAGGATGCTTCGTATAGGCGAGTAATGATACCTGCTGTCCAGATCTACCTGCCTGATCCTGTACGCCAATGCTGTAACCGGTGCACCACGGTCAGTGAATTGATAATGCCCTGATAGCGTTTGTGCCGGAACAGTACTGATAGTATGAAACGAATGATCATCTGCAGCCCGTTCGATAACAAAATGACTGGTATTCACTTCATTGGCTGTTTGCCAATCCAGTTCAACGTTGTTGCCTGCCCGCCGGGCCTCAAAGCTGATCCACGTAAGAGGCAATGCGCACATGATGACGACGGTGGCGTCAGAGGACGTTGCTTCAGCACAGGTACCGTTCTTTACCACGGCACGGTATCGTGTGGTAGTTTTAAGGTTAAGGAAGTTTTGCTGCGTGGTGGTCTGTGAAACATAACGCCAGGTAATGCCTCCGTCTTCTGAGGTTTCCCAGCGGCTGATACTGCCGGTATGACCGCTTAATGAAAGGCTACCGCTATTGATAACACCACAGATGGCCTGGTCGGCGTTTACGTCCCCACCCACAGTGGAGGCAGCATTGGTAACAACACGACCGCTGAGCGCATTATTGGTTGGATTGATATCGCCGGAAATCGACACGACAGCATCTAAAATATAATTGCCGGGTGCGGAAAGGTTACCCGGTGTAACAAAAGTGTACGTAAAAGAAGAATGAGATAAAAGACCGGATGAAAGTACTACTTGTTCGGTGGTGGAAGTGCCTCCATTGATAGTATAGCTCACATTAAAAAAGGAACCGGCAGGGAGATCGGGACCGAAATTGAAAATTCGTACCGAAACATTTTCAGCGCTGCTGAGTGAGCATCCGCTTACAGGCTGAAGAATATCACCTCCAGGCAGGGCGAGTGCCAGATCCTGCGCCAGGATCGGGTAGCTTGTCAAAAGCATCCATATACTGATGAAATAGCGCATGGATCAACAGTTGATGGTGATGGTAGCAATGGATGAGAAGACAATGCCGCAAGTCGGATACTGAATGGCCGCACGATAAAGGGTTGTGGTCTTCAGATTGCTGTAACTCTGCGTTGTGGTGGTATTGGAAATATAATACCATGTATTGCCATTGTCGTTGCTGTATTCCCAGCGAAGGATATTGCCTGTATGTGAAGCTAATGTGAGCGTGCCGCTGTTACCGCTTGCACAGGCGGAAGTACTACCGTTGACAGTGCCGCCGGAAATGGCGTTGTGGGTGACCAAGTTCGTATAACTGTTATTGTCCGGATTAATATCACCAGGCAGGCTCACCGTTGCTGTGATAATATAGGTACCCGGAATAGACAGATTGACGCGTGTCGTGAATGTATATGTAAGACTCGAATTGGTAAGAAGTGCAGACCCAAGAGTAATTGTTTCATTGACAGGCATTCCTCCGTTGAGTATATAATTTACAGGGAACGAAGAACCTGCAGGTCGGGTGGATCCAAAGTTGAAAATACGGATGGTAACATTTTCGGTAGTGAGCGAGCAGCCTGTCACAGGTTGCATGATACTTCCGAAAGGGCCTGCGAGGGCAAGATCCTGTGCCTGCAGACAGGTCATAAGGGTCATGACTATAAGACAAAGAGTAAGTTTTTTCATGCGCATTTAGGTTTAGGATGAATAACTCCCGCTACAAGTTGAGATACTTTGTTGTAAGTGACAAAAAAAACGATTCTACCCTGGGAAGTGTATTTTTTTAATACATAAGATGATAAATGTAAATTCTGTAAATGAGTGAAAGAAAAGCAATGTAATTCCCTTGATATTAATAATAAGCTAGCCTGGAATGTAGTGAAGTGAATGTAGCTCAGGAAAGTGGCCGTTGACAGTGTTAGTAAATAAAGGTGAGCGCCCCAAAAGCGGGGCGACTCACCTTTTTATTTATAGGGGGCTGTTATTTACAATTGTAAGAGAAGGTCTGTTTGAAAGTGGCTTCCCCGCTCGAATTCTTATTGGTATTCACCCGCTCTGTAGGGAAGCCATGCTCATTGTAAGCGTAAGACATGGTGCGCTTAAATTGCTGGGGAGTACCGGCATTCAAGGTATAATCCAGTGGGTTATTGCTGCTCAATGCCGTTAATACCGGCTCGGGATCATAATTATCCCAGGCATAGTTGTTCATTAAGAACTTGTAATATTTAACGGCAGCATAAGGATTGGGTTTATCATCATAAGCAGTAACAGGTATAACCGTAACTGGTTCTGCGGGATGGGTAGTCCACCCATATTGTAATTTGGTAACGTTGTTGTTGTCATTGTAGGTGATGATAAGTTCCCACTCTTTGTCGTTGGGCACACTGGCTGTATGCTCCACAATCTTACTGAGCCGTTTTTTACTATCGTAGGAAAAGCTGTAGGTATAATAATTGGTCTGCTCAGCGCCACCATTTATAGTAAGGGACACCTGTGCCTGTGAAGGTAAGGCCTCAAAGATATTGGCATTATAGTTAGTTCTAATAATGGCGCCGGAGGTGGTGCGTATAATTTTATCAGCAAACACTTCTGTAACAATCTCCTGTTGCCCATATTTATTGAGCTTGATGATCTTTGTCACATTGCCTTTGCTATCATACTGGTACTGCCAGGAAGCTTCATTGCCAATTAAGGTAGTAGTTTCACCGGCAGGCGCACATACTGCAGTACCGGGACCAGGACCAGGCGTGCCGGAACCACCCCCTTTTTTACAGCTGGTTAGAACACCTATTATTAACAATGCTGGTAATAAGTATTGGGCGGACACTATGCCCTGTACACTTTTCATAGTGGGTTATTATTTCCGCCAAAGATAGACAGCCCCGAAAGGGACGCCTATCGCCCATTTGAGTGATGGGCAGCCGCACCCCACCCTGCCGGTTCCTGCTGCAACCAGATCTCCAGCTTGCCGCCCTGCCTGATGAGCGGGTAAGTGAGGAAGTTTTTCGTATATGACTTTCCGTTCAGTATAACCTTGTGAATATAAATAGCCTGGTCGTCCTTTTTATGGCAAACGATCTGCAGTTGCTTGTTGCCAGGCAATTGAATGGTCACTTTGTCAAACAGGGGCGATGACAGCATGTATTCACCGGGCACGGGGTTCAGTGGGTATAGCCCCATAGCGGCCCATATATACCAGGCGCTCATTTGCCCGGCATCATCATTACCACTCAACCCGCCGGGGCCGTCATTGTATTCCTCCCGCAGTATCTGCCTCACAGCCCGCTGTGTTTTCCAGGGAGCAGCCGTATAGTTGTACATAAAGGGTATCTGGTGGCCCGGTTCATTGCCATGCCAGTATTCATCCTTTGCAAACAAACTATCCAGCGCTACCTCCAGTTTGTCTGTACCACCCATCAGCTTCGCTAATCCCGGCACATCCTGGGGAACATAAAAGGTATATTGACGTGGCGTGCCCTCCGTGATATAGGACTCGCGTTTATCGGGATGGAAAGGCGTTACCCACTGACCATTGGCATAACGCCCCCTCACCATGCCTACCGATGTATCAAATACATTCCGGTAGTTGGCAGCACGTTGTTCTAAGATAGTATAATCGTTCGCCTTATTCAGCCCTTTGGCTACCACACTCAAGGCATAGTCATCAAAAGCATATTCAAGCGTGCGGCTCACCTGCTCCTTTTTGTGAAAGGCCTCGGGCACACTATCCTCCATAGGGATATAACCATATTGCAGGTACGAAGGCAGCGCCCTGCGCCCCATACCATTTTTATAGTCCGTTGGATTGGCTGTCTCAAAAGCGTTCTTACGCATTAACCGGTAGGCAGCCTGCACATCATACCCACGGAAGCCTTTGGCATAAGCGCCTGCAATAACAGCGGTACTATGATCACCGATCATGGCAGCGGTATAGCTGTTCCAGCAAGGGAAGATGGGCAACCAACCTCCCTCCTGCCCTTTCAATACGAGGGAACGCACCAGCTCATTGATCATGGCAGGCTGTATTACTTCCAGCAGGGGCAACTGCGCCCGGTAAATATCCCACATGGAGAAATCATCGTAATACTGGCCGGCCACCTTTTTCAGTCCGCCGCTGCCGGCAAAGGCAGGGTAAGTACCATCCACATCACTGAACAAACGGGGATGCTGATAAGCATGGTACAGGGCCGTATAAAAGATACGTTTGTCTTTGTCATGGCCCGTCTCCACCTGTATCCGCGACAAGGCCTTCTCCCACTGTTGCTTTGACTGGGCCACTACCTGCTCAAAATTCCAGCCGGGTATTTCGGCCTGCAGGTTTTTCCGCGCGCCTTCGAGGCTGCTGAAAGAAGTACCTATCCTCAGTCGCAGCTTTTCGCCTTTCTTCATGGCAAAACCTACAAAAGCGCCCATGCCTTTTTGTTCCTGTATGCTCACCGCCGCAAAGCGTTGATCACCGGCATAGGTACCACTACCAGCAATGGCCTTATCTATTTTGATAAAGAACCAGCCATTGAACCCGGCAGGCTTGCCCCATCCCTGGTAGATGCGGTGTACGGGATTGTATCCCCACACCTCGCCCCGTGCAGCATCCACCTGTATAAAACCTTTCGCCTGGTCACTGTTGGGCGTTACCAGGATGTACAAGCTATCATCTTGCTGCAGGGTGAACTGCATCATACCGCAACGCGCGGTAGCAGTTACTGCTGCCACCAGGTGTGCGGCAGGCAGGGTGAGCTGGTAATAAGCCGGTGTAGTTACTTCCTGCTGGTGGGAGAAAACCTGTGCATAGTTATTCACGGTAGTTTGTAAAGCGCCGGTAACCGGCATGATGGTAAAGCTGCCATAGTCCTGCGTGCAGGAACCGCTTAACCAGTGAGAGCCCCGGAAACCGGTGAACAGGGAGTCTTTATAAAAATAAGGAGGTATGCATTTATTTTCTGTGAGCCTTGTTTGCGGGGTAAACTGTGTCATACCAAATGGCAGGCCCACAGCAGGAATGGTATTGGCATTTTTTTCAGAACCGGCCTCGCTGTGCTTTAGAGCGGCCAGCGTAGTGGAAGGCGCCGTACCGGATAGCGGCTGCACGCACTGCAGCAATCCCTGCGCCCGGGTGTAGGAGATGCTGGCTAACAATGCTAATACACTGCAAAGAATAACACGTTTTTTCATATAGCCCATTAATCGTAGACGAATGGTTGTCAAATTGCGTCTTTCCGGGGGATAAAGTGCCGTATCAGATGGCTTTATTTGCGAAACCGATTTCGATTAGTCAACAACAAACTACCGCAGCGTCCTCCCACCTGCTCACCAGGCATGGCGGGGAGAGACACTGCGGAGAATTTAAAACCTGTCAGATCTAAAGGGACTTCCAAGCTTTACGCAGGAAGCGCAGCCAGTTGCCATGCATGATGTTTTCGATATCGGCAGCAGCATAGCCACGTTGGGAAAGTAAGTGGGGTATCTTTTGCAGGTCGGCAATGGTTTCGAGGTCATAAGGGCATTGCTCTTTGCCAAAAGCCCCATCCAGGTCGGTACCGATACCTATGTGCAGCGTATTACCAGCCAACTGGCAAATATGGTCCAGGTGATCAATGAGTTTTTCAAGGTTACATTGCATGGTTTCCGGCATGGATTGTTGCCGCACCCAGTTGGGTACCATCATCCAGGCATCCAGCGCACCACCAATCACTGCCCCTCTTTCAATCAATACTTTTAGCTGCTCATCGCTGAACTGGCGGTTGTGATTGACCAATGCGCGACAGTTATTATGACTGGCCCATACAGGACCCTGGAAAATATCCATCGCGTCCCAAAAAGCATCATCACAGAGGTGTGTGGCATCCAGTATAATGTTCAGGCGATCCATCTCTTTCAATAATAGCTTTCCCTGCTCATTCAATCGTCCCGTAGCATCGGTACCATTGGCATACCGGCCCGGTCCATAATGCGCAGGCCCCACTGCCCGCAAACCATATTGGTAAGCTGTTTCGAGATGTTGCGGCGTAACCAGTGAATCGGCGCCTTCCAGGCTGAGGATATACCCGATGGGCTTTTGCTCATTAGGTTCTCCATTCATCCATAAGGAGAGATGCTGCTCCAATGCTGCTGCATTGTTGATCATGACCATTTCCCCGGCAGCTTCCATGGCTTTGTACCAGGCCACTTGCGCCTGTGTTTGCGCCCATGCCTGTTCGGGTGAATGCCAGCCGGGCAAGGAGTTGCCGGGCGCTACATAACGGGCGATCTGGGTAGCTACTACCAATCCGATATTGCCCTTGCGCAGTTCGGGGAATGCAACAGTACCCTTTGCCCTGTCGGGTTTATCGGTAAGTCCTTCTTCCCGCTCACGAATAGCCATCACAGGCTGCCGCAGGTCGCGGTTCCATTCCATGGCATTCATGCTGAGGTCTAAGTGGGCGTCTATGGTGAACATGGTATTAATAATGGATGGTTATACCGCAGTGCCCTCCCATCCCCCAAGCACGGAAGAATTGCAGGGAGGAACGACTGCGGCAGTAGGTTATATAGTTATCTTCCTGTCACGGGCTACCACTTTCCATTCTTCGATGGCCTCATGGTCTTTGATCACAATGGCCCTTTCATACAAGGCTACCGTAGGGCAGATATGCATGGGCACGCCATACAACACCTCACCAATGGCATAAACAGCCGCATCGGGCACTTTCAACACCAGGTGTTCTTCACTTTGCCCTACTGATGTTGCTTCGGGAGCATTGAGGAAGTACACCCGTGGAAACGGATTTTCCGCGGCTACTGATTTGTGACCAAGATCGGTGCAGATGGTATGCTCATCAATGATGGAGATCACCCGCGTGATCACCAGCGCTGCATAATCAAAAGGCTGCTCCGGCAACTGCTCCTTGTAGCCCCTGTCCCAGAATACAAAGGTGCCGGGACTGCATTCCACGCCTGCCCGGTGCAGGTGCGTGGGAAAGGTGGGTGATCCCCCCGCCACAATGACGGGGGTGATTCCCCACTGCTCCTGTATGGTGGCTGCCAATGCCTGTACGCCGGCAAACGCATTGTCACTTTGTAACTGTCTTTTTACCGGGACTGTTTCTTTGATGTGCCCATCATAAGCATGCAGTCCTGCCGGGTTGATGCCGGGCAAAGCCAGGCAGTACTCAAACAAGTCCAGCGCCTCCTTTCCCGGTGGAATGCCTGTACGGTTCATGCCTACATTCAGGTCGAGCAAAATATCTATTGCTATCTGATGGGCAACGGCTACCTGCGATAAGCTGGCAGCAGCTACCTTGTTATCCACCAGGCAGGAGAAATGCGTGCCGGGATAGGTGGTGATCAAGGCAGCCAGGCGCTGCGCCTTAGGCCCCACCGGCTGGTAGGCCAGCAATACATCCGGCGCCTGCACCTGTGCCAGCATCTCTGCTTCTGCAATGGTGGCGCATTTGAATTTGGTAATGCCTTCTTCCAGCATCAGCCGGCATACTTCTGCTATCTTGTTTGTTTTCACATGCGGGCGCAGCAGGGATATATTGCCCGACAATTGTTTCAGCAAACGGATGTTTTCCTTTATCCTTTCATAGTACAACACCAATGCAGGGGAATCAATACCTGCGATGTTGCTGATGGTGTACCAGGCTGTTGTTGATCTTTCCATAGTGCCCCAAGTTAAGCGATTAATGTAACTCAAACATTGCTTCAATCTCAACAGGAATGTTATCCGGCAGGGAGCCAAAGCCTACTGCACTGCGTACCCCTATCCCATTTTCTTCGCCCCAGATAGCGGCAAACAATTCACTGCACCCGTTGATGATATAGGGATGCCGTTCGAAATCGGGCGTACAATTCACCATGCCCAATATCTTGATCACCCGCTTCACGCTGTCCAGATCGCCTACATGCGTACGGATGGTGGAAAGAATGGTGAGCCCTACCTGCCGGGCAGCCAGCTTCCCTTGTTCCATATCCAGGTCTTTACCGATACGCCCGGTAATCAGCGTTCTGTTGTTGAGTACCGGGCCATGACCTGAGATATACAGGTACTTTCCATCAATTAAAAAAGGTTTGTATACACCCAATGGTGCAGGGGCCGGAGGTAAGCTTAACCCTAACTGTGCAAACTGTTCTTCTGCGCTTTTGATTGTCATGTTCTTCATTGTAAGGTTTTTTATATCCATAAACTTAATATCAATACTCCGATCAGTCCGGCCACAGAAACGATCGTTTCCATTACCGACCAGGTTTTAAGCGTGTTCTTTATACTGAGGTTAAAGTATTCTTTGAACATCCAGAACCCGGCATCATTCACATGCGAGAACATCAGACTGCCTGCGCCTACCGATAATACCATCAGGTTGGGGTCTACCCTGGTTTGCGTTACCAGCGGAGCAACAATGCCCGCCGTGGTTAACCCGGCAATGGTAGCCGAGCCTATACATACCCGTATGATGGCCGCCATGAGCCATCCCAACACCAGCGGATGCAGAGGCCATGTTTGCAAAGCAGCAGCAATATCCCCGCTTACGCCACTATCTGACAGCACCTGTTTCAGGGCGCCCGCACCTGCAATGATGAGCAGGATCATTGCTATGTCTTTCACCGACTCAGCATACAGTTCCATCACTGCTTTCATGGACCGCCCGGTGCCTGTTCCCAATGTAAAGGTAGCCACGATGACCGCCACCAGCATCACGATGGCAGGTTCCCCGGCAAAGGAAAATGCGGCTTTCGCTGCCGGTGAACTATTGACAAAAACATAGGGCAATGCAGTCGTGATCATCAACAAAAATACCGGCAACAACGCAATGACAACACTCATAGTGATGCCCGGTAGTTTGGCCGGATCAATAGGTTTTGGCCGGAAGGTCTGCAAAGGCGTGGACGATACCTTTTTCAGGAGCTGGGAGAACAAAGGGCCGGCAATGATAATAGCCGGGACAGCCACGATAAGGCCATATAACAAAGTAAGTCCCATATTGGCCTTTAGCTGACCTACCAGTGCTACCGGCGAGGGATGCGGCGGCAGGAATCCATGCGTGACCGACAAGGCTGCCAGCATGGGCAAGCCTACATACACTGCCGGCAATTTGAATTCATACACGACCGAGAAGATGAGCGGCACCATGAGTACAAAGCCCACGCCGTAGTAAAGCGGGATGCCAATAATAAAACCGGTGAGCATTAATGCCCATTGCACATAACGGGGACCATAAGCCTTCATGAGCGCCGCCGCTATCCGTTGTGCGGCACCGCTTTCCGCCACCAGTTTGCCCAGCATAGCACCCAGTACAATGATGATGACCAGCGAACCGAGTGTATCGCCCATGCCCTGCTGTACAGCCGTCATGACCTTATTCAATGGCAACTGTAAGAGGATGCCCGCCAGCACAGACACCAACAGGAATGCCAGGAAGGTATTGAGCCTGCCCCAGGTAGTGAGCAGGATGAGTATGATGATACATCCTATTACGATGATAAAAGACATGTGTTGTTTTTTGGTCCGCAGAGTCCTCTTCGAGAGACTCTGCGGGGAACTCTATTTTTTTGTCTTCTCAGCAGCGTCTACTGTAAGGGACGCTGCGTGATCAGTTAATTATGATCTCATCAATCATCAGCAAGGCCTTGCTGCCGGCGCCATACTCCCCTGCGGGGATGATGCCTTTGTTAATGCCTGTTACCTTTATATACCTTGCTTTAACTCCTTTGACTATTGCCCGCACGGTATTGATACCATTGACCGGGAAATTACGTTGCGTAAATAGCTTCCTGTATTGTATCCCATCCTCCGACACTTCGATATTCAATACCACGGGCGCCCATATCCTTTGCCAGTGGTAATTGAGTAAATTCATTTGCAGGGACTGAATGGGTTGAGTTGTACCGAGATCAATCACCGCCTCCAGGTCATCGCCACTGAAACCCAGCCATTGCCCGTCATTGTAGCGGGCACTACCGGCAACGCCATTGACCAGCACAGCCGTACCGGGATTCCATCTTTCCAGGGGTTGATGTGCCACCGTTACGCTGGCGCCGATCCCTTTATGAACCGTAACCGCCTGTTGAAATATTCGCCCCAGCGGTTGCCCGCGCTTATCGAAAGCAAGGGCTTTGAGTATTCCGCTCTTGTTCATCACCACCGGTCCTTTGTATACAGGACTTCGCCCGGTCCGAAGGACTCCTTTGGGAGAAGGTATGCTGTTATCGGTAGTATAATAAATGGCCGCGTCCGGGTAAGGGGTATATAGCGACAATTCAACCGTCCCCTTCAGCGGCCTGACCCTCATACCTACCACTTCATCAAAATTGGTGTAATACGTTACCTGCAATTGTCGCAGTAAAGCTGACTGCCCCCGCAAGCGCTGCAGGAATTGATCATAATTGCGCATAGCCGCAGGCGTCCATGCCAGCTCGGCCAGGGCCATCGCCCGGGGAAAGATCATATAAGTTGCCTGCTGCTCATTCGTATAATATTCACTCCAGGCCTGCCCTTCCACACCTGCGATGTAAGATAATAAGGTATCGGGCAGCGTACCGGCAGGTTGATAATTGTATACTTTGTTCAAGGGTGTATAGTTACCAGCCGCCACCGGCTCTGCTGCCTGGCGCGACTGGTAATAATCAAAGTAGAGATAGCTCTCCGGTGTCATGATCACCCGGTGCTTTTGTTGTGCGGCCGTGATGCCGCCTTCTTCACCGCGCCAGCTCATGACGGTGGCATTGGGTGCCAGTCCGCCTTCCAGTATCTCATCCCAGCCAATGATGTCACGGCCTTTGCTGTTGAGGTATTTTTCTATCCGCTGTATGAAATAAGATTGCAGGTCATGTTCATCTTTCAAGGATAACGCCTGCATGCGTTGCTGGCATTTGGCACAGGCTTTCCACCTTGTTTTAGGACATTCATCCCCACCTATATGAATATAGCGGGAAGGGAAAAGTGACAGTACTTCATCAAGCACGTTCTGTAAAAAAACAAATGTGCTGTCGTTACCGGCACAGAACACCTCCTCAAATACGCCCCAGAAAGTAGCTGTTGCATAGGGGCCGCCTGTGCAGCCGAGTGCAGGCCAGGCCGACAGGGCAGCCAGTGCATGCCCCGGCATTTCAATTTCCGGGATGATGGTAATACCTCGCTGTGCAGCATACTGCACCACTTCTTTTATTTCCTCCTGGGTGTAATAGCCACCATAAGGCTTACCATCAAACCGGTGGGGTGTTTCCTTCTTATGTCCGATCAATGTCTGCGCACGCCAGGCTGCAACGGACTGCAGCCTGGGGTATCGCTTTATTTCTATACGCCAGCCCTGGTCATCGGTAAGATGCCAGTGAAATGTGTTGAACTTATATAATGATAATAAGTCGATGTATTGTTTGATAAAAGCAACCGGGAAGAAATGGCGACTCACATCCAATGCCATACCGCGGTAAGCAAAGCCGGGATAATCGGTAATGGCATAGCCCGGAATGGTTAATGTGTTCTTTGCAGTGGTTTGCCACAGTTGCCGCAGGGACTGGATGCCATGGATGAGGCCGGCGATGTCATGGGCGGCCAATGCGATATGGTCTTTGTTGACCTGCAATGTATAGCCTTCACTTTGCGGAATGGCTGCGGAGTCTATGTATAAGGAAATATAATTGGCGGCAGGTTTTGCAGCGACCAACCTGCATGATTGCTTATAGGATGAAAGATACAGACCAAGCAACCCAGCCGTTCTGTGAAGCGCTGTATCAGG
Source organism: Paraflavitalea devenefica (assembly GCF_011759375.1). Classification (NCBI taxonomy): domain Bacteria; kingdom Pseudomonadati; phylum Bacteroidota; class Chitinophagia; order Chitinophagales; family Chitinophagaceae; genus Paraflavitalea; species Paraflavitalea devenefica. The sequence goes on along the minus strand of NZ_JAARML010000002.1, from coordinate 1,213,836 downwards.
ACAATAAATAACAGTAGCAGCGTTAGTCGTAAAGGAATGCCCGGTGCTTTTGATGGATACAGGCATGGGAATGAGCGCAGGCGCCTTTTCAACAGCATCCTGTGCATACAGCACAACCGGCAGCAGTAATATCAATAACCACCCTGTTCTCATTGTTGCCATACTTTTTCATCGCCATTGAATGAGATCCTGTTGTATTCAACGACTGCTTTGTATTCATATTTCTGTCCTTTCTTCAGCCCTCCTATTGTTACTGTAAAGCTGCCGTCGGCCGTTGGTTTTACTGCCCGCGTCTTTATCCAGGGACCGGCATACAGGTCTTCCGTTTGTCCGTTGTACACCCGGTACCAGAAGCCGGCTTTCATCGCAGCATCACCTTTATAATTGAGTACTTTACCCTGCAGCAGAACTGTGGCCGCCGTTGTTTTGGCAGATACCGTTTGTACCTGTACCGGCTGAATGGCTGGCTCTACCTGTTCTATTTTGATCACTACGGGGTTGGGCCAGCGATGGTCATCATAGAGCCGCTGCGCTTTTACTACACTCACCACCAGGCCCGTATCTGTTTGCTGGTATTTACAACCCACATCCTTACCCGGTCTATATTCCTGTATCAGGCTGTTTTGTCCCAGTACGCTGATACGGGTGGCTGCTGTGCTTTTGATCGAATGGAATACCAATGACTTCCGGTCGCCCTCCTTCCAGGCAGCGGCATCCGTTACAAAAGCGTAGACTGTTTTTTTATCAATGGAAGCCGTAAACCAATTGTTGTTTTCGTTGGTGATCACCCAGGGACGTACACTGTCTACCGCTTCTCTGTTCACAAAATACCAGGCGGCCATCTCCCGCAAGCGGTCTTCCTGTTCCTGCGCCATCTCCCCATTGGGTTTGGGACCAATGTTCAGTAAGAGGGAGCCGCCTTTGCTCCTTGCCTCGATCAGTAATTCAATAAGCTGCCTGCCCGATTTGTACCGGTCGTTGGTAGGCTGGTATTGCCAGGCCGTGCCCATGGTAATGCAGGAAAGCCAGGGATCGGTAATGGTAACACCGGGCAGCATTTGCTCTGGTGTTTTGAGCGCCCCCCTGGTGATCAGGATATCCGGTTGTAGTTTCCAGCAGGTTTCTTTGACTATCTCCTTGGGTTCGCCATCAATAAACAAGAGATCAATCTTACCATAATTGGTCATTAACTCCTCACATTGCCGGCGGGTAAAGTCGGTCCACGCTTGTTGAACTTCCTCATTCATTACTACGTTATCACGACTAATGGGTAAGTGATGCCGGTGAAGGAAATGGAAGTCTTCAGGTGAGAAGTAAAAGCCCACCTGCAGGCCGGCCCTCCGTGTAGCTTCCACCCATTCTTTCAGCAGGTCTTTGTGGTAAGGCGTATGCATGATGTTGAAATCTGTCGTCTTGGTATCCCACATACAGAAGCCCGAATGGTGCTTGGTGGTGAACATGATGTATTTCATGCCTGCCAGTTTGGCCAGGGCTGCTATTTCATCGGGATTAAAACGGGCAGGATTGAAAACCTGTGGCAGTTCTGTGAAGTAGCGGTTCACATAATCGGCGGAAGCGCCTACCAGCGAATGACTGATCACGATGCCCAGCGGGGCATCTACACTAAAGTGAATGAACATACCATTGTTGGTATTGCGCAGCCATTCTTCCCGTTCGGGTTTGTTGAGGTTGTAACTGCTGGACTCATCATCGTTGACTACATCCTGGGCGGGAAGGTAGGTGCTTCCCAGGATGCTGATCATTAGTATTAAAAAACGTTTCCCGCTCATGTAACAAGTAAGATTTTACGTTTGCTTCGCAGGCAGATTTCTCACTCCGCTTCGCTTCGTTCGAAATGACAAAAGAGTGTAAGGTCTCCGCTCGAAATGACAAAAGGGTGTTAAATGATAAAAGGGTGTTAAGTCTCCATGCGAAAATGACAAATGAGTGTTAAGGTTAGAAAAAAGGGGCATGGAAATGCCCCCTCCACTTAAAAATCGCTAATGTATGAGAAAAACTACGGTCCTCTCCTATTGTTTGTCCCACCAAACCCTCGTCAACAGGTCATCGGCGCCTTGCCTTTCAATGGCCTCATTGTAAGAAGTCCTGTTGAGGGTTTGTTCTAAAATGGGATACAGGAGCCTCCGGAAGATCTTACCACCGGTGGCATTGCCCGCGTAATTATTGGGCACCAGGGCAGGATAGCCCGTTCTCCTGTAATTGTTGTATACTTCCTGTGCATCCGGAAAAATACCTACCCAAAACTGGTTATAGACCTGTTCCGTTTGCACCGCTATGGAAGCACTGGTAGCGAGTGCATGCGCCCCTACATAACTGTCAATCCGGCCGCCATCAATGGTTCCTGTTGTACCACTGATCAGGTCCCACTGCTTCATCGCTGCCCGGATACCTTTTTCGTATACCGCAGCGGCTGTTTCGGCCGTATACCAATTTCGCAAAGCGGCTTCCGCCAGTAAGAAATTGGCTTCTGCCACCGTGAATAACAACAAAGGCGCATCCACACGCAGTACGGTGGTTTGTTTGGGCTCTGAATAAGTAACAAAATCGGGGGGCTTGTTACCATTGATATTGGAAGCCATGCCCTTTTGAATGCTTTCCGTGGAATTGGCTACCCCGTTTACATATACAACAGCAAGCACACTTAACCGCGGATCGTTATTGGCCTTGAGCGAATCAATAAATACTTTTTGGTATTTACCACCTTCGGTATTGTTGAAGCCATCAGCCCGGATGTAGTTATCATTCAGCAATTGCCAGGCAATGGGATTCTTATTGATGTTCTGGCCCGATGAAGTATAGCTCATTTTGGCAATGTCTGCATACTCCCTGATCACCCCGCCGGCAATGGCCTTGGTTACCCAGGTTTGTGCAACTGCGGCATCTCTTTTAGTGAGCCGCATGCCCAACCGCAGCATTAATGAATAAGCAAATTTTTTCCATTGCCCGGTATTGCCCTGGTATATAAGATCGGAAACACCGAAGGTAGTGGTATTGGAAGCGTTGAGACTGGTAGCAGCTTCTTCCAGTTCCTTCAGCATATCGGCATAGATGGCGCTTTGCGCATCGTATTTGGGCTGGAAGATAGAAAGGTTATACCCCTGCCCTGCTTCGGAATAAGGAATATCGCCGTACACATCGGTGAGGCGGCTGAAGCAGTACACGCGCCAGATGCGCGCTACTGCATACAGGTTGACCTTGGCCGGATCATCTTTCACTGCCTTGATCACCTCACCGATCTCATTGATCTGGTTGGGAAAGGCAACCGTAAAAAAGGCAGAAGACAGATTGACCTGCGAGGCCGTATACTTGGACCCAAAGCCTTCCACATCATTGTAACTGGTGGTATACTGCATGGTGCCGAACAAAAGCTTGCCGGTATTGGCGCTGTTGGCAGCGCCATCATACAAGGCTTTGCTGAATATGTATTGCGGAGTGGGCGTTGTTACCGCGTTGGGATTCGTATTGATCTCCTCAAAATCCTTTTCACAGGATGGCAGCAGAGCGGCAAAAAACGCCAATGGTAAGAAGCCGGTATATTTTAGCATGGATAGTTTCATCACGATTGCTTTAAGTGATTAAAATTTGAAGGCAAGGTTCACACCGAAAGAACGGGTGCGGGGTAAGCCGATAGACTCAATACCCTGTGCAGCACCATTCGTTAAACTTTGCTCGGGATCGAAGTTGTCTGTTTGCTTGTAAAGCGTCAGCAGGTTACGACCCACCAGCGATACACTGGCCGACTGTACACCTATTGATTTCAGGAAGCTGTCGGGCAAACGGTAAGAGAGGATCACCTGGCGCAGTTTTACGAAGCTGGCATCATGCACGAAGAGTTCGGTATACCTGTTCAGGTTGTTGTAATAAGCGGCGCGCAGGTTGGCTACCGGCACAGTATAGGAATATTTAGCGCCCGCTTGTGTCACCCCTTCCAGCAAGAGGCCATTCTCCCTACCCGGCAAGGTTGTTTTCAGCAGACCCAAACGGGTAGCGTATACTTCCATTACAGAAAAGATGCTGTTGCCGAATTTACCATCTACCAATATATCCAACGTGAAGTTTTTGTACCTGAACTCATTGCTAAAGCCCATGGTAAGCGGTGGTACACCTTTGCCCAACTCCTGGTTGTTGTTGGTTTGCATGGGCAGGTTGGAATTGGGATCGAAGATGATATTACCTGCGGCATCCCGCAGCTTACGGAAACCATAGATAGCGCCGTAGGTATTGCCCACCTGGTTGTTGATAAAGGCATTACCGTTGGCAGAGTTACCCAGCGAGAAGGTGCTGATGCCATCCGCCAGTTTCAACACTTCGCTCTTATTGTAGGCAAAGTTGAAGCTCGTATTCCAGCTAAAACCCTTCTTCTTTATAGGTGTGACATCCAGGAGGAATTCTATCCCTTTATTACTCAACTCGCCGGAGTTGAGGATGGCATAGTTGTAACCGGAGGCTACAGAGATCGGCACGGTTACGATGTCATCCGATGATTTACGATCATATACGGCAACATCAACTCCCAAACGGCCGCCGAAGAGCTGCGTATTAAAACCCACTTCAATGGTGGTAGAAGTAAAGGGCTTAAGGCTGGTATTGGTAATGGAATTGACATTAGGAATGTTAACAGAAGAAGCCGGGCTAACATTCTGCAGGGGTACCGAACTGGCGCTGGGCACACTGCTGTACGAAAGATTGATGGCATAAGGATCAGGACCGCCGCCACCTACCTGCGCCCAGGAAGCTCTCAGTTTCACCTGATCGAAAACAGCCGGCAGGTTCACCGCATCAGAAAGAATGAAACTGGTCCCCACACTTGGATAGAAGACCTTGTTGTTGGCGGGGCTCAGGGTAGAGAACCAGTCCTGGCGGCCCGTGGCAGTCAGGAACAGCAGCCCCTTGTAATCCAGGTCAATGGACCCGAATACAGAGTTGGTTTTAATATTGTTGGCAACAGGGGTTGCAGATGAAGTGGAGAGATTGGAAAAGCTGTAAAAGTAAGGTGTTGTAAACCCTTGCCCGAAAAAGTTGAACTCATCCGTTTTGTACCGGCGGGTATTGGCGCCTGCCAATACGGTGAGACCTATTTGATTCTTGAATGTTGTTTTATAGGTACCGGTGATCATGCTGTTGGTTTCCGATACATCTGATTTGATGCCCTCATATTGTCCCAGCGGTATGTATTGTGTACCGGTAGGCAATACGCTGGAGAAGTTGTAATTGTAGAAATCCCTGGTAATCGTCCCCTTCACTGTCAGGTTCTTTAGGACATCATAGGAAATAGTTGCCTGCCCGATGAACCGGTTCTTCGTATCGGTTTGTTTAAACTTATTAATAACGAAGTAACTGTTGGTTACGATACCTGCATCATTCCACAGGATCTCATTGCCGCTGGCATCATAACCGGGGCTCAGCCAACGTATATCAACCGTGTTGGCTACTTCATAAGGCGTCCAGTTGGGATTGCCCAGGGCATCACCGGCAATCGGCCGGTTATTGCCTTTTTCGATATTGTATTGTATGACCGATTCCAGCCTCAGGCGGTCACTGAGTTTGGCGGAAAGGTTCAGGTTGGCTGTTTTCCGGTTATAGGTATTGGTAGGTAATATGCTCTTGGCATTCAGGTCGGATAAAGAAAACCGGTAAATAATGGCATCATTGCCACCAGAGAGGGCTACAGTATTGGTAAACGTAGTACCTGTTTGATAGAAATGTTTCAGGTTGTCTTTTTGCGCTACATAAGGATGCGTCTTTCCATCAGCAGCCATATAATCGGTTGAACCGTCAATCTTCGCCCCGAAGGAACGCCGTCCTGTAGTTTGCGCCGCTGATATATCAGTGGGCTTCACACCACCATCACCCTGTCCATACTCATATTGATAATCGGGAAACATGGCTACTTTTTCCATGGTGAGCGTACCATTGTATTCCACACCAATGCCCTTCTGCGCCCGGCCCTTCTTGGTGGTGATGAGGATGACACCGTTGGCGCCGCGTGAACCATACAGGGCTGCCGCTGCTCCGCCTTTTAATACAGAGATGGACTCTATATCATCCGGGTTGATGGCAGCAATACCGTCGCCACGGTCAGTGGCCTGCTTAAGCCCAAATCCATTGGGCGTTGAGCTTCCGCCTGGCGTGCTGTTATCGATGGGCATACCATTGATCACATACAGCGGTTGGCTATTACCGGTAAGGGAACCATTACCCCTGATGATGACCCTGCTGGACCCGCCCGGACCGGTAGACAAACCGGTAGCATTTACGCCTGCAATTTTACCGGTCAATGCATTGGCCACATTGTTCTCACGGGCCTGGGTAAATTCACTACCATCCACTTCTGTCATGGCATAAGTAACGGACTTCCTTGATTTTTTGATACCCAAAGCAGTTACCACCACATCAGTCAGTACGGCCCCGCTGTCTTTTTGCAACTGAATATCTACGGTGGTTTGACCTGCCGCTACAGCAACCGTACGGGTCGCAAATCCAATAGAGCTGATGATCAGTTCTATATTACCTTGTTTGTTGGCAGCAGGAACCTTGAGGGAAAAAAAGCCGGCATTGTCGGTGGTGGTCACTACCCTTTTGTTGGCGGCCAATGTTACCGTGGCGCCTGGTACGGCATCATTGCCACTTTTCACCGTACCGGTTACAGGAACCGGATCGCCGGCAGCCTGTCCAAAGCCGGCAAGTGCGGCAGCCAGGTGGAAGACTGCGCCTAATAGAAGGAGCTTCGTTGATGGAATTTTCGTCATGAGCGTTAGTTATTGGTAGAGCGTTAACAAATTGCAAAGCCTAGCCAAACCTATGCAAATTTTACAAATACTGCAAATAATATGCAGAAAATATTCCTATATTTTGCAAATACTGCCAAATAAAGGCCGAAATACAATCCCATAAATGTTGTATAATTGCAAAAATTGCAAAGGCCTGATAGGTTCCAGAACCCAGGTTTTGCCCGAAACTTAAGCGCATGTCAGATAACCAGCAACAGCCACCTATGCCCGTGGCACTGCAAAAGAAGGAAAGGAAACAATTGATCATTAAACAGGTAAATATTCATACACGCCTGCTATTTGCCGACCTGGTAAAGCTGATCGATGTCTCGGAAGATACCATCCGGCGCGATGTGAATGAACTGGCGGAAGAGGGACAGCTTATCCGGATCAAGGGCGGGGCCATGTCGGCCGCCTACCATATTGGCGATGACTCAAAGACTTATTCCCGCAATAATAAACTGGTGATTGCCGATAAAACCGTCAGCCTGCTGAAGGATGATATGATCGTGCTGATCGGCGGCGGCACTACCATCCGGGAGTTTGTTAAAAAGATCCCCAATACCTTACGGGCTACTTTCCTTACGGTGAATCCTCTCACCGCCGTGGAGTTGCTGGACAAGCCCATGATCAAAACGATCATGATCGGCGGGCAGATCTCTGCCTACAGTCAAATGACAGTAAGCGGTGAAGTGTTTGAATACCTGGCCAATATTAAAGCAGACCTTTGTATTGTAGGGATCAATGCCATTGATGCCGAAGGTGGCCTTACCGACTCTGACTGGGAAACGATCCAGGTAAAGAAAGCGATGATCAAAGCCGCTGAGAAAGTAGCGGTACTCACTATTTCTGAAAAGCTGAACTCGGTGATGCAGATGAAGATTGCCGATGTGGCGGATATTGATTACCTGGTTACAGAACTGCCGCCGGAAAGTGACGTGTTGCAGGGATACAGGATGAAGGACCTGACGATATTATAGGTGTATCTATAAAGTTTTTGATCAATATATGTAATGGCATGTTATTTTTGCTGCCTGTTATCATGTGTTCTGCCTGCCTGTGATTTTTGGTACCTTCCTGTGAGCTTTTACTGATCATTTAAACTTGTGACCAACTGGTATGAGAACATCCCCACTGCTTTTAGCTATTTTCTTTTTGTGCACCAGCCTCTCTGTCTTTTCACAAACTATATTGCCTTATAAAGATGCCCGCCGGCCTGTTGATGAACGGGTGAAGGACCTGCTGGGCAGGATGACGATTGAAGAAAAGTTCTGGCAATTGTTCATGATCCCCGGCGACCTGGACAAAGCTGCTCCCCAGCAATACCGGCATGGTATTTTCGGTTTCCAGGTGAGCGCGGGCGCACAAGGCGATGCCGGTGGCCAGTTGCTGAGTTACAGGACTACCGAAAATGCGTTGACACTGGTGCAAAAGATCAACCGGATGCAAAAGTATTTTGTTGACAGCAGCAGGCTGGGTATTCCCATTATTGCTTTTGATGAAGCCCTGCATGGCCTGGTGCGTGATGGCGCTACTTCCTTTCCGCAGGCTATTGGATTAGCTGCTACCTGGGATACGACGCTGATGCGGCAGGTATCCACGGCCATTGCTACAGAAACCAAGGCCCGCGGCATCCGCCAGATATTAACGCCGGTAGTGAATATTGCCAGTGATGTACGCTGGGGCCGGACAGAAGAAACGTATGGGGAAGATCCCTTCCTCACTTCAGAGATGGGTGTCGCCTTTGTATCGCCCTTTGAGCAAACCAATATTATTACTACGCCCAAACATTTCCTGGCGAATGTAGGCGATGGCGGACGCGACAGCTACCCTATCCATTTCAATGAACGCCTGCTGGAAGAGATTTATCTCCCTCCCTTCAAAGCCTGTTTTGAAAGAGGTGGTTCCCGCTCGGTAATGACAGCCTATAATTCACTGGATGGGCGCTCCTGCTCTTCCAACAGTTGGTTATTACAGGAAAAGCTGAAGAAGGAATGGAACTTCCAGGGCTTTGTGATTTCCGATGCCAGCGCTGTGGGAGGCGATATTGTATTGCATTATACCGCTACTGATTATGCCGATGCGGGTAAGAATTCCATCAACAACGGACTGGATGTGATCTTCCAAACGAGTTATGACCATTACAAGTTATTCATCCCTTCTTTCCTCGATGGCCGGGCCGACAGCAACCGCGTGAATGAAGCCGTAGCCAGGGTACTGAAGGCGAAGTTTGAACTGGGGCTTTTTGAAAACCCTTATGTACCGGAAGCCGCCGCCGCACAACTGCTCCATAACACGGCACACAAAGCACTGGCCAGGAAAGCAGCGCAGGCATCGCTGGTATTGCTGAAGAATGATAAAAACGTTTTACCCTTCCGGTCTTCCGTAAAGACCATCGCCGTGATCGGGGAAGAAGCCAAAGCAGCCAGACTGGGTGGCTATAGTGGACCCGGCAATGGCAAGATCAATATACTGGATGGCATTCAACAAAGGGCCGGCAATGTCATTAAAGTATTGTATGCTGCAGGAGCCGGCATCCAAGCAGATGAGTATGTAGTGGTACCAGGAAAATATCTCTCGCATAATAATAAGCCGGGCTTGCAAGCTGAATATTTCAACAATCTTACTTTAAGTGGAACGCCTGTAGTGACGAGGACAGATGGGGCCATTGATTTCCGCTGGACATTGTACGCTCCTGACCCGACAATTAACCTTGATTTTTATTCGGCCCGGTGGACAGGTACTATCCAATCGCCCCAAACCGGCACTTTTAAGATAGGACTCGAAGGCAATGACGGCTACCGGCTGTATGTGAATAATAAGCTGGTAGTGGACAACTGGAAAAAACAGACTTATCAAACTTTAACCGGTAATGTGTTTTTGGAAAAAGGAAAACAATATCCTATCCGGGTTGAGTTTTTTGAACCGGCCGGCAATGCCCACTTGAAGCTGGTATGGAATGCCGGCGTAGTGAATGACCGCGCTAAAAAGATACAGGAAGCAGTGGCTGCTGCCCAAAAAGCCGATGTAGCTGTTATCACAGCCGGCATACACGAAGGGGAATTCCAGGACAGGGCCATGCTGGGCTTACCCGGCTACCAGGAAGAACTGATCAAAGCGGTAGCTGCCACCGGCAAACCCGTGGTAGTGGTGCTGATCGGCGGCAGCGCCATTACGATGAGCAACTGGATGCCTCGTGTACAAGGCATTGTGGATGCCTGGTATCCCGGTGAAGAAGGCGGCCATGCGGTGGCAGATGTGCTGTTTGGCGATTATAACCCGGCAGGCCGGCTGCCCATCACTTTCCCGGTGCACGAAGCGCAACTGCCCCTGGTGTATAACCACAAGCCTACCGGCCGGGGCGATGATTATTATAATTTGAGTGGCCAGCCTTTGTTCCCCTTTGGCTTTGGCCTGAGCTATACCCATTTCGAATACAGCAACCTGCGGCTGGATAAAAAGGTGATTGGAGCGGGCGCCTCCACCACAGCACGATGCACGATTAAGAATACCGGCAAGCTGGCGGGTGATGAAGTGGTGCAATTGTATATCAGGGACCTGCTGGCTTCTGTGTCAAGGCCCGTGCTGGAGTTAAAAGGTTTTCAACGCATCCACCTGGAGCCGGGTGAAACCAAAGAAGTGAGCTTTTCCATCACCCCTGCCCTGCTACAGATGCTGAACAAGGAATTGAAAACAGTAGTAGAGCCCGGCGATTTCAGGATCATGATCGGAGCTTCTTCGAGAGACCTGCGACTGAAGGAGACGCTGACGGTGGAGTGAGCGGCAATCGGCAGTCGGCAATGCGAGTACGTAAGAAGGCTGTTTGGGTGACAAGCATAGAGGCTGTCCGATTAGTACAATTTTTTCTGTTGCCTCCCTCCTTTCTTTGCGGTGTAGCCGGCTTATAAAAGCCGGAATGAAGCACCATGAAAAGTCTATTGCCTTTTATCTGCCTGCTTTTCACCGTATATGTCCAGGGACAATCCTACCAGCAGCTTACAGACAGCGCCTGGACGATCATGCGGCAGGCCACCGACAGCGCCACCAGGCAGGCTATGCAACAAAAAGCCCTCGACTTGTATGAAAAGGCCTTCTCCCGGTTTCCCCGCGAAAAAGATGGTGTTTCCTTGTACAAAGCAGGCTACCTGGCCGGTGTGCTGGAGAAAAAAGAGGCGGCTTTCAACTACCTTGAACAAGCCGTTGACAAACAGGAATGGGGCATTGTGCTCGGCAGGTATGCCAATAATGAGTTTGCCAACCTGGTCCATGACGAACGATGGAAGCAACTGCTACAAAAAGCAACCCATAATAAGACAGCTTTTATCCGCGCCCTGTTGCAGTATCAGCAAGGCCTGGAAAAACAAGCCATGGACAAGCGTATACCGATCAATGCTACTGACAATGGCCAGGCCATCTATCAAAAGATACGCGCCTATAATCAGTTCCCGGCTATCGGCAAGCAGGCCGTGTCCATGAGCCTGCCGCTGCATGATTCTGTAACCACACCTTACCTGGTATATCTGCCTCTTCATTATAATCCGAAGCAATCTTATCCATTGCTGTTCTTCCTACATGGTGGCGTCAGAAACACTACCAGCTTTCCGGATTATACCGATGCCAGTTGGGGCGAAGGCTGGAACCGTTTTTATACCCAATATGCTACGGCCAATAACGTGATCATGGTGTACCCCAATGGCAACCGCCGGTACAACTGGATGACCCCCGATAGCGGTTTCTTCATGGTGCCGGAAATCCTGCGCCGGGTAAAACAGCTTTTCAATGTTGACGATAACCGTATATTCATCAGCGGTCATTCCAATGGCGCTTCCGGTTCTTTTGCCTATCTCCTGAAGCAACCTGCACCCTTTGCCGGCTTTTTTGGTTTCAATACCAAACCCAAGGTGTTTACCGGTGGTACGTTTATCCGGAATATCCTGAACCGCTCGTTCATGAATGTTTCCACCGATGAAGATTATTATTTTCCACCTGCGGCCAATGATACGCTCAGCGCCCTGATGCGCAGGATCGGCGCCGATTACCAAGACTACCGCTTTAATGGTTTCCCGCATTGGTTCCCGGCATTTGATACCTCCGAAGGGGCGTATAAAACCATCTTCCACCGCGTAACCACCACGCAACGCAATCCGTTGGCTACCGAACTGTACTGGGAATGCGATGATACACGCTATGGCACCTGCGACTGGTTGCAGATAACCGGACTGGACACGACAGGCCATCGTGCACCCTGGCACGATTCCTTGAACTTCACGATTCACGAATGGAAAAATTATAATGACAAGGACAGTCTGATCACGCTGGATACACTGGCGTATGCTTTTAGTTTTCCCCGCCGCTCAGGCGCTGTAAAAGCACAGTATGCCAACAATATTTTTAGCCTGGAAACATCACAGGTAAAAAGCCTACGCATTCGCATTTCCCCTGATATGGTTGATATCACCCGCCCGGTGATCGTTCGGGTGAATGGCAAAGAAGCTTTCAAAGGGAAAGTGCAGTATAATAAGGCTTTTATCCTGGATCATTTCAACGCCACTGCCGACAGGAAAACGATATGGATTGATAAGGTGGATGTGGTAGTACGATAGCTTCTATTCCCCTATCAGCTCCAGTATTCCCTCATTGCGTATGATCATCATGCCCTGGCGGTCTTCCGTAATACCCTCCTGCAGCTTGTAGGTATAACGGGGATGCGCGCCTTCCATCACTGTAGGCATGTACACGCAGTGAATATTGCTATGGCCCTTCAACACCTCCCCTACTTCAATAATATGTGTGGATACGATGAACAAACATTCCCTGTATTCGGCAAATGCCTCCGTTACCGCCAGCGTACCATCATAAGCATCTTTTACGTTGGTGCCCTTGAATAACTCGTCGAACATCAATAGTAATCTTTTACCACTGCTGGTAGCTTCTGCCGCCTGCTTTACCCTTATCACTTCTGCATAAAAATGACTGTAGCCGAGGCTGATGTTATCCGCTACGTTGATAGAAGAGTACAGCCCTTCCCGGACTGAAAAATCCATGCTTGCAGCCGCCACCGGGAATCCCATATGCGCCAGGTAGAGGGCGATACCTACCGATTTCATCCAGGTAGACTTACCCGCCATATTGGCCCCTGTTAAGAACATCACATTTCGCTGTTGATGCAGTGACAGGTCATTACCCACAGCGTTTTTTATACCGGGATGATAAAGTCCCCTGGCCTGCAGGATATTTTTCTCCGGCGGGAATGCCTGTGCGTACATGAACCCCCGGGCACCTGCCACATCACTCACGGCGATATATACATCCAGTTCGTAAATGAAGGATAAAATACGTTCCATATCCTCCTGGAGCTTTCCTTTCAGTATGTGTTCGTAAAAAGCGATGTCTTTTACCGGCAGCGCTGTATAGATGTCTATGTTGCGCAACTTCTCCAGTTGCTTATCGGACAATAATTTCCTGACGGCCTCTATACGGGTCCTATAGGCACCCGCAGGAAATTGGATCATTTCCAGCAAAGCATAACATTTGCTCAGGGTAACGATGGTTGCCTGCAGGCCCTGTATCATTTTCCGGTACCGCTCATCGCGGGTTAAGCCGGCCAGCACTTTCTTAATCACCGTGCCAGACAAAGTAACCAGTACATTGTTGCCTGTTCCTGCATCGAGGTATTCCCGCATGGCGCTGATCTCCTGTGCATCGAAAGGGAAAACGAGCTGCGCCTGCTGAAAGAATTGCAAGGTGCTGCTACGCTCATTGATGGCAGCGGCATTGTCCAGCGGTGTACGGAACATACTGTCGAGTAACTGCTCACCGCCCCGCGTTTTTACCTGGTTGAACAGGCTGTATACCGATCCCTGTCTGAATTTGCCCAACAGGTTCAGCTCTTCCAGTGTTTGCGCATCTATACTAAAGCTCATGGTTGTTGTACTTTTTTAATGCTGGTGATTAACCGGCTTTGCGCCCATTTTTCAGCGTATCGAGAATACCTTCGTTCCTGATGATGATCATGCCATGCCGGTCATCGGTGATACCCTGCTCC